>VMGF01000004.1 GCA_007376445.1 Parcubacteria group bacterium Gr01-1014_3 | reverse complement strand
TAACTATAATCGTTCTAAGGTAGCGCAATTCCTTTTCGGGTAAGTTCCGAAGCGCACGAATGGCGTAACGACTGGACAACTGTCTCAACGAAGAGCTCGATGAAATTGCGATTCCCGTGAAGACGCGGGATACCCGTAGCAAGACGAAAAGACCCCGGGAGCTTTACTGTAGTTTGATATTGATTTTAAAGTTTATCTGCGTAGTGTAGTGGTGAGGGGATGAAGTCCGGTTTTTGGATCGGATGGACTCGACAATGAAACAGCCATCTTATGAACTTTAACGTCTAACCTCGACGGCAAAAACGTCGCGGGACAGTGTCTGATGGGCAGTTTTAATGGGGCGTTATCCTCCCAAAGAGTAACGGAGGAGTTTATTAAGGTAGGCTTGGCCCGGATGGAAATCGGGCTGGACGTGTAAACGCAAAAGCCTGCTTGACGGCAAGACTGACAAGTCGCGCCGGTGCGAAAGCAGAAGTTAGTGACCCGATGACTCTTCATAGAAAGGTCAGAGACATCGGCTAAAAGTTACCCCGGGGATAACAGGCTGGTGTTGTCCGAGAGTTCCTATCGACGACAACGCTCGGCACCTCGATGTCGGCTCGCCCTAGCGCCCCGCTGGAGAAGGTGGGAAGCGTATGGCTGTTCGCCATTTAAAAGGGCACGTGAGCTGGGTTCAAACCGTCAACAAAGAACCCTGAACGACAATCGAACACGGCGGCATTTATCAGTGATGATAATCGAAAAAACCGACTCATATCGGTGAAGTCCTAATATTACAAATTAACCTGTCATATGTTAGGATAATACCGAGGGAAGTTGTGTATGTTATCTCAATTACAAAAGTCTTATCTTGCAGGGTTTCTAGATGGCGATGGAAGCATCTACGCGCAGCTAAAGCCAAATCCGACTTATAAGTACGGATTTCAAATAGCGGTGTATGTAGTTTTGTTTCAATCGCAAAAAGATCGATCTCAATTCGAGAAAATTTGTTCTCTGATTGGGCTTGGTTATTTAAGGTTGCGTAAGGATGGAATTCTTGAATATATAATCGGTAAAATCGATAGTATCAGGATATTCTTAAAAATGATAAAACCTTACGTGATTTTGAAGGCCGAGCAGGTTGATTTAATGCTAGAGATCTTGGATAAAAAAGATAAGATTCAATCTAAAGAAGATTTCAATTCTTTAGCTAAGTTAGTTGATAGCTTTCGTGAGTTAAACTACTCAAAGAAACGAAAGCGACGTACATTAACCCCGTAGAGACTTAATCCTATAAGGATTGGATCCGCTAGATAGCGGATAATACGTCGGTGATCCGATGATAATCGGATCGTGGTATAGTCCATCCCTCTAGTAATAGAGAAGTGTGTAAATAATATGCGTGAGACAGGTTGGTCTCTATCTGTTACGGGCGTTTAGTATTTGAGGGGAGTTGACCCTAGTAAACAATATTGCTACTTCGCGGAGTAATCCGCGATGACAATTCGGCTAATAACGGTGGAGGCTTTGATTTGCAAAAGATATTCGGTCCAGAAGCTTTTGGTAAAACGGATCAAAGTTAATACCGTGGGAAGTCGTCGAAGCACATAATTTATGTGCTCGATTGACCCCGTAACGACTTGTCCCAGCCCTTTTGTGAAAAGAGCTGGGCGGAATTAGAAATTGTGATGTTATTAATCTCTAATTAATACGCCGACACCCCAACTCAACTTATGTTGGATGGGTGAAGATATAGTCTACGCACGTAGTGATACGTGATTTGCGTGACGAGAGGACCGGGTTGAACATACCTCTGGTCTACCAGCTTTACTACCAAGTGAATCGCTGGGTAGCTACGTATGGAAGGGATAAGCGCTGAAAGCATCTAAGCACGAAGCCTACCCCAAGATTAGATACTATTCTGATAGTAATATCAGATGATGGTTCGTAGAAGACTACTACGTTGATAGGCTCTAGGTGTAAGGCCAGTAATGGTTTTAGCCGAGGAGTACTAATAAACCATTCGCGCTCTCTGTACAGAGAGCAAACTACCAAAGATTGGTCATCAAAATACTGACATAGTAATTATTAAATTCGCGCAAGTAAATTGTTTATAGAGATTTCTCGGTGATTTAGTTTATCGTGACCTACCCGATCCCATTCCGAACTCGGAAGTAAAAGCGATAAACCTCGATGATACTCGCTTCCTCGGAGGTCGGGACAGTAGA
Source organism: Parcubacteria group bacterium Gr01-1014_3 (assembly GCA_007376445.1). Lineage (GTDB taxonomy): Bacteria > Patescibacteriota > Minisyncoccia > UBA6257 > WO2-44-18 > VMGF01. Next base: position 21,190 of record VMGF01000004.1, on the reverse strand, counting down.
GTTCGCCGGGATATCCTTATAAATAATTTTGTAAATAAAAAATCCGCCCATATTGGGCGGTCGCTATTTCGTTTTTTCTCGGGAAAGGCTCATTGCGATTTTCCGGAGCGCGGCTTCGGCTTCGTTAAAGAGCTCGCTAGCCGCCCTAAGTGTTCCCCGATCCCTTTGAATCACTCCCATATCGTTCCATGTGGCGCCGACATCCAGCTTAGACGCGATAACATCCAGGGCATTTCGAGATTCTTCTCTGATCTCCCCAGACATCTCTTGTTCAACTAGCGGAGCTAAGCGTAGGAATTGCTGCCGGCAATTACATAATTGTTTGGAGTTAGCGTGTGAAGTAGACAGCGTCTGATTGAGATTGCTGATGGTGTCGGCATCCCAAATGACAGTGCCGATCAGCAGAAAACCCACGATGATGACCACAAACATCTTCATTTTTACCCCTTAGAAAGAAACTAGCCATAGTATATACTTAAAAAATAACCCATGTCAAAAAGACTGATTAAGCAGATCATTTACGGAAGTATCTTTTTGGGCATTATCGCCGGCATATTTTACGGCGGTTTTTCGTTTTTCTCTTCAGCCACGGCGAGTTGTTTTGATAGTAAGCAGAATCAGAACGAGGATGGGGTAGATTGCGGTGGCGGCTGTGAGCCTTGCGCTTTAAAAAATATCCGTCCGATAGCGGCTAGCGTAGAACTTTTAAAAGTTAATGGAGCTGTCACCGCCATCATCAGTCTGGCCAATCCGAACATCACCTTCGGCGCCGATGATTTTACTTACTCTTTAAATATTTATGGCGTCGATGGTACGAAGCTGGCTTCAATTTCCAAAAATTCATTCATCTATCCGGCGGAGACCAACCGGATCATTGTTGAACCGAATATAAAATTATCCACCGATCTTATCCGGAAACCGGAGCTGGTCATCACGAATCCAAACTGGATTCCCGCCGATCAGTTCAAGCGTCCGGTCGTTCAAACGCGTCAGGTGAAGGCCGAGGTTTCTAATCAGCAGATTACCGTCACTGGCCTGGTCTCGAATCTTGAGTCATTCGGTATTCCTCGCTCCAATGTTGGCGCGTTGGCTTTTAGGACGATGCCGGATGGAAGCCGGCAGCCAATCGGCGCCTCCAAGACTCTGCTTCAGGATATTCGTCCGTTCGAGGAGCGCGCTTTCAAGATCGTTTTCCCGGTAACAGAGCCAATAACTTCCAAAGATTTGAGCATTGATGTGGTAGTCGATGCCAGACGTTAATATATGTTTTCCACCCTTAAACATCAGGACTGGTTATTAAACATCTCAGTCTTCTTTCTGACCGCCTGCGGCCTCGTGTCCTTAGCGAGTAAGAATACTGAGTCCTTTATCCAGCAATCCATCTGGCTGTTACTTGGCGCCATTTTATTATTAAGCTTTTCCCTGATCGATTGGCGATCGCTGATGAACTATCGCTGGCTGATCGTGACCATTTACTTAGCCGCGATCGGTTTACTGGTCCTTACTTATCTTGTGGCGCCAACCATCCGTAGTACTAGAAGTTGGATTGTACTCGGTCCGGTGCAGTTGCAGACTTCGGAGCTGGCCAAGCTGGCGCTGATCATTATTTTCGCCTTTTTTTTCGCGCACCGGCATATCGGTATCGCGCGGGTAGGCGTGCTATTAAAATCTTTTATGTACTTCGCGATCCCGGCCGCCTTAGTGCTTCTCCAGCCAGACCTCGGATCCACTCTCATTCTCTTTTTTATCTGGATCGGATTTTTGTTGGTGAGCGGCATTCATTGGCGGCATCTTATGATCGGCTTCGCCATTTTTTCCTTATTAGGGCTCTGGGGTTGGAATTTTTTCCTGAAAGATTATCAAAAGGAACGCGTTATCGCTTTTACCAACCCGGCTTACGATCCTCTGGGCGTTAATTACAGCACGATCCAAGCGAAGATCGCGATCGGTTCAGCCGGATTTTTTGGAAAAGGATTCGGGCAGGGGACGCAGGTTCAGCTTGGATTTTTACCGGCCGCCGAAACCGATTTTATTTTCGCCGCTTTCATGGAAGAGTGGGGATTACTTGGCGGAACTTTAGTTTTGGCGGCTTTTGCCTTCATGTTGATCAGAATAATTATGATCGGAGTTAACTGCCATAATAACTTTTTCAAATTGATCTGCCTGGGAGCAGTGAGTATGTTCCTGGCGCAGTTCGCTCTAAACATCGGATCAAACTTGGGATTATCGCCAGTTATTGGCGTCACCTTTCCGTTTTTAAGTTATGGCGGCTCAAGTCTGCTTACCAACTTTATGATTATTGGCATCATTCAAAGTATTGTTATCAGGTATACTTACTTTAAAGATGTCGGAACTAAAGAATATGTCGGGTAGTGAAAATTCGACCGTGATTATGTTCTGGTATGTATATATAATACAAAGCGTAGGTAACAAGTCATTATATGTTGGATACACGCAGGATTTAGAGAAAAGATTAAAAGAACATAATCATGGATTAAATTTTTCAACGAAGCCTTATAGACCATGGAGAATTGTTCATTTTGAAGCATATCGAAATGAGAAAGATGCTAAGCGTAGAGAAAGATATCTGAAAACTAGTCAGGGTAGTCGTTTGCTTAGACGTATGCTTAAAGAATATTTTTATGAAAATAAATAGTCGAATTTCTACTACCCGATATGTTTAATTATCGGAAGGCCATAATAATTTTTTCCGCTTCCGCCGGAGTGCTTTTTTTAATGTTTTTTGTATTTGGTTTGCGCGGTGTTCATGTCGCTTCCGGCAATATAGTTTTCCGGGTGAATTCCGGAGATGGTTTCCGCGAGATCGCGGCTTCGCTGGAGCAGCAAAGGCTGATCCGTTCACCGATCTTTTTCAAACTTTACAGCGTCTTAACCGGATCGGCTCATCGGTTCAAGCCTGGCTCTTATGAGCTGAACTCCAATATGAGCGGCGCGAAGATTGTGTCGGTTCTGGTGCGTGGGCCGAAGGAAGATGTTGAAATAGTGGTTACCGAAGGCGAGGATCTTTTGTACATCGATAAAAAACTTTCCGCCTCAAATGTGTTACCGGCCAAGGCGCTCCGGAATTATCAGGGCAAATCGCTGGAAGGTTTTTTATTTCCGGACACTTACCGTTTCTTTCCGAGCACCGAAGTTGATGATGTAGTCGGCCGATTTCTGAATAACTTTTATAAAAAAGCCATGCCGGAACTCGTCGCGGCCGACAATGTTTATCAAGCCCTGATCGTGGCTTCCATGATCGAGAAAGAGGTTCCGTTCGATGAAGACCGGCCGCTGGTCGCGGGCATTATTTACAGGCGGTTGGCGATAGATATGCCGCTACAGATAGACGCGACCGTGGACTATGCCAAAGAAGTCGGTAATTCTAAATATGACACCTATCAGTATTACGGGTTACCGCCGACGCCGATCTCTAATCCGGGCTTAAGCGCGATCCGGGCCGCGGTTCACCCGCAAAAGTCCGACTACCTGTATTATCTTTCTGATCCTAAGACTAAAAAAACTATCTTCAGTAAAAATTTTGAGGAACATAAGGAGAATAAGTGGAAGTATCTGAGAAAATAAGTTTTTTATATAAAAGTCCAGGTTTTGCTGTGGATAACTTTCAGCTATTGACAGGATAAGGGGGTTTCGTGTACTATATTATTTATTCAATGGAAAGGCATAAACCTACGCTCGTAGTGTCTTTTCTTTTTTTCTGCCCCTAAATCATCGGTTAAGTAATCATTTTGTGTCAATGATTAATAAACTTCCAACTAAAATTTTCTCAACCCATTCCGGCGCGTTGGTGAAACAACCCAACCTCGTGGAAATTCAAACCCAATCTCGTGATTGGTTTGTGAAAACCGGCTTGAAAGAAGTTTTAGATGAAGTTTTTCCAATCAAGGATTACGCGGGCAAAGAATTAGAGTTGAAGTTCGCGGAATATTATTTTGACGAACCGAAGTACGACGAAGCCTATTCTAAATTTAAAGATCTTACTTACGAGGCCCCATTGAGGGTCAAATTGCGTTTATCGCAGGGTAAGGCGAAGGATTTCAAAGAACAGGAAGTTTATTTTGGTGATTTTCCGTTAATGACCGATCGTGGAACTTTCATTATTAATGGAGTTGAACGCGTAGTCGTTCCTCAGCTGATCCGTTCTTCCGGCGCGTATTTCACCGCGAACCTGTGGCGCGGCCGTAAGTTTTTTGGCGCGAAAGTGATTCCGAACCGCGGCGCCTGGTTGGAAATTGAAACCGATCCGGATGGCGTGATCAGCGTTAAGATCGACCGCCGCCGCAAGTCCCCGGTCACCGACCTGTTGAGGATCTTCGGTATGTCCGAAAATCAGCAGATCATCGATGCCTTTGCTGATGTTGATAATGGTCCGACCAAATTCATGGAGGCGACCATCAAGAAAGATTCTGCCAAGAATAAGGAAGAGGCCTATATCGAAATCTATAAGAGGATCCGCCCGGGTGATTTGGCGACTGTGGAAAACGCGCAGAGCTTGATTGACGCGATGTTCCAGAGGATGGACCGTTATGACCTTTCCACCGTCGGACGTTTCCAGTTGAATCAGCGCCTGCGCATGAAGGGCGATGCCCGCTTGCTCCAGCTTGAAGATTTAGTCGCTATCTTAAAAGAAGTTATCCGTTTGAATAATGAACAGACTGCCGAGCCGGATGATATCGATCACCTTGGCAATCGCCGTATCCGCCCGGTAGGTGAATTGTTGCAGAACCGCTTCCGCTTGGGTTTGGCCCGCATGAAGAGGATCGTGCAAGATAGAATGTCTACTCTGGATCCGAACGTTATGACTCCGGTTCAGCTGGTGAATGCCCGCCCGCTGATGTCCGCCGTTAAAGAATTCTTTTCCTCGTCCCAGCTTTCCCAGTTTATGGACCAGGTCAATCCGTTGGCCGAATTGGAGCATAAGCGCCGTGTTTCCGCGATGGGTCCTGGCGGTCTGACTCGTGAGCGCGCCGGTTTCGAAGTTCGTGACGTGCACCGTTCCCACTATGGCCGCATCTGTCCGATTCAAACTCCAGAAGGCGCGAACATCGGTCTCGTAAATCATTTGGCCAGCTATGCTCGGCTGAATTATCTTGGTTTTATGGAAACTCCATACGCTACCGTGAAAAACGGCAAGATCACCGGCGAAGTAGTTTGGCTTAACGCCCTCGCGGAAGAGCGCCACAAGATTGCTCACGCCGGCGTGCCGGTAGATGACAATGGGAGGCTTTTGGGTGATATCGTGGAGGCCCGAATCAATGGTGAGCCTGGTACTTGCCCAAAGAGCGAAGTTACCCTGATCGACGTCGCGCCAAACCAGTCTATCAGCGTCGCCACTTCTTTGATCCCGTTCTTGGAACACAATGACGCGAACCGCGCTTTAATGGGTTCAAACATGCAACGTCAAGCTGTCGTATCTGTCCGTCCGGACGCTCCATATGTGAGCACCGGCATGGAGGAAAAAGCCGCCCGCGACTCCGGTCATTTAGTGCTCGCTCCGGAAGATGGAACTATCGAATCCGTGGATGGCCGAGAGATCGTTTTTAGGGGTAAATCAGGAAAAGTTACCTATACTTTGAATAAATTTAAGCGCTCCAACCAGTTCACCTGCATTGATCAGCGTCCTTTGGTTTCGCGTGGTCAGTCTGTCAAAAAAGGCCAGAATTTGGCTGATGGTCCGTCAATCGACAACGGTGTCTTGGCGCTTGGTCAGAACTTGCTCGTGGCTTTTATTTCTTGGGAAGGCGCGAACTTCGAAGACGCCATCATTTTGTCTGAGCGTGTAGTGGAGAATGATCGTTTCACCTCTATTCATATTGAAGATTTTTATTGCGATGTTCGCGATACGAAGCTTGGTCCGGAACTTACTACCCCGGACATTCCGAATGTTGCCGAAGAAAAACTGAAGAACCTTGATGAAGAGGGTATTATCCGCATCGGCGCTGAAGTTAAATCCGGCGACATTTTGGTGGGTAAGATTTCTCCAAAAGGCGAGAGTGAATTAACTTCGGAAGAGCGCTTGCTCCGCGCGATTTTCGGTGAAAAGGCTCATGACGTTAAAGATACTTCCCTGACCGTTCCGCACGGTAAGTATGGCCGCGTGATCGGTATTAAGATTTTCTCCCGCGAACATGGCGACAAGCTTGAGCCGGGTATTATTAAACGCATTCAGGTTGAGGTTGCTCAGCTCCGTAAAGTTACCGCTGGCGACAAGTTAGCCGGCCGCCACGGCAACAAGGGTGTTATTTCACAGGTTCGCCCGGTAGAAGACATGCCTTATTTGGAAGATGGTACTCCGGTAGACGTTATTTTGAACCCACTCGGCGTGGCTTCCCGTATGAACCTCGGTCAGATTTTGGAAGTTCACCTGGGTTGGGCGGCTCAAAAACTTGGTTATCGCGCGATTACTCCGGCGTTGTCTGGCGCTACCGAAGCGCAGATCAAGGTGGAATTAGCTAAGGCGGGTATTCCGGAGAGTGGCAAGGTTAAGCTTTTTGATGGCCGCACCGGCAAACCGTTCGCGCAACCGGTAACCGTGGGCGTGAAATATATCATGAAGCTCAACCACTTGGTTGAAGACAAGATCCACATGCGTTCTATCGGTCCTTATTCTTTGATCACTCAGCAGCCACTTGGCGGTAAGGCTCAATTTGGCGGTCAGCGTTTCGGAGAAATGGAAGTCTGGGCGCTCGAAGGTCATGGCGCTTCCCACACCTTGCAGGAAATGTTGACGGTTAAGTCTGACGACGTGCTCGGTCGCGCGGCAGTTTATGAAGCGATCATTCGCGGCGAACAAATCCAGGCTCCAAACATTCCGGCCTCTTTCAATGTGTTGGTGAGTGAAATGAAGGCTCTTGGACTGAACGTAGAGCTCGTCGGCGGCTCGGATTCCGAAAAACCACGTATTAGGAAATAAAAACATGAACTTCAACGCCATAAAATTAAAGCTTGCTTCTCCGGACGACATTTTAAAGTGGTCTCACGGCGAAGTTACCAAGCCGGAAACCATCAACTACCGAACCCAGCGTCCGGAAAAAGACGGTCTTTTCTCCGAGCGTATTTTCGGTCCGACCAAGGATTGGGAATGCTATTGCGGAAAGTACCGCCGTATTCGGTATAAGGGTATTATTTGCGATAAATGCGGAGTAGAAGTTACCCGCGCCGTGGTTCGCCGTGAACGCATGGCCCACATCAAGCTGGCCGCGCCAGTCGCGCATATTTGGTTTTTCAAGAACGTTCCATCCAAGCTGAGCGTGCTTTTGGACGTCCCGATGATGAAGCTGGAAAAGGTAATTTACTATGCCGCCTACATCATTACTTCGGTCAACGAAGATGGCGTGAAGAAATCCATGGAAGCTTTGGAAAAAGAGTTTGCCGTCCGCAAAAAGACCGCCCGAGCGGAAGGCGTGAAGGTTGATGAACTGCGCGCCGGTATGACCGCCGCCAGAAAAGAGCTCGAGTCTTTGGAGGTTGGTCACGTTTTGACTGAGACCGAATTTTATAATCTTTCCAAGCGTTTCGCGGATATTTTTGAGGCTGGTACTGGCGCTGAGGCCATCAAGAAAATTCTTAGCGAGATCGATCTCAAGAAATTAAATAAACAGCTGGAAAAATCATATCAGGCGATCAAAGATCCGCTTAAGGAGCGCAATGTTTTGCGTCGTTTGAAGCTGGCCAGCTCTTTATTGAACAACGATATCAATCCGGAATGGATGATCCTCGATGTTTTGCCGGTTTTGCCGCCGGATCTCCGCCCGATGGTTGCTTTGGATGGTGGCCGTTATGCTACTTCCGATCTAAATGATCTTTATCGCCGCGTCATCAACCGCAATAACCGTTTGAAGAAATTATTGGAATTAAAAGCTCCGGAAGTTATCGTGGTCAACGAAAAGCGCATGTTGCAGGAATCCGTGGACGCTCTCGTCGACAACTCCGCCCGTTTTGGCGTGCAACAGCTCTCCAGTCAACGACGCCCGCTCCGTTCTTTAGCTGATATGTTGAAGGGTAAACAGGGCCGTTTTCGTCAGAACTTGCTCGGTAAGCGCGTAGATTATTCCGCTCGCTCCGTTATCGTTATCGGTCCGGGTTTGAAATTGAATCAGTGCGGTCTGCCAAAGAAAATGGCCTTGGAATTGTTCAAGCCGTTTGTGATCAACAAGATTATTGAGCGTGGCTTGGCGTATAACATCCGCAACGCGAATCGCTTGATCGATCAGGCGCCGGCGGAAATTTGGGCTATTTTGGAAGAAGTGATTCAGAATAAAAAAGTGCTTTTGAACCGCGCTCCGACTTTGCACCGCCTTGGCGTGCAAGCTTTCCAGCCAGTTTTGACCGAAGATCTGGCCATCCGCATTCCTCCGATGGTTTGCCCGGCTTTCAACGCTGACTTCGATGGCGACCAGATGGCCGTCCACTTGCCGTTGAGCGAACCAGCCCAAAAAGAAGCGCGCGAGATCATGCTTTCCAGCTTGAACCTTTTGAAGCCAGCTACCGGCGATCCGGTAGCCGTGCCGACGCAGGACATCGTTTTGGGTTGCTACTATTTAACCAGCATTGATGTCGATGGTTTGGGTAAAGGTAAGGTTTTCAGCTCAATGAATGAGGCGATGATGGCTCTCGAAAATGGAATCATTGCCGTTAACGCGCCGATTCGCGTCGGATCCACGAAAGCCGAAGAGACTTCTTTGGGCCGCTTGATCTTCAACGAAGCTTTACCAAAGGATTTCGGATTTGTGAATAAAGTTATGAACAAAAAAGAACTTTCCAAGTTGACCAGCGAGATCATCGCCCGGTATGGATCGGAGAGCGCCAGTGAACATCTCGACGCGATCAAGCTCGTTGGTTTTGAATACGCGACTTATTCCGGCATCAGCTGGGGTATCAATGACCTGATCACACCACCGCAAAAAGGGGAAATGATCAAAAAGGCGCAATCCGCCGTGGCTTTGGTTTTCCAGCAGTACGCGGAAGGTTTACTGACCGATTCCGAACGCCGCGCCAGAATTATCTCCATTTGGGATAAGGTTAAATCCGAATTAGCGAAATTAGTTCCTATGACCCTCAACAAGAACAGCGCGGTTTATCAGATCATTGATTCCGGCGCTCGAGGTTCTTGGTCTCAGCCAGTTCAGATGGCCGGCATGAAAGGTTTGGTGCAAAATCCTAAAGGTGAAACTATTGAGCTTCCGATCACTTCTTCTTTCAAAGAAGGTTTCGGTGTGCTCGAATATTTCATTTCTACTCACGGCGCCCGTAAGGGTTCTACCGATACCGCTTTGAAGACTGCTTCGGCCGGTTATCTTACTCGTCGCTTGGTGGATGTCTGTCAGGACTTGGTCATCAAGGAAAATGATTGCCGCACCAAGGAGGGTACTGTGATGAACCGCACCGATGGCTTGGAATTTGGCAGCACTTTTGCCAGCCGCTTATTCTCCCGCACCACCCTGGAAGATATTAAAGTTGATGGAAAGAAAGTCGCCGAAGCCGGAGATACTCTGGACAAGGCTATGTCCGAGCTGATCGACAAGTCTAAAGTTGAAAGCGTTAAACTCCGTTCTCCGATCACTTGCAAAACTCTCTATGGTATTTGTTCCAAATGTTACGGTTTTGATCTTGGCAACAACAAGCCGATCAAACTTGGCGAAGCTGTCGGTGTCGTAGCTGCCCAATCTATCGGTGAACCTGGCACTCAGCTCACTATGAGAACTTTCCACATCGGTGGTGTCGCCGGTTCAGATATTACGCACGGTTTGCCTCGTATTGAAGAAATTTTCGAAGCCCGTCCGCCAAAAGGCCGAGCTTTGCTCGCCGAGGAAGATGGTATGATTGAGTCTATCGAGGACAAAGGTTTGATCCGCACGATCATGCTCAAGACCGCCAAAGGTTCAAAGGAGTACGTCGTACCGAGAATTGTGGATGTTTTGGTGAAAGTTGGTTCCGATGTGAAGCGCGGTGATCAGCTTTGCGAAGGTAATTTGGAACTCAAAGAATTATTCTCCCTCCGTGGCGCGGAAGCTGTTCAGAGATACATCGTTCACGAGATCCAGAGGATCTATTTGTCTGAAGGCGCCGCCATCAACAACAAGCATATCGAGGTTATCGTCCGCCAGATGTTCGCTCGCGTGAAGATCAAAGAAGACAACGACAGCGACTTCGTGGTTGGAGAGGTGATTGAGAAGTCCCGTTTCTTGGAAGTTAACCGCGCGCTTAAGGCCGCCGGCAAAACCCCGGCTAAGGCTCAGCAGCTTCTGATGGGCATCACTAAAGTTGCCTTGTCTACCGAAAGCTTCCTCTCAGCCGCTTCTTTCCAAGAGACTGCGCGTGTTTTGATCAACGCCGCCCTCGAAGGTAAGGTGGATCGCTTGCGTGGTTTGAAGGAAAACGTAATTATCGGTCGCTTGATCCCGGTCGGTGAGTCTATGTCGCTCCACGGAGCTTCTTTGGCCTCCGAAGAGGACAGCGAAGGTCAAGACTTGAAAAAACAAGAATAATCCACTAATATAAGACCACTTACGAAATGGACACAGATTTGGAGAAAAAAGAATACGAAATCGCTTTTTTACTGGATTCTGCTGAAGCTGAAGCGGAGATCACTAATCTTTTAGCTAAAATTAAGGCGGAAGTCACTACGGCGAAACCGATCAGCGAAATTTCCTTGGCTTACCCGATCAAGAAGCATACTTCGGCTTATTTTGGCTTCATCAGGTTCAAGGCGATGACCAATGAGGTTGCTGAAGTTAAAGCTGCTCTCCGGCACAACGCGAAAGTTTTGCGATCTTTGGTTACGGTTTATATTCCGGTCAAATTAAGAGCGATCCGTACCAGGAGCGTAGAACGGGCTGCTGAATCCACTACTACCGCTATCGCCAAGAAAGAACCCTCCGTCGGATCTACTGGCGCGGTCAGCAATGAAGAGCTGGAAAAAACCTTGGAAGAAATATTAAAATAAAGATATGAATCTCAACAAAGTATATTTAATCGGTCGTATGACGGCAGACCCAATTCTCAAGGTAACTCCGGGCAACCAGCAGGTTACCAGTTTTTCGATTGCCACCAATCGTGTCTGGAAAGATAAGGACGGTCAAAAGCAGGATTCTACTGAGTTCCACAATATCGTTGCCTGGGGCAAGCAGGCTGAGGTTATTAGCAAGTTTATGACCAAGGGCAGTTTATTGATGGTTGAGGGTAGATTGCAGACCCGTTCCTGGGATGACAAGCAGGGTCAGAAGAGGAAGACCACGGAGATAGTGGCCGAGACCGTTCAGTTTGGTCCCCGCCAAGGCGGGCAAGCCCATTCGGCAAGCTCAGGGCAAGCCCGCGCGGAAGGCGCCGGCGCCGTCGCGCCTAAGGCTCCGGAGATGAAGGTCGAAGAGATTCCTACGATCAACATAGACGAAGAATCCAGTACAGATTTACCATTCTAAACTTATGATGACTCAACAGTGCTCATTTTGTTCACAAAATATAGAAGATATCGATTACAAGAACCCGGAGATGCTCCGCCGGTTTGTTTCCGGTCAGGCTAAAATTATCGATCCTCGCTACACCGGAACCTGCGCCAGCCATCAGCGCCGTTTAGCTCAGGCCATTAAGCGCGCTCGTTTTATGGCTCTTTTGCCGTTCGTCCGAAGATAGTTGTTAGTTAGAAGTTTAAAGTTTTTAAAGTATGAGAAGTATAGATCTTTATTTATTTAACTTAGTTCATGATCTGGCCGGAGCGTCCCGGCTTTTGGATTTGTCCGGTATTTTTTTAGCCAAGTATCTCGGCTATTTTTTAATTTTGGCGACCATTGCCTTTTTACTTTCCGAAAAAGCTAAGTTCATCAGTAATTCTATTTTTATTTTACTTTCTTTGCTTCTATCCCGTGGGCTGATAGCTGAAACGATCCGGTTCATCTATCCTCGCCTCCGTCCATTCGTGGCATTGGATTTTGAACCGCTGGTTAATCATCTTTCCAGTCCGGCTTTTCCTTCCGGCCACGCTTCATTTTATTTCGCTTTAGCAATGGCTTTGATTGTTTTGAATTATCGTTGGAAGTGGTGGGTTTTAGCCGCGGCGATTGTGATGGGAGTGGCTCGGATCTTTGCTGGAGCGCATTGGCCTTTGGATATTTTATCTGGCGCCATCGTTGGAATTTTCAGTGTTTTTGTGGTAAAGTACCTCTTACCGAGACCAAAGGAGTAGCGAGTGAAAACACTCTGGGGCAAGCTGAAGCTTGGCTTTATCGCCTTAATTCCGATCCTGGTCATCGTTGCCGTTCTGGTTTCGGTAGTGAACTGGATCACAAATATCGGCTATAGTTTTGTGGGAAATCAATCCATTAATATAGCGATCAATCTAGCGATTTTATTTGTCGGTTTGCCGTTTTTATGCGGCTGCATGCTGAGTATGCGTTGGTTCCGTAATCTTGGACTGAGCCTACTCGGTAAATTGCCGTTAGTTGGTCCATTATTCGGATTTATTCTGAACCATGACTATGTGGAGAGAATTCAGAGCGGAGAACTGAAAGAGGTCATGTTCAAGCATGCCGGAGTAGCCTGGGCGATCGGGGGAGTAGTTAATGAGTTCGAATGGCCGGAATCTGGAGATCCGAAGATTGCCGGACCATTGGTTAAGTGGTGTATCGTGCTTGGTCCGCCAACAGCTCCGCTGGCTTTTACCGCGCACGTGCTTCTAATCAAAAAGACCGACCTAGTTTTCACTGGCCGATCGTACAAAGACACGATCCTCACAACTGCCTCATTCGGCTTTAATTTTGACATCAAGAGAGAAACCGAAAGATACCGCAAGGAATACCGATCCCCAGCTCAAGGGAGCTAGTACATCAAACCCGCCATTGGCGGGTTTTTTAATTTTAAAGGTTTAATTATAAATTTTAAATTAATTACTAATTTCAAAATTTAAAATTCACTTAAAATTAAAAATTTATAATTTAAAATTGATAAGAACCAAGCTCTTGACCAAATCGCTTTTTTAGATTAATATATTCAAGTAATTTCCAATTACTCAATTACTAGTTACTAATCACTAAATCTATGAGACGATGCGCTATCTGCGGCAAGGGTTCATTGATGGCTGGCACTCGCAAGCTTTTGCGTGGCCACTACAATCCGACCAACTGGACCCGCAAACATCCGAATCTTCAGAAAGCCAGACTCCCCAGCGGTGAGTCAGCTTTGATTTGCACGAAGTGCATGAAGAAACTGCACACGAAAGTAATCCCCGCGGTTGTGAAGCCAGCGGTTGCGAAAGTAGCCGAACCAATCAAAGCTTAAAAATCCCTTTCCAGCGAAAGGGATTTTTAGTAGAGTAGGAGAAGAACAGGCCATAGCGTAAAAGCAGCGCACGCCCTTGGGGTGGGCGAGGACGGGGAGCGTTACCCCGTGGCCTGACAAGGAAGATGTATTTTATATATATTTTGAAAAGCCTGAAAGATTTTAAAACCTATGCTGGTTATGCAGAGAATGTTTTAATTAGATTGAAACAGCATAATTCAGGTAAGGTCTATGCAACCAGAAATCGCCGGCCTCTTGAGATTTTGTATATAGAAAAGGTGGCGACGCTAGATTATGCTAAAAAGCGTGAGACATATTGGAAGGCCGGCGGTGGTAGGAGAAAATTACAAAAATATTTTAAGACCGGGTTCCCGCCCATTAACTTAAGTTAATGGGCGAGGCTCGCCCAAGAAACTTGGGCGGCGATTCCCGGCGTCCCGACAATGCGTGGGTTCATCCGGTCATCCGACCGGATGCCCAGTCGAATGACTGGGCAATTCCCAGCGGCCCGACCAAGCGAACGCGCAATACACAAAAATGAAATTCGAATTAAAAAACTTTTTCGGTAATCTGACAGACGCGATGCGGTCGGCCGGTTATCATTACGACGGCCAGGATCCGAAGACTAAAGAGTGGCGTTTTTATCGTTCCTTAAGCCAGAATCTTTACCCCAGATTTCACATTTATGGTTTTCTGGATAAGGCGAAATCGATAGCCCAGTTAAGCTTGCATTTAGATCAGAAAGCGCCAGTATATCAAGGTTCCAGCGCGCATAGCGGGGAATATGAGGGAGAGATCATCGAAAAAGAGGTCACTCGGATCAAGGGGGCGATAGGCCAAAAACCGGCCTTAGAGCTTCCTAAAGAAGACCTGTTTTAGGGCTATTGACATTTTTAGTATAGTATGATATAATACCAACAGAACCTAAATAAGGAGGGTTTTGTATGTGGGACCAGTTGGCAGGGTGGATCATGGACGAGGACGACAAAGTCGAGACCGTAGAGGTCGCGGATGTCGACTCTACGGATCTTCCCGGTGAGGTCAACTTGATCTCTCCGAAGGAGTTGGGACGCCAGGAGCAGCGTTCCAGGCAGAACGAGGCGCGAAGCCTCCGGCGACTCGAGAAGAAGCTCGGGTACCGGCTTTCCTAGCACCTTTCAGGTCTAGGGAACTTCGCTCCCTCAGGACGCCCAGCACCACTCTTCGGGTAGGAGTGGTGCTGGGCTACTCCTCACAACAAAACCAAACAACCCCAACCTTGAAAGGGGTGAAAGATGAAGTAGCGGGTTACACAATCCTGGCGAGGGAATGCTGGGCCAATAAACCCAAGTATAGTTCCCTCAAAACCCCTGTTTGGCTACGGCCAGGCAGGGGTTTTCTATGTCTTTTCAGGTACTTGACAGATTTAATAGGTATGCTATAATCTCTCTTAGAACGTTGAGGCTAACTTCATTTACCACTTTTTGGGAGGGAATGCTCGTGGAGAACATCTACAACCAGTCCGACTCGGAGTTGGAGTCCGAAGTGACCAAGGAGCAGAAGCGGGTCATCGTCGAGAAGACGAAGTCGACGCGAGCTCGTGGCGGCAAGCTGGTGTACATCGGATCCTCGCAGGATTTCGAGAAGCTGACCGGGCGTGTCCGGATGACGCGTCGGTACCGCGGACGGGGTTCGCGGGACGAGTAGTTGTCCAAGCGTGGAGCCGGCGGGTGAAGTTAGGCCCGCCGGCTCCGTGGCTGATTTCGCGACTGAGGCTGCCGGGTCCTGGAACGTACCGCAAAGGCAACAAGTAAATCGCGGGAACTTCCGGGGTCGTGGCGGCCGCAACTCCTACACGGAGGGAACCATGCTTCAATGCATAGGTGGATGGGGTTAGTGACGTAGCTACCGCAGGGACAGTCCGGTATAGATTGACGAACGAACACGGCACAGGCACCGGATGGTGTCCCAACAATTCGCCCCCGTACAGAAATGTACGGGGGCTTTTTAATTTCCAATTTCTAATTATCAATTTTCATTCAAGGCTCAATCTCTAAACTTCAAACCTCGTGAAAATTGTTTCTTTGAAAATTCAATGAAAATTTTAAAATTGAGAATTGAAAATTTGTATCGTATACTTGTGTCATGAGTGATACCGTTCAGCAAATCAAGGAGAAGTTGGATTTGGCGGTGTTTTTGAAGCCGTATCTCCAGCTGGTTCCGGCCGGTAAAAACTTTAAGGCGCGCTGTCCTTTTCATCAGGAAAAGTCCGCGTCTTTTATAGTTTCGCCAGAGAAGCAGGTCTGGCACTGCTTCGGATGTAATACCGGCGGCGACATTTTGAGCTTCGTGATGAAGTATGAAAATATCGAGTTTCTTGAAGCCCTCAAAATTTTGGCGGAAAAAGCCGGCGTTGATCTTCAGCGCTTCGGCAATTCAGACCAGAAAAAATTCAATATTTTATACGACATCAATCAGGCCGCGGTTAAATTTTTCCAAGAAGCCCTTCGGCATGCTCAGGGTAAACAGGTTATGGATTATTTAATCCAACGGGGATTGAAACCGGAAACTATCTCGGATTTTGAAATAGGCTTCGCGCCAGACTCATTCGACGCCCTGCTGCAGTATTTAATCAAATCCCGTTTTTCTACCGCGGACATTGAAAGAGCTGGCCTGATTTTTAAAAGCCAAAGGGGTAATTACATAGACCGTTTCCGGAATCGGGTGATGTTTCCGCTTCGTAATGCTTTTGGTAAAGTGGTCGGTTTCACGGGGCGGATTTTACCTGGTGCCGCTCCGCAAGGCGGAGCGAGCCTCGCCCAGGATGGGCGGGAGACTCCTAAGTATGTGAACAGTCCGGAAACTCAGATCTTTAATAAATCCAAGATATTGTTCGGTTTTGATAAGACCAAGTCCGCCATTCGCGACTCGAAGTCCGCGGTTCTAGTAGAGGGGCAGATGGACCTGATCATGGCCTGGCAGGATGGTATTCAGAACATAATTGCCACATCTGGCACCGCTTTGACGGTGGATCATCTGAAAGCGATTCGCCGCATTGCCGACAATTTGATCGTCGCTTTTGACCAGGATGAGGCCGGCCAAGCCGCCACTGAGAAGGCGATCGACATGGCTGATGCGATGGATTTTTCTACAAAAGTTATGATGCTCAAGCCGGAATTGGCGAACCAGAATCTTAAAGATCCGGCGGATATAGCGAAGGCGCATCCAGGGGCTTTAGCGGTGATGCTCCAGGAATCGCAACCATCCATGATCTATTATTTTTCCCGTTATTTATCGAAGCCAAAAATTGCCAAGCAGGATCTACGCGCGGTGTTGGTGAAAATTAAAAATATCTATAGTCCGGTAGAAAAATCCAAGTGGCTTAAAGAATTGGCCAACAAAACGAAAGTAGACGAGAAATCCTTGATCGAAGAAATGGAAGTCCTGCAAGATTCCGGACCGAGCGGTGTGGCGGAGGAAAATAATTCACCGCAAGCGCAGTCATTACCAAGAAAAGATCTGCTTAGTCAGCGTATCATCAGCTTGGTAGTCGCGCGAAAAGATCTATTTTCCGCCAAAGGCGGATCCGCCTCGGGCGGAAAAATCGAGGAGGTGTCATCAACTCTGACTCCCGCGTATCAAAAAGTTCTGAGTTATTTGAATGGGGAAGTAGGAGTAGAATTACCAGCCCAGCATAAAACCGTGGCCGATCTTTTATCGTTGCGCGTGAGCGTTGACGCGAGCACGGACGAAGAAAAGATCCGCGATGAGGCTAAGGAGCTATTACGCCAGCTAC
Source organism: Parcubacteria group bacterium Gr01-1014_3 (assembly GCA_007376445.1). Classification (GTDB taxonomy): domain Bacteria; phylum Patescibacteriota; class Minisyncoccia; order UBA6257; family WO2-44-18; genus VMGF01. Next base: position 4,122 of record VMGF01000004.1, on the reverse strand, counting down.
AGCTCGAAAATTACAAAGACCAGCGCTTGATTTTAAAGTCAGCGATCGAGCAAGCGGAGAATGCGGGAGACGAGATAAAATTGGCGGTGGCGCTTTCCGAGTTTGACAAAATCTCCAAACAGATACAAACTCTAAATAATCAAGCAAAAACCTAGGGCTACTGGTTTTGCTTTCTTTATTTTACGCCGGGTAGTAGAAATTCGACTGCCTTACGGCAAGTGAACTATCTGCTCGGAAGATTAAGCTAATTAAGTAATTGTAGGGTCGAAATAATCTAAATTAACCATCGAATTTTCACTACCCGGTATGGTCAAAAAACCTCTCAAAAAGAAAGGGAAGAAGTCATTTTCAAAATCTAAAAAAGTTTCTAAAAAGCATTCTCGAAAAACAGCGACTCGTGTCAAGAGGCAAGTTATCCACAGGCCAAAAGGCTTGCCCGCCAACCGGCGGGGCTCTGAAAACGCCGATAAAAAGCTCACAAAAAAGGAAGAAAAGCGTGGCGTTGACCTTCAGTCATTACAGGAACTTATTGATCGCGGCCGGGGCCGTGGTTTCGTCACTGACACTGAGGTTTTGAAGTATTTCCCGCATGTCGAAGAGGACATGGCATTTTTGGAAGTGATCTATGACAAGTTGGACGAACAGAATATAAAAGTGGTTGAAACCAACCAGCTCATCGAACTTCCAAAAGAAGAGATCAGTGAAAAAGAATTACAGGACATGACCGTCGGAAGCGATGATTTGCCAGACGCGGTGCAGATGTATTTAAAAGAGATCGGACGCACCCCGCTTTTGAAATTCGAAGAAGAAAAAGAACTCGCTAAGCGTATAGAGAAAGGAGACGAGGAAGCTCGCCGGAAATTTATTCAGGCTAATTTGCGTTTAGTGGTCTCTATCGCCAAGCGTTACGTGAACCGCAGTCCGAATTTAAGTATTTTGGACCTGGTACAAGAGGGGAACATCGGCCTTTCACGCGCGGTAGATAAATTTGATTATCGCCGTGGATTTAAATTCTCAACCTACGCTACTTGGTGGATCCGCCAAGCCATCACCCGCGCGCTGGCTGATCAATCGCGCACTATCCGCATCCCTGTTCACATGGTGGAAACAATTTCTAAGTACACTCAGGCGAAGCGTAGGCTCTTGCAGGAGCTCGGTCGCGAACCTTTGCCGGAAGAAATTGCCATCGAGATGAATGTGCCGGTGGAAAAAATCCACCATATCCAGAAAATTTCCCAGGATGTCGTGTCGCTAGAGTCTCCGGTAGGCGATGATGACGAGGATTCAACTCTTTCTGAGTTTATTCCGGACGAACGCAATCTGACGCCGTCGCAGAGCGCTTCCCAGACTTTGCTCCGCGATCGTATTAAAGAAATTCTGATCGACTTAACTCCACGCGAGCAGAAAATTTTAAGTATGAGATTTGGCTTGGATGATGGAGTGACGCACACGTTGGAGGAGGTAGGTAAGGAGTTCGGAGTTACTCGTGAGCGTATCCGTCAAATCGAAGCCAAAGCTCTTAATCGGATCAAGGGCCACGAGAAAGCTCACACTTTAGAGGGCTACTAGTTTATTTAATCCGCCAGCCGGCGGAAAAAAACCCGCTAAAAATAGCGGGTTTTTTGTCTGTCTCACTATTATATATAACTTATCCACAACTGAGCTCATTTGCTTATTTTTTGCGTGATATGATATATATACGGGTTTTTGTAGAGACTCTTCGAGATGTTTGACCACAAAAAACTCATTTTTTTTGTTTTAATTTCCTTCTCAGTTTTGAGCTTGGTTTTTGCTTCTCCGGTTAAGGCATTCTTCGCCGAGACCGCGCTTAAAACTGTCCGTAATATTTTTGTAAATTCCGCTGACCGGCTCGAAGAGAATTTAGTCTTCTTTGCGAAGGAGGCTTCAAGGAACCTTTCTCTGAGAGCCGGCTTGCCCGCCTGGGCGGGTTTTAATTTAGCCCCAACCGCTTCTCTTATTTCGGTTCTGGAATCCGCGGCTAATCCGAAGCCTAAAATTCAGTCAGTAAAGATTACGGCGACTACCAGGAATCAAGCTGGTCCGCTTAAGATCGTTTCCGCGGAAATTCCAGCTGATATTCAAACGAGCATCAGTATTCCTCCTCGCCCCTTACCAGTGAATACTTTTGCTGAATCACGGCCATCTTTGCTCGCGAGCGCTTTTGACGCGACTTATGGCGATGAGGATCCGGAAGTTTCCGGTTCAGTTTTTGAAGAAGTCGGGAAAAACCTCAAAAACCTGCTTTCTTCGAAAGAGCCCACAACTATCAAATCAGCGACGACTTCAAAATCTAACGTCACTACGGCTCTTCGTTTTGATGCTGGCCGAGACCAAGCACTCACTAACTCATTATCAAATTCCCTCTTCCGTTTTTCGATAATTGAGGAAGTTGACCTGACCATTCGTGGTGTCGGCCGGTTTTTTGCCAATGTTCTCGGCTTAGATCCCTTGACTGAAGCGCCGACAAAATCACTTGGCGACATAGAGGGAGAGCCGTTACCGTTCTTGCCACCTCCAGCTGGCGGATCAGCCCAACCTTCAGTTCAAAATATTACTCAGCAGTTTATTCAAAATCCGGTCATAGAAGTGCGGCAGGAAACTCAGACGATAGTTTTGGATCAATCTCGGCTTAATAACCAGCAGCAGCAAATCGACACCCTCAAGGGTTCATCGGGCTCGGTATCAAATCCGATTATCCAGGTGATTGGCCAAAGCTCGGGTATTATTTTCCCGCTTCAGGACCAAGATATTGCTAACGATTTAACTATCGACACCAATAAAGCGGCCACATTTTCCACATTAACTTCAGGAGGAATTACGACTTCCGGACTTACCGTAAGCGGTTCAGGAACCACGACTTTCGGCGGCGGCGTTTCGGCTACCACGTTGAATGTTACGAGTACTACCGGCACTTCCACTTTTGCTGGTGGCATCGAGCTTGGCTCTGGTTGTTTTGAAATGCCGGATGGCAGCTGTTTGGAGATCGGCGGCGGCGGTGGTTCCGCTAGTACAGCTGGCTACGATGGTCAGGTTCAGTTCAACAGCAGTGGTGTGTTGGGTGCCAGTTCTTTATTCACCTTCGCATCCGGCAATTTAACTTTGGGTGGCGATCTTTTTGTTAATGGCTCGGACCTGAATTTAGGAAATGGTCTTTCCGCTACTTCAACAATTTCCGGTCAGTACGGCAGTTTGGGTTTTGGTTCTTCATCACCAATTGGACAGATATCCGTCGAAGCGGTTCAGGGTATCGTCGGTTCAAACACTCCAATATTTATCGTCGGAGACTCCGGTTCTTCGACTCCATTCATCTATGTCTCCGGAGTCAATGGCAATGTCGGTATCGCCACTGATTCTCCAGGTGCCGCCTTAGCCGTAGACGGACTTTCAACTTTCAATGGAGTAATTTCCAACTCCGCCGCTGGCACTTCCACCTTTGAAGGAGGCATCAATGTGAAAACTACCGGAGGATTATCATCCGCCGCTGGTTTGACGATCACCGGAGGGGATATTCAAAGTTCCGGAAAACTAACAATTACCTCATCAGCTACTTCTTCAATTACCGGCGGTTTGATCGTGGACACCTTAACCACCGGAACCACCGGCACCTCAACCTTTGGCAATGGCTTGATCCTCTCCGCCGGTTCCCTTAAACTTGCCACTTATCAATGCAACAATTTCGCTTCCGGGGGTGTGTTAACTACTGATTCCGCCGGCAATGTAGTTTGCTCTGATGATGACACCACCGCCGGTTCGGCTTCCGGCTGGACCGATACTGGAGGTATCGTCAGGCTAACAACCGCCTCGGATCTGGTTGAACTGAACGATCTCTATGTTTATGGTTCCGACCTCTTCATCGGCAACGGTCTCCAAGCTACCACTACGGTCCATGGTGAATACGCGAAAATTGGTTTTGGTTCTACTACTCCCTTTGGAGAATTCTCCATCGAAGCCACCGCTGGTATCGCTGGTACCCATACCCCGATCTTCGTAATCGGTGACAGCGGCTCCTCAACTCCATTCATCTATGTATCTGGAAACAACGGATTTGTCGGTATCGCCACTGATTCTCCAGGAGCCGCTCTAGCTGTAGACGGACTTTCA
>VMGF01000002.1 GCA_007376445.1 Parcubacteria group bacterium Gr01-1014_3 | reverse complement strand
AGTTTATACTGGTTCGTGGCTTTCGGATGCAAAAATAAAATTCAGCAAATCAAACTGTGCGGCATATCTCTTGGCGAACGACGGCGGATCGTTAGTTAGCGGTTCGCCAATTCGGCAAGAATATTTGGAAACCTCCCTTTCGTGGATAAATGACGGCAAAATAGAAGATTATATGGCCAAACATCAGCATGACAAAAAAGCTGATGAATTGTGGCAATACTTTCAGGATGTTATCGCATGGGTGCGAAAGACTTTTCCGAATTATCGACGAGAAATGAACAGCGTGCAGTGGGGCGAGTTGTATAACCAATTCAAGGATAAAAAACTAGACGCCACCAAGCTGGAAACCGAGATTAAGAAGCTGATGCAGGACGAAGATGTTACCAAAAAGTCCGGCATTTATCCGTATGTTTTGACGAGGCAAGAAAAATACCTGTCTATTCGTGCCTTTACCGAAAAAATGAAGCGTGAGGCGTATGAACGACAGAGAGGTGTTTGTCCGTGGTGCAAAAAAGAAAAGAAGGAAAAACAGAAGTGGGATATTGAAGAAATGGAAGCCGACCATATCACGCCTTGGCATGGGGGCGGAAAAACGATTGCAGAAAATTGTCAAATGCTATGCAAGGAACACAACCGAACTAAATCCGGGATATAAAATGACGGAGTATTATCAAATTTAGCCATGCTTACAAAAAGTGACCTTGAAACAAATTTGGAGAGAGTACACGATTGGATAAAAGCCGCCGATCAAAAAGTCAGTATATTTTTAGCATTCCAAGGTGTAGTTTTTACGCTTCTTTTTGGGAGTGTTTTTTCGTGGACAAGTGAGAATATTCGAAATCTTTCGTGTACAAATACACTTATTCTTATCTCGGGGATTATCTTGGTCGCGTATAGTATATATAAATCCACTTCGGCCATCATTCCCAGATTAGCTAAAGATAAAAACAAGAATTCCATTACCTATTTTGGGGATATTGCAAAATTTGATCTCGGAGATTTTAAGAAAGCAATAAAAGAAACAAATATTGATGAATACGAAATTGAGCTAGTTGAGCAAATTCATGTTTCATCAAAGATTGCGACCCGAAAGCACTCTCAATTTCGAGATGCTATTTTAATCTTTTTTGCAGGCATGATTCTCCTCGTAATTAGCTTTATACTTTTCAAAATATGATATGGCAACCAAGGAAGACATAATAAAAGGAGTTGACGATTTCTTTAGCGGAGATTATGAAATAACAGAGGGTAGAGTTATTCCTGATGTTGATGACATTGCTTTTGGTAAGAATGGGAACGAGATTGAATTGGCGATGTTGTTTATTGATATACGCGAATCAACCAAAATAGTTGACAGTCTTCGCCGCACAACCGCCGCAAGAATGTATAAATCATTTCTTTGGGGTGTAGCAAAAATAGCGAGATTGAACAATGGCGAGCTTCGGAGTTTCAACGGAGACGGAGTTTTAGTGGTTTTTATTGGAGACAACAAAAGAACAAATGCGGCGAAGGCCGCTCTACAAATGTCGTGGTTCGCACAAAAAGTTTTGAAGCCAAAACTTGATGCTGTATTTCAGAATAATCAATCGTTGCAAGGCCAAGGCATAGAGTTTGATTTTGGTATTGGAATTGATGTCGGGAAGGTCTTGGTTGTGCGAGGTGGAATCCGTGGAGAAAATAATAATGATCTTGTTTGGGTGGGAAATGCTACAAATTATGCAGTAAAATTGTCAGGATTATCAAAAGACGGCTATCACATTTATATTTCAGAAGATGTATACAAAAATATGGCTAAGTCCAGCAAGTTTGGTGGGAGCCCTGAAAAAGATATGTGGGAATCAACAACATGGACTGATGTTGATAGTATAACGATATATCGTAGCAACTGGACTTGGGCGGTAACATAATTAGTCGCAGCGAGCGGTGGCGGGGCTGGCTTCCTTAGTGGGGGTTCTCCGCAAAATGGGTTCTGACTTTTTCAAACAAACACCACCGGATAAAAATCCCCCTATTTGGGGGGATTTAATTTTTCTCTGCCGAGTTTCTTGGCGAAAGCGGCGATTATTTTTTCGGCCAATTCTGCCTGAAGCTTTTTTATTTCAGCGTAGCTTGGCGGACTGACGGCGGTACCAACAACTTCAAAGAGGTAGGTATCTTTGAGAAATACCTTGGCCCGTAATTTGAGACCAACTCCGACAATGCTGGGCTGGATACAAACATCTCCCTTAACCACGAGAGCGTTAGCGTCGGCCTTATCGAGCAGGTTCATTAGATTCATGCCGTACAAGGGAAGAAACTTTTTGGCGTTAAGGTGGATCTCTTCGCGAGCAGTATCCATGTATTCATGGCGCGGCATCGGCTTGGTGAAGTCCGTGTCAGAATAAAAATCGATGGATTCGATCCTGACCTGATCAATTTTGGAGATAGCATCTGGTCCGAACGTCTCAACTCTGGGCGGAGAATAACACGAAAAAAGAAGAATTATCGGCACAAAAGCGACGAGGGATTTCTTCATACGGCCGGCTCCTTATGGAAAACAACTTTTCTTAGACTACCACTTTGTCTTATGTCAGTAAAGTTGTCCGGCGAACCTTTATCAGTTAAAATTGATACTAGTTTTTTTGAAAAACAAAGCCCACGCCGATGGCGGGGCAAGGAGGAGCAGGTGAAAGAATATCTTGATGTCTTGAAAGACGTTTTAGAAAACGGCGATCCGAGACCGGATCGGACTGGAGTGGGCAATCGCGCGGTTTTTGTAAGATCGATGCGTTTCGATATGAGCGACGGTTTTCCAATCGTTACCACGAAGAAAATCCCATTCAATCTCGTGAAGGCCGAACTGCTCTGGTTTATCAGCGGTAGCTCCGATAATAAAGAACTGCAAAAGCTTGGTTGTCATATCTGGGACGCTAACGCGAACGCCGATTACTGGAAGCCGAAGGCGAAATTCGACGGTGATCTTGGCCGAGTTTACGGGGTTCAGTGGCGTAAGTGGCGATCGTATGGCGGAATTGAAATTGATCAGCTTGGTGGGATTATCGCAAGAATCAAGAAAGATCCGTTTGACCGGCGACTGATCGTCAGCGCTTGGAATCCCGGCGAATTAAATGAGATGGCCTTACCACCCTGTCACATGATCTATCAGTTCGATGTTTCGAGTAAGGGTGAGTTATCGCTCCATATGATTCAGCGCAGCTGTGATATGTTCCTGGGCGTTCCGTTTAACATTTCTTCTTACGCTTTGCTTTTAGCGATGGTAGCGCAGGTGACCGGCACAAAGCCGGGCGAAGTAATAATTACTTTAAACAATGCGCATATATACAACAATCATGTCGAACAGGTAAAAACCCAGCTGGCTCGCGAACCGATACCGCTTCCGTATCTTTGGCTGAATCCGGATATTAAAAGCATTGATGATTTCAGGATGGAAGACATCAGGCTCATGACCTACAATTCTCATCCAGGCATCAAAGCAGAGATGGCAGTCTAGAAAGGAGCCGCATCATGCGAATCTCACTGATAGTTGCCATGGGTATGAATCGAGTGATCGGGAAAGACGGTAAGTTGCCGTGGCATCTGCCGGCTGACCTTAAAAATTTTAAAGACCTGACCATGAATCATGTGATGGTTATGGGCCGCAAAACCTTCGAGTCCATCGGCCGTCCGTTGCCTGGGCGCGTGAGTATCGTTATTACGAGAACCAAGGGATGGACCCCGCCATCGGGTAACTGCGGATTCGCGGACTCTATCAATGCGGCAATTTTTATGTTTAAGAGCATGCTTGTTGTCGATGAGATATTTATCATCGGCGGCGCGCAAATATATCAGGAAGCAATAGATAAGGCTGACCGGATGTATATCACCTTGATACACCAGAACTTCTCCGGCGACACTTATTTTCCCGAAGTAGATTGGGAAGAATGGGATTTGGTTAATCGGGTCGAGGGTACAAAAGATCAGAAAAATATTTACGACCACTCCTTCTTAGTTTTTGATCGGAAAATTTAAAGCCCCGCTAGATAATTCTAGCGGGGCTATTTATTTTCATTTTCAAAAGTGTCCGATTCAGGGTCTAGGCTTGGTCCGAAGCTTATATCGCGCGTTGCCCGGCTTTTATAGATGTATGGCAGGACAGCAATGCGGTTTTCATCGCACTGGAGCGAAATCTTATAATACCCGAAGGACATGCTATCGGTACAGAAGAAAGGTTCACCGCGGAATAGAGATTCTTTACGCAGCCGCTTCATTAACAACCAAGAGTAGATATACACCGCGGTGTTCTCGGCCCATAAGACATCCTCGCTGCCCATTTCTTGTCTGGCGCAATATTTGTGCATATCTTGCCGAGAAAAGAGATCTTTAGAGAGCAGATACCAGCCGGGTGGGCAGACGCTATGCTGTAGTCCGCTGACTACCGACATGGTTATGGCATCCCAAGGCGCGAATAACGGTTTATGTTCCGGGAAAAACGAGCGCATATTTACAATATTCAAGGGATGCTTACCAACACGGTAAAATCCGGGAACTAGGACGTGTTTATTATTCGGCTCACTGCACCGATAAAGCGTTTCTGTTGAAAAAGGCACCGGGCCGATCTCGTCAAGATATTCTCTCGGACTAGGAATGATAGACAGAGCTTCTTCGATTGTCACGCAATCCGGGCCCATTATTTTTTTCGCGATGGCCGGATCGGTTTCGATGAATTTGGTGTTCATTTGACCTCCGCCTTTGTTTTCAAAGAATATCTGAAGCCTAACAGATAAAGAGCTTGGAATAAAGCTTTTTTGGTGATATAATACGGGAGATTGGTGGGGCTGAAAGGCGACGAATCTTGTTCCCGATTTGTCTAAGCGAAGCGAAGCCACAAATCGCAATCCCGCATACATTTGCTAAATTTAAATAAAGCGCGGGGAAAGCTGATGAAAATAGCGGAGGCGTGCCTGAGTGGTTGAAAGGGCTTGTCTTGAAAACAAGTAGGCCAGCAATGGTCTCGAAGGTTCGAATCCTTCCGCCTCCGCTATTTTCGTGAGTTCATCCAAAAAATATGGAAAACCCAGAAAAAAATATCGAATCCGAATTTGAAGATCGCGGCCACTACGAATCCTTAGCGCAAAAGGTTAAGCATGAGATTTTTAATGATTTAGATAAATATGAAAAAGCCTCGGAAGAAATGATCAACTTCCAAAAGACCAATCCGGAAATAAGGGATTTTGAGCTTTGGCACACCCTGATTGGCAGTACGCCACCGGAGGCTTTGGTATTCGATGCGCCAGATCGGAAAATTAGTAAATTCGTTGATGAATTAGCGGGCAAATATTTAGATAAATAAGTCATTGATTTTTCTGATTTTGACGGTATAATAAGCCCGTACATTGAAAGGAGGCGGCAGATGCCGAAGAAGAGTTTAGCTGATAAGCTTCGAATATCGGCGGAGCGCGCCGCGCTAAGGAATAAGGAAAAAGAGCGGGTTAAGGCTGAAGCCAGGAAGGCGACTATCGCCAAACAAGCTTGGGAAATCGCCAAGGAAATGATCGCTGAACTGCCCCAAAAACTTAAAGAAGCGGCTCGGGATGGAAATTCTAGGTTAATGGTTCTAGATAGCGGCGGAACATCTCACGAACTTTATGAGGCAGTGAAGTCCCTGCTGTGTCAGTACGCGAATAAAAACGGAATTCGGTGGGAGGCCGGGGACTATAGGCCTAGTGATGAAGTGAATTATGACTGCCTGTATTTCCGGTGGGACAAAAAGTAAAATAAAAAAGACGCTACACGTGTAGCGTCTTTAAATTTATCAGGCTTTAACTTTCGCCTTTTCCGACTGCCAGGGGAAGAGGATGTATCGCGTATCCTTGTCGTGCATATAAATGTTCGGCGTGACGTTTCCTTCCGGATTGCGGAAAAGAGTCACAATGAAGAATCCGGCGAGATGCAGCGCGCCCAGGGTCAATCCGGTATTGGCCACATCATCGACTACCAGCAGCTCCGAGTCGTAAACCAACTCATGCTTTTTGTTTTGGTCCGACGGAGGATCCTTCTGGATCGGGATGCCTAAATAGATCGACAGGCAGACGGCCAGCGGCATTCCGCCGGGAGACGCGCAGTAGATCGAAGTGAACTTCCAGGCGGATCCACGTAGTCTCTTCGTAATCTTTTTAAAATCCGATCCGAATTCGGTCCAGCTGTAACGGTACATGTCATCTCCCTAAATCAAATCCTTGAAATGAACTGCCAATACACTAACACCTAATTCGGCGAAAATCAAGCAAACAAGACGGGCCAGCGCGTATGTTAACATTAATGTAAGAGCCACCGGTTTTAGGCCTATTTAGTCATAAATATGCCAGGTAGTGAAAACTCGAGCTTACCTGGCTCAAATCCCACTCGAGTTTCTACTACCTGGTATGCAGCTAACTAGAGACATACTCAAACGCTCATTCTGGGCCTTACCGCTTGGAGAGGTTTTAGACACGCTTGAGACCACCAAGAGCGGTTTGACCGAGGAAGAGGCGGAAGAACGGCGTACGCTTTTCAAAAAGAACTCATTACCACCACGGACAAAGCTAACCAAGGTTTCTATATTTCTCCGCCAATTCCGGAGCCCACTGATCATTCTACTGGTCGCGGCTACCACGATCACGATTTTTTTACGCGACTACAAAGACGCCGTGGTGATCCTGGCGGCAATTATGGCGAATGTCGGATTGGGTTTTTATCAGGAAAGCAAAGCCGAGTCAGCGCTCGCTCACCTCAAAACTTATATCAAAGAACGTTCCCGGGTTTTCCGGAATGGCCAAGAGGTGGAGATCGACGCGGCCGATCTGGTACCGGGAGACATAGTGCATCTGTCGCAAGGTGATCGGGTGCCGGCGGACGGACGGTTGATCTACATAAATGATTTTATGGTGGATGAGTCCATTCTAACGGGAGAATCATTGCCGGTCATGAAAAATACCGAACCATCCAGCTTTAAGGCGGTATTGGCCGATCGGAAATCGATGGTTTTCAGCGGTACGTTGGTAGTTCAAGGTTTCGCGAACGCGGTGATTTCGGCGACTGGCCCGGAAACTGAGCTTGGCAAGATCGCTAAATTGGTAGCGGGATCAGAAAAAGAAACCACGCCACTTCAGCGGGCGATTTTCAATTTCAGTTTGAAAACTGGATCAATCCTGGTGGCCGCGACGATCGGCATATTTTTCCTCGGCCTCTCATTAGGAGTAGCGCCGCTGGAAATGTTCCTGATCTCGGTGGCGATCACTGTGGCCGCGGTGCCGGAAGGTTTGCCGGTGGCCTTAACCGTTATTTTGGCGATCGGAGTTCAACGTCTGGCGCAAAAGAATGGTGTGGTTAGAAAACTCCTAGCTGCAGAAACCCTGGGTAATACTTCCGTGATTCTGACCGATAAAACCGGCACGCTCACGCAGGCAAAGATGAATCTTTCCAAAGTTTCAATCTTTGATCGCTCGGTAAAAGAACCGGAAATTTTAAAGTACGCGCTTTTAAATACTGATGTCGTCGTGGAAAATCAGCGTGAGAATTATGATAAATGGCGGATAATCGGACGTCCGCTGGAGATCGCTATGGTCAAATCCGCCGCCGAGCGGGGAATTTTACTCCACGAAGTTAAGCATGAAATTGAAGTGCTGGATTATCTGCCATTCACCTCAAAAAATAAATTTTCTGCCTCTCTGGTCAAGGTTGGCGACCAGCATATTTTAAATGTTTTAGGCGCGCCGGAAATATTATTGAAATTCGCGGATGTTGATGAGACGGAGCGGAAAAAACTTTTACGCGAGATCGATAAAATGGCTTTCGCGGGCGAACGCGTTTTAGGATTAGCCACCAGAGTTGTTACTAAGCCGGATAATTTCTCTCTCCGCCACAAAGATGCTTTTCTAGGAATTAACTTTTTAGGAACGCTTTCGTTCAGGGATCCGGTCCGGCCGAGCGCCAAGGAAGCGATCGAAAAAGTCAGGAAAGCCGGAGTCCGCACCATCATTCTGACCGGAGATCATCGTGGCACGGCAGAAGCAGTGGCGAAGGAGTTGGGCATACATATAGACAGAGACGAGGTGATCGATGGAATAGAATTGGACGCGCTTTCCGACGAGGAACTAAAGAATAAGCTAACAATTCTGAAGATCGTTTCTCGGGTGAGTCCTGAAGGAAAATTGCGGGTGGCAAAAGCGCTACAAGACCTCGGTGAGGTGGTAGCGATGACGGGTGATGGCCTAAATGACGCGGCCAGCCTGAAACAGGCGGATATCGGCATAGCGATGGGTTCGGGCACGGATGTAGCGAAAGATGTTTCTGACTTGGTGTTGCTGGATGATAATTTCGACACGATCGTGGCCGCGATCGAAGAAGGCCGGAGAATTATCGAAAATATCCGCAAAGTCATCGTGTATCTTTTTTCTTCGGTTTTTGACGAGCTGATTCTGATCGGCGGAGCTTTGATAGTTGGCATCGCCCTTCCTCTGAACGCCCTTCAGATCTTATTTGTGAACTTCGTGGCTGATAGCTTTCCTGCGCTTTCTTTAGCCTTTGAAAATCATGTTGACTACCTTGCGTCCCGCCGGAAAATTTCCAAAAATCTTTTTGATAAAGAAATGAGCTTTCTGACCTTCGCGGTGGGTTTGCCGACTAGCGCGCTTCTATTCGGCTTATATTGGTGGCTGTTGCGGGCTGGTTATGATCCGCTGGTGGTCCAGACCTTTATCTTCACGGCTTTCGGAAGTTATTCCACGCTTTTGATCTTTTCGATACGCAGCCTTCGTCAGCCGATCTGGGCTTATAATCCTTTTTCCAACCCAATGCTGATGGTCGGTTCGATTCTGGGTTTGGTGAGCATCTTAGCGACTGTCTACTGGCTGCCACTGCAAAACTTAATGGGCACGGTGGCCCTGCCTTTGCCATGGTTACTCGGAGTTCTAGGCGTCGGCTTGGCAAACCTGATTATGATCGAGCTTGGAAAATTCGCCCTCCGAAAATTTCGGTTCAACGGGGATTAATTGTCAATTTTCCTAAAATTGAGTAGTATCTAGCTGGTTCTTTAGAAAGGAAATATCGTGATCAAAGCCGTAATCTTCGATCTTGATGGTACTCTTCTTGATTCCGAAAGAGTTAATATCGGCGCTGCTGTTAAGACGTTTCAGGAGTTAGGTCATCCGCTCAGTCGAGAGGATCAGTCCTGGCTGGCCGGCAGATCGTCAAAAGATTTTATTCCGGTCTTTCTAAAAAAATTTGGTTTATCGGGGGATTTATTCGATTCTTTATTTGTAAAGAATCACGAAAATTATCTGGAGCTTTGGGATACCGATTTGGCGCAATTGATGCCCGGCGTAATAGGAGTGCTACACTTTCTTCTTAAACAAAAGAAAATCCTATCAATGGCCACAAATAATAGCTGGCCAATCGTCGAAAGATTTCTTACCCGGTTCTGTCTTAAGAATGTCTTCACGCATATTACCGTCGGAGACGACGTGGAGCATCGGAAGCCGCATCCGGAGATTTATATGACAGCCCATAAGAAGCTACGTTTATCGGCCATAGAGATCATCGCGGTGGAAGACCTGGCGACTGGACTGATCTCAGCAAAAGAAGCAGGACTTCCTTGCGCTGTGGTTCCAACGGAATGGTCAAAAGATCAAGATTTTTCCCGAGCCGATTATATTCTCTCTTCGCTACAAGAACTTCTCAGTATCGTTGCCTAGAACCGCTAATGCGGTTCTTTTTATTGACCTGCTTTTGCAACTACCAATCCGATAATATTTTTAAAACCGGCTTTTTTGAGAGCTTTGGCGGCTTCCTGGAGAGTTGATCCGGAAGTGCAGACATCGTCAAGTAAAATAATTTTCGCCCGCTTATTTTTCGGCAATTCAGAGACAGTAAAGCAACCAGCGACATTGTTTACGCGTTTTTTCGGCTCGTTGAGCTCGGCTTGCGGCGCAGTGTGGCGGATGCGGACTAAGACATCGCTGGCGACCTCAATGCCAAGTTTTTCTTTTAATAAATCGGCAATAAGTTCGGACTGGTTATAGCCACGTTCCCGGAAACGCTGGGAAGAAAGCGGTACGGGAACTATCAGATATTTTTCTAAAGGCAGGTTAAGATTTTTTAAATAAGCAGCGAGCAGGGTAGCGAGCGGTCGGGCATTGCCGGTTGCGCCGCGGTATTTCAAACGCCAGACCCAGTCACGGACTTTTTGCTCGCGATAGCTGGTGGCGGCCGCGAGATAGCAGTGAGAATCCTTGTGGCAGATCTTTTTTTGATTAGGAAGGCGCGCCTTGCAGACCACGCAAAAGAAAGTGTCGCTGATTTTGATGCCGCTCACGGAATAGTTATTTGGGAAAATAGCTTCCAGTAGCCAATTCACCGTATTTTTGAGCCAGTCCATATCGAGGCCATCCTAATAGAAAAAATGCTACAATTCAAGATATGGTTTACGCGTTTTTATTTCTGATCGGCGCCGCCCTTGGAAGCTTTGTGAATGTTCTCGCGACGCGCTATCAGCCCGGCGGATCAATTTTCGGCCACGGAACCGTGCGCGGCCGGTCAAAATGCCCAAAATGCGAAAAAATTCTCGCTTGGTACGAGCTGATTCCGGTAGTTAGCTTTTTAATCCAGTGGCGCCGATGTCGTAACTGCTCCTCCTATATCGCCTGGCGTTATTTATTGATGGAATTGGTTGGCGGACTGATCATGGTAATGACCTTTTTATATTTCGGACTCTTTCCGATCTCAATTTTCTGGACAGCGATTTTGTTCGTGCTTTTACTGATAACCCTGATCGATCTTCGACATTACGTGATACCGGACCAACTGAATCTTGCGTTGGTTCTGGGCGGCGCGGCTTTAATAGGAGTTTCAGGTATATCCGATTGGGCAGTTTGGAAAGACCATTTGCTGGGCGCGGCGATTGGTTTGGTAATTTTTAGCCTAATAGTCTTATTAACCAAAGGCCGCGGCATGGGGTTAGGCGATTTAAAGCTGGCTGGCGCGCTGGGATTCTTATTCGGCTGGCAGGGGATATTAGTGATCCTGATGGGCGCGTTTATATTTGGCGGATTAGCAGCGACGGGTATTTTACTAAGCGGGAAGAGGGGCTGGAAAGACGCTTTGCCGTTCGGGCCATTTCTCGCCACTGCTTCAATGCTCTATTTATTTTGCGGGCATGTTATAATAGATAAATATTTCTAAGATGCCGAAACTATTTAATTTAAAAAGCACTCTTGAGTACGGCTGGGGGCAGTTTACGAAAAACTTCAAATTATTTTTGATAGTTGGCATCGTGATGGGCTTGGTTTCCTTTTTGCCATCACTGTTTGCCGCCGAAATCGGCCAGGAGCCGGTTAAGCTGGGCATGCTAAATATCGTCAGCTGGGTACTCCAGACTTTTGTGACCATCGGTTTATTGCGGATTTCGCTTAAGCTGAACGCTGGTCATCCGGCCATTTTTAAAGACCTCTGGTCCGGCGCTCCGTGGTTTTTCAAGTATTTCATCGGCTCAGTTTTATATGGCGTCGCTGTGGCGGCCGGCTTAATTCTTTTGATTATTCCCGGAATTATCTTGGCAGTCCGCCTAAAGTTTTTTGATTACTTAATCATCGATAAAGGCATGAATCCGATCGAGGCCCTGAAGGCCAGCTGGGCAATGACCAAGGGTCATGTCTGGGAACTTTTTGTCTTGCTTTTCGTGCTTGCGCTGATCAACCTGGCCGGCAGCCTGATCTTATTCGTGGGCCTGCTCGTGACGGTGCCGGTTTCCATGATGGCCACGGTTTTGGTATATCGGAAGTTGATTGAGAAAACTTCGTAAAATGATTGATTAAAACCGGCAAAAAGCCGGTTTTTTGTGATATAATATCCATATTGTTATGGATAAGAAGCAAGCCAAAGAACGCATAGTCAAACTGCGGCAGACGATCGACAAATATCGCTATGCCTATCATGTGGAGAATAAATCGCTAATCTCCGATGAGGCCCTCGACGCTCTAAAAAAAGAGCTTTTTGATCTTGAGCAGCAATATCCGGATTTGATAACTTCCGATTCACCAACACAGAGGGTGGCTGGAAAACCGCTCAAAGAATTTAAAAAGGTTAAACACGAGAAGCCGATGATATCTTTGAATGACGCTTTTTCGGAGGAAGATGTTCAGGATTGGCTGAAGCGCTTGGAAAATTATCTCGGTCGCCCGGTTAAACAAGAGTTTTACTGCGAGCATAAGATCGACGGATTGTCGGTAGAGTTGGTTTACGAGAACGGAGTTTTCAAGCAGGGCTCGACTCGTGGCGATGGTCTGGTGGGAGAGGATATCACGCAAAATCTTAAAACTATCGAAGCCATTCCATTGAAATTGGAAATTGAAAATCGAAAATTGAAAATTCCCGAACGACTTGTCGTTCGGGGTGAGGTTTTTTTAACTAAAAAAGAATTTGAGCGGATCAATAAAGAGCTAGAGAAGAAAGGAGAAAAAACCTTTGCTAATCCTAGAAATTTGGCGGCTGGGACGGTTCGTCAGCTCGATCCGGAGATCACGGCTCACCGTAAGCTGGACTCTTTTGAGTACGCGATCGTCAGTGATGTCGGTCAGAAAACGCATGAAGATGAGCATAAGCTTTTAGAGTCTTGGGGTTTTAAGACGAATCCGCACAACAAGAAAGTTTCTTCGATCGAAGGAATCTTTGAGTTTCAAAAGTCCGTTGGCAAGGAGCGCGAGAAGATCCCATATGAAATTGACGGCGTGGTGGTGATTGTTAATGATAATAAAACTTTTGAAACTGCCGGTGTGATCGGCAAGGCTCCTCGTGGCGCGATTGCCTATAAGTTCTCGCCAAAGGAGGCGACCACGATCGTGGAAGATGTTCTGACCCAGGTTGGGCGAACTGGCGCGATCACTCCGGTAGCTCTATTGAAGCCGGTTCAGGTGGGCGGTATTACGATCACTCATGCCACGCTCCATAACTATGATGAAGTCGAGCGGTTAGGTATCAAAATCGGCGATACGGTCATTATTACCCGAGCGGGGGATGTGATTCCGCAGGTTGCTAAAGTTTTGACGGAAATGCGGACCGGCAAAGAAAAAGCCGTGCATCAGCCGAAAGTTTGCCCGATGGACGGTTCGCCGGCCGTCAAAGAAGGCGCGATTTTGCGGTGCGGCAATAAAAATTGCGGAGCCCGACAAAGGGAGTCTTTGTATCATTTTGTGGCGGCTTTCAGTATTGATGGCATGGGGCCCAAGATCGTAGACCGATTTTTAGATGAAGGCTTGATTGGTGACGCGGCCGATATTTTTACCGTCCAGAAAGGGGACATTGAAGCGCTGGAAAGATTCGGCGAAAAGTCCGCGGAAAATTTAGTTGTTGAGATTTCACAGAGAAAAAAGATCGCGCTGGAAAGGTTTATATATAGTTTGGGAATTTTGCACGTAGGCGAGGAAACCTCCCGTTTGCTTTCGCAAGCGGCAATTTCCAATTTCCAATTTCCAATTTCCAAGCCAACGGATATTTTAAAATCATTAGGAATAATGCCCTTGGAGGATTTGCAAGAGATTCCAGATGTTGGGCCTGCCGTGGCAAAGAGCATTTATGAGTTTTTCCGGGATAAGCATCACCTAGAGCTGGTCAAGAAATTCGATAAAGTCGGCGTTCATTTGGAGATTGGCGAGTTAAAAGCCAAGGGAACAAAGCTAAAAAATCTGACCTTCGTTCTAACCGGCACGATGGAGTCTATGAGCCGCGATGAGGCAAAACAAAAAATCCGCCAGTTGGGTGGAGAGGTGAGTGAGTCGGTGTCGAAGCAGACTTCGTATGTGGTGGCCGGATCCGAAGCGGGTTCCAAGCTGGAAAAAGCGCAGAAATTAGGCGTGAAAGTTTTGGATGAGAAAGCGTTTTTGAGGCTCATAGGCTAGGATTGACAAATCTCTTATTTTCTGCTATACTGCCCACAGTTACTTTCGAGTATAAAATGGAGGTGGTTAATGAAGAAGCTGGTTCTGTTGGTTCTGATCGGGTTCACGGCGATTACAGCGATGGGGTGCGCCCTGCATCCGCTCTCTGATGAGGAGCGTTGGCAGATCCGCGAGATCCGCGAGTTGGGCTTACCAGAAAAGCCGGTGGTCAGCCCGTTGCTGGCCGGCGCGCTGAACGTCATTCCGGGCGCCGGAAGCGCGTATCTCGCCATCAATGGCGAGCCGTGGCAGGCGGTGCCGGCGGTGATCGGCGCCTGGGACCTCGCGGGAACTCTCAACTGGGCGTCCCAGGAAGGACCGCAGGCCGGTCAGTTCATTTCCCTGTCGATGTTCTGGGTCTGGGGCATTCCATCGGCAATCGCGGAAGCGAACGCTATGAATGCCCGGGCGACGATCAAGTTCTACTTCGCCGGTCCCGGCAAGGAAGAGCTGGAGCGAAGACGCCGCTCGAAACCCCCGCCCCGCTGACGTTGGCCCCTTATGACTTAGGTCATGAGGGGCCTTTTATTTATACTCCACCCATTTTCTCTGCTTTGATCTTATTCAAAATCTTTTTCACTTTTTCTAAGCTATCCCAATCATGAATCGAAATGGCCGCTATTTTCGGATTTTGTTTTTTCAAAATAGCCATTGTCTTTTTAACGTTCGCCGGCGTGGTTAGATCGGTTTTGCTTAAAAATACATACTCATCTTTTTCGATTAGCTTCGGATTATGTTTTTTTAGTTCGGCGCGGATGACTTTATAATCAGTGACCGGTTTAGCAGATTCAGCCGAGATCAGATGAAAAAGCACAGTGGTTCTTTCGATGTGACGCAAAAATTTCGTGCCAAGACCTTTCCCGGTGGAAGCGCCTTCGATCAGTCCCGGGATATCGGCTAGAATTAATTCATAATAAACGCCGAGGTTTGGCTCAAGCGTGGTAAAGGGATAGTTCGCCACCTTGCTTTTCGCGGCGGTGAGTTCATTGATTAGGCTGGATTTACCGGCATTCGGTAAGCCAATCAGGCCAACATCGGCGATCATCTTTAATTCGAGAAGGAGATTGTAGCTCTCGCCAGGCAAACCGGGCTGGGCGATCATTGGGCTGGTGCGGTGCGGCGCGCGGAAGAGGAAATTACCTTTACCACCCCGGCCACCTTTAGCTACCATGATCCGTTGACCGACTTTCGTGATTTCTTCTTTAAAATCCGTGTCCAGATTGTGAACGACGGTGCCGACCGGAACTTTCAGGGTTAAGTCTTCACCAACGTGTCCATCGAGATATTGCCCGCGGCCATCCCGGCCGTTCTCGGCCGCGTGTTCTTTCTGATGCCTAAATTGACGCAAAGCGCCCAGATCAATAATGCCCTCCAGATAAACACTGCCGCCATTACCGCCGCTACCTCCGGCCGGACCGATGGCCATTTTGTTTTTATCAAAAGCTATAGCGCCCTTGCCGCCTTTTCCAGAATTAACCCTGATTTTTACTTCGTCGATTAGCATTTTCTTATTTTAACTTAATATATTACTAAAAAATAATGCCCCGCTACAACTTTATAAGATGTTGGCGGGGCTTCAGCTGATTACCAGCCGGGTGGTTGTTCGGCAACCGCGACGTCTAGCTCGGCTTTGCCGCGGAGATAGCCCAAATTGTAATGCGGCCCATAGCCATCATAAGGCTTTCCGATCCGGCCGTTTTTGTAACCACGCTCCCAGATCTCTTTTTCTCCAGGCCCAGCTAATGCCGGACAGTGCTTGTGGCATTCGGAGCCTTCCGGACTTCCGCAGTACCGGCAATTCGCGTCCATAATTCCTCCTCAAAAATCTGGATAAATAATATAAGATTCTTTTTGATTTGTCAAATCCAGAATGTCCATGCTACGATAATGTCGGTTCATTTAAGGTTTCGCATGATGAAGGAAGATCTCATTTTCTCGATCGCTCTGAATCAGAAGTATCTGAAGGATCTGAATCGTTACGCGGAGAAAGACAGAAAAAAGCCAGAGGCTCTGGTTGATAAGGCAGTCGAGATTTTTTTATTGAAATATAAAGAAGAACCTCCTTGTTCGCATTGCGTTGATCGGATGCGCGCCGACCTGCAAGCCGAAGAGAATGTAGAGACTCTGATGGTTAAGCTGGATCCTAAGACGCTCAAAGATTTTTCTGGCCTGACCAAAAACGAGATCTTTATGAGGGCAATGATTTACCAAGCGGTCAAGGATTACCTTGAGGCTAGACGTAAGGCCGGTAGCAAGCTGAATTGTCCCGATTGCGGTTCCGATCAATACGATGTCCGGAATCACAGCATTATGTGGGGAGATGGCGAAATTCATTGCGCGAAATGCGGTACCTACATCCGGGATTTTGATAGCGGTTAAAATAAAAAAAGCCGAGCATTGCGCTCGGCTTTTTACTTTAGTCCCAGGAGATCGAAACAGAGAAGCCTCTGGTCTGAGTCGTCGGGTCGATCTTCTCAGCGAAGTCAATCCGGCGGTTACCACGATCGAAAGCCGCCAAGATCATGCGCTCCGGATTTCTGATCCAGGACGTGCGGATCTCGTACCAGCTTTGGACGCTGACGGGCATCGCGCAGATGGACAGGGGCACAAAGCGGATATTCTCCAGCCTCGTTCCCCCGAGCTCCTTGACCTCCATGATTCGCGCCTCGATCCTTAGGATCTCCACCTTGGCCCGCTGGATCTCGTTCTCCTCTTCGGCCTGACGCTGCTCCTTGGTCATCTGCCGCTCCTTCCAGGCCGCGTCCCGCGCCGTGTACTTTTTGACGGCGGTTTCTCGAGCCGCGACCAGGTCCAGAATCTGGGATCCGTAAGCTGATGTGTCGACCATGGGTTCTCCTTATTGAAGTTGTTAAAAAGCACTCTAAATTACTTTTTGGATTATAGCATACATTAAGCCTATTGTCAATCCCGTTAGAAGTAGCCCGCCCATAGGCCCCTTTGGGGCGCGCAAAGCGCGGGCGCGACTTCTAACGGGATCAATATCATGAGAAATTAATCGAGCGGTTGACTTTATCGGTGTATTTTATTAATATATTCAAAGTTTCTTTACAGTATTCGCCCGCCATCCGCCAACTGGCGGAGGCAAGGAGGTTGTATGGCTGATGAGCCGAAGAAGGATTTGCCGAGTGACGCGAAGCCGATCGAGGAGGATGACATTGTTTTTAATCCAAATGAGCCGCGCGGCGATCTGGGTATGACGATGGAAGAGGCTGAGGATTACATCGCTAAGCTAGAGGCTGAAAACAAACGTGTGGAGGCGGAGAATCTGCGCGTCATTTCGCATGGTCCTAGCGTGGAAGATCTTCGTGTTCAGAAAGAGCAAAATCTGCTTCTGGTTAATGAGAATAATAAAATAGGGAAACAGTTGGATGAAGCGCAAAGGGAAAGCTATGGTTTGAGGAATAGGGAGTGGAGATCAAATAACGAGCTTGATAATCGAACTGCGACTATGGGTATAGTTATTGGGGCTGTGACGCTGGCTACAGTAGTCTTGTTCTGCATTTGTATGATGCAAACTAAGGCGCTTAGCGAGAAGAAGGCCGAAATTGATCGGCTGACCGCGGCGGCTAAGATGCCGGCAGAACCGATGGCGGTGGCTACGAATGTCAGTCAGCCAGCCGCGCCAGAACTCCAGACCAATACCGAACCGCTGACTTCGATTTACGTCAGATCCGCCAAGCTCTTGAAAATAGAGCCGGCAGGCGAGCGCTGGCCGTTGATTATCGAACTGGATGATGACCGGAAGATGAGAGTTTTTGTTAGCCCATATAGGCATTATCTATCGGGAGAATATAGATATAATTTGCCAATTAACAACTTCTTTCTCATGGAACATTGCGTAATCGATCCGACCTGGCGTGATCCGGACAGCGAGTGGATCGAGGAACCGCTCTTCAAGTTCTCCCTCGATGACTATGGTCAGAAGAGGAAGTCCGTTCGACGGATTCGACAAGCTCACCACAAGCAAGCTCAGGACAAGCCTCAGCGAGCCGAATACTAGCGAAAACTAGCCCAGTCGAATGACTGGGCTTTATTATTTGACTTTAATTATAAGGTATGCTATAATATACGAAGTGTAGATTAACAACTTAGGGAGGTATCTGATGGCTTTCGAGTTGATGAACGGCATTCCGATCGTTCCGATGTCTCAGCTTCCCGCCAGGCGGGATGTGCTGGATCCTCCGTTTTTTGTGGAGTGGTCTGGCCGGAAGCGCGGACGGATTCCGAGCGAGCGGGAGTATCGTGTTATCGGTACGTTCCGCAACGGGCAGATCTCGGTGCTCGCCGTACCGCTCATCGGACCGATCGACACTGTCGGTGGTTGGCACGGCCGGGTGGTGGCGGTGGAGGTGGCGCAGCAGCTCAATGAACTGCACGCCAACCACCAGATCGACTGGTCCGGCCCGTTTCCGGTCATCGTCTCCGAAGGTTCCGTGAGGCACGGTATCCTGAGGGCGGCCGCCGAACGCCGAGCCGAAGCGGCTCAGGCCAAGGCCTTCCCGCCGAATTCCAGGATCTCGATGTAGTACCCGCCCCTGCTGTGAAAACAGCAGGGGCATTTTAATTTCCGGCTAGCCGGAAATTAACCCCGCCAACGGCGTGGGTCTAATTGACTATCGCAAAGGTTTCTGTTAAGGTAGTTCGGCACTTTTATAACTAGAGAAGGCTAAACCAACTTGCCTTGTGGCAAGTTGGTCGCCCGATCAAATCAGGGATTTGATTTAGGGAGGTGGCTAGATGCTTATTCAGGTATTGCTGGAAGCGATCATGATTGTCGCGATTTTCTCGATTCTGTGGCTCGCCGTTGTTCGACCAATTCTTAGATTAATAGGAAACAAGGATACCGGTCAGTTTGATGAGAGGGATCCGAAATATGGCGCTAAGCTTCGAAAGAAGCTCGATGAACTGAAGAAGAAACAGAAAGAACTTGAAGAGCTCGCGCATCAGGATGTCGCGGAACAGTTAGCGGAGTTAGACGCCGAGATTCTGCGCTTGCGAAACGAGCTTGCCGAATTTGACTCAGGTCGTTGGGAAGTTAAGGATAAATAACTTTAACTTATTTGGTTCCAGGCATGCCCCGCTTTACATGTCGTAAGGCGGGGCATTTAACCTCAAAGCTGCCCAAAAGGCAGAAGGAGAAGTGGCGATGGAACAAAATGAATTTCCCGTCAAAAAGGTGGTTCTCGGTGTGGCCGCGGTTGTGGTTTTATTGTTCGCGGTATTTCTTGGTGGAAGTATTGTTGAAACAAATGCTCCCGATACTTATCAGATCAAGCAGTCAGCGATTTACGGTGAGATGTCTGTTAAGATGGACCCTGGAATGTGGTGGCAGTGGTTCGGCACGATCACGACCTGGCCGAAAGCCGAAACTTTCTTTTTTACCGCCGATCACAACGAAGGCAAGTTGGCAGATCAAAGCATTGAGGTAACTTTTAACGACGGCTCGGCTTGTAAGATCTCGGGAACTTGCCGTGTGTCGATGCCTAACATCGAACAGGAGGCAATTGCGCTCGCTATGAAGCACGGCTTTCGCAGCCACCATGACGTGGAGAACAAACTGCTTCTGCCGGTGATCCGAAATGCCCTAAACCGCACAGCCAACTTGATGTCGGCTCGCGAATCTTACTCGGAGAAGCGACCGGAGTATGTAAACTGGGCTTGGGATCAGGTTCAGAACGGTCTTTACGAGATCGATGAAGAGATTCACAAGGAAAAGGATCCAGTCTCCGGCGACACAGTTACCCGGATCGTAAAGGTGATCCGCAGGGACACCAAGGGTAATGTTGTCCGTCAGGCGAATCCTTTCCACGGAACCGGTATTTCATTGTCTAATTTTGAGATCAAGAACTTCGTGTACGCGGACAAGGTTAAGGAGCAGATCGCGGCTCAGCAACAGGCCCTGATGGCAGTCGCGACGGCTCGCGCCAACGCGCAGAAGGCCGAGCAGGACGCGCTGACCGAGGAAGCGAAGGGTAAGGCCGAGGTTATGAAGGCGAAGTATGAGGAAGAGCAGAAGAAGGTTCGCGCGGTGGTTGAGGCTTCCAAGGAAAAGGAAGTTGCCGAGACCGCGGCGGCCAGGGAACTTTCGGTCGCCAAGCTTCAGAAGCAGGTCGGCGAGACCAACGCTCAGCGTGAGGTTGAGGTCGCCAAACTGCAGAGAGACGCGGCGGAAGCGAACAAGCAGAGGAATATCTTGGACGGCCAGGGTGAGTCGGAAAAGAAGCGCATGATCATGGAAGCTGACGGCGCGCTCAAGCAGAAGCTGGATGCCTACATTGAGGTGAACCGGCTGTACGCTGACGCGATCGCCAAGTATCAAGGCCATTGGGTGCCGAGCGTGGTGATGGGGCCGAGTAATCAGTCTGGTACCACGAATGGCGCGCAGGCTTTGATCGATATGCTGACGGTGAAGACGGCCAAGGATTTGGCGCTGGACCTCGAAGTGAAGGGCCAGAAGAAAGAAGAGAAAAAGTAGCATATTATACCGCTCCGAGAAATCGGAGCGGTTTTTATTTTTCTATTGTATAATTAAAAAATGACCTGGTTAAAAGTTTTAGATGAAGTTTTTATAGACCGGATGCATGCTTGGGCGGTGCCGATTCTGCGAGTTTGTTTGGGAATCGTTTTTCTCTGGTTCGGACTTTTAAAGGTTTTCGGGGTCAGTCCGGTGGTTGGGTTAATCCAAGAAACTTATTATTTCTTTCCGACAAAGGAATTCATTTTAATACTTGGGATCTGGGAGGCCGCGGTTGGGCTTGGTTTAATCTTTAATATCGCTCTTCGCGCGACACTGGCCCTTCTTTGGCTGCAGATGGCTGGCACGCTTTTTACTTTTATTCTTAAGCCGGCAATGTTTTTTTCCGGGTACAATCCGCTTCTGCTTACCGTGGAAGGGGAGTTTGTGATTAAAAATTTAGTATTGATATCCGCCGGACTGGTGATTGGCGGGTATGGCGTGAAAAAGCTAAAATAATCAGATATGCCGGTTAAATACCCCAAACCAAATTTATTTTTTGATATTGTATTCGTTATTTTTTCGGCAATCTTTGTCGGCGGTCTTTATGTAGATGGCTGGGCGCATAATCATTTGGATTCCGCGCTGGAAACTTTCTTTACGCCCTGGCACGCGATCTTCTATGGAGGGTTTGGTTTGCTCGGCATTGCCTTGCTCATCTACGCGATCATTGGAAGGAGGCGAGGGTATTCCTGGCTAAGGTCCGTGCCTAAGGAATATGTATTATCGATAGTCGGAGTGATAATTTTTGGCCTCGGTGGCGCGCTGGATATGGCCTGGCACCTTATTTTCGGTATTGAATCGAATGTGGACGCGCTTTTGAGTCCGACACATCTTCTTCTTGCGATCGGGCTTGGGTTCATAGTGACCGCGCCGATCCGCGCGCTCTGGTACAGCCGGGAAAAAGCTAACGTGAGTCATAAAATTTTGGCGGTCATTGCCCTTGCCGTTTTAATGTCGGTGATAGCTTTTATGACTCAATATGTGAGCTTGTCTTCCCGGCCCTGGCCGCTTCTGAGCCAGAAAACCGCGCGGATTTTTTATAGTGAAGCGTTGAGCGTGGGAAGCCTTCTCATTCAAACCGGGATTTTGATGGGAGGTTTGTTGATTTTACTGAAAAAGATTAGGTTGCCGTTCGGCAGTTTCACGATACTTTTTTCGCTTCCCGCGTTCGGTTTGAGTTTTATGCATGACTTTTATTATTTCGTGATTGGCGCGATTGTTTCCGGATTAGTGATGGATATTATTTACTCGATTTCCACACACTGGCCTTGGTCGGTCCGGCGGTTCCGCCTGACCGCGTTTTTGGCGCCGGCGATATTTTACAAAGGATTTTTCTTGATAGTTATGTTGACCGAGGGTACCTGGATGTCGATTCATCTTTGGACGGGCTCGATCGTGATCGCCGGTATTGTAGGATGGCTGATGTCGTATTTGGCAGTTCCGCCCCGTTCGGATAAAGTTTAATTAATGTTAAAACTCGGAGCGCATGTTTCGACGGCCGGCGGATTGTACCAGGCAATTGAGAATGGAACTCGTTTAGGGGCCAGGGCAGTGCAGTTTTTCGGTTCGTCACCGCGACAATGGTCGGTTAAATTTCCGTCCAAGACGGAGATTGAGGCATTTCAGAAGCATTGGAAAGAAAGTGAAATCGCGGAGGTTTATTTGCATGCCAGCTATTTGGTGAATCTGGCGAGCGATAACGCTGACCTTTGGTTTAAATCGGTGGATAATTTAACCGCGCATCTCAAGATCGTCGAAATGCTCGGCGCGAATGGTTTAATTTTTCATGTCGGCTCCGCCAAAGATGGAGATAACGGCCGCGCGGTGAAAAAAGTGGCTGAAGGCATGCGGCTAGCGCTGGAATCCGTGCCCGGCAAGGCTCAGTTGATCCTGGAGAACGGCGCCGGCGGAGGAACCAAGATCGGATCGGATCCCGAAGAGATCGGCCGAATCTTAAAATTAGCGGATTCACCGCGGGCGAAATTTTGTCTGGATACGGCGCATATTTTTGAGTCCGGAATTATTAAATCTTACGAGTCAGATAATATTAAGAAGCTCTTGAAAGAAATTGATCGGCACATCGGTTTGGAAAATCTAGTGGCGATGCATATCAACGATTCTAAGAGCGAATGCGATTCACATCACGACCGCCACGAGAATCTTGGCGTTGGAAAGATCGGCTTGGAGGGTTTTCGTAATTTAGCCAGTGAAAAATCTTTGCATAATAAGGCCTGGATGTTGGAGGTGCCGGGATTTGATGATCTCGGACCGGATAAGGATAATCTGGATATACTAAAATCTTGTTTTGTGATATAATTTGGCGCAAATGAAAGAGTTAATCATCGCGACGCATAATCCGGGAAAGATCATTGAATATCAGGCGCTCTTAGGCGCGGATTTTAAATTATATACACTCAAAGATTTAAAAGTTCAGGATGAGCCGGAGGAAGACGGTAAAACTTTCGAAGAGAATGCTATTAAAAAAGTGGAATATTACGCCCCGCTTTTTGATAAGCCGGTTTTGGCCGAGGATTCCGGCCTGGAAATTGATTATCTGAACGGCGAGCCGGGAGTTTTATCCCGCCGATGGCTTGGTCGGAAGTGTACCGACGAAGAGTTGATAGACACTGCCCTGGAAAAGCTTAAGGGCGTGCCATTTGGCAGGAGAGGCGCGCAATTTAGAGTGGTAGTCGCGATCAAACATACAAAAGATTCCAAGCCGATCCTGGCGGAGGGAATTACCCGCGGGTTTATCTTGGAAAAAACGGTTTCTAAAATTACTCCCGGATTTCCGTTCCGTTCTTTATTTTACGTTCCGAAGATCGGCAAGGCCTTGGGAGAAATGACGATTGCCGAAGAGTCGAAGATAGGGCACCGTCACATAGCGATCGAGCAACTTTTGCCCCAGATCCAAAAATTCGTCTAATGAAGAAGACCATTGAAGGTATTTATGGCGCGTATAAACCGAAAGGACCGACTTCTAACGGCTTTTTGAACCGCCTCCGGAAAATCACCGGCATCCGCAAGATCGGGCATGCTGGAACTTTAGATCCGCTGGCCAGCGGTGTTCTGGTGATCGGCATCGGCCGTCCTGGCACAAAACAACTCGGCGAAGTCGTCAAAAAAGAAAAAGAATATCTAGCCAAGATTAAGCTAGGATTTTACAGCACGACCGACGATGATGAAGGTGAAAAATCCGCGGTTGAATTTTCCAAGAAACCGGAGCTGAAAGAGATTCGCGTGGCAATGAAAAAATTCGTTGGAAATATCCGCCAGACACCGCCGATTTTCAGCGCGATCAAGATCGCCGGCAAAGAAGCTTATAAGCTCGCCAGGAAAGGTCAGAAAGTTAAGATGAAATCCCGCCCGGCATTCATTAAAAAGATCTCCTTATTGAAATATAAGTGGCCATTTTTAGAATTGCGGGTGGTGACCGGCCCAGGAGTTTATATCCGTTCATTGGCGCGGGATTTGGGCAAAAAATTAAAAGTTGGCGGGTATTTGGCCGGCCTGGAGAGGACGCGGGTAGGTCAATTTTCCGCCAGAGGCGGATCCTCCTCCGGAGGAAAAAAAGAGAAAGCTTTAACTCTGGCGGATTTCACCAAATTAACGAATAACTAATCTGAACTAATATACGAATAAACGAATCGGCACATATTCGTATATTTGCTTATTCGTAACAAATTCGTTATTAGTTAATTTATGAAAAACCTTGTTGCATTATCGATCATGGCTTTAGTCGCGGTTATCGCGGGCGTGATTTTTTATACCAGCCGGACACCGGATGTTCCGGAGCTGATCATTGATAGCAATCAGCCTAGTGGTAACTCCGTTATTAATCTTGGTGATGTGGTGAAGTTGGATAAGAGTTTGGCCAATTCCATAATCAAAAGTCCGTTCAAGATCACCGGAGAGGCGAGGGGGATCTGGTATTTTGAGGCATCTTTCCCGATCAAGCTTTTAGACGGCAATGGCAATCAGATCGCGATAGCTGTCGCGCAGGCGCAGGACAACTGGATGACTATTGAGCTTGTGCCATTTGAGGCGACCTTGGAATTTAAAGCCCCGGCGACCGATACCGGCACGCTGGTTTTCCAAAAGGATAATCCATCTGGTCTTCCAGAACATGATGCGGATGTGAGGGTTTCGATAAGATTCCGATAGTGAAATTAAAAAAGACCTCTCTATCGAGAGGTCTTGGCTTTCTGTTCTAGAATATCCAGGGTCTTCTTGGCGATCATTTCTACCATTTCTTGTTCGCCCATCTGCGTGGTATCAATGAGCTGAAGTTGTTTGAACCTCGGAGACAATTCTATGTGGGCGGTTCGGTAGCGGCCGATCAAGGAATGGATAGTTTTCGGGTTTGTCGTTTCGCCCAATTTTTGGCTAAGAGCGATCCGTTGTTCGCGTTGCATCGCTATCTCGGGATTGCAGACCATGAAGTAAGCGGCATCGATCTTGTCTATCCAGAAACGGGAGAGGAAGAAGGACTGCAGAAGCATCTTTTCGTCTTCGCCAAGCTGTTCCTTTTCTTCCCAGTACATCATCCAGCTATAAGCATCGAAAGCGCAGCGATCGAAGATAACGATATCATAAAGGTGGCCATGGCTTAGATCGATCAGCATCACAAGCGCATAGAGCGCCGTTCGGATGTTATAAAGCGGTGTAGAGCGGGAAATATGGCGGACCACTTCGGCGCCTTCTTGTGGGCGTAAAACTCTGAAGCCTTGCCGACGAAGGAACTTGTCCAACTCGGTGATAGTCGTAGTTTTGCCAGCTGAAGGTGACCCGGTGAATTCAATGAAGAATGGTCTTGGCATAAAGCTTTCGTCGTATCGCTTCGAGCTTTTCAGGTATTTCAGGATTGTCTGGGCCTTTTCTTCAAATATTTTTTCATTCGTGGCCATCTTTCCCTCCTTAGGTTAGATAAGGCCCGGCCCGCTGGAAAAATTCCAGCAACATTAAACGCTTGCTTCGCCGGGTCTTGGCTAGGGCCCGTTTCATGGCGCCGAGCCGAACCCAGCGGTAATTTTTCACTTCCGACTTCTGGATCTTGATCTTCGCGGGTCCGCGATATCGCAGACAAAAAAAGAAATATCTTTTTCCGAGAGCGAATCCGCGAGCGCCCCGCTTGGATTTCTGTGAGTCCAGATCCTGGACGCCTAAGTAGGCGGTTAGTTTCAAGTGTTTTTTGCTGATGCCAACCTCTTCCTTTATTTCCCGGAAGAGAGCGTCAATGATCTCCTCGTCTTCTTCAATGCCGCCTTGAGGCGGATTGGATTCATTTTTATTCTTTGCCGATTCCACGATGAGAATCTTGTTATGGCGGTTCTGGATGATCGCCACGGCCACCGGCCGGTATAACTTTGCTTCGTGCGCTTTCTTGACGAAGATCTCCATGGCCTTAGCATGGCAGTGAATTTCTTCCGGCGGTTGTTTTATCATCCATCAATCCCTAAATATTTTAGATCACGGAACAGCTCTTTTCGTAGACTGAAATATCGGTCCTCGAGAGCCTTTGGTTTATCAGCCACGGGAATTACTTGGATTTCCGACCAGCTCTTGACCGCGCAGGGGAATGGCGCCGAAACGTTTTCCAGCACGATAGCGTTCAGCGTGATACCCATCTGCTTAGCCAGAAAGTTGCGGTGAATGCCGTCCATCACCACCAGGTCGTCGCCATGCCGCTCAATAATGGGAGGCAGATAACAGGCCATGGAGTAGGCGCCGGCAGTGTCTTGTCCGAAGACAAAATACGCGCCGAGATCGCTGAAGCCGCGAGCCGACATCGCGTAGTCTGAGAATTTATCGGCCATGTGCTCCACGATGCTCTGATAAGTTTCCCTGTACACGAATTTCTGCCCGATCTTAAGCGAGCGCGGGTCGAGCTTGGTAATCGTAAAGCGCGGCTGCGCGCAAAGATTTTGCTTGTCGAGAGTGGTGATCTTTTTGATCAGTTCGCCAAGAAGATCTTTATGAATGACAGAAACCGCTTCAACCACGGCAATATCCCTCAATGGAATAACTGCAGTTAAGCGATCCAATTTAGGTACGCGGATGCGCTCCAGAAAATCGATCGGCTGCAGATTCAATCTTTTAAAATATTCATCACGCGCGATGTTCCACTTTGGCATGGCCTTTTCCTTTCAATGGAATTTTGTCAAAGCACTATATAGTAGAGTAATACAATCTTTTACAAGAAAAAAGCCAAAAAAAGATTTATTTGCCGAGTTGTCAATCCCGCACCTTGCTTCTACGCGTAGAAGCAAGGTGCGGGATGAATAAGTTTCTGCTATATTAAAACTATTATGAAAATATTCGGATTCGATATGGACGGAGTCATCATCGACCACACTATGCCAAAGATCCTTCTCGCCGCAAAGCGAGGCTTTGTCTTAAAACCGGAGCAGACCGTCTCATCCTTGATCCGGAACTATATTCCTGGGCCGATTTTGCATGAAATTCAACACGAGCTTTATGACGATCCAAATTACGCGCTTCAATCGCCCATGCTAGATGGCGCTTTGGCGGGATTATCGGCGGTTAAGGAATCAAAAATGCCATTTTATCTTATTTCTCGACGACAGAATGCCGCTGTTGCCAAAGAACTTTTAAAAAAACATGACCTCTGGCCGCTGTATTTTAATGAAGCGAACGCGTTTTTCGTAAAAGATCCGATCGATAAAGAGACTGAGGCGCGCCGCTTGGGAGTCACGCATTATGTGGACGATGAGATTCGGATCCTGGATGTTTTAGCCAGCGTGAAAAATAAATACCTTTTTGATCAACACGGGGTTTTTTCGGATACCCCGGCCTTTTCTCGCGTCAAAACTTGGGATGAGTTGTTGAGAAAACTTTTAGATTAAGTTAAAATTTCCCTACGCACATTGAAAAAGGGGACGAAATGGAACGACCGTATATCGGTATCGTTGGCATCACCAGCATGTTTGACGCGATCTGGACCGCCAAAATGGTTCAGCGGGTTTTGTGCAAAACCGGCTACCCATTACACGCCCCGCAGATCGGAGTTCAAGTTACCGAACGCAGTTTACGCGGCGAGAAGAATCAGAACAGGAGATTACCGGCCATTGAAGAAATTTGGGGAATTTTTGACCATGCCATTTCGTATCACAAAGAGATTTTTACCGTAATTCATTTCAGCGCGAAGAATTTCGCGGAGCTTAAGAGTTCGGTCGATGAGATCTTTGAAAAGATGGGCGGGCATGATCCTCAAATCGTAAAAGGATTACAGCTTAATAAAGTGCTGACTAAAATTACGCCAGATCAGATGGCGCGCATTCGCGAAAAGTATCCGCAGCTGAAAATTATAATTCAAATGCACAAAGAATTTCTGACGGATTTTCCGATCAATGTGATGATGCATAGCGTTGCCAAGATGGAGCCGTACGCCGATCATTTCCTGATTGATGCTTCTGGTGGCACAGGAACTCCGCTGAATCCACAGCTTGCCACGTTCGTGGCCAAGAATATGCTGGATTTTTGCTCGGCATCTAAGTTGGGATTTGCCGGTGGCTTGAATGGTAAGACAGTCGCGAAATCATTGACGGAGATCAAGCGTCGCATGGGCAATAAGCTTGACGGTGTCAGATTCTCGATCGACGCGGAAGGCGGCCTTCGCGACAAGCTCGGTGAAGGATACGGAAACGATAAATACAATCGAAAGAAAGCCGAAGCGTACTTCATGAACGCCGTGAAGACTTTCCAGAAGCTAGGCTCAGTATAAAGCTGGGCCTTTTTATTTCTTGACAGATACATGTTTATTATTTATCATCACACTAGTTTCTATTGGAGGTTGTATGCGCTGGTTCGTCAATTATCTTCGGCAAGTCTTTTGTAAGCATGATTGGGAAATGGAAGAGATCATGGTTGAAAAGCCGATCTTGATGATGTCCGCAACAAGAGAGCCAAGGGTTAGTAAGACTTGTAAAAAATGTGGCTGGCACATAACTTATTGGAAGTGGTCCTCGTGGTTCACGAATACATCAATCTCACACTAACCGCCAATGGCGGTTTTTTTATTGATATAATATAAAGATGAAGATTTTTATTCAGGTGAAGGCCAATGCTCATGAGCAATCAGTAGAAAAGCTCGACGAGATAAATTATCGTGTATCGGTAAAAGAACCGCCGGTGCAGGGGAAGGCGAACGGCGCGGTTATTTCGGCCATCGCGAAATATTTTAAGGTTCCAGCTGGCGCTGTGCGAATTGTCGCCGGCCACACCTCAAAAAAGAAGATTGTTGAAATTCTTTAGATTTTCGTTTAGGCTAATAGCAGTTTCTTGAAATCCAAGGAGTTTCAGAATGACAACCACCTGGACGTCGGTGATCATAATTTTGATCGCGAGCATTCTTTATGAGCGGATTATAAGCAAGGTCGCGAAACTTACTACCACCGTTTACCTTCATCGCTCTCTCACGCATTTCTCCTTTAAACTAAAAAGGCCCGCGGAAATGATCTTCCGCGTTAGCTGCTGGCTGCTTCTAGGATCTATACCAAGAGAATTCGCGGCTGTTCATCGAAAGCATCATAAATATACCGACATTGAAGGCGATCCTCACAGCCCATTCGTGAATGGTTATTGGAGTGTTCTGCTCGGGAATATTTTTCTTTACCAGAGCGAAGCCAAAAAAATTGATCTTAATTATTGGGGAAAGGGAGTTCCTACGTATGACTGGTTAGATAAGCATAGTAATTTAGGCCTATTATCTGGTTTCATACTAGTCTGTGTTGTTTTTGGTGTGTTTGGATGGTTGTTAAGTTTAGGTTTTTTCATCGGTGTATTGTTCGGCGCGGGCGCGCATCTTCTTCTCGGCCTCGATTATCTTCTTGCTACCGGATTAGTTAACTCGCACTGTCACAAGAGGGGTTATAAAACCTATAAAGACGCCGACGCCTACAACAACCGATTCATCGCTTTTCTAACCTGTGGCGAAGGATTGCACAACAATCACCACAAATATCAAAGTAGCCCCAGATTACGTACGGGCGAGCGGTGGTTCGAGTTGGACGAAGGATGGCTTCTGATTAAATTCCTGGATCGGATCGGACAAATTGAGTCTAAAGGCCCCGAATGGCCCTCCTAGGTTTTTATTTAGTATAAAAAACCGCCCTTATTGGGCGGTTTTATGATTTTGTGAAAGTCACCACGGCGAAGTAAAGGGATAGCACAAAAGCAACCAGCGCGAGAATTGTCAGGCCGTGTAGGGTCCAGACCAAGCCTTGCGACTGAGAAGTATTCATCTTCTTTAGGCACCGGCTAATGGAACGGCAGGTAGAACCGAACAATACGAGAAAGACGAAGGCGAATATCAGCGAGGACGTGGCGCTCACGACTCCTCCCCGTAAGTTTCTTTAAAGCACTTTTCGCAGAGTTGGCCGGAGCCTTCGATGTAGTGCTGACGATGATCGATGTGGGTGTTTTTCTTATATGGCGTTTCAGCCTTGCAGAGGACGCAGGTTTCGGGATCATTATAATTTATCGGTTGCCGGACCTCTATTTCCGGAGTACAGGGTTGCGTGGAGGCTGTCGTTATCGAAAAGAAGCTGAGACAAAGACCGGCTAGTCCCAGGATTAAAGATAGCCAAACATTTCCAATTGCAAAAACATAGCCGCAGGCAATGAATAAAACTACTGCCAATGGCCTAGCAAAAGACCCGAACAGAATCACTAGGTCCATAATTCCTCCTCGCTGTTAAAAGACTGGTACTATTCTAAAAATTTTTATTCCTAATGTCAATTTTTCGAGCTTCCAAAAGATGTGTTTTTCTGCTAAAATAGTCCTATGCGAAAAATGGAAGGTAGACCAGGCCCGAGCCGGGGCGGTCCGCGAAGAGAAGCCGCCCAACCTTTGGGCGAGCCTCGCCAAGCGAAAGCTAGGTGGGATAAACCAACCTCCTGGGGCAAAGTTGCCAAATGGTACGACACGATGATGGAGGGCAGGGAAGGTACCTATCAGAGCCAGGTGATTTTACCTGGTGTTTTGCGATTGCTCGATCTCCGGAAAGGGCAGTATATTCTTGACCTTGCTTGCGGACAGGGATATTTCGCGCGCGAATTTTTCAAAAAAGGCGCCGAAGTTATCGGAGTTGATGTCTCGACGGAGCTGATCAATATTGCTCGGAAGCGTTCGGATAAAAAGATCCGCTATGAAGTGGCTCCAGCCGATAAGTTAAGCCTCTTCAAGACTAATTACTTTGATGCTGTGGTAAAGATTCTTACGGTTCAAAATATCGCCGAAATGGATGGTGTTTTCCGTGAAGCTCATCGAATCTTGAAATTCGGCGGTAAGTTAGTGATCGTGATGAATCATCCGGTTTTCCGCATTCCACGCCAAAGCGGCTGGGGCTGGGACGAAGAGCGGAAATCTCAGTATCGCCGCATCGACAGTTATATGTCGGAGATGAAAGTGCCGATCCAGATGCATCCGGGCGATAAACCAAAGGAAATTACCTGGTCTTTCCACCGGCCGCTTTCGGCGTATTTTGGTTCGCTCGCTAAAGCGGGTTTTCTAGTTGAGAACCTGGAAGAGTGGATATCGCACAAAGAGAGCGAACCAGGACCGCGAGCCAAGGCGGAGAATCGTATCCGAAAAGAGATCCCAATGTTCCTTGCTATTAGCGCGATCAAGTTTGAAAAGTGATAATTGAAAATTGTAAATTAATACCCCCAAGGTTGGGGGTATAAGGTATGGGCCTGCAGGGAATCGAACCCTGGTCAACCGATTATGAGTCGGATGCTCTAGCCTCTGAGCTACAGGCCTTCACACCAAAATTCAGCATATCTGCCGAGCTTTGGTGTGAAGGCTTGCCCGCCTTTGGCGTCGGCTTGCGCCTCCACACATATAAAAGATACTGGTTAAATTATAGCATATTATTTTCTCAATGTCAAGAAAGCTAATAATTCCGGCGGGATTGGCCATTTTCGGGATTCTCGCGGTCGTTTCTGGCCTGACCGGCGGGATAGAAAAACTTTTTATCAAACCTGAACCGTCCAAGGTAATTATCCGCTCTAAAGTCCCGGCCGGTGCCACCTTTATCAGCTTTATGACCGGTCAGGGTTTTTCCACTGGCACGGCTTCTGAAATTCTGGCGGCGGCTAAACCGGTTTATGATTTCGCGACCATCATCGCCGGTCGCGAGGCAATTTTCCAATATGATCACACCGGCGCGATCTTTGAGAAGTTGATTTATAAAATTGATACCGAAAGACAGTTGACCATCTGGGTAGCGACTTCTTCACCGGATGGCGCCAATTTAACAGCGCAGGTTTTAGAAGCCGAAGAAGGTCTGGTCTCGCCACCGAGCCATGCCTACCGGCAGGCAGGCTTGCCTGCCGCGGTGGGCTGGTTGGTGGAAGTCGCCGATATTCCGTATGAGGTAAAGATCAGCGAAGCCAGCGGCACGATCGAGACTTCACTTTATGAGACCATGGTCGGCTCAGGCTTTGATCAGCGCCTGGCGCTCGCGGTCGCCGAAGTCTTTGCCTGGCAGGTGGATTTTGCAGCCGATATCCGGAGCGGTGATTCTTTCAAGGTAATTCATGAAGATCGGTATCTGGATGGCGAGTATGCAATGCCCGGCCGGATCTTAGCAGCCCAGTTTATTAATGATGGCGAAACTTTCAACGGTTATTTATTTGAAGGCCCGAATACTAAGATTGGATATTATGACGAAAAAGGGAAATCGCTTCAGAAAATTTTCTTAAAATCTCCGCTTCAATATAAATACATCAGCTCCGGCTATACCGGCGCCAGACTCAATCCGATCACCAAAAAGGTATCTCCGCATCGTGGCATAGATTACGTGGCTAACACCGGCACTCCGGCCGTCTCGGTGGGCGATGGCACGGTCACGCAGGCCGGTTGGAATGGCTACTATGGGCTCTCGGTGACTGTCCGCCACAACGACACCTATACCACCCGCTACGGCCATTTTTCAGCCCTACCAAAAGGCATCAGAAAAGGGGCGCATGTGAAGCAGGGCCAGGTGGTTGGCTATGTTGGCTCGACCGGACTTTCCACGGGGCCGCACCTTCATTACGAAATGCATAAATTCGGGAGTTATGTGAATCCGTTCAAAGTCGAGGTGCCACCGACTGAAGACATCAACGAGCAGGACCGGTCGTTGCTTGAAGCTTTAACGGCTTCATTTACACTATAAAAACTTCACTAATATGACCAATCTAGCACTAATATACCAATATACAGATTCACGAATTAGTATATTCGCGCTTGATTCGTATATTGGTGGAGTATAAAATTTATATGAAGAAAAAGAATTCCAATAACTGTAGATGGCAAAGATAATAGCGACTTTGAGTTTAATATTGCTGGCAATTTCTTGGGGACTTTATTTTAATTTCTTGAGCTCCAGCGCGGATATTATGGTGATCCACTTTAGCAACGAGCGGGGGATCGATCTGCTTGGCGACCGGGGCGATGTATTGGGTATTCTGATCCTGGTTTCTGGAATGGTCCTAATGAATCTTGGTTTAGGAAAGGCTTTTTCCGCGCGGGATATATTTTTATCCAGATTATTTTATTTCTCTTCAACCTTGATCGCGCTCTTGCTTTTGATCGTACTGGCTGTTATACTATCCATTAATTAGCGAATAACCAATCTGAACGAATATACGAATAATCGAATGGTTAATTCGTAATTCGTTTATTCGCTTGTTCGTATAAATTCGATATTCGTAATCACACCATTGATCAAATAATAAAATGAATTTAGCAGTTATAGAAACGGGTGGTAAACAATACGTTGTAACCCTCGGTCAAAAACTAAAAATTGAGAAATTGGAGGCCGAAGTGAACGGCAATATTGTGTTTGATAAAGTTTTGATGACTACTGATGGCGACGATGTCAAAGTCGGCGCTCCTTATGTCAGCGGTGCTAAAGTAGACGCGAAGGTCATCACCCAGAACCGCCACAAGAAGCTTATTGTCTTCAAGTATCACTCCAAGACCCGCCAGCGCAAAAAGAAAGGACACCGCCAGTATTTCACGGAAGTAGAGATTACCAGTATTAAATAGAAAAAAGTCCCCGTAATGGGGACTTTTTGAATCTGGGCGTCACGCGCCTGGCTTATGTCCGCCTCAGCACTTTTCGTCCTTCTTCTCTTCGGCCGGTTTTCCCTCTTTGGCCGGCGGATTACATTTACAGTGTTCGAATCCGCAGTCACCACAGGCCTGCTTTTCCACCTTGGGCCAGTACATGGCCACCAGCATCATAATCACGAGTCCAGTTAAGACACCAACATTATCGGCCAATACCTTGTCGTGCGTAATGTAGCCATAAATTCCTATTGAAGATAATGCGAGGCCGATAACAGCAATCGCTCCCATGATCAGACGCTTCGCGTTCATCGCCACCTCCCTAAATCAAATCCCTGATTTGATCGGGCGACCAAATTCGCCACATAACGAATTTGGTTTAGCCAAAATACTGAAGATATAATACCAGAACTAATTTCGATTTTCAAGAGCGCTTCCCAGAGTTTCGTCGTCCGCGAATTCGATCTCGCCGCCGGTCGGCAAGCCGCGGCCGAGGCGGGTGATTTTTTTAGCGGAGTTTTTTAACTCCTGATTGATGAAGGCCACATTCAGGTCGCCGAAGGTCGTCGGGCTGATGCCTAAAATTATCTCTTCGGCATCTTTAATCGAGGCTAGCCTGGCTTTCTGTTCAATGCTTAATGAGCCATCCTTTTTTAATTCGCCAAGGATCAAGTACCGCCCGCCATACCTCTGGGTTCGTTCAAGCGAGATGAGATCGGTCTCTTTTTCTACCACGGCTACCAGTTTCGGATCGCGCTGAGGATTATCGCAGATATGGCAGAGGCCCGCCGAATTTCCGCTTTCATGCACCAAGAAGCAACTCGGACAAGTCTTCAGCTTGGCCAGTCCGGCTATCGAGGAAGCTAACTGCTCCACGGCGCTATCACCACGATTTTTAATATGAAAGGCTAGGCGGATAGCTTGGCGCGGCCCAATCGACGGCAGTTGCGCCAACTGGTCTACTAGATTTTTTATGGGTTCAGGAAGCATAGGATTAGTCTAAAGTCGAAAGTTCTTAAAGTCTATAAAGCTTTATGGACCTTACGGACTTGATGGACTTTTAACTAGCGTTCGTATGCGCCGTGTCGATATTCTGGAAGCTGACTCTGTCTGAATCGAATTTTAACTTAACCATACCGAGCGGACCGTTGCGGTGCTTAGCGATGTGAATTTCAACGCAGTTTTCTTCTTCCGGCGGAAGATTGGTTTTAGTTTTGTCTTTTCTGGAGATGAACATAACTAAATCGCTGTCTTGTTCGATAGAGCCGGACTCACGAAGGTCGGCGAGCCGAGGTACACCAGTTTCGCGCTGTTCGACGTTACGGGATAGCTGAGAGAGAGCGATGACCGGGATATTTAGTTCACGGGCCAGGCCCTTGATGCCGCGGGAGACTTCGGTGACCTGCTGAACTACGTTATCCGACTTGGTGCGGGGCTGGATGAGCTGAAGATAATCGATGACCAGGAGTCCGAGGCCGTGTTCGGCTTGCAGACGACGGGCCATGGAGCGCATCTCCAGGATATTTGGCGAAGCGTTGTCTTCTATGAATATTGGGGCGCCGGAGAGTTTGTCCAAACCAGCTTGAAGAAGCTCAAAATCGGCTTCATCGCTCAAGCGGCCGGTGCGGAGTTTCCAGAGAGGCACGCCGGAAACGGCCGAGAGCAAGCGGTCCACCAGCTGATCACGCGACATTTCAAGTGAGAATATACCAACCGGGACTTTCTCATTGAGCGCCACGTGCCTGGCGATATCCAGCGCCAGGGAAGTTTTACCAAGCGAAGGCCGGGCGCCGATGACGATCATATCGGATGGCCGGAGACCGGAGGTGATGTTGTCGAGTTGGATGAAACCGGTGCCCAAACCACCGAGAGCTTTTTCACCACGATGCAGTTTTTCCACGCGTTCGTAGGCTTTAGGGAGTTCATCTTTGATCAGGACGAATTTTTGCGGCACGGCGCGCTGGGAGATGCCGAAGATCGATCGTTCGATTTCGTCTAAAGTTTCATCCAGGTTACCCGACACATCAAAAGCTTTTTCGGTGATCTTGGCGGAGGCGTGAATCAGATCACGCATAATTTTCTTTTCTTTGACCAGGTTGGCGTAGTAGGCGACATGCGACGCTGTCGGAACTCCGTCAATGAGTTTGG
Organism: Parcubacteria group bacterium Gr01-1014_3; assembly: GCA_007376445.1. Classification (GTDB taxonomy): domain Bacteria; phylum Patescibacteriota; class Minisyncoccia; order UBA6257; family WO2-44-18; genus VMGF01. Next base: position 207,003 of record VMGF01000002.1, on the reverse strand, counting down.
AAACATAAGTAGAGCCACCAATGTCTTGGAGATACTCTTTTTCTTTGAGGCGATTACTGACGCTCAGAATATCGATCGGCTGGCTTTTCGCGTAAAGCTCCAGAATAGTTTCATAGATCTTGGCGTTGGCGGGCGTATAAAAATCGTCCGGCTGGAGAATGTCCGCCACGTTGATGATCGCGTTTTTATCCAGCATTAAAGCGCCGATCACGGACTGTTCCGCTTCGACGTTGCTCGGTGGAAGCTTTAATAACTTTTTGGCCATAAATTTCTAATTAACCTAACTTTGCGTAATTTTCAATTTTAAATTTTGAAATTTTAAATTAATTTCAAATTTATAATTAAAAATTTAAAATTCAACAATTTAGGAATTAGTTATTTCCCGCGGCAATACTAATGGTCCGCGGGGTGTGTCGTCTACTGTATATCCTAACGCTTCTATTTCTTGCCGCAAAGTGTCTGCTGGGATAAATTGTGCATTTCCTCTGTATAACTCTCGCTCCTTCACTTTTTTCTGGATTTGAGAGGGGATTTTGACCTTCGGAAGCTCTAGCCCTAGGACTTCAAGCGAGCTGACGATGGATTTTGTGATCAACTTGGCTGATTTTTTATCCAGCTCCCAAACAGATTTTTGGAACTGATTGATCAGCGAAAATATTGCCGCGAGAGCTTCTGGCGTATTGAAATCGTCTTGCATGGCGGCTTGGAATTCCTCCGCCATTTTCTTTACTAACTCTTCCGCCGCCAAGGCTTTGGCGGAGCCTCGGGCCATCTCCAACTTCCCCAGAAAACCCATTAGATTGAGTAAGGTATTTTTGGATTGCCGGAGCAACGCCTCAGAGTAATCCATCGGCGCTCGGTAGTGGTGACTTGCCACCATGAATCGCAAGACTAGCGCGGAATGTTTTTCTAAAAATTCCCGGATCGTGACGAATTCACCAAAGCTCTTCGACATCTTCTCTCCGCCGATATTTAAAAAGCCCGCGTGCATCCAGATCTTCACCATCGGTTTTTTGCCGGAGGCGGCCTCCTGTTGGGCGATCTCGGCTTCGTGATGGGGGAACTTCAGATCGATCGCGCCACCGTGAATATCATACTGTGGGCCGAACTGATACTCGGTGATCGCCGTGTCTTCGATGTGCCAGCCTGGCCGTCCACTGCCTAACTTGGTGTTCCAAGATGGCTCCCGCCCTGCCTCAGGGCGAGGCTCGCCCCCGGTAGGGGCGGCGCCTTCTTTTCCTCCGGAGGAGGATCCGCCTTGGGCGGAAGAAAATTTCCACAGCACGAAATCACCCCGATTTTTTTTATTCGGATTCTCATCAATACGCGAAGTGGAATCTTCCGCCTGAAGTACCGTCCGGCGGGCGAGTTTGCCGTAATCCGGAAAAGTGGAGAGGTCGAAGTAATATCCGTCGTCAATCTTGTAGGCGTGGCCTTTGTCGATCAGGGTCTGCACCTGCTTCACGATCTGCTTTATATAGGAAGTCGCCCGGGCGTATTTATTGACCGAGATGATTCCGAGCTTTTTCTCATCTTCGTGATAGATCTTTTCATATTTTTTGGCGAGCGCTTGCGGGGTAGTGTTTTCCGCGGCCGAGCGGCGGATGATCTTATCGTCGATATCGGTGATATTCTGGAGATAATAAACTCTGAAACCGGCCGAGCGGAGATAGCGGGCGATAATATCAAAAGAAATATAGGTGCGGGCGTTGCCGATGTGCGCGTCGTGATAGACCGTGGGACCGCAGACGAAGAGCCGGACTTTTTTGCCGGTTATCACGTCTTCGAGTTTTTCTTTTGTTTGAGAGAGAGAATTAAAGATTTGCATAATTAAAAATTCCAAATTCCAAGCGCCAAATTACAAATAAGCTCCAAATATCAATGATCGAAATTCTGGACGACCCGGAATTTATTTGATAATTGAAATTTGTCATTTGGAATTTGCCGCGAAGCGGTTATAGCCATCCTTTTTTCCTAAAGAATAATACCAGCGAAATGATCAGGGCGCCGACACCGATAAAGATAGCCCAAAAGCGCGTTGGTGAGGCAAGGATGAAGTTACCAATAAAACTTACCGAGAGGAGCGAGAAGAACAAAGAGATCGGAAAAGCCAAAAACGCGAAGATGGTGAAACGCTGCATGACGTGGTTGGTTTTAGCGTTCAAGAGCTGGCCATTCGTGGTTTCGAGCGATTCGATGACCTGGCGGTAGTTTTCCAGGTGCTGGGTAACCTTGTAGTGATCGCCAACTAGATCGGAAAGATAGATCCGATGCTCGGGTCCCCAGAATTTCGTGCCGACTTCCAATAGGGAATTCAAAAGAATTTCCTGGGGAGAGCTGATGACGCCATAATCCAAGATGTCGCGTTTCGCGTAGGAAATTTTTTGCAGCATTTCGGCTTCCTTATGTTTGAATATTTCCTGTGAAATATACCGGATGTTTTCTTCAACATGCCGGAGCTGTCGCATCGAAAAGTGAATGATCTCCTGGATCAGGTAATACGCGAGGCGTTCCGAACTTTCGAAGGCGCGAGTTTTGATGGCGGGCTGATTGCTGATCGTCCGCATGAACGTGCTGATCGGCTCCAGGTCCTCATAGTGGACGGTGATGATCTCGTCTTTAGTGATTAGAAAGTCAATTTCCGCCCGGCGGGAAGTTTTGAGTTCCTGGTCGTATATCGGCAGGTGATAAGTTAAAAAAAGATAGCTCTGATAAAACTCAACCCGGGAGCGGGCGGAGAGATGCAAAAGTTCGTCGAGAATGATCGGATGGAACTTGTGTTGTTTTTTAAGGAAATCAATATCGGCCTTGGTCGGCTTCAAAATGTCGATCCAGTTAGCCTTACCCTTCGTTATCCACATATACTTAATTATAGTAGAAAGTCTATAAAGTTCATAAAGTCTATAAAGCTTTCTAGCTGACTTTCGACTTTACGGACCTTACAAACTTAGCTATAATATCACCAAGATGGATGATAAAAAGACGGAAAATTTAACAGAGGAATATCTCAACGGCTGGAAGCGCGCCAAGGCTGATCTGATCAATTATCAGAAAGATGAGCAAAAACGTTTTGAAGAGTTCGCTAAATTCGCCAACATCTCTATTATTAAGGACCTGGTTGGTTCATTGGATAACTTTGACCTGGCTATCGCGGCGCTGGAGAAACAAGGACCGGTGGATAAGGGTATATATATGATAAGGTCTCAGATCGCCGATACGCTTAAGCGTCAGGGAGTGGAAGCGATGATAGTGGAAGCTGGCGGAACATTTGATCCATCCTTTCACGAAGCGGTAGGCGAGATGGAATCCGATCATCCGCCAGGATCGATCGCCGAGGTATTGGAACAAGGGTATATACTGAACGGTAAGGTTATAAAGCCAGTAAGAATTAAATTAAGCAAAGGTCAGAATAAATAATTTTCAATTATCAATTAACAATTTCCAATCAATTTACAAGTACCAATAAACAAACAACTTGAAAATTAACAAATTGAAAATTGAATGAAAATTAAAAATTGTAAATTATAAATTTCACATGAGTAAAATAATTGGTATTGATCTTGGTACAACTAATTCCGCGGTGGCGGTAGTGGACGCTGGTTCGCCGAGAATTTTAGAAAATTCCGAAGGCAACCGCACCACGCCTTCGATCGTGGCGATCACTAAAAACAACGAACGTGTTGCCGGGCTTTTGGCTAAACGCCAGGGCGGCGTAAATCCGAAGAACACTATTTATTCCGTAAAGCGGCTGATCGGCCGCAAATTTTCCGACGCGGAGGTGCAGAGCGATAAGAAATGGCTGCCATACGACATCAAAGAATCCGCGACCGGCGGCGTGGATGTGAAAATGGGTGACCCTTCGGGGGTCTCAGGGCAGGCTACCTGGTACAAGCCGGAAGAAATTTCCGCCATGGTTCTTGCCAAACTCAAAGCTGACGCCGAGGCGCGTCTTGGTGAAAAGATCGATGGCGCCGTGATCACTGTGCCGGCATATTTTGACGACAGCCAGCGTCAGGCCACCAAAAACGCCGGTGAGATCGCTGGATTTAAAGTACATCGCATTATCAACGAGCCGACCGCGGCGGCGTTGGCCTATGGTTTAAACAAAGCGAAGAATGAAAAGATCGTCGTTTATGATTTTGGTGGCGGTACCTTTGATGTATCCGTACTGGAGATCGCCGACAATACTATCGAAGTCCGCGCGACTGGCGGCGATACGCACCTGGGTGGTGATGATTTTGATAAACGGATAAATGAATTTTTAGTCGCAGAGTACAAAAAACAGGAGGGTATTGATGTCAGTAAGGATATGCTCGCGGTTCAGCGCCTGAAAGAGGCGGCTGAGCGCGCCAAACATGAACTTTCCGCGTCCTTGGAGACGGAGATCAGCATTCCTTACATCAGCTCCGATGCTTCCGGTCCGAAACACTTCGCGATGAAGCTGACTCGCGCCAAATTGGAATCTTTGGTTCAGGATATGCTGGATCGTTCGATCGAGCTTACCCAAAAGACGGTGAAAGACGCCGGATTTAAAATTTCTGACATCAATGAGATCGTTATGGTTGGCGGGCAGACTCGTATGCCGGCGATACAGGAAGCGGTGAAAAAAATGTTCGGCAAAGAGCCGCATCTCGGCGTGAATCCGGACGAAGTAGTGGCGATTGGCGCCGCGGTTCAGGCAGAAATTCTGTCGGCTAAAGAAGAAGGCCGTAAACCAGAAGGTGAAGTTAAAGACGTGCTTTTGCTCGATGTTACCCCGCTTTCGGTTGGTATTGAAACCCTAGGAAGCGTAATGACCAAACTGATCGAAAAAAATACCACCATTCCGACTGCCAAGAGTCAGGTATTCTCAACCGCGGCTGATAATCAAACTTCAGTAGAGATCCATATTCTTCAGGGTGAGCGTTCGATGGCTTCCGACAATAAAACTTTAGCCAGATTTATTCTGGATGGTATTCCTCCGTCTCCGCGCGGCGCGCCGCAAGTTGAAGTTACTTTTGATATTGATGCCAACGGCATTTTGAGCGTCTCTGCCAAAGACAAAGCATCCGGCCGCACGCAATCTGTTCGCATCGAGGCTTCCACGAATTTATCCAAGGAAGAGATCGAGCGATTAAAAAACGAAGCGGCTAAGCACGCCGATGAAGACCGCAAGAAAAAAGATTTAGTGGAGTCAAAAAACAACGCCGAGCAGCTGGTTTATGTTTCCGAAAAATCCTTGAAAGACGCGGGCGATAAAGTTCCCAAAGAAATTCAAGACGCTATCACCGCCAAGATCGAAAAAGTAAAATCGGTCAAAGATGGCCAGGACAGCGAGGCAATTAAAGCGGCTGTTTCGGAGTTGTCAGCTGAGATCCAAAAAATCGGGTCGGCGATGAATAGTAAGCAAGAACCCCCGAAGGCCGCTTAAGGCCGCCTTGTGGTACAATTAATTTATATAGCCATTTGATAGAGGATGAATCGACCTGTAATCACAAAAATCATTTCTCTGGGTGGGGTAGTGGCTTTCTTCGCCCTTATTTTCAGCTATGCCGCGGGTAATTTATTAAGCATCGGCAGTTTCTCCTCGGCATTTTGGACGTTCATCGCCTCCGTTTTATTTCTTTCAGCTTTCGTTATTCAGGTCCTTTTAGTGGACAATTTTTTGATCAGCGCTGGCATGATCGTGGCGCAGGTCGCGGCGATGACCATTTTTCTCGGCGGTTCGCTTTCCTTGGTGATGTTCGCGGCTATTCTTATCGCGATCGCTTTATTGATCAGCGCTTACTATAACGGACGGCTGGAGGTTAAAAATAATCTCGAGATCCGTTTTTTCAAAACCGGCCAGGTGATTCTGAGGGGAGCTTCATCCGCCATCGCGATTTTCGTGATCGTGGCCTTTATTTCGATCTTGGATTTTGAAGACCCCGCCGCGGCTAAGCAGCATATCGGTATCGCAATCCGTCCGCTCGAGCCTATCGCCTCGGCTTATATTCCGAAGTTTTCTATTGAAAATTCTCTGACCGATATTTCTTTAAAGCTTTTACCCAAAGAAGCCGACAGTATCGCTCCCGGCGCGCGTCAGTTGATTGTGCAGGAAGCGGCCCAGCGTGTCGCGGAAGTGATCGGTAATTTTACCGGACTCAAGATCCGTCCGGCCGACACGATCACGGACATTCTCTACGACTTAACTCTCGGCCGTCTATCTAATCTTCCGCCAATTCTACGGACGGTTTTTCTGGTCTTCGGCGGATTCCTAATCTTTTTGTTGATAAAATTCCTACTGATCTTCGTGAACTGGCTGGCGCTTGGCCTGGGCTGGCTGCTTTATCAGGCGCTTTTTAATCTAGGATTTTTCAAAATACAAACCCAAAGCGTCGAGAAATACGTAATAAGTTTATAAAGTCCGTAATAAACAAAACACAAATCCACAAATGGACACTAATGCCACAAATATTCGTGTCATTCGTGTAAAATTCGTAGATTGGTGTTATACAGTGTAAACACATGAAAGACTACTACAAAATTTTAGGCGTGGAGAAAGAAGCGACTGAGGAAGATATTAAAAAAGCTTATCGCAAGCTGGCGCATCAGTATCATCCGGATAAATCTCACGGCGATGAGCAGAAATTTAAAGAGATCAATGAGGCTTATCAGGTGCTCTCCAACAAAGACAAACGGTCGCAGTACGACCAGTTTGGCCGGGTTTTTTCCGCCGGAGGCGGATCCTCCTCGGGAGGAGACGGCCCATTTGGCAATCCTTTCGGTGGTTTTGATTTCGGCGCGGGCTTTGATCCGTCCAATTTTGAAGATATGGGTAATATGAGCGAAGTTTTTGACGCGATCTTCGAGGGCTTGGGAGTTAAGAAACGAAAGACTTATCAGCGGGGCGCGGATCTTGAAGTGGTTCAACAAATTACTCTTGAAGAGGCGTTTACCGGAGTGAAGCGGGCGGTTCACATTAAAACTTTTATAGCTTGTAAAGAATGCGCTGGCGTCGGTCATTTCCCAAAGGAAGGCACGACTACCTGTGACACCTGCAACGGCCGCGGAGAGATCCGTGAAGCGCGGAATACATTCTTCGGCAGTTTTTCCCAAGTCCGGGCCTGCGCCAAGTGCAGCGGCACCGGCCAGATCCCAAACAAGACCTGCTCAACCTGCAAAGGCGTTGGCCGCGCGATAGGCGAGAGGACTCTTGAGATCGATATAACTCCGGGTGTCGGTGATGGCCAGATGATGAAGATTACCAAGGCTGGTGAAGTGGGAGAGCGCGGCGCCGAGCAGGGCGACTTATATATTCGTATTAAAGTGAAAGCCGATAAGAACTTTGAACGCCATGGCGATGATTTGTTGCTGAAAAAAGAAGTTGGCTTCGTGGACGCGGTGCTTGGAAAAAAGATCGAGGTTCAGGATATTTCCGGCGAGAAGATTCACGTGGAAATTCCGGCGGATTTTAATTTGAAAGAACAACTTCGGGTGTCCGGACGCGGCATGAAGCGCTTTGGCGGTTTTGGCCGCGGTGATCTTTATATAGAGTGGCACGTGAAAACTCCGAAAAAATTAAGCGCGAAGGCGAAGAAACTGTTGGAGGAGCTAGCGGAAGAGATTTAGAAGAAAACGCCCCGATATATCGGGGCGTTTAAGCAAGTCCAGTTCCGCGACAGTGCGGGCAGATGGCTGTTACTAGAAAGTTGGTGAATTCATATAGCGAGGCTCCGAAATCCTGCTCGGTTCTTTGGGCGATTATCTCCAGTTTTTCTTTCGCTTTTTCGAGAGCCTGCTCCGGCGTCGCGGCATTGATAATTTCTTCCCGTTCGCTTTCCGACATCTCTTCACGAGTTGGATCATACACGCGCATTCGGTAGTTCACTCGGAAAAGGGGTTCTAGATTGACCTTATTTCGTTTGGTCATTTTCACCTCAAATAGCTAGGTACATTATATACGCTCTCTTTACCAAACTCAATTTTTGTATTAATATTTTTCGTATCAAGCCTCCATAGCTCAATGGTAGAGCAGCTGCCTTTTAAGCAGTTGACCATGGTTCGATTCCATGTGGGGGCACCAAATCAAAAACTGGCCTAAGGCCAGTTTTTGATTTGCTACATGGAATCGAACCAGCCGCACCCCGTACCAGGAAGATCCGAGTCCGCCTCCGCCAGTTGGCGGATGGCGGACGAGGGTAAGAAACCGAAGGTGTCTTAAGCGGGGGTCGGGGTGCGGCGGAAGTGTTCGAGCTTGAGCGGAGCGAAAGCCTTGTTCCTGTGGGGGGGGCGTGGGGTTGAAAGTTTTATTTAATTGTTTATACTTAAAATCACTTTTTAACTTATGCGATCAAAGGCTCAACTGATTTTATTTTTTGTTTTGGTACTGACCGTTCTGGCCGGATTTTTCATTTATCCGAAAGGACTTGGCTCGAAAGTTTTGCCGTGGAATCTCGGCTTGGATCTAGTGGGTGGCACTTACTTAGTATATGAAGTGGATATGTCTTCTGTGGCGGCGGCTGACCGGAGTTCGGTCATGAATGGTCTACGCGATGTGTTGGAGAAGCGCGTGAATGTATTCGGCGTCAGCGAACCGCGCGTGACCACGGCCAAACAGGGCGATTCATATCAGATCACGGTGGAGCTTGCCGGTATCAAAGACGTACAGGCCGCCATCAATCAGATCGGCCGCACGGCCCAGCTGGAGTTCCGTGAAGTAAAGTCTACCGCTAAAGAAGGTGAAGTAGAGTTTCTCCCAACCAAGTTGACTGGACGTTACCTCAAGACCGCGCAGGTGGTCACTAATCCGCAAACCGGCCTGCCGCAGATCGCCATCTCCTTTGATAAAGAAGGATCAAGATTATTTGAAGAAATGACCATCCGCTCAGTCGGAAAGCCAATCGGTATCTTACTCGACGGTAATATTATTTCAATTCCGGTCGTTCAGGAAAAGATCGCTGGCGGCGAAGCGCAAATCTCCGGCCAGTTCACCTTCAAAGAAGCTCAGCAGCTTGTCAGCTTACTGAATGCCGGAGCCTTGCCGGCGCCGGTTAAAGTCATCAGCCAGCAGACCATCGGTCCTTCTTTGGGCCTGGATTCTTTAAATAAAGCGCTCTTTGCTGGAATGATCGGCACCCTCGCTATCATCCTATTTATGATCCTTTATTACCGTCGCCTCGGCCTCTTTTCCGCGCTGGCTTTAGTGATTTACATTATACTGACACTCGCGGTCTTCAAGCTTGTTGGCATCACCATGACCCTTTCGGGCATTGCCGGCTTCATCCTATCTATAGGTATGGCCGTGGACGCCAACATTTTGGTATTCGCTCGGACTAAAGAGGAAGTGAAAAAAGGCGCGCCGTTTTCTGCCGCTTTAGAGGAGGGCTTCAAGCGAGCCTGGACTTCGATCCGTGATTCCAATATTTCTACTATTATCACTTCGGTAATCTTGTATTACTTCACCTCAAGCTTCGTCCGCGGTTTTGCCCTGGCTTTATTGGTGGGTGTGTTGATGAGCATGTTTAGCGCGATCACGGTCACTCGCGCGATCTTAAGAAGTCTTACTAAATAAAATGATGAACGTAATCGGCAAAAAATATATCTACCTTGGTTTCTCCGGCGCCATGACCGCCCTAAGCATCGCGGCGATTCTTTTCTTTGGTTTAAAGCCAGGAATTGATTTTGCCGGTGGCGTGGCCTGGGAACTGAAATTCAGTGAAAATACAGTGGTAAAAGAAGAGCTTGTTGAGTCTTTGATAAATCAGTTCAATGTTCCGGACGCGATAGTTTTGCCGCAGGGAGGGGATGGGCAAAGTTTTTTGATCCGCGCCAAAGATATCACCGAACAGCAAAAAGGGATTGCGCTCCAGGGTCTGCAAAAGAAATTTGGAAAGGTAGAGGAGATGCAGTTTCAGAACATCGGACCGACGGTAGGTAATGATCTCCGTCAAAAAGCCCTGATCGCCTTTGGCTTAGTCTTGCTCGGCATCTCTCTTTATGTGGCATTCGCGTTCCGCAAGGTTTCGAAGCCGGTGAGTTCTTGGAAGTATGGCATCATCACTCTTTTGACGCTGTTCCACGACGCGCTGATCCCGGCGGGCATGTTCGCGGTGCTGGGTTATTTCTTGAACGTCGAAGTTGATACTAATTTCATCGTGGCGGTCCTGGTAGTGATGGGTTTTTCGGTGCACGACACGATCGTGGTCTTTGATCGTATCCGGGAAAACTTACGGATCTCGTTTGCCGGTAAATCTGGTAGTTCCTCCGAGGATTTTAACAATCTAGTTAACCGGAGCGTCAATGAAACTATGGCCCGATCGATCAACACCTCCCTGACCCTAGTTTTGACGCTTTTAGCCCTATTTTTCCTCGGTCCGGCGGCTCTTAAGTATTTCATTTTGGTGATACTGGTGGGTACGGTTTTCGGCACTTACTCTTCAATTTTTATTGCCAGCCCTCTTCTCACTTTATGGCAAAAAAACAAGAGAATTTAGGGGTTTTTGACCAGCCAGTTAGCCTATTGACCTATATTTTGAAATGTGTTAGAATTTCCGAGTAAAACCAATATAAATATAAACACATGTCCAGCCCGAATTATAAAATCAATCAATTCGTAAAGGCGATTCTCGTCGGTCTTCCGGTCCGCCACAAAGAGGTTTTAGAAGGTCGTTATGGTCTAACTAGCGCGGACTCCAAAACCCTCGCTGAACTAGGCACTAAATATAATTTGACTCGTGAGCGTATCCGTCAGATCGAGGCATTGGCTTTGAAAACCGTTAAGGCAAAAGCCGCTTCAGTTGATTTGGCGTCTTTTGTCTCCGCAGTTTCGGCTAATTTAAAAAATGCGGGTAATTGCCGCCGAGAGGATTTCCTTTCCGGCGATTTAGTTTCTCTGGCCACGGATAAAGAACCGGTTGCCCTTCTTTCTAATAAAGTAAAATTCCTGCTGGAAGTTTGCGGTTCATTCAAGTTCGCTAAAGAAACCGATGACCACCGAGCTCATTGGCACATTGGTTCCGATGATCAGAAGAAAGCTTTAGGTTTCGTATCTAAGGTTTTGAATGGCTGGAATTCTAAGAAAGGCGAATATAACGCCGTTTTTGCTTCTACCGCCAAGGCGGCTAATTTAACTGACTCGGTAGCGATGGGTTACGCGGCGATCTCTAAGCATGTAGCGGTTAACCGTTATGGCGAAGTCGGTCCGTCCGCCGCCGCTGAGATCAATCCGAAGACTGCCCGCGATTGGGCCTACTTGGTTTTGAAGAAAGAACAGCGCCCGATGCACTTCAATGAATTAGCTAAGAAAGTCAGCGAGTTGAAGGCTACTCCGGTTCACGCTCCAACTATCCACAACGAACTGATCAAGGACGACAAATTCGTTTTGGTTGGCAAAGGCACTTATAGCTTGAAAGAGTTCGGTATCGTTCCGGGCACCGCCCGCGAGATCATCGCTCACTTCATCAAACAGCACGGTCCGCTTAAGCCGAAAGAAGTCATGGGACATGTCTTGAAGGATCGTTTGTTCAAGGAAAACACCATTCTCATCAACCTCCAGAATAAGAAGCACTTTAAGAGGTTAGAGGACGGCCGTTATACGACCCTAGTTTAATCGAGGAATTGCTTATAGTGTCAGAGTTGGGCCGTGGTATAATAAACTTATCCGCGGAAATATGATTAGCTGACACTTCAGCGATTACTCATGATAGAAGTTCTTCAAGGAATTTTAAATAGTATTCTTATAGTTTTAAGCGCCACTTGGTGGATTTTATTGCCCTTGGCGCTAATTTTCGTTGCCTGGGAGTTTTGGATCTATTATGTATACGTCAACTATCTTCGTAGCCAAAAATGGGTTCTATTAGAAGCGAAGATCCCGCAGGGAATTGAGAAAACTCCAAAGGCGATGGAGCAGGTTTTTGCCGCTTGCTATGGTATGTATTCCTTCGGTCTTCGTTTTACTGAAAAATATTGGGACGGAAAAATAAAAGAGGATTTTATGTCCTTTGAGTTAGTCGGCCATTCCAGCGGCATCCATTTTTATATTCGTTGTATTGAAGGCCATCGGAATTTGATCGAATCAGCTATTTACGCCCAATATCCGGACGCGGAGATCAGTTTGGCCACCAGTGACTACATGGACATGATGCCGGCCACCTTGCCGAACAAAGTTTATGATATCTGGGGCACTGACTATCATTTGATAAGAGAAGACGCCTATCCGATCCGCACTCATGAATATTTTGAGGAAAGTGTTCCGGAAAAGCGGTTGGATCCGATCGCCACGGTTGCTGAGGCTATGTCTCGCTTGAAAAGCGACGAGGCGGTTTGGATTCAAATTTTGATCCGGCCGACCGGCCCGGAATGGAAAAAGAAAGGCGAGGTGATCCGTGATAAACTGATCGGACGGAAAGCTCCGCCGGCTCCGGCGGGATTCGTTGATGGCATCATTACCTTCGCGAAAAATTTATTCAATGCTCCTGTCAAACCTCCGGAATGGCCGGAGGCGATGAAGCCAGAAAAAGAAACTAGGATGCTGGCTCTGACTCCCGGCGAGAAAGATGTCGTGGAGGCTGTCGAGACTAAGCTTAGTAAGATCGCTTTTGAATCCAATGTCCGGTTTCTTTATATCGATAAGCGAAAAAGTTTTACCCGCGGCAACATCGCGGCTATTATGTCTACCTTCCACCAGTTTACCGGGCAACACATCAACGGTCTCCGGCCGAACACAAACACTATCACCATCGGACGAGGATTGTTTAAAAAACAAGTAGTTTTCTTAAAGAAACGCCAACTTTTTGAAGCTTATCGGCGCCGGTACTGGCCACGTAAGGTAGGCATCTTAAATATCGAAGAATTAGCCACGCTTTATCACTTCCCGAGTATCGTTGTTGAAGCTCCGCTGTTGCGTCGCTTAGGCACCAAGAAAGGCGAGCCACCGGCCGAATTACCGGTAGAATAATGGCAACGGTTAATAAACTATATGGATAAAATTACATTATTTGGACAAACCAATTTCCGCGGGGCGAATAAAAAATTCGGCATTAAAGTAGATGACCGCCGCCGCCACATGTACATCATCGGTAAGACCGGAATGGGTAAAACCACCATGCTGGAGAACATGGTTATTTCTGACATCATGAACGGTCACGGCGTTGGCGTGGTGGATCCGCACGGAGATTTCGCGGAAAAGATGTTGGATTATGTTCCAAAAGAGCGCATCAAGGACGTTATCTATTTCAATCCATCCGACAGCGATTTTCCGATCGCCTTTAATCCATTAGAGCAGGTTACCAACGAGATGCGCCCGCTGATCGCGTCCAGTATCATGGGCGTCTTCAAAAAGATCTGGCCGGATGTCTGGTCCGCTCGCATGGAATACATTTTGAATAACGCCCTCTTGGCGCTTCTTGAGTTCAGCGATTCTACTATTCTTGGTGTGTTAAGGATCTTCTCCGACAAGGAATACCGCGCCAGGATCGTTGACCAGCTGAAAGACCCGGTCATTAAAGGTTTTTGGGTTAATGAGTACGCGCGTTACGCGCAAAAATTCGAGACCGAAGCGACTGCCGCTATTCAAAATAAGATCGGTCAGCTGGTCGCTAATCCAACCGTCCGCAACATTCTTGGTCAGCCAAAATCGGCCATGAATTTACGGAGGGCTATGGATGAGCAGAAAATCCTGATTTTCAACCTATCCAAGGGCCGTATCGGCGAGGATAACTCCGCCCTTCTTGGCGCCATGATCATCACTAAACTACAATTAGCGGCTATGTCTCGCGTTGATTTAGCGGAAAAAGATCGCAAAGACTTTTTCTTATATGTAGACGAGTTTCAGAATTTTGCCACCGATTCTTTCGCGAATATTTTATCTGAGGCCAGAAAATACCGCCTTTCGCTTATTCTGGCGCATCAATATATCCGTCAGCTGGTTCACGATATGAATACTAGGATGAGGGACGCGGTTTTCGGTAACGTCGGCACTCTAATAACCTTCCGGGTTGGCGCGGAGGACGCGGAATTTTTAGAAAAAGAATATGAACCGGATTTTATGGCTACCGATATTTTGAATCTGGCGAAATATAACGTTTACGTGAAGTTGATGATCGACGGCGTGGCTTCGCGGCCTTTTTCCGCTAAAACCATGGATCCGATTTCTAAACCCCCAACTTCCTATGCTCAGGAGATCATTGAGTATACCCGTAAGACCTACGCCACTCCAATTGCCGTGGTTTCAGCAAAGATCGCCGGAGAGTTTCTTCAACAGGGTGGCGCAGGAGGAGATCAAATGGGTAGTGACATCCGGCGGCCACGTCCAGAATATCGCCCCGATCGTCCGATCAGCATGGGCAATATGGACGGTTTTCGTAGAGAAGCGCCTGGTCATCAAAATCAAACTAGCTATGGCAATAAGCCCGCCATGGCGGGCAAGCCCGAAATTCGTAGGGTTGATATCCGTCGCGAGATACCCATAACGCCAATTTACCCGCCTATGGCGGCGCCAAAGGCGACCAGGGTTGATCGCCAGGAAAGTCCTCGTATTCCACTCAAGCCAGCGCCAGAGGCGGGCAAGCCAAAATTCGAAAATATCCCACAAGCGCCGGCCAAGCAGGCGTCCTTAAAAGAACTAGTTTCGCGTCCGCCGGATCTGATTGATGAAGAGGCTAAAAATATAAAACCAATGAGCTCGATAAAAAAACCAGTAGATATCGAAGCGCTTAAAAAAGCTATTGCAGAATCTTTGAAGAAAAAGGAGAGCTAGATTCCGTGAATTGGTATAATTAAATAAGTCTTTTGAAAGAAGAGGGTTTGCATGAATATAAAACGCGCGTTTTTTGTTACCCCGCTTTTATTTTTATTGGCGTGTAGTATTTTCCGGGATGATTACCGACTACCGGTTAGTGGCGCGAGATTCGAATATGTTGCCGAGCCGGAGGGTGAAGATAAATGGCAAGGCGTGCCCTACACTCTTTCCATGGGAAAAGGGGATTGTGAAGACGGAGCTTCTGTAGAAGTTGTAGCGGCTATGAATAAAGGCCAGCGGGCTTGGCTAATATGGCTCGGGCATTACGTGGACTATATGAAAACCCCCGATCACCATGTTTCTGGCATTGATAGGATCATGCACCTCGCCGCCATTACACTAATGCCTGATGGGCGATACCGGTGCAGTGGCGTGAATCGGTGCGATAATTTCTACGGCGCGAGCCTTGATAAGATCGGCGCCGCCCTTGCTCCGGAATACGATTTTAATTTTTATCAGGCGATTGAAATTACCCCGGAGATCAAGAAAATTTTGGAGAAGAACCTTCAGGACATCAGCGATGAGTTGGAAAAAGCCGGGTTGGAAATAGATTATTATAAATTTGTATTCTTGAATTCCGACCTTGAACGTAAACAGGAAGAAAATAAGAAAAAGCGTGTAATAAAATAATTAAAAACTACCCAAGCGGTAGTTTTTTATAATTGATATAATTCAAGAATGTGATAAAATGTTCCTATTGCCGCGGTAGCTCAGTGGTAGAGCAGACGCCTGAAGAGCGTCGTGTCGGGGGTTCAATTCCCTCCCGCGGCACAATCCAAAATATTGTTCTTTTTTGTACCGCTCCTGTATAATTTGTAATTAGTAGTTTTACAAATCAATTTTTCTCTTTAGAGAAAGGGGAGAGACTAGTGCAAAAAGACAAAAACGCCAAAATGTTTACTCAGGTGAGAAAACGCGATGGCAGTGTTGTGCCTTTTAACGAAGAGCGGATTGCCGCGGCCGTCTGGAAAGCTATGCAGGCTGTCGGTGAAGGAAGTGAGAAAGATGCTTATAAGGTAGCTGATAAGGTTGTCGCTGATCTGCTGAAGGAATATCGTCCCAAGCAGGTTTTAAATATCGAGCAAATTCAAGATACCGCCGAAAAAATTCTGATTCTTGAGGAATACGCGAAAACCGCCAAAGCTTACATCCTTTATCGGGTGAATCGAGCCGAGCTCCGCGAAAAGAGCCGGGTTGTACCAGAGAGGGTCAAGCAGCTGGTCGCGGAAAGTAAGAAATACTTCCGCGGACTGGAAGGTGAATTCATTTATTTTCGCAGCTATTCGCGTTGGATCGAAGAAGAAGTGCGCCGCGAGACCTGGGTCGAGTCTGTAGATCGCTATATGGCCTTTATGAAGGAAAATCTTGGCGATAAGTTGACCGATGAAGAATACGCCGAGGTTCGGGAAGCAATTTTAACGCAAGGTGCGATGCCTTCAATGCGTCTGATATGGAGCGCCGGTAAAGCGGCTGCGGCGACTAATGCCGCGGCGTATAACTGCTCGTTCGTGGCGATTACTAAAATCAGGGATTTCGGTGAAGTTATGTATCTTTCGATGTGCGGCACGGGTGTCGGCTTCTCGGTTGAATACCAGAATGTCGAACAGCTTCCACAGATCAAGAAGCAGGCAGGAAAAACGCGGCCGGTTCATGTCGT
This sequence comes from Parcubacteria group bacterium Gr01-1014_3, assembly GCA_007376445.1. Taxonomy (GTDB): domain Bacteria; phylum Patescibacteriota; class Minisyncoccia; order UBA6257; family WO2-44-18; genus VMGF01. The sequence goes on along the minus strand of VMGF01000002.1, from coordinate 190,588 downwards.
TCCGGATAGCAAAGAAGGCTGGGCGGACACGATAATTTTCGGAATGGAGACCTGGTATGCCGGTGAAGATGTTAAATTCGACTATTCCAAGATTCGTAGGGCTGGCACGCGTTTGCGCACGATGGGTGGACGTAGTTCCGGTCCGGGGCCACTAATGGCCTTGATGGAGTTTACTCGTCAAAGAATTTTGAAGCGCCAAGGTCGTCGGCTGAAGCCGATCGATGTCCACGACATTCTCTGTAAGATCGGTGAGATCGTGGAGATGGGCGGAGTCCGCCGGAGTGCCATGCTTTCGCTTTCGGATCTGGATGATCTCGATATGCGAGCCGCCAAAACCGGTTATTTCCACCAGACCGATGAACAGCGTAAGATGGCGAATAACTCCGTTGCTTACAATCAAAAACCTGATACGGTCGAGTTTATGGAAGAATGGCTCGCGCTGGCGAAGGCTGGCAGTGGTGAGCGCGGCATCTTTAATCGCGGTGGACTGGAAAAACAACTTCCGGCCAGGCGCTGGAAAATATTCGCGAAAGACGCTGATACCTGCGGCACCAATCCTTGCGGTGAGATCGTGCTGAAATCCAAAGAATTCTGTAATCTGACCGAGGTCGTGGCGCGCGCGGAAGATACCGAAGAAACGCTGTTGAAAAAGATTAGAATTGCTTCGATTCTCGGCACTTATCAGTCCTCGCTGACTTATTTCCCATATCTATCAGAAGAGTGGCAGAAGAACTGCGAACAAGAGCGCTTACTGGGTGTTTCGATTACTGGTCAGTGGGACTGTCCACTGCTAAATAATCCGGAAATTTTCCAGAAGCTGAAGACGCATGCTATCGCGACCAACCGGCTGTATTCCAAGCGGATCGGCATCAATTCATCCGTGGCGGTTACTTGTGTTAAGCCATCGGGCACTGTTTCTCAGCTGGTTGATTCATCCTCCGGCCTACACACCCGTTATTTCCCGTATTACATTCGGCGATACCGGATTTCGGCCACTGACAGTTTGTTTAAGATGCTCAAAGATCAGAAAATCAACTATTTCCCGGAGAACGGACAGAACGAGGATACGGCGGCGACTTACGTGCTGGAATTCCCGGTAAAATCTCCGGAAGGTTCTATTACTATGAAAGACGTGACTGCTTTGCAACAGCTGGAACGCTGGAAGTTGGTAAAAGAAAATTTCACCGAGCACAACCCTTCCGTTTCGGTTTATGTCGGTAAGAGTGAGTGGCTTGAGGTCGCTAACTGGCTGGATAAGAACTGGGATATGGTTGGCGGACTTTCTTTCTTTCCCCGCGAAGAGCACGTTTATTCTCTGGCTCCCTACGAAGAAATTACCAAAGAGCAGTACGAAGAGATGGCCAAGAATTTTCCCGAGATAGATTTCTCTCAGATCCTGCTTTACGAAAAGGATGATGAGACAAAAGGCGCCCGCGAGCTGGCCTGCTCGGCTGGTGCTTGTGAGCTGAGATAATAATTCCCCTCCAACTAATCAGTTGGAGGGCTTTTTATTTAGTGATGATATAATGAATTTATGAAGACCTTATTTTTCATCATTATCTCCACGGCGTTAGCCGGGTGGGTCTTTCTCTATGGCTTACCCGAAGACGTGGCAAATAAGGCTAAAACGGCGATTTCTGAGCTTAAAGCCGCCCCCGCTAAGGTCAAAGAGGCAGCGGAAGATTTTTTATCAACTCCAGCAGAGAAGCGGGAAAAAGTGATCTCTAAATTAGAGACCAAGTTAGTTGAAGTAAAGACCACGAGTACGATTCCGAAAAGCTTTGCCGAAGAAGCGGAAAAACTGATTACCGATCTTCGCGCGAAGAATGATGACAAGCCCAGCCTGCTTTCCTCGGTTTTAACAAAGGCTGCCGAAAGTATTTTACCGGCCCAGTTCCTAAGTTCAGAACCGGTTAATTGCGAAGATAAAAAGTAACTATTTAAGCTTTAACGCGGTGTCGATGATCTTCTTAACCGCGGAATAATCTTGAGCGCCATTAATCACGCCTTTTTGTCCATTTGGCGCGATCACGATCGAATATGGAGTTCCAAGCGCGCCGACTTCCAATCCTTCCTGATAATGCGACTCAATACGAGAGGCAAACTTATTTGAAGTCAGGCATTGCTGAAATTTTTGCATGTTTAAGTTCAAAGATTGCGCGATTTTTGGGAGTTCATTCAGGTCGAGGCCATTATTCGATGGCGTAATGGCGAAGATCCGGTCGAGATAATCCCAAAAGGATTTATTACCGCCCTGTTCGCCGGCGCATTCGGCGGCATTCGCCTCCGCGCGGGCTTTCGAGTGAATACTATCTAGCGGGAAATGCTTATAGATCCAAGCCACCTGATCGCCATAAGCGCTCATGACTTCCTGCATGGTTAATTGAAATTTTTTACAAAATGGACATTCAAGATCCGAATATTCGATGATCTTCACGGGCGCGTTCGGATTGCCACGTACGTAATAATCTGAACCAGCGAGTAGGGTATCAAAAACATTGGCTTGGCTCGGCCCGCCTAGCTGAGCTGGCGAGGCTGGCTGAATGATATCTTTTCCCGTGGCGTAGATGAGGGCTACGGCGACCATTAGTCCGGCTAAAAATATTGCAGTTGGCAGATTCAAAAATCCTGAGAGTTTTTTATGCATGTTTCTATTTTAAACGATTTGAAATAAAAAACCACCCAGTCATTCGACCGGGTGGTTTTTTATTTTTAGAGGTTGTTCAACTCGGCTGTGACATCTTGCATTTCCTTATCCAGATCGCCAAGATTCACGCTGTCTAATTCCTGCGAGATCATCGCCGTAGTATCGGCTTCGCTGGCGGTATCGCTCGGAGCCTCAGCGGATGGACCCATCAGCCAGAAGCCCAAGATAACTACTACCGCCAAAACGACGATCGCCATAAGTGTTTTGCTCATAGGTTTAATGTTTACGGATTATTAGTTGGATTGTTGTTGTCGACCGAAGAAGGAGTTGTGGTTGCGGAATCATCATCTACTTTTGGAATTTGCGCTAAAGCCACAGCGGCCTTGCGGACGGCGTCATGAGCGGCTTTTACAGCATCATGAACTTTCTTAAGATCATCCTTCAAAGCGTCATGCGCGGCTTTAACAGCGGCGCGGAGGGCTACTTCGGTAGTCACGTTGATCGGATAGGTTTTACCGGCTTGAGTCTGAATAGCGGTCCGGGCATCGGCAATCGCTTTCTTGGCGGCTTCAATCGCGGTTTTTACCGCGGCTACATCTAATCCTCGGCTAGCGGCCTTATCGGTCCTGGAAGCAACACGCTCCAGGGATTTTTCGATTTTAGTCACGACTTCACCATAGTGCCTGGTCCGGTTGTCGTTAATTTCGTCGAGTCTCTTCGCCAACTTCTCGACTAACGACTTCTTGCGCTCATCTTTAATTTTTTCCAGGCGGGCCTTTAATTCCGCGCGCTGAGCCTCGATTTTAGTTTTTACTTCTTCGCGTTTCGCGTCAACTGTTTTCTGGAACTCTTCTCTCTTGGCCTTCAGATCAACCTGTAGGCTATCGCGCAGGCTCTTTACTTGAGCTTGAGCATCGGTCCGAATACCCTTTATATCCTTGAGGGTTTCTTCCCGCATTTCTCGAACCTCTTTTCTAATACCGGTAGGCTGGACGTTTGTAGCTTCCTGCGCCGCGACTGGCATGGCGACTACTAACGACAAAGCGACCGTTGTTATTAATTTTTTAATCATAGGTATAATTTTAGTTTTTAGAATAGAAGCTGTCAAATGCCGCCCTATTTTATGCTATTATGTAATATATGAAAAAAATCATTATCAGTTTAACCGCGGCTGGCTTAATGACCTTATCCAGCGCTGGTATTACCAACTTTGCCCTCGCCCAAGCGGGCTTGCCCGCCGGAGTTTTAACGGCGGCGGGTGAGCCCGTCGAAATAACAATTTCCGCGGATGAATCGGTTTCTGCCGCCGAACTTGGCGTGGAGAATCCGGGAATCTTGCCATCCAACCCGTTTTATTTTTTTAAGGAACTGGGACGGACTATTCAGAGAGTTTTTACTTTCAACCCAACCAGTCGCGTCACACTTGAGCTAGATATCGCCAACACTAAACTAGCCGAGCTTAAGAAGGTAGAGGAGGTGAGCGGGGATGATCACGAGGCGATTTTAGACGCCGTGGAAAATTACCAGGCAGCGCAAGCGAGATTGAAGGCCCGACTTGAAGCTCTGCGTGAAACTTCTAAAAACCCGGAAGTGGATAAACTGCTTTCCAAACTAGCCGAACGGACCATTCAGCATGAAAAAGTTTTCGATGAACTGATCACCCGTTTTGATGATTCGCAAGAGATCAAAGATATCGCCGAAGATGCTAAGGGCAATATCGAAGAGGGTATCGCCGCCGCGGCTGACAAAGAAGATCCCTCTAATTTAGTGGCAAAATTTGAGCAGGCTCTCTTGGAGGGTGAGGGAGGAGAGTTGAAGCACATCCGGTCTCTGGAGATCATCGACCGCATCCAAAGGAAATCTTCTGAAGATGTTCGCGAGGCATTTGAGAAACTTCGCCACGGTCTCGGCGAGCAGTTAGAAAAAGATCTGAATGATGTTTTAGATAAAGATGGAGTGGAAGGAGTGGGCGAAGCTATTGAGGGTTTGCCGGGTGACTATGTCCGGCGTTCGGTAATTTTACAGGAAATTCGGGAGCAGGCTGACCGCCGGGTTTCCGAGGCGATCAGGAAAATATCCTCCAGCTATGAGGCTTTGATCAAAGGTGAGGAAGACCTCACTCAACGAGCAAAAGAGCAGATGGATCGGGCCGCCAAGGTTATCGAAGAGGCTAAAAAACTGCTTGCCGAACGTAAAGACACGACTGGCGTGGCGGCATCGCTACTCAAAGAAGCCGAGGCGCATTTACGCGAAGCTGGCTCTGCCCTGACTAACGGGAAAGCCGGGGAAGCTTTCGGGCAGGCTAGATCTGCTGAGGTTTTAGCGAGAAACGCGATCAGATTGCTGGGAGAAAAAAATACCACCGATACCGGTGAGCTTGAAAAGATATTTGCCGAATTTGATCTTCGGATTAAAAAATACGAGATGCTCCTGATCGATCGCAAGATGACCCAGGAAAATAATCCGAAAGCCTATGCCTTATTGGATCAGGCCAAGCAACACCTCCAGTATGCCCGGGACGCGTTCGCGAAGAAAGATTTGGCTGGGGCCAATCTTCACATCGGCCACGTCAAAGGTTTTTTACAGGATCTGGCCCGCATGATTGAAGGCGCTCTCCGGCCGGCGGTTGAGCAAAAAACCATAGAACCGAGAACCTCCGATGCCTGCGAAAAGATCCTGTCCGAAATGCGCCGTTTGAAAGAGTTGGTCATCTCCAATCTGCTCAGCGAGAAGGATTATCAGATAAAATCTGAAGCATTGAATAAGGCGTATCAGGAGTGCCTTGGCGTTAAAACTCCTGTCATGGCGCCGACTCCGAAGCCAGCTCCGACTATCGATCCGATCATCATGCCGCTTGAAATTGAACCTATTAAGCCTACTTCCACGACCGAGCCGTCTATCCGTGAATTCAAGATCGAGGCCGATGATGCCGGTTTTTATCCGTCGTCAGTTTTGACCGTGCCGCGCGGCGCCAAGGTCAGAATTACTTTCATCATCCGCAGAGAAAATGTTTATCCGGCTGGATTGGAAGTGCGTAGCTCCAAATTTAAAACTGGAGGCTTAGCTCCCGGACAGATCGGCACGGTAGAGTTTTTAGCGGATGAATCTTTTGAGTTCGGCTCCTGGTGGCCGGCGAGCAATGTCTTTAAGGCTGGTGGAAAAGTGGTGGTGCAATAATTACAAACTCATCGCGGTTTCCAGGAAATCTACGATTGGCTGGAATGCCGGGTTCATACTGATTCCGTAAATTACATTATTTACCGAGCCGGTGGCGGTGTTGATACCAAGAACGCATTGTTTGCTGATATTAAAAACTAATCCGCCGGAAGCGCCGGAGAAATTATTAGTGCTGACGCTAATGGTGATCGGGTGATAGCTGGTAGTATCTTTGGTATTTTTTAAAATCGGGTAATAAGCAAAACCGCCGGAGAATTGAGCTTCGGCCCGCGCTTCAACTCCATCGATATCAGAATATTGGGCGACCACGCCTGGGAATTTAGATATAACCCCGCCCGGAGTGGCCGTAGTTCCGGCGTTGATCGGGTAGCCGATCAAAAGCGTGTCGTCCTGAAGTGTATTGGCTGGGCAAAAAGCGTAATTCACGAATGGCTGGCCATCCGGAAATACCCGCGCGTCTTCTTCTATCGGCAAGATTTCCAGGACAGCGATATCATGGGCGTTATTTTTATATTGTGATTGGGTCTGTTCCGGCGCCAAGATCTTGCCCGGCCGATAATAAGCTTCTTTAAATACTCCAAAATCATCTTTTCTTGGGAAAATAATATCACAAGTTTCTTTTTTCGCCGCGATCCGATCCACCACCACGTGAGCGGCCGTCAGCGCGTAGCGTTTATCTTCAACTCGGATCACAGCGCCAGATCCATAAGTTCCGCCGCAGCGGATTCGCACCACCGCGTACATAATATTTTCAAGATCATTTTGAGTTAAAGGCGGGAGAGATGGCGTGAGTGGTTTAACTACAGCTGGTACTTCAACGATTGGGGTGCTTGTTGGTATTTCAATGACTGGAGGTTTAGATACCACGACAGGGACGGGTTTCGGTTTAGTAATTGGAGCTGGCTTTGGCGCCGTTATTACTTCCTTGATCGGCTCGATCGTGATGTCGCTCACGGAAATATCTAAAACGATAGGTTCCGGGTCAGGAACAGCAAAAGATCCGACGACCACTAAGGCTACCAATAGAAACAAAATTTTAAGAAAAAAAGATGAATTCAATTTAGTAATTGAGTTATTAAGTCATTATGTAATTACAAATTACCAATTACTTAATTACTAACTTATTGTGGCTCCTGGCGAGACTTCCTTTTCCGGAAAGAGCACGATTGGCCCAGCTTCGCCCTTGGCGGCTAAGATCATGCCTTGGCTTTCCAGCCCCATCAGCATCCGCGGTTCGAGATTGGCCACGATGGCGACTTCTTTGCCGATCAAAAAATCCGGCTCATAGCTTTTTCCGATCCCGGCAATTATTTGTCGTTCTCCGGCTTCGCCAAGCGAAACTTTCAGTTTTAAAAGTTTGTCCGAGCCTTCAACCTGGCTGGCCTCCAGAACTTTGGCAATTTTGAGCTCTATCTTCTGAAAATCTTCAAATTTGATGAGCTCCATTTTATTTACTTCAGATTTAAGACGGCATAAGTAGCCACGATCGCGGCGGTTTCCGCGCGGAGTGTGAGTGGGCCGAGGTTGGCAATCTTGTAGTGTCCGGCGCCTGTGCTTAAGTTAGTCACCGCCTTTTCTTCCGCTTCGTCCCAGCCACCCTCCGGCCCCACGAAAATTCCCACCTTTTGAAATGCGTGTTTTATGTCTTTCAGTAGTTCGCCGCCCGGATGACAAAATACATTTAAATCATTGGCTCGTGAGTGCGTCAGCGCGTCATCGAACTTCATCGGTTTATGGAGAATCGGAAGTTCGCCCCGGCCGGACTGCTCCGCCGCTTCTTTTATGATTTTCTCCAGGCGGTCTTCGCGTAGGCTTAGTTTGATGGTTCGGCTAGAAATGATTGGTACGATCTCTTTGATGCCGATCTCGGTAGCTTTTTGCGCCACCAGTTCAAAATTTTCCCGCTTGAGAATCGAACAGTAAAGAATGCCGTAAACCGGAAGTTCACTCTCATTTTTACCAACTTCAGAAAGCTGAACTTCGATGCCGGTTTTAGAAATTGCCGAAATTTTCGCGAGCGCGCTATTCTCTTTCCCATCGCCGAGATAGATCTCATCGCCAACCTTAAGCCGAAGAACTTTAAGGATCTGATTCACTATTTCCTTATCCGAAATAGTCAGCTTGTTTTTTGATAGATTAAAATTTCCGATGAATCTGTGCAGCCTCATTGTTTTATTATACAACAAAACCGCCCGGTCATTCGACCGGGCGGTTTTGAAACTTCGTTATAACGGTGATTTCAGCTTCGCGATTTTCTTATTCTGGAGATACATAAAGATCAACATGCCGACAATCGCGAGTAAGAGTACGATCGGTTCCGTCAGCAAGTTGCCCAAGGTGGACAAGAGGGAAGCGGCTCCAAAGAACTGGAGACCACCCTGGCCAGGAAGTTGCACAAAGGTGACTTCGCGGCTGGTGACGGTCTGGCCGTCGGTCTTGGCGACCGCGCGGAGGTAATAAACCTTTTCCATTTCCAAATCTTCAAGCTTCACTTCATGGTCCCGGCTCATAGCGAGAATTTCCGGAGTCGCGTCGTCATAGGTAAAGTTGCGGGTCTTAGTCGCTTCGGAAGTATCACCGAAGATCACGCGAGCGCGGGTCGGAATATTGGTATTCCAAGAAACAATGACCACGCCATCCTCAGCGCGCATGCTCAAATCGCTGATAACTACGCGAGCTTCGCTTGGCTCAACAATGATCGGTTCAGCCGGAGCCGGAGCGGTCGCGGCTTCCACGAAGATGAAGAAGCTGACAGTAGTCGGAGTCTTGCCGTCAGAGACGGAGAAGTTGACCTGATTGAAGTTCAACTGATTCGCGGACGGAACCCAGCTGATAACGCCGTTGACGGAATTCATCGTCAGACCGGCCGGACCGGAATTCAAAATATAGAAGATCGGGTCGCCATCTGGATCAGTAGAATTAACATCATAAATATAGAGCTTACCGACATTGGCGCGGATCGGCGGGTTGAAGCCGGTTAAAACCGGTTTATTATTTCCCACGACCGGAGTGCCATTGATGACAGTGATAGTCACGCCCATATCGGCATAGTTGGTGCCATCAGAAGCGCGGAAGCTGACGATGTGAGAACCAACCTGGCCGGAGCTCGGATTCCAAGTGAAAGTCCGGTTGGATTCTTGGAAGTTAGAGCCGCTCGGTAAATTCAAAGCGGAATAGTTTACAGTGTCGCCGTCGTTGTCGTTGGCATAGACAGAGAATTGCAAAGTCTGGCCGACATAAGCGGTTTGACTTGGAATCGTGGTCCAAACTGGGCGGCTGTTGCCCGGATTCTGAACGCCCTTAATGACCTGGACGTTAATGTTCTGGTAAATGCGGTTAGTGCCGTCATAAGCGCTGAATTCAATGGAATAATTACCAAGCTGGTTGTCACTTGGAGTCCAAGAAAAGACATGAGTGTTTTCGTTAAAGTTCGCGCTGTTTGGAATAAAAGAAGCCCGATAGATGAGCGTGGCTCCTTCCGGATCCATGGCGTTTACCGTGAACTGTAAAAGCTCGCCAGTTTTGGCGCTATAAGAAGTCTGCCCACTAGTCCAAACCGGAGGATTATTAGTCGCCGGAGCGGAGCTAGGCGCGCTGGAATCATCGTTGTCATTGCACTTCTGGAAGATGAAATAGCACCACGGCTCGCTGGCCGCTTCCACGACGTTAACTTGTATTAAATTGACTGCGATCAGGCCCATTAAAAGGCCGAAAACGATGAGTTTTTTCATCCCGTTAGAACTGGTGATATTTTTAATTATCTTCATATTTTATGTGTATTTTTTTTACGATGCCTCCCTAGAAATAGCCGTATTGGCCAGTTCTAACGGGACTTCGTTCCTTTTTATTTGATAGGCACATTATAATAGATAGAATGCTAAATGTCAATAGGGCGGCTTAGAACCAAGCCTGGACGTCTTCTATATATAGTGGTATAGTTGGGCCAGTGATTTGAGGCTAAACCTAACTCACTATGTGGTGAGTTAGGTCGCCCGATCAAATCAGGGATTTGATTTAGGGAGGCTAAATATGTGGTCTTTTCGCAGGGTCGTAATCCTTTTCAATTGGTATCTTGAGCGGAGTGGCTCCGATTGGTTGCTGGACGGGCACATTCTTCCAGAAGATTTGGTTGTCGAATCTTTGAATCCAGCCTATCAATTAGCCCCGAGCGCCGAGATCGATGAACAGCCGATCAAAGCTTTGGCTACGAACGAAGATTGTCTGAGGGTAACCTACATACCCAAAGGCGCTGCGGGCCGTATGGTCGTATTGATCCCGGTACGCTATGTGATATCATACCGAGAGACTTATGAAGTAAATATGCGCGACTAAAATAAAAATCCCCTCCGCCAACTGGCGGAAGGGGACTTTTTTATAAATAAACTATCCTGATCCCAAGCGCCTTGGCCTGATCATGCTCCCACTTGGCTCCCATTGAGGTGTGCCAGAGCGACATAAAGTAGAAAGTATCGATCAGTCCTGACTTGAAGATCGGAAGATAAAACTCACTCAAGAGCTGAAGTCCGCCTTTATACCACTTAGCCTGCGTGAACTCGTAAAGCTTTTCCTCAAACGGAATCTGATCAAAAATGCAGTTGCCGGCTTTACGTAGCTTATCGATTGCCTGATTAAAGGCTTTTAGATTCTTTTCTCGTGAGCCGAGTCCGCCGGAGGTGATCGGTCCGCAAACCTCGCCAACCGGCTGGGGCATCCGCGCGACCACCCGCATTGCTACCACCGAAAGATCGCCAAAACTTTTCGCCTTCTTAACATCCTGAATATCTTTCTTGGTCCAATATTGGTTCGGCAGTTTCAACTGGCCACTCCTTGAATGTACTGACTAAAATTTAACAAAGCGTTTTTACAAGCGCAAGCGATTTGACATAGAAAATTTTATATTGTAATATGTGGCAAGTTCTAGGAGGTATGAATATGGACTTTTTGACCGCAATGCAGAGAGCCAAAGACGAAGGATGCCTTATCCGCCCAAAAGGGTATGAGACGGGAGCAATTCAGTGGAATAAGAAGTCAAAGCGGTTCATTACTATCTGCTATGCGTTTTGGGATGGTAAGCTGCAGCGCGATGTTCTCGGTCCCGGTTCTAGCAATCATGATGGATGGCTCAAGGCAGATGATCTTTTCGCGACATGGGAAACTACTACGCTCGGGAAGATGAAGAAGGAGCATTCCCATCGGCAGATGCTCATGGCCAATGCGTAGTCGTGAAATTTTTAGCCAAGTTGAAATACTTGGCTTTTTTATTTGCTCCCCGGCCAGGGATCGAACCTGGGACCTTCTCGTTACACTTGTCCTACTATTACTAATAGGGGTGGACTATATCATATCCGACCTTTGTCGGATCGAGGCGCTTCCGCCAGCTTTCGCTGGAGTACTCCCTTTCGGGATAGTCTCTACACCTTCCCAGATTTTCATCTGGGCTTGGCTCGGTATTGCCCCAAAGGGGTTTCACCGAGTTCACCTCGTTATTCAACCTAGATTACTCTAGGAGGCTGCGCTATTTCACAGCGAGCTGCTCTACCGCTGAGCTACCGGGGAATATTAAGAACTGCTTTGTATTATAACTCAAAGTTTAAAAATTTCAAACTTGCGCGACTTAAAATCCTTTGCTAAATTGGAGGTGTTCTAAGAAAGGAATCAAGATGGCCATGAAGGTCTATCTGATAGGCTCTTTGAGAAATCCGGAAGTTCCTAAGTTGGCAAATCAGATCAGAGAATTGGGATTTGAAGTGTTTGATGACTGGTATGCAGCCGGTCCGGAAGCGGATGACAAGTGGCGCGATTATGAAAAAGGCAGAGGACATAGTTTCAAAGAAGCGCTGAAGGGTTACGCCGCCAAGCATGTGTTCCAGTTCGACCGGAAGCATCTGGATGAATGCGACATCGCGGTTCTTCAGATGCCGGCCGGAAAGTCTGGGCACCTGGAGCTGGGAGTTCATCTTGGAAAAGGCAAAAGGGGCTATATTCTAGTGGATGACCCAGAGCGCTGGGACGTGATGTATCTTTTCGCGACCGGTGTTTTCGATGATTTTAATGAACTGAAGGCCGAACTGAAAAAGCTGAAGAAAGAAGCAAAATAACCGCCTAACCGCGGTTTTTTTATTTTCTCTTACGGCCTTATTCGTACGAATGGGCGAATAAGGAAAGGCGCATGAATAGTGGAATAGTTATCCCCAAGGACTACCTTGACACTGATGCATTTATTTTTGAAAATAAGAATGAGGATTTTGGAACAGAAGGTTTATTCGTAAGGGTGAACCGAGCAGGGCGAAAGCTTTGGTATAGATACTGGAGTCCTCACTAAAAAGACCCCGCAAGCGGGGTCTTTTTAGTTCTAGGATTTTTCTCGCACCGTGATGAAGCGCTGTTTCCAACCCTTCATAAATCCTTTCTCAGAGATCATTTTCGCGATCTTATTATCATAGGCCGGATCGTGATAAAAGACGTAACCGTTATCCATACCGGTTACCACTACCATGTGGCCAAGAGCAGCCCTAGGATCGAACTTATTGTGGACGGATACGATCACCGGTCCTTCCGCTAAGCGATCCTTAAACTCACCAAAAGCTTCTTGCTTGCTCATGCCGGTAAGGTCATAGTTAATTCCGTCTAAGCCATACAATTCAGCGAGATCGGCTAACTGCTTATGCTTCCAGCCGACACCAAGCTCATGCGCGCCAGACTTAATAGCCTGGGAGAGCAGGGAAGGAATAGACACGCTTTTTGGCTTATAGAACTCAATTTCCATGGCTAAAGCCGCGATTCCACAGCCTTCGGCCCGCCACTCAACGCGCGGGATATCCAGGAACTGCGAATAATGGGGGATGTTGTCATAGTAAATCATAACTCCTATATTATACCATATTCTATTATATATGTCAATCCCGTTAGAAACAGCCCGCCCATAGGCCCCTCCGGGGCGCGCTAAGCGCGGGCGCGGTTTCTAACGGGATCAATCTACGGCATTTAGACCCAAATAGGCCTAATCGTATTAAGCGGAATTTGCCCAATGAATTCCTCGCGTGTTAATCTCAAACGATGGAAGCCGTGAAGGCATTTTTTTATCAGTATCGCTATGGGTTTATCGTGCTTACGCTCGCGCTGGCTGTAGGATTTTTTTATGCCGGTCCGCCGTTGATGGTCCAGAAAAATATAGAATCTTCCGGCGAAGAGTTCGTTTTATCGCAATATAAAACTTACCGAGATTCCGTACAGGCTTATCTTCCGCGGGCTCATGAGGTTTATGATGGTCATTTTCCTCCGTCCGAACTATACGCAGAGGAACAGCCGCCAACCATACAAAATATAATTCCAACAGCCGCCTTTTCCCTATTCATGTTTTTGTTTAAGGGGAACACGGATTCCGCGTATATCGCGGCGCAGTTTGTCTTTGTCGGTATTATTTTTATAATCGCGTACCTGCTGGGCCGCGCGCTTTTTATTTCCCGTCTCCGCGCGATCTTCTTCGCTCTGGTGGCCACGCTGACGCCGATCATTGTGAAATTACCTTTTTATAAGTGGCAGGGATTGGCGGAATTTCAGGCATTTTTTCTGAATAACTTCATTCCGATGGTGAATACTCAGTTTGATCAGCTGTACCTGGCGAGAATTGACGAACCATTGCTGACATACCCGATATATCTTTTGGCCATTCTCGCGATGTATATTTTCTGGCGTAATCCAGCCCGTAAAACTGCCATCGTCGCTGGCGCGGCTGCCGGACTTATTTTCTATACCTATTTTCATCACTGGGTTTATTGGACCATCGTAGTCGGCCTGCTTTTCATCGCCGCTTGGTTTATGCGCAAGCAAGAGCCTATCAGATTTAAAAATTATTTGATTCTCCTCCTCGCTTTAGTGATTACCGTGGTCCCGTATTTCGCGATTTATTTTGCTTTCAGCCACACCAGCGGAGCCGAAGATTTTATTTGGCGCGAAGGCATTGCTCCTGGCAGAAGTTTCGGATTTAACTCGAATTTATGGGCGGAATACTTGGTATATGTGGCCCTAGCCGTAGTCGCGTACGTACTTTATTGGAAGCGTGACCGCCTCAAAGCCATTTGGCTAGGCGGTCTTTTAGCTGCCATGACCGTTGTCTGGAATGTACAGGTGGTGATCGGATACGTTCCCGTGCCGCAATTTTTCCGCCGCTCAATTTCTCCCATTATTTTTATTATTTTATTTATTTTCGCGTATGAAATCTTTTCTCGTTTGGAAATTCGTTGGCCGGCATTAAAAAAGATATTTATTGGATTGCTGATCGTATTGAGCGTATTTTTAATGGCCAAGAAAGCTATCAATATCGCCAAGATCAGTTGCTGCATGCAGTCACATCTCGTGGATTACTATAAATTTCCGAGCGATGTCGCGCGATCATGGCGATGGATCAATGAAAATCTTCCCGGCGAGCCGGCGATGGTGTCGCCATCAACTATGACTTCTTTTTACCTAACAACGCACACCGCCGTCCGCCCATATCTCGCCACCGCCTTCACTTCTCTCTTAAGTATGCGGGAACTGGAAGATCGTTATTTGATGGCGCATAAAGTCTTTGGAGTTACAGAAAAGACTTTGCGAGCTCGGCTCAGCAGTAAGATGGACGCTGGTTGCGAAGGATATGAATGTTTTCCGGACAAAGGCAGCAATCTCAACGATAGCTTCGGTAATTTATTCGGCAATTATTTTCCAAGCCGGTACGGTTCATTTGATCAGTATATCTCCGCCTCCGATCATGCAGTTATCGCGGAGAAAAAAGCCGAAAAGGTAGAAGAGTTACTCGGTCGGTATAGCGCGGTGAAGGCAGGTTGGACTAAGTTAAATGCCGAATATGTATATGTCGGCCCGTTAGAGTCACAAATAGGCATACGCGACTTAGATCTGGACCCGGAATTAGAGAGAATTTATCGGGATAATTCGGTCAGTATTTATAAAATTATTCGTTGACGGAGAGGGCGTATTTATAATAGAATCGGAATACATTAATGGCTGATTTTTATGCAAATAAAAAAGTATTTGTCACCGGTGGCGCCGGGCTTATTGGAAGTCACTTAGTAGAAATGCTGGTGGAGCGTGGAGCGAAAGTGACTGTTCCGGTCCGCAAAACCACTAAATTAGATTTCTTAGAATCTGTACGCGATAAGATTACCGTTGTTGAGGTCGATCTATTTGATAAACCGAGTGTTTTACGTGCCATGAAAGGCCAGGAGATCGTTTTGAACCTGGCGGCGGCTAAGGGCGGCGGAATCGCGCATAGCATGGCTCACCACGCGAGCTTGTTCCGGGACAACATAACCTCATTTATGAATGTCATTGATGCCGCGCGTGAGGTTGGCGTTGAGCGTTTTTTAGTGGTCAGCTCGGCCTGTGTTTACCCCACGAATACGACCAGCCCGACTCCAGAAGAGGAAGGCGTGAAAGATCAGCCGGATCCAAGCAATGCCGGCTATGGCTGGTCAAAGCGGATGGAGGAGTATCTTGGAAAAGCATACGCCGAAGAATTCGGCATGAAGATAGCGATAGCCCGCCCTTACAACGCGTATGGCCCCAGGGATGATTTTTTCGCCCCGACCAATCATGTGATCCCGAGTTTGATCAAGCGGATATTGAGCGGCGAGAATCCACTGGTGGTCTGGGGCAGCGGGAAGCAAACCAGATCATTTCTTTACGCGAAAGATTTCGCGCGCGGCCTTTTAGATGTGTGCGAAAAATATCCGGTGGCCGATCCGCTGAATATCGGAAGCGATGAAGAG
This sequence comes from Parcubacteria group bacterium Gr01-1014_3, assembly GCA_007376445.1. Lineage (GTDB taxonomy): Bacteria > Patescibacteriota > Minisyncoccia > UBA6257 > WO2-44-18 > VMGF01. The sequence goes on along the minus strand of VMGF01000002.1, from coordinate 174,997 downwards.
ACCTCCATCGGGGATCTTGCCAAATTATTAGTTGAGCTTACCGGCGCTAAATTAGACATCGTGTTTGACTCCACTAAGCCGGACGGTCAGCCTCGGCGAACTTGTGATACCCGGAAGGCAAAGGAAAAGATCGGTTTTTCTTCGAGAATCTTGCTACGAGATGGTTTAGCCAGTACTATTAATTGGTATAAAACGGAAAAGGCAAAACGAGGATTATGAAAGTCACATTAATCGCGCCAACACTGAACGAGATTGAGGCGGTCCGGGCGGTGCTGCCAAAAATTAAAAAAGAATGGGTGGACGAGCTGATAGTCGTTGACGGGGGATCTACGGATGGGACCGTTGAGTTTTGCCGCGCCAACGGCTACCGGGTTCATCGTCAGTCCGGCAAGGGCTATGGAAATGCCATGCAGGAGGGTTATGAACTGGCCACGGGAGATTTCGTGATCGAATTTCCGGCGGACGGCAATTCCCTTCCAGAAAAGATTTCTGATGTGGTAAATAAGTTGAATGAGGGTTACGATTTTGTCATTGCTTCGCGGTATAAGCCACCAGCCGTGAATTATGATGATGACTTTTTAACATCAAAGGGTAATTGGATGTTTACAAAAATGGTCAATCTTCTTTTTTGGTCATCGTATTCGGATGTATTGGTTGGTTTTCGGGGATACCGGAGATCGGTTTTCAAAGATCTGAATATGGATGCCAAGGGATTGTCCTGGTCCATTCAAATGCCGATCAAATTCATCAAGCGGGGATTGCGCGTGGCAGAGATCGCGGCAGATGAACCGGAGCGCATCGGCGGTGTGCGAAAAATGTCGCCATTTAAAACCGGCTGGGAAATTTTAATGCTGATGCTGAAAGAGCGTTTTACTAAAAAATAAATGTATTATTCTACAGTACAAAAGTGCCGTATTTGCGGAAATCCGGATCTCACCGAGGTTATCGGGTTAGGCGAGCAATATCTGGCCTCTTCATTCGTGGCGGATAATTCTAAGGAAGAACTTTCCAAGATCCGGATCCCGCTTACGCTGGTTTTGTGTGATCGGAGTAAAAATGAATCCGCCTGCGGCCTGGTTCAGCTGAAAGAAACTGTAGATCGTGATCTGATGTACCGCAGCTATTTTTATCGTTCCGGCACGAATCCAATGATGCGCGAGGCCCTACAAGACATCGTTAAAGAGATTTCGCAAAAGATCACTTTGAATCCGGGGGATCACGTTCTGGATATCGGCTGCAATGACGGCACGATGTTGAGCTATTTTCCGACCGATACGATCAGGCGCGGCATTGATCCGGCGCAAAATATTGACATCAGCGGATTAGATAAGTCGATTACTATCATCAAGGATTATTTTTCCGGACCAAAAGTATTCAATGCGAGCGGCGGCGCGAAGTTCCGCTCGATCAGCTCAGTGGCTATGTTCTACGATCTCGACGATCCCAATGCGTTTGTTTCCGAGATTAAGTCCGTTTTAGCGCCTGATGGGGTGTGGTGTGTTCAGCTAAGCCATTTGCCGACTACGCTGGAAACATTGAATTTTTATGATATCTGCCACGAACATCTTTTGTATTATTCCTTGCAGGTTTTGGAAAATTTAATGAATCGTCATGATCTGTATATTTTTGACGCCTCTTTAAACACCGTTAACGGGGGCAGTTTGAGAATTTTTGTCACCCATAAAAATAATCCTCGGCCAATTTCAGCAGCTCTTGCCGAGATTTATGAAAAAGAAAAGCAGATGCGATTATATGACGCGGAAACTTACCGGGAATTTTCCCGCAAGATCGACGCTCTGAAAAAGACGACGCTTGATTTCATTAAAGCGGAAAAAGAAAAAGGAGGAATGGTAATCGGTTTGGGCGCTTCCACCAAGGGCAATGTTTTGTTGCAGTTTTTCGGCATAGATAAAAAGATGATTCCGTATTTGAGCGAGCGGAATCCGGAGAAAGTCGGTTTGAAAACTTTAGGCACCGATATTGAATTAGTTTCTGAAGAACGCGCCAGAGAATTAAAGCCCAGCGCGATGTTGGTGTTGATCTGGTTCTTTAAAGATGAATTGATCAAGCGCGAGCGGCCGTATCTGGAGCAGGGCGGCAAGCTCTTTTTCCCGATGCCGTATCCGCATATAATTACTAAAAATGGCGAAGAAAAGCTTCATTCCGCTTAACGTATATAAAAAGATATTGGCAGAGATGCCAATTGTAACCGTCGATCTGTTGATTGAAACCAGCGACGGTTTTTTGGTCATAAAGCGCAAGAACCAGCCAGTAAAAGATGGGTGGTGGATTCCTGGAGGCCGCATGAAAAAAGGGGAATCTCTTGAAGCGGCGGCGGTAAGGAAAACTAAAGAGGAGATGTCGATCGACGCCAAGGTCGTACGATTGATCGGAGTCTACGATCTGCGCTTCCCAGAAGGCCCATTTGGCGTAAAACCTCTGCAAAATATCGACTTCGCGTTTTTAATGAAGCCAATAAAACCCTGGAAAGGCCCTGAGTTGGATAGTAAGCATTGCGATTATTATGAATGGAAGCATTTCCGTAAGATCGATCGTAGCTGGGATCCTCAGTTAATAAAAATCCTGAAGGACGCCGGATTAAAGTCTTAATGTATGACGTCGTAGTTATCGGCGGAGGGCCGGCTGGGATGATGGCGGCTGGTAGAGCGGCAAGCAAAGGCCGTTCTGTTTTATTACTTGAAAAGAATCCTGGTTTGGGCAAAAAACTGCTTATTACCGGCGGTGGGCGGTGTAATGTGACCAACAATAAACCGGCGGTTCGTCTGATGGTTGAAAAATACAAAGGCAATGACCAGTTTCTTTTTTCCGCTTTTTCCCAGTTTGGAGTTACAGAAGCGCTAGATTTTTTTAACAAAAGAGGCATGGCCACCAAAGAAGAAAATGAGGGTAGAATTTTCCCGGTATCGGATAGCGCGAAGTCCGTCTGGGATGTGCTGGTTGAGTATATGAAAGAGGGTGGCGTGAAAGTTCAGACGGGCGTTGAGGTTGCCGGGCTTTCAGTCGATCCGGATACAAAAAATATTATTATCAAAGTAAAAGGCGGAAAACCTGCCCGCCACACTTCGCTTAGCGATGTGGGCGGGGAAATTATCACCAAGTCGTGCGTTCTGGCTACTGGCGGCACATCCCGTCCGGAGACCGGCTCGACCGGCGAAGGATTCAAATGGCTTAAAAAACTAGGGCATACAATCGTCGACAACGATTTCGCTCTTGTTCCGATTGCACTTTCAGACGCGTGGGCCAAAAAACTTGGCGGCGTTACGTTAAAAGACATCAAGCTCACGATTTTTTCCGCCTGGGGCGGATCCGCCTCTGGAGGACAAAACCGGCAAAAACAGATCAGCGTGAATGGCAAACTTCTCTTTACGCACTTTGGCATCAGCGGCCCGACGGTCTTGAATATAAGCAAAGAGATTGGCGAACTTTTAAAATATGGCGAGGTAGTTATCGAGCTCGATCTTTTTCCAAAGACCGATCTTGGTTCGCTTCGCAAAAAACTCCAGGAACTTTTAATAGGCGAGAGCAATAAAAAGCTGAAAAATGTTTTAAACAAACTGATCCCCGCCGCGCTAGTGTCCGCGCTTTTGGAGATTGCCGAGATCAGCGGGGAGACGGCCAATCACAGCGTCAGCGCCGAATCTCGAAAGAAAATAGTCGCGCTCCTGAAAGCGGTTCCGCTCAATGTTTCCGGTTTACTCGGGGCCAATAAAGCGATTGTTTCGTCCGGGGGTGTGGCGCTCGAAGAGGTGAATTTCAAAACAATGCAGTCCCGCTTAATCCCATGGCTTTATCTCGTTGGCGACGTATTAAATGTAGATCGGCCCTCGGGCGGCTACTCGCTTCAACTCTGTTGGACGACCGGTTATGTAGCTGGTGATTCAGCCGCTTAAACGATTTGCGCTCCGTTCATGTAGATTCTCATGCTTCTCTTTTTCAATTCCTCGAAAAATGGTTCCGGCGGAATAATCCCGGCCGGGGCAAAACTGCCACGGTCAGCAACTACTTTATTTAGGATCATCTGAGCCATGATTGAAGCCGGAAAGCCGGTATCAATATTGCAACCGGCGCTCTTCCAGTCGGGGAGAGTCGGGACGATGCATTCCATCAAGATCGTTTCCTTTCTGCCGTTTTTAGTGCCGGTCAGAGAAACCCACAAATTTTCTTTTTCCTCATATCCTTCCGGCGGAGCGTGTTTTTCCTGAAGGATTTTAGTAAGAGCTGTGAGGGGGGCGCAATTTTCTCCATCCAAACAAAACTTCCGATCTTTAGTTAGCCCCCGTTTTATATAATCTTGTATGACATTAAAGGAATGATCGGGGAATCCGGCGTAGAAGCGAACTGTTTTCACCCCGAGATCCTGGAAGTAGTAATAAAAGGTGTAAGTTTCCGGATGCCGGACTAGAAAGACTTTTTGATTTCCTACTTCACGGAATTCTTTGTCTTGAACGGTTTCCATAGGCACTTTCACGCCCCACTCGCCGTTTTCAAAGACCTGCGCCGGATCAGTGAACTCCTCGAAGATGCTTTCCATCGAAAATGGCACGACGAATGTTTGAGGCTCGGAATTCCAGGCAAAACCCGCCTCGATCGTATCAATGGTGTCTAAAAAGCCTGACGCGTATCTGAGCATCACGTCGTTTACTCCCGGCGTGGAACCACAGCCGGTAATAGCGGTCAGTCCTTTTTCTTTGAACGCTTGATCAAGGGCCATCTGCTTTTGAGTGGTCGGAATATCGGAACCAAGATCAATCACATTCGCTCCCGCTTCAAGAGCCGCCTGATAAACTTCGAAGTTCCAATCTCCTTCGGCGCAGTTGATGACGACTCCCGGATTAACTCTGGAGATTAATTCCGCGATCTTTTTACTATCGGATAGATCCAACTCCTCAAACTGAAAAGTCGGATGCTGTTCTTGAACTTTTTCTAACCCCTTCGCGTGCCGGCTAGAACCAAAAACTTTGTAACCCTTTCCAATCAAATCGGCCGTGACGATTCTGCCTTGCATTCCCGTTGCTCCCAGAACCAAGAAATCGAATTTCATATTCTTTAAATCATATCAGAATTCCTCTATACTTCAATGTATTCATGAAATTTGAAGTCTTTTGGAAAAATCCTGGCTACAAAGTCAGACCAGAATTACAAAGCGACATAGAGTGCGATTATCTTATTGTCGGCGGCGGAGTTACCGGAGTGTCGGCCGCTTATTTTCTCGCGAAATCCGGAGCCAAAAACATTGTTTTAATTGAAAAGCTCCACATCGCGAGTGGCGCCACGGGAAAAGCGGCGGGTACTCTAGTGTTGCGCGGAGAATCAGATCTCTTACAGATCATTAAAACTTACGGAAAAAATAAAGGTAAAATATATTGGCGAGCGATTCGTGAAGGATTGCAGGGCATCAAAAAAGTTATTCAGGACGAGAAGATAGATTGCGACGCTGAGCCGCAAGATACCCTGTATTGCGCCTTCAAACACAGATCCCTGATAAATTACTTGCGAAAAGAATACGAGGCAGAAAAAAACCTCGAACAGGCCACTAAATTTCTTAGCGGCAAGGAATTAAAAGAGGAAATTAATACCGAACTTTTCACCCAAGGAATATTATCTATCAATCACGGACTCTCCCTGAATCCTTTGAAGTTCACCCAAAATTTTTCCAAAGCAGTGGAGAAATACGGGGTTAAAATCTACGAAAACACCGCTCTTTTAGAATTGTCCGGAAACACGGCCAGAACTGGGCATGGCACCATAAAATATAAAAAACTTATTATGGCTATAGACGCGGATCATCCCGCGAAACAGGTAAAAAGTCAGAAATCAACGATTATTGTTACACGGCCTCTGACAGAAGGCGAATTGACCAAAACCGGGCTGGTGAAGAAAAAAATAATTTTTGACGCCAGAAATCGTTATACCTACTTCAAAGTAACTAAGGATAGAAGAATCCTAGCCGGATTTGGGACGCTGACTGTGAATAAAAAACATAAGAAAAAAGATCCGCATTTCCCGCATTTAAAAAATATAAAAACTTTTCTAAAGAAATTATTTCCTTATCTGAACCTTCGGGCCGAGTATGCCTGGTCTGGGACCTTCGGGGTTACCAAGAATTATCAACCATTCATTCAATTTAAAGGGAATACCGTCACGATCGCCGGCGCCGCCACTCAAGTTGCCTGTTTTATGAGCGCCAAGCGCGTAGTGAGTAAAATGCTGGGCCAAAAATAAATTTAGTCTTATGGGCTAATTCGCACGAATTAGCCCATAAGAAAATCGGGCGGTATAATTCATGTTAAAATTAATCAGTGAAGTCCCGTTAGAGATAATGTCGACTTCGGCAAAATCATAGCGAGGGAAAATGAATTGTTTTAATGTCGGCGAATATTATAAAATTATTTTTCAAAATCTCTAACGGGATGAAGCTCAATTTAACCAAAATTTTATTGATCATCGGCGGAGCGGGATTGCTTGGTTATGGCGGATATAGCTACTGGCAAACCTCAGAAGAGAATACCGCTCGTGGCGCTAAGATCACCGATCTTGAGCAGTCGCTCGTCAAAGCGGGGGAGGAGAACAACAATCTGCTCCAGGCCTTAAATACCGAGCGGAGCAAGACCGGCGCCTTTGAGGTAAAGATCAGCGAACTCTCTAGCATCGTGGGGAATCTTCAAAAGTGGAGCGCCACCGATCCGGAGTTGTTGCGGAAATATTCCAAGGTTTATTTTTTGAGCGAAAACTATGCCCCGGCCCAGCTTTCCAGCCTCGATCCGCAATATCTATATGAAAAGAATCGGACTCAGCTGATCCACTCGGGAGTTTCGGGCCGTCTAGGCAGCCTGCTCGAAGCGGCGAAGGCTGAGGGAATGAATTTACTGATCTTATCCGCCTACCGATCGTTTTATGAGCAGGCTTCGGTAAAATCCGGCTATTCGGTGACTTATGGCGCCGGGACTTCCAATCAATTCTCCGCCGATCAGGGTTATTCCGAGCATCAGCTCGGCACGGCGGTAGATTTCTCTACCCTGGAGAATGGTCCGACGTTTTCTAAGTTCGAACAGGCAACGGCTTATAAATGGCTGACCGATAATGCTTATAAATTTGGCTTCGCGCTTTCATACCCAAAAAATAATTTATATTACAAATTTGAGCCCTGGCATTGGCGGTTCGTGGGGGTGGCGCTGGCGAAATATTTACATGATCAAAGCAAGAGCTTTTATGATCTCACCCAGCGGGAACTGGACGATTATTTGATCACGATTTTTAACTAAAACTGCGCCATAAATAGCCCCTATTGACAAGTTTTTAACCATATGCTATACTCTACCCATAGTGTAGCTCAAGAGATGCAGTCGACTTTCTAGGCGCATTACAAATAATAAATAGCAAACAAATGAAAGGAACTATTAAAACTCTCACGGATCGTGGATTTGGATTCATCTCCCGTGAAGGTGAAGCTAAGGACCTCTTCTTTCACTCTAAAGAATTAAAGGGTGTAACGTTTGACGAACTCAAGCAGGGTGACACCGTCACCTTCGAGATCGCCGAAGGAGAAAAGGGCCCAAGCGCCACCAACGTGTCTCGCGCTTAAGCGCTGACAAGAAAAACCGCTTCCTCACAGGCTCGTCCTGAGCTTGCCGAAGGAGCGGTTTTTCTATTACAAAATAAAACACCGCCTCTAAGGCGGTGTAGCAGCTTCCTTTTGTTCCGGCAACAGGCCGTTGGCCTTACACCAGTCCTGGAATATCTTTGGTTTATATTGATTATCTCGGGAAAATTCTCGTCCATCGACAGTAGTGAGGATCGAGACATGGCCGCAGATTTCACACCACTGAACGATCTTTACCACATCTAAGGTCGCGTCATCAGTGCGCCACAGCAGATTCTTGAGCTTGTGGTCTTCAAATTTCGCGCAATACTCTTTCTTCTCATCTGCCACTAGCCACCTCCTTGTATATGAATCTCTGGCGCGTTGTGAACTACAAATGAATTAGCGCCAGGAGCGAGGATGCAGATAGAGAGGTCTCTTTCAAGGACGAGCGACGTAGCGATAATTCATTTTAGTCACAACCCTTTGGGATGCGGCTATTTTGAGTCATCGAGCTTGTCGCTCCTCTTCGAAGCGCACCTGCGCATCTTCGTCGTCGCTCCTATCGCTGACTCAAAATAGCCAGCATCGCGCCGAGAGCTTATATATAAGGAGGTGGCTGACCTCCTGTAAAAGGGCATGGGGCCGGTGGGACTTGAACCCACAACCTTCGGCTTAAAAAACCGCTACTCTGCCAGTTGAGTTACGACCCCGGCGTTATCTTATCACAAATTTTTTAAAATGCAAATCTTTTAATGTAGTAACTCCCGCTTTCGCGGGAGAGGGCCGAGGCCATTTATAAGTTCAATATAACAATTAAAGCGCTGTCGGTCGATACCCTCTGGATAACTTAATTTATGGTATTATTGGCCTACCAACATGCATGAAGATGATTTAATTTGGGATAAACCTCCGGAGGATTTTTCTCGTGATATTTACGATGCCGAGGCATGGAAAGAATCAGCTCAAGACCCCTTCCTTTGGATCTCCCACGCCAAGATCAATGAGGAAATCGCCGATTTATTATATGAAAAATATAAAAATAACATAAGGTATAGCAGTCGTATCATTATGAACTACGGGTTTGCTATAGAATGCTATCTCAAGGCAATTGCCTTACAAGAGGGAATGATTGCACTCGATTCAACAGGCGCTGGATTCGTCCAGGCATTTACAAGGCACAATTTAATAAATTTTTACAAACGTTGTTTTGCAGATATTGATGATGATATTGAAAATTATTTAAAAAAAATTCGAAGGGCTATAGAATCTGGCAAGTATCCTCTTGAGAAAACACCCGTCGAAGATGCTTATAATGATAATATTGATAATACGGTCTTATTTTGTAGAGAATTGATAGATAGATTACAGAGAAAATATAAAAATATCCATATGTTTATATCCAAAACTGACTACATCCTTTTCCGGGAGTGCCCGAAGAATGTCTGGCACAAAATTCATCAGCCCGATATTTATTACAAATCGGAGCTTTCCGATTTTGAAAAGCACATCATCGAAACCGGTAATGAGGTGGAGTTAGAGGCGCGCAAAATTTGGCCCAGCGGTGTGCTGATTGAAGGCCGGGATGAGGCCGCGCAAAAACTTACCGCCGAGCTGATCGCTAAAAAACAAGAAGTCATTTTCCAGCCGGTATTTCTAAAAGACAACTTTCTCGCCGCGGTGGATGTGCTGACCTACGACAAATCGGCGGACGCCTGGAATATCACCGAAATCAAAGCCTCCAACGACACCGACAAGAAGCGCCATTATTATGATCTCGCTTTCCAGGTCAATTTATTAAGAAAGTGCGGCCTCAAGATTAATGAGATAAATCTAATGCACCTCAACTCGGAATATGTCCGCCAGGGCGCGCTCGACCTCGTTAATCTATTCAAAAGCGACAATATCACCCGCGAGATCAATGAACTCGCCCTACCAGTGGCTTTAGAGATGGAGCAGGCCTTGAAGTATCTTTCAAGCGATAAAGAACCGCCCGGGTCTTGTACCTGCATATACAAGGGTCGGTCTAACCACTGCGCGACTTTTCATCACTCCAATCCCCAGGTGCCGAAATACAGCGTCCACGATATTAACCGCATCGGCTTAAGTAAGAAAAAACTGGAATCGCTGATCGACGGCAATAAATTTCATATTCACGAAGTTCCGGAGGAGATGGAACTCAACGACACGCAGAAAAATCAGATCCGGGCTTTCGTGCTGAATCAGATTTTGGTAGATAAAATAAAAATACAAGAAGAGTTGGAGCAGTTAAAATATCCTCTTTATTTCGTGGACTATGAAACTTTCCCGGCCGCCATTCCGATGTTCGACGGGTTTTCGCCATATCAGCAGATCCCGTTTCAATACTCGCTTTATGTTTTAGATGAGCTCGGCGCGAAGTTGAAGCACTTTGAATTTTTACACGACCAGGCTACCGACCCCAGCCGACCATTTGTGGAATCCCTGCAGTCGCAGATCGGGCCGAAGGGGAGTCTGATCGTCTGGAGCAAGCGCTTCGAGTGCTCGAGAAACACCGAGATCGCCGCGCGCGTCCCCGAAGCCAAGGAATTTATTGAGTCAATAAATTCCAGAACCTACGACCTCATGGACATCTTCACCAAACAGCACTACGTCCACAAAGATTTTAAGGGCAGTACCTCGATCAAAAAAGTTCAGCCCGTCCTCGCCCCGGAACTTTCCTACAAAAAGCTGGCCATCCAAGAAGGCGGCACCGCCTCCTCCAGTTGGCTCAAGTTGATCGGCCGTCCTGCCCCGCAGGACGACCCCGATTCCTCCGTCATTGCGCCCGGAGACCCGTCATCGCGAGGGGCAACGCCCCGTGGCGATCTTACAATCGATAAAGCCCAACTCCGCAAAGACATGCTCGAATACTGCAAACTCGACACCTTCGCCATGGTCCGCATTTTAGAGGAATTGGAGAAGTTGATTTAAAGGCCTACGTCCTATAATATATAAACATGGAGAGAAAGATTACCAAAAAAGACATAAAAAGAATTAAGGAATTAAGGAGTGAATTTTCTACGAGAATAAACGTAAAAGTTGGCCGCTCTGAAGACGGAGGGTTTTTTGCTGAAATACTTTCTTTTCCAGGGTGCGTTACTCAGGGGGATACGCTGTCCGAACTAGTAGAGATGGTTAATGATTGTGTAAAAACATATCTTGAAGTTCCTCAAAAATTTTTTCAGTACATGCCAACATATTTACCGCCGGTCAGTGTTGCATACGAATTAGACGCTTTCCCAGCCCCGAGGAGAAGCCGAGAATTAGAAATGAAGATTTCGTCTTATGAAGGAATTAAGTCTTAATGCTTCCGATTGTTCTTCAGACGAACTAATCAAAACCGCAAAAAAATGCGGTTTTGTCGTTAAGTCTGGTAGGAAGCATTACAAAGTAGAGGATGTTCACGGCCGATTCGTTACCACAATTCCTAGACACTCAAGACTAAAAAGAGAATTAGTAAAAGGAATCATTGAGAAATTTAACCAATTTGGAATTAGAAAGATTGTTTCAAGATAACTTGAATACATGCTTACGGCCCTAAAAAAGAAAAAGGCCCCTATAAGGTCTCGTCCTTATGGGGCCTTTTTCGTGGTGATCTTGTCTAGATTGTATCAAAGACAGGCACATAAAGTCAATAGTTATCCCCAGGGCTAATTTGACTCAAAAGTCTCACCGAAACTCCCCACCTTCGCCACGGTCCGCATTTTGGAGGAATTGGAGAAACTTGCGGTGGATAACTAACTTGACCTATCGGCTAGGTGTACGTTATTATGTACATATGAGTAAAAGCACTACATTGCCTATTTCAGAGGCGCGCAGGAAAATTTTTGATATTGCGGAAGACGTACAAAGGCCCAACAGGCACTATACGTTAACTGACAAGGGCCGTCCCAAAGCGGTGGTTTTGTCTGTGGATGAATATCAGTCTTTAATCGAGACTGTTGATATATTAAATAATCCGTTGATAATGAAAGACATTAAGAAGGGGGAGTCCGAATACGCGAAGGGCCAATACTCAACTCTTGATGAAATATTAAAAGAAGAAGGATATGTCCAGGTATCACGTAATAATCGCAAAATCAGCCAGAAAAAGACTGCAAAAGCTTCCTAGGGCTAAAAAGGACGGCGTATTAAAAGCGCTTAAGGACTTGGAACAAGATCCATTTCTGGGGCAGCCACTTACTGGCGAACTCGCCGGTAAGTTTAGCATTCATATTTGGCCATACAGGATAATTTACCGGATCGAAAAAAACCGATTAATAATTCTCGTTTTGAGTATCGGCCATCGACAAAGTGTTTATAAACACTAGTCCCAAACTCCCCACCTTCGCCATGGTCCGCATTTTAGAGGAATTGGAGAAGATAATGAAATAAAGTCTCCCCTGGCTCGTTATATATAGCGTCAGTAGCTGACAAAAAATAAATAACAATTCGTCATCATCGGGGATTACCGAAAAGCTAGAATCATCTCTGATTAAAGAAAAACTGAAACATGTTTTTCAAACCCGGCGAAAAGTTATCCGGGTTTTTTGTACCAAAAATCTAAAAATAATAAAAAAATCAAATGAAATACATAATACAAAACATAATTAATTTTCTGAAGGAGTACCTTAAACCGAAATCTTCGGTTTCCATTAATACCCCAATATCAACTCCGGATGATTCGATAAGCGAAACGGCAATTAAATCTACGCCTCAAATTCCAGGTTCTGAACCGCCGAGTATTCTTGAAAGCGTCGATGTTCTTATTACCGCAGAACAATTAGGAAAAATTCTTCCTACCCTAGCGGAGTCTAAATGTAACGAGTATCTGCCACATTTATTGAAAGTATTAACCGAGTTCGAAATAAATACTCCTATTCGTATTGCTGCCTTCATTGCTCAAACTTCTCACGAATCGGCTGGGTATTCCGCATTTTTAGAAAATCTGAATTATTCGGCTCAAGCCCTAGTAAATACCTGGCCAAGTCGTTTTACGTCAGAAAGTGCCAGCGTTTATGCTAAGCAGGCAGAGAAAATCGCAAACCACGTTTATAGTAATCGCTTGGGAAATGGGGACGAAGCAAGTGGTGACGGATGGCGATATAGAGGTCGGGGCGTTATCCAGACAACTGGCCGTAGTAATTATAAAGCGTGCGGTATTGGGCTGGGTATCGATCTGATCGCATTTCCGGAATTGCTTGAGCAGCCATTAGATGCATTTCGTTCGGCTGGTTGGTATTGGAACAACCGAAACTGTAATATTATCGCCGATAGTGGAGATTTCGTTAGACTTACGAAGGCAATTAATGGGGGTCTTACTGGATTAGATGATCGAAAAGCTAATTATGCTCGCGCCAAATCTGCATTAGGAGTTGAATAAGCTCCCTATAGGGCTTTCAGCTTTTCGATTGCTAAATTCTCTGCCTCAATCCGCTTCGGATGAGTGAAGAAGTTTGTTACTACCGTATCCTTGTGCTTTTTTTGATCGAATGCCGCTCTAATATAAGGAGTAAATCCTCGGTCCGTTGTATCCAGCTCAGGCATTTTAGTTCTGATCTCATCCTCTAGCTTCTTGATATCATCAAAAAATCCATACAGCCTTTCCCTGTGTTTTGGACTAATGATGCTATCACCACAAAAGAAAGTTATGTCCTGTAACCCATATGATCCAAAAATATAAAAAGCATTAGCCCTAGGAACATTACTATTCCACATGGGTTTCGTCTGGCTATTAGCTGAGAACTTTATCTCAATAGGTATGACTTTTTTATCACTAAAAACAATAATGTCTGGAAACTCTTGTTTTCCGCGTGGTTGGTAGATGAATGTTTTTCTAAGCTTTTTATTGGGCAAGTTAAGGTATTCTGTGCCAAATTTATTAGCCAGCTGGCTACTGATTGCCGCCCAGTCTTTTGCCACAACGTCCCGTCTTAGGATGCGGGTTAGGCCAAGGGTGCTTTTTAAATAGTAAACAACCCTATCTTCAAATTCACTTCCTTCGCGGGCATTTAGATAGAGTTGTTTGTCATCTCGAATAGATTCAAATAAAGAGTTAATCATAACGCTTGCTGTATTCCATTACGACGTCGGCTTTGCCGAAACCATAAACCATCGTGTTCTTCTTGGCAAGCGAAAAGAAGTCAAAATTGAACAGTCTATCTCGAGCCTGTTCCGTTTTTACCTTAAACATTATCCACTGCTTATTAAGTTCGCAGCGATTTTTATGCTTTTCGCGCCTTGTATAATCTTCATAGCCCTGCCTAGGAACGGCAAAGTCCCAGTCTTTATCAAAAAACTTTAGCGCATCTGGGGTGTTGTTGTACTGGTACATCTCAAAGTCGGGGTGGACGATTGGAGGCGCTTCAAGTATGCGCATGTTTTCATGCTCTGTTTCATTGCGAGTCCAAACTTGGAAAACGCATCGTACGGCAAAATCCTTGCCACTTGGAGTGTAGAATGAATTTTCGGCCAATTCTTGGCTGTGGATAAGTCTAAAGTCTTTGTTTAATTTTGAGTGAACAGAATATTTTTCGAATTGACGAGGTACGATAAAAGCAATCGTGTTTGCGATATCTGCTGAATGATTAAAAAAATCTATAGCTAGCTTGGAGCGGTGTCCAAATGGAGGGTTCCCGACTATCACATATTTATCCTGAGAGCTTCTTTTAGGTTCCCAGCTCAAAAAATCTGCCCTTTTAATATCAGGCGACTGGGGAGCAATATCTAAGCCAATTCTTCGTGATTTTGGCAAAATTGAATAAAAAGACCCATTGCCAGCTGACGGCTCTATAAAGGACTTATTTCGAATTCCTGGGAGCTTGTCATAAAGAAGCTCAAGACACCGGTTAGCTACATCAGACTTAGTGAAATATTGATCCAGCTCCATGTACTCATTATACAATAATGACCTACTGCTAAATAAATTAAGCTGGATCATTTTTTTCAAAATAGTTATCGGTTGAACGAAAACTAGCTCTTTTTTATTACATAGATGACCTTTCCGCTTACGAAGTAGTCTTCACGAGGGGATATATAGATTGGAGGATAGTCTTCGGTGGATTCGGAGAGCAGCATGACTAGCTTATTTTTGGCGTCACGGAAGAATTTTTTGATGTTGCCGACATTGTCGATAATAGAAAGAACATAGTCGCCATTGCGGGGTTCTTTGAGCCGAGGATCAACTATGACTAGATCGCCGTCTTCAATGCTTTTGCCGGCCACCTTCGCGCGATTCATCGAATTACCGGAAGCGCGGATAGCGAAGAAGTCGCCAATCGCTTTGAGACCGAGGATCACTTTGGAAATTTTTACGAAGCCTTCGATATTCTGCTCGGAAAAGACCAGGGCTGGGCCGCAGTTGGCCATACCTACGATCGGGATCGAGAGTAGGGGAGAGTTATTCATTTTTTTCGGATCGGTCTTTGTGATCCGCTTATTCTGCCAGTCTACGGAGATTAGATACTTTTTCTCTAACTGGGTAATATGGTGCTTTATCTTTTGTGGATATTTTTCGCCCACCATTTTGGCGATACTCCGCAGGCTTTCTTTGGAAAAATCTATCTTCCCAAGGATTTTTAATAATTTGATTTGTAGGTTATGCATATAGTAAATTTACCAAGCGTAGGCAAACCGTCAAGGAAAAATTATCCCCAGATCATACACATCATATTCACAATACTATTTGACATAGCCCACGTTATTTTAGAAAATTATAGAGTGACCACAGCTGGTTCACCGAGCATTTTCTCTTAATGCGCCGCGAAGGTTCGTCGAGCCGGAGAATAATAAGAAGAGATGAAATAACAATAATGGTGAACGATTATAGTGGGCATTATAGCTACAATGATGATACCGTACGTAATTTGAATTCATACCATATCGGTGTTTATTATTGCGGCTTGATAACAACGGATGGCGGCCTAATACCTCTTTACATCGGAAGGGCAGTTAGCGAAGACGGCATCCGAGGTAGGCTGCTTGACCATCTTCGAGGTGATTACTGGCCAGGCGTAACGCATTTCGGCTATCATCTTTGCGATAACGCTCAAGAAGCTGAAGATTTTGAGGCTTCGGAAATTTCGAGATATAAACCGAAATACAACAAACTTGGTAAGTGATTATGGGTCGGATGAAAGCTAGGTACCAATCGAGCAACTCACCTCAAGAATTAGAATATTTCCTTACTCAGACGATCTTAATTTTCTGACAAATCTGACGCGATTGCTTTAGAGGGGTCTTAGAAAAGATTGTTCGTGATACATCGACTGATTCCGTCCTAAAACCGCCATTGGGCCCAATGGCGGTTTTAAAATTCTTGGCAGTAGCTTAAGTTTGGCTATCCCGATTTTGCGGGTTCGATCCCTGCCGAGGGCGCAAATTTTATAGTAAGATATACATATGATCGAACTTCCTCAGGCCGTCTTGCTGGCCGCAATTAAACCCTTTGTTTATGTCTTGGTGCCGTTCATTGCAGTTGGATTGATCGTTGGCTATTTTCGCTACAGGCGATATAAGAAGTGGCTGGCCAGCCAAAAGACCCTCGGTGACCTTATACATAAATTGCACCCAGAAGAATTTGAAGATTATATTGGTATGCTTTTTAAAAAAATGGGATATGAGAATGTTCAGGTTATTGGCGGAGTTCATCAGGCCGATGGTGGATTTGATGTGAAGGCAGAGAAGGATAGTCAAATTTATTATATTCAGGTCAAAAAATACGGACTTAAACACCCTGTGCGCGTACAGCAGGTGAGGGAGTTCTTCGGGGCACTCAAGGCTGATCATCCCGACGCCAAAGGAATTTTCGTCACCACCAGTTATTTCACTTATGGATTTATTCATACGGCTAGAATTTTTGCCAACAGGGTTGGTATAGAGCTTATTGATGGCGCAAAGCTTGTTGAATATATTAAACTTACAGAGAAGCAACAACCAAACCCAAAATAAACCATGCCCCAACTTATTTTTTTAGATACCGAAACAACTAAAAAATGAAAATTATCCAATTTCAAGAATCTTATAGCTCGAAAAATCTTCGCAAGTATGCACCTTGGGGTACAGCGGTTTTGCTTGTGATACTCTTCGTGATGGTAACGATTGCATTGACCTTGGTGATTCCAACCTTACGTCAATCAAAATATTTGTGGGTAGTTACTACTATCGGCTTAATCATAATTTTAATTAGCCGAAAATACGGAGATCCATTGTTCGATAAAATTTCTGGATTTCAATCCGGTAAGGAAGGCGAAGAAAAAATCCTTAACATGTTAAAGGAAACTTTGGACGACAGCTATATCTATGTGCCGAATTATATAATCCCCAATACGCGCATCGGTGATATTGATGGGCTTTTACTCGGTCCCAAGGGCGTAATTATTCTTGAGGTTAAAAATTATTCTGGTGTTTTCGATTTTGAAGCAGGGCACATGCATAAAAAGAGAGGATGGTATAACTTTTTTGAACTTCCTAGGCCCGTTTGGCAAACTGCGCGACAAAAAGATTTTTTGGTTAAATTCTTTAAGACTAAAGGGGTAGATGTTCGGGTGATGGCAATGTTGGTTTTGGCGGGTGGAAAAATCGGGAAAATTACCGGCGAAACTGGAATTTTTATAACCGAGGCTAGCAAACTTACAAACCACATTTTTGAACTTTCGCCGATAACGAACTGGTCGGAAGAGATGGGGAATAAGATTATTTCCGCTCTTGGCGTTTCGCAAAAATAGAGAAAATAGTAGAATGAGTTAATTAACGCATGCCCCAACTTATTTTTTTAGATACCGAAACGACTGGCAATGATGTGGCCAAGGACAGGCTCTGTCAGATTTGCTACAAAACTTCCGATGGGGTTAAAGTAGGTTATTTTAAGCCGCCAATTCCGGTGTCGATAAAGGCCATGAGTATTACCAATATCACCAACAAGATGCTGGCGGATAAGGAGCCATTCAAAGACAGCGCGACGATGAAAGACTTGCAGGCCAAGCTGACCGATGGGGGAATCCTGGTGGCGCATAATGCGAAATTCGACTGCGCGATCCTGGAAGCCGAGGGAATGAATATCCCGAAGCGGATCTGCACTTTCCGGGTGGCCCGGGAACTAGACCCGGAGAATCAGATCCCGGAATACAATTTATCTTTTTTACGGTATTTTTTGGAACTGGATGTGGAAGACGCCAACGCCCACGACGCGGAAGGGGACGTGAAAGTCCTCCACGCGCTTTTTAACCGTCTGCTCAAAAAAATGATGGATACCGGCCTCTCCGAACCCGAAGCCATCGCCAAGATGATTGATATTTCCGGCCGGCCATCATTATTCAGAGTATTTAACTTCGGAAAACACAAAGACAAAAAGATCGCGGACGTGGCCCAAACCGACCGCGGCTACCTGGAATGGATGCTGGGCAGTAAACAAGCCGAAGGCAGCCAAGACGAAGACTGGATCCACACCCTCAAGTACTACCTCGGCTACCCCTCCATTTTTTAAAGCTTAATGAAAATTCATTTAAACACTCCAACATTCTTAAGAATGTTGGAGTGTTGTTTTAAGACACTAAATGTTTTAAGATTTGGAGCATGAGAAGCGCGAAACAACTCGAACGACATTTCAAGGGCGTGGCCAATTATTGCCGGATTGATATATTGTTTTTAGTTTTTAAAAACCCTGATATTAACCTGGATGGAATTGCTAAAAGTTTGAATAAAAATTTCAAAACCATTTCCGAGCATACTAGGCGATTGGTCCAAGCTGGCCTTGTAAACAAAAAATACCGAGGCAGGAATGTGATTCATTCACTTTCACCCTACGGAGAACGATTTATAAAATTCATAAAAACATTCCAATAAACACTCTAACATTCTTAAGAATGTTAGAGTGTTTATTGGAAGCCTTGACTTACAGCTTTACGAATTAGCATAATGTACCAATGTCTGATATGGAAGATTTCGATTTCGAGAATAAAAAAATACAATTTGATTTAAAAAATCTTAAGGAAGGCGGTGTGAGTTGGTGGACGCGGGTATTGCTTAGGGTATCGCCTCTTCGCGGCGTAAAGCGGCTATCGCGCGAGCTTGGTGTTAATTCGGACGTCGCCAATCAAGCAAGTGAATTTTTCCAAGCAACGGAACGAATAGATATCATCCCTTCAAAATCGGGTTTACGCGGCTTTCAGCTTATTATTGACGGTTCTACCGCGTTGTACTTTCACCAGGATGGCGATCATTTTATATATGGCGGATGGGAGACTGGGAAATACGAAAAAGGCGAGGTAACTGTTTTCGATTAAAATGACCCAATCCCAAGCATTATCAATTTTGAAGACGGCAGCTAATGTTTTTTTGACCGGCGAACCTGGGTCTGGTAAAACGCATACAGTAAACGAGTATGTGGCGTATTTGCGCGCGCGGGGCATTGAGCCGGCGATTACCGCCTCAACCGGTATTGCCGCGACTCATATCGGAGGAATGACAATTCATTCTTGGAGCGGCATAGGCATTAAAACTAAATTAAGCCAATACGATCTTGATAAAATCTCATCAAATAGAAATATCACAAAACGCATCCAGCGGGCTCAAGTACTGATAGTAGACGAAGTCTCTATGCTTTCCGCCGGAACACTTTCCATGATTGACGTTATTTGCCGCAAAATTAAACGGAACCAGGAACCTTTTGGGGGAGTTCAAATTGTTTTAGTCGGAGACTTTTTCCAATTACCGCCAGTTTCTAAAGCTGAAGAGGAAAGTAACGCGGACAATGTTCTCATACGAGAGTCGGCGGCTGGTTTTGCCTATGACTCGCCCGCCTGGGAGCGAGCGAAGCCGGTCGTCTGTTATCTTGAGGAGCAGCATAGACAGGACGATGCCGATTTTCTTGCCGTGCTTTCGGCGATTCGCGGCAACGTTTTTGGCGACGAACACTTAAGGCACATTAAAGCTAGAAAAATTACAAATCACGCCATCCCCGATAGCGCGCCGAAACTTTTTTCCCACAATATTGATGTGGATCGCGTCAATAATGAAATACTCGCCAAGCTTTCGGGTGATCCTCGTGCATTTACTATGTCCGCGCAGGGCCAAGAAAAAATTGTTGCCATGCTTAAGAGGGGTTGTCTTTCGCCTGAGACACTCTATCTCAAAGTTGGAGCGGCGGTAATGTTCACAAAAAATAATCCGAAAGAAGGGTTTGTGAATGGCACGTTGGGCGTGGTTGAAAAATTTGACGCGCAGAGCGGATGTCCGGTTGTAAGGGCAAGAAACGGACGACGGATTGAAGTCAGGGCAACGGATTGGACAGTAGAAGAGAATAGCGCAATTCGAGCGCGCATTACACAATTACCGCTTCGTCTTGCGTGGGCGATTACCGTACATAAGAGTCAGGGTATAAGTTTGGACGAGGCAGTGGTGGATTTGAGCGATGTTTTTGAATTTGGACAGGGCTATGTCGCGCTTTCACGCGTGAGAAGACTTTCAGGCCTTCATATTATTGGTTGGAATGAGCTCGCGTTTCGGGTGCATCCAGAAGTATTAGAAAAAGATACAAAGTTCCGAGCGCAGTCGGAGAAGGCTGCGCAGAGGTTTAGCGTGGCAGCAGAAGGCGAACCTGTGGCTATATCCGCACAGAAAAATTTTGTGTCATATGAAAAAATAAGAGAGAAGCACCCCAGCGCTTATTTGCCGTGGGATGAAACGCAAGATGAAAGATTAAGAAGATCTTTTGTAGGTGGTTCACTTGTCGCCGATCTTGCCGCACTATTTAATAGAACAAAAGGAGCTATTCGGTCGCGCCTAGTAAAATTGGGGCTTCTGGATGATTTAAAATAAACGCGTACAATTAACACTCCAACATTCTTAAGAATGTTGGAGTGTTATACGGTCTAATTCGCGCGAATAAGCGAATAAGGATTTTACGAAATAAAAAACCGGCTGTTTATAAACAGCCGGTGTCTTCTTTTACTTATTTCTCGCGACTACCTTGGTTTGGGTCAGTTCGTGGAAGCCGTACTTGCCATGCTCGCGGCCCATGCCGGAGTTCTTCCAGCCGCCAAAGGGGTTGAACGGAGTCGTGTAGTTCGTGCCGTTGATGCTGACCATGCCGGTCTTGAGCGCGCGGGCCACTCGCTCCGCCCGGTTCATGTCCGCGGTGTAAACATATCCGCCGAGTCCGTAGACTGTGTCGTTAGCGATTGAGATCGCCTCGTCCTCGGTTCTAAACCTTACCACCGGCAGAACTGGACCAAAGACCTCTTCTCTCCAGACTCTCATTGCCGGAGTAACACCGGTCAAAAGCGTGGGCTGGAAAAACGCGCCCCCAAGCTCAGATTCCAATGACTTACCGCCAGTGATTACGCGAGCTTCCAACCTCTTAGCATCAGCGACTTGCGCTGCCAAGAGATCAAGCTGTCGTTTCGCGACGAGAGGACCCAGCTCGGTGCTTTCAAGATCGGCCGGACCAACCCACAGGGTCGCGAAGGCATTGGAGAGCTTACTGACCACCTCTTCAAATCGGTCCTGATGAACCATCAGCCGCTTCAGGCCATCGCAGTACTGACCGGCATTGGTCAAACGATAAGTGCAGATGCTTTTGACTGCCTCATCGATATTGGCATCTTCAAAAACAATTCCGGGAGCCGAGCCGCCCATTTCCATAACCGCGCGGATGAACTTCCGGCCGGCGGTTTCGTAAAGCTTTTTCCCGGTTGCAGTACTGCCGGTAAAAGAAATGAGACCAATATCGTTCCGAACTAGCAGCATCCCGACCTCGCCGCCGCCGTAAACTTCCGAAAAGGCGCTCACGTGAACGTACTTATGCATCACTTCTTCAATGAGCTTTCCTATTAGCGGGCACTCTTCCGAGTGCTTGAGAACCACGCAGTTACCGGCCAGCAGATTGGGAATGACCGTCCAGACGAACATCAGGAACGGGTAATTCCAAGGAATAATCACCGCGGCCACTCCGAGCGGTTCACGGTAAACCCGGTGAATTTCCTTTTCGTCCTCGAAAGTCGTTTCTGCGGCGAGGCACTTTTCCGCGTTGTCCAAGTACCAGTTGGCGAAAGCCATCGCGTCATTGAAGTCGCTGGCTGCCGCGGTAATGGGTTTGCCCATCTCCATCGATTCCAGCTTGATCACTTCGTCCTTCCGCTTTTCAAATTCGGCCATCGCTTTACGCACCATATGAACTCGCATCGCCGCTCCCATTTCCGACCAATATTTTTGGTAAAGACGAGCCTGGCGAACTTTGTCGCTAATTTCTTTGGGAGTCGAGACCTTAACCGAACCCACAACCTTATAATTCGATGGATTAATCGATCGCAACATCATACGCGTCTCCTTATAAATGAACCGCCGTTATATTAACAAAAAAGCCCGATTGAAGCAATCGGGCTTTGAGTTTTTAATTTATTACGATTTTCATGCCGCACAGTTGGAGTTTGAGGATAAATATACCAGCGGCGAAGCATTCGTGGTGAATGGCAATCTCCGGCGGTGAAACGCCTGGCTGCTCAATCTCGCCCTCCGCGATCATCTGCGCGGCAATGGAGATGGGGCAAGCCGTGTTGATGTCACCGGCGCTGGCGCGCCAATCTGGACGCGAGCGGGAATGGCAATCAATAGTCATATCATCGGCCATCACTCTTACAATTTCATAGTCGTTGGGTTCTGGAGGCGTGGCAACCAGTTTTTGAAATTCCGGCATTGTCCAGCCATTCCGCAAGCGTTTCATTACTTCTTTTACGAATGGCCGGTCAAGACCGACCTTGAAATCGCAGAATCGTAAGCCATTCTTTTTGAAACTAACCGGCAGGGTGGCAATTTCGCTGTGTCGCGTACGGACAGTCCAGGCCGGTCCCACTGGTTTGTCGAATTGGGTTTGTTCCCAGCCGGTCCGTGGCAATACTTGGCGAAACCGTCCGTCTTGGAACACCCAGGGTTTCAGGGTGAGCTCTTCAATGATCGTTTGCGCCGAATATGGAAAGCTTAGTTTTTTATCCGGCTGGTTAAAATTTTTTGATCCAATCCGGATTTTTATGGAATTCACTTTCGTCAGCTGCTTTACCGCGTAAGCGGCAAGGACATTGGTAATGCCGGGCGAACAACCCACACCGATCACGGCCGTCAATCCCGCGCTTCTAAATTTTTCATCAAGCCGTAATTGCTTGCGGGTCCAGGTAAACAAACCGCCTAGGTCCACGTAATTCGTTCCCGCTTCCAGGGCCGCGGCCATCACCATGAGATTGTAGTCGTGCTGAAGGCAGTTGATCACTACATCAGAGCCACGGAGCAGACCGGCTAAAAGTTCCGGCTGACGGGCATCCGCTTTACGGACTTCTATATCCGGATTCTTAATGGTATCCGCCACGAATTGCGCCGCCTCTTGGTTGTAATCTGCAATGATAACATGATCGCCGGGCCGGGATTCGGAGAGATCGCGCACCACTACTCGTCCGATTGTTCCGGCGCCGCCAAGTACTACAAAACGTTTAGACATATTGTCCCTTTCAAATATCTGCCAGGAATGATACACTCTTGGGCGGAACTTTGAAAGCCACGCCCTTGGCGTGACAAGGAGGTGATATGGAAGCATCGGATTACGCGAAGTTAGGGATTAAGGCCGTTCGGAATGTGGCAATTTCTGCTTGGAAGCCGGCGCTGATCTTTACGAAGGCTAAGGGTTCCACGATCTGGCTGAATGATAAGCCTTATTTGGACTTTGCCTCGGGTCCGGGAGTATCCAATATCGGATACAATCACCCGGCAGTTTTGAATGCTGTGAAAGAGGTTCTCGATAACGACGAAGCCGGCTGGAGCGGGAATATGTATCTGAACAAGTATCAGGTCATGCTCGCGGAGAAGCTTTCAGCCATTACGCCCGGAAAATATGATAAGCAAGTTTTCTTTTCCAATTCCGGCGGCGAAGCAGTCGAAGCGGCGATCCTGGCCTGCCTGAAGGCGCGGCCAGAACGGCGCGGCATGGTTACCTTTGCCGGTGATTTTCATGGCCGATTGGGCTTTTGCCGGACCGCGACCAGCTCTAAGCCGCTTCATGTGGAAGGATTGAATGGCGGGATTAACCGGGCGTTCTACCTTATCTTCCCGTCAGAAAATCCCGAGACGATGGCGAAAAAAGAATTCCTGGATTGCATCCAAACCTCCAGGCAGTATCTCCGGTATGTCCAAAGCTCCATCGGGCCATTCATTAAAGAGATCAACTTTGCCTTGCTGGAACTGGTCCAGGGCGAAGGCGGGATCAATGTGGCGAAGAAGCGGATGATGCAGGTGCTGATCCAGTACCTGCATGAAAACCAAGTCACAGTCATTATCGATGAGGTTCAGACCGGACTGGGACGGACCGGCCATATGTGGGCCTCTGATTTCTACGAAGTAGAGCCGGATATTATGACGGTGGCGAAAGCGTTGAGCGGTGGTGTGATACCGATTGGCGCGACTATTTTCCGGAGTGGATTCGGTTACCGGAAGAGGGCCGAGCACTGCAACACTTTCGGCGGTTATCCGCAGGCGTGCGCCGCGGGGCTGAAGTCCCTGGAGATTGTGGAAAGCGAGAACTTGGCTCAGGCATCGCATGAGATGGGCTTGGTACTGCGCGGTGGTCTCTGGGAAGCGAGAAGTAACAGTCTGAAGGCTCAGGAACTGGTCAGCGACATTAGCGGACTGGGACTCATGAGCCGGATGACCTTCACCGACGCGAAGACGCGGGATAAGGTGGTCGAGGAAGCGATGAATCGCGGCCTGCTTCTAATGAGTACCGGCGAGCAAAGCACCCGCCTGATGCCACCGCTGATCATCACCTATGACGAGATCAAGAAAGCGACTGAAATTCTGATGAAAGCGATTGAAACCCACTCCTAGGAGTGGGTTTTTTTATTTAAATTTTTCGCTAGACATCCTGCCAAAATCTTATTATGATATACCCGGTTGTTGTCCTTTAAAAAAATGTAGCTCATGAAAGGAGCACCCTCTTGAATACAGACAAGGAACGCGCCGCTAAGCTTTTTAGCCGAGTTGAAAAAATACCGCGCGAAAAGAGAGAAGATAGTTACGCTTGCACTACCGTCATTGATAAGAAATTGACCTATTTAGACGGCAAAGGTTCGCGCATTATGGTTTTGGATAATGGTCAGCGTCGGTCATTAATCGATGCCTCGGGAGGAGTGAGTACTAAAAATCTAGGCTATGGCAATGAAAGGATCAGGCAAGTTATCCGAGAGGTCCTGCGAAAGCAGAAGGATGTCTTCGGCTATCCTCACCATGATATGCAAAATGATTACGCGCTGGAGCTTGCCTATGTGCTGGCTGAACTGACACCGTTGAAAGTGGAGCGTGAAGTTGTTTTTGCTAACTCCGGCTCCGAGGGGATTGAAGCGGCCATTAAGCTCTGCTATAACGCTCGAGTACGGACTGGTACTCAAAAGCATCGTAAAGATTTCGTGGCGTGCTATGGCGCTTTCCATGGACGAACACTCGGCGCTTTGTCGTTGACCTGTTCGAAACCCATTCAGCGGGAGAATTATCCGACCAACGCTTTTCCTAATTACCACATTCACTTTCCAGCTAAGCATCGGTATTTTGTTTATGACGACGATGGTGATGTTCAGTACACCGACCTCACGAGAAATGAATACCTAGAGAAGCTGAAGACGGCATGTCGTAAGGGTATGATCGATATTGATTCGGTCAACGCGGTGGTGCTGGAGCTAATCCAGGGCGAAGGCGGCATTAATGTTCCTTCTAAAGAGGCGATTCAGGACTTGGTGAGGTTTTTCAAAAATCACGGCGTTTATGTCGTGGTTGATGAAATTCAAACCGGCCTTGGGCGTACCGGAAAGCTTTTTGCCTTTGAGCATTTCAACATCGAGCCGGATGTCGTAGTGTTGTCGAAATCTCTGGCGCATGGTTTTCCGTTCAGCGCCGTAATTTACGATCACAAGATGGGCTGGACCAATAAGGGACAGCAGTCGAGTACTTTTGCCGGCTCTCCTCTCGGTTCCGCTATAGCGCTGGAAGTGCTTTCGCAGACATTATCCAAGAATCTTCCTCAGCGAGCCCAGGAGGTTGGCGATGGGGAACTAGGTCCAGCCTTGCGCATGATCGAAGAGGAAAATAAGGACGTAGTTCACAATGTCCGCGGCATGGGTCTGATGCACGGGATTGAATTCTGGAATCCGAATACCATAAAACCGGCCACAAATTTCCGAAATGAAGTGGTACTGGAATCCCGGAAGCGTGGCGTGCTTTTCTTGGACGCGGGAATTTCCGCGATCCGGATCACGCCACCGCTGATCATCGGCTCTGATAGCGAAAATAAACGTAAAAACGAGCTCGGCATTATCACCGACACCTTAAAAGAAAGCATCCGCGCCGTGAAACGGAAAATGAAACGAATTAATTAAATAACAGACTTGCCCCGACAACTATCGGGGCATTTTTTATTGCTCGCTATTTCGCCATAGACATGCTAGAATGCAAGCAATGAAGATACTACCAAAAGTTAAGGTTGGTCTTGAGAAGAAATTTCAAAAGGTTCTTAAAACGCCTGATAGTTTCGCGTTTTTTGAAGCGATTCACGATTTTATTGAACATATCGAAGTAAACACTTTGACCGCCACTCTTTCATCCAATACTAAGGCCAATATCGCTCTCAACATTCCGAATAAGTACAATCATCTCAAGCAGATCTACCAGGCACTGGAAGATGCTAACACTAAGTCGGATGCCGATCTCGGACACACCCGATACGCGGTGTTGAATGAGATAAAAAAGATCCAAAACAACGATGTTTCCGAGAGCAATACCTTTTGGAAAAAGCGCGATCTATTTAGAAAATTAGTAGGTGAGATATATCAGAAACTGATTCCGACCGAGGTTTAGATGCAGATTCCGAGGAGTCGCTTAGAAAAACTGAAAGTCCGCGATCAAGGCCCGGTTCATTTAACTGAAGGCGGTCTTAAGGATTTAAAAGATAAGCTAGCGCGCCTTAAAGAATCTTTACCGAAGTTGGCTACCGACGCGAAAACCGCCGCCGATTATGGTGACCGGTCGGAGAATGCCGAATACCAAGCCGCGAAATCTAAATTACGAGGAACACACCGGCAGATTTTGAGTTTAGAGGACCAGATCCGCCGAGCATCTGTAATTAAATCCGGGCCGAATACTTCCGGTAAGGTTCAGCTTGGTTCGATCGTTGTAATTGAAGAGAATGGTTCGGCCACCGCCAGGGCGGGGCAGGCGGGCTCACCACGAGCTTTCCAAATCGTCGGGCCGTCCGAAACCGAACCAACCAATGGACGTATTTCTTATCAATCACCGCTTGGCGCCGCGCTTCTTGGTCACGAAAAAGGGGATAGTGTCACTTTTCAAACTGGCGCCGTTTCAAAAACCTACACAATCCTCGAAGTAAAATAAAACCCCATTTATGGGGTTTTTGTAATGTTGTGGATCATCGTCAAACAGCGAAATGCGCCGCCGGACTTCTCGAATTCCGAGCAGTCGAGAACGATCGGTTGCAGTCCGTGACTTTCGAGAAGCTTGCGATGCGTACTGGAACAATACGACATTAGCACTTTGCCGTTATTTTCGATCGAATTCAGGCAGTAGCTATAGAGATACTCATCGCCGATCGCCGGCTGTTTCCGGTAGACCGCGTCCTTCGGAAGGGCTACCGACTTCATCCGCGGCAGATTTTTTTCAAGGATCTCTTGAATATCCGGCTCAAAGGCTTCGGCATAGTAAGCGATGAGACCGGCCGAGGGATACACTGTCAGCACCGAGTTCAGATGATAGAACTCTTCCGTGACCCGGCGGATCGGGACAACCCTGATTGCCTGCGGTTCCAGGATCTTTTTCACCTCTTCGACTCCGCGCCGGTTGGTGCGATTTTCGCCATAACCCAACAGGAGAGTATTTCCTACAACAACGCAGTCGCCACCTTCGAAACATGCTTCTTCGGGTAAGGCTCTGGGATAGGTTGTGGTTCTGGAAAAGGCTTCAAAAAATGGCGCGACCTCCAGCCGACGAGCTTCCGGCTGGAAGTTAGCGGCAATAAACGTATTGTCTATCCAAAGTCCCGGATCACAGGCGAAGGCCATGTCGTGAAGATCGATAGTCGGATTCATGAATTCTACTTTAACTCCAAGATCATACGTAAGAATCTCGACCATTTTCGCCCACTGCTGAAAGGTTTTGCGTGGATCAGGTTTGCCATACGGCAGATCCGGCCGCATGCGGGTATTGTAAGACTCCACGACGTCAAAATAGGTCGGGGGAATTACGATTACTTCCATCAGCCAACTCCTTAAATCACTATCAAAAAACCTGTTAGATTATGACGAATTAGCTAAAATTTGGCAAATTTTTCTTAAATTCTCCATTTTTAAACTTTAGAAATAATTTATCTATAAAATGTTAGCCTTTGACTGGTCTTGAATCACCTGATACTTTATGAACAAATTATGCGTATCCTAATTGTGGAAGACGAAAAGCAGATCGCCCAGTTTCTGCGGGCGGGTTTAGAGGCGGAATCCTTCGCGGTGGATGTGGCTACCGATGGTGAGCGAGGGTCATTTTTGGCGCGGACTAACGATTACGATTTAATTATTCTGGATAATATCTTGCCCAAAAAGACCGGTCTGCAGGTCTGCCAAGAAGTCCGGAAAGAGGGAAAGAGCGTGCCGATCATCGTCTTATCGGTGAAAAGTGAAGTTTCTACGAAAGTTGAGTTATTAAATTCCGGCGCCGATGACTATCTCAGTAAGCCATTTTCATTAGAAGAGCTCATGGCGAGAGTTCGGGCATTATTGCGCCGTCCGCCAAAAGTAGAAGGGGATATTTTACAGATTGCGGATCTGGTTTTGGACAACAAAAAACAGGTGGTAAAGCGTGGCGCGAAAGAGGTTTATTTGACCCGGAAAGAATTCGCGCTATTAGAATATCTTTTAAAAAACGCCGGCGCGGTTTTATCCAGAGGTATGATCATGGAGCATGTCTGGAATATGAGCGCGGACCCATTTTCAAATACTATTGAATCACATATTTTGAGTTTGCGGAGAAAAATCGATACCAACGTTAAAAAACGACTTATCCACACCATTCCGGGCCGTGGCTATAAACTTTCCGAACAACTTTAGAAAGATTTGAGTTTTTTTAGAGCTTTTTTATAGCAATTTAAAACGAAAATTAGAGAGGTACCTTAACAAGGAGGTTTTTTGTGATGGTACAGAAGCGCGTAGTCTTACCTAAGAAGCTCAAACTCGACACTATCTATAGGATCGGTCCCCGGAATGCCGATGAAAAATATTACTGGGAAAGAGTAGACCGGAATATCGGCTGGATCACCAAAACCGAACAGGAAGTCCTTAGAAAAACCGTGATCGGCATTGCCGGATGCGGAGGTATGGGCGGCCAGCTGGCGGAAAAATTTTTGCGCCTGGGAGTCGGAGAAATCCGAATCGCCGATTGCGAAGTTTTTGATATTTCCAATATCAATCGGCAATTCGCGGCAACTCGCTTCACGGTTGGCAAATCCAAAGCTTTTGAAACCGCCCGGATGCTCCGGGAGATCAGCGATGATTTCACTCTGGAAGTTTATCCGCAGGGGATCTCGGAGGAAACCGTCGATCAGTTTATTTCCGGATGTGATGTGGTGTGCGATGAAATAGAATTTTGGGCGGTTGGCGCCCGAATCCTTTTGCATCAGCAGGCGCGAAAGTTTAAGAGGCCGGTTTTTAACTGCAACACGGTCGGCTTTGGAACGCGGCTTTTCCTGTTTACCCATGATAGCCAGACGATGGAGGATTGTCTGGGACTTTCATATCAAAAAGCGAAATTGCTGCAGGAAAAAATTCAATCGCGTAAAGCCAGTAAAGACGAGATTCATGAAGTGATGAACAGCGTGCTGAATGGGTTGGTGCCGGCCATACCGGAATATTGCGCGGAAGAGTCGGATTACCAAAATGTGATTCGACTGAAAGAGCGTCTATTTAACGAGGGAAAGGCTTCGATTATTGCCACCAATCCGCCAATGGCCACTGGTTTTCTCGCGGACCGGGTCTTATTGCATCTGCTCGCGTCATCCGCAATCAAGCGGACCGCGATTGAGACGCCGAAGATGCCTGGCTATCTTTACTTTGATGCTGCCAAAATGAAGGCAGAGATCGTGAGGGGTTAGTGGCCATAAACATTCGATTGGTAGGCCAGGGCAGTGATTATCAAAAAGCGCTGGAGTTTATTAATAAAGTAGCCTTCAATCATTATAAGTGCCAACCACCTCCGCCTCCGGATGTGCTTTTTGTGGCCACAAATGGCTCAGAAATTGTCGGTACTACCGGTCTTGATATAGGCGAGGTTAATAAACCTTTGCCTCTCGAGATCATTTATGAATTCGATAAAGCCAAAACTCCGTGGCCATTCCACAGAGAAAAAAACATTCAATATGGACGCTGGATGGTCACTATGCGGGGTATCGCGGATGCCTTAATCTATGTCGCGGCCAAGCACGGCCTGACTCAAGGCAAGACTCACACGATTTCCGAGGCTAAAGATCACATCAAGGCCAAGCTAGATCAGCTGGGTATCGATGCTCGGGTAATATTGGACGCCAGGCTGATGATGGATCGGATTAGTAAGGACGGTTTAGGCTACTATTTGGACTTACCAGCCCCTAAACTCTATATGATGGACTTGAGTCAGATGGTTGAGGCCATGGAGCCGAACGTGAGGCGCTCCGTTAAGGCCGGTTTTATAGTTTTTGGGCCCTAGTTGCAATACTAGGGCTCTTTATTTAGACTGCCTGCATGACTTTTTCACCCCTCCAGGAGGTGGTTTTCCTGGGAACGGCTATTGTCAATTTTTTGATCGGAGTTTTCGTGCTTTTCAAAAACCCTCGTAGTATCGTAAATTGGTCATTTTTCTGCTTTGCCTGCGGCATAGCGGTTTGGATCGGCAGCCTGGTATTGGTCTTTATAACTAAGAGTATTATTTTTGACCGGGTTATTCTGATGGCCGGGACGACCTTACTTTTCGGGTTGGTTTTATTGGCTAAAACATTTCCGAACTCTTCCCAAATAAAAAAGTCTTTCTGGTTGACCCTGATTCCATTTATACCGATCTGTGTCGCGATACCGTTCGGGATTTTTGTCAGCGGCATCGAAGTGTCTGCTAACGGCGCGGTGGCTCCGATCAATACTCCCTGGTTCCCGCTTTACGCGTTTTTCTTCGGTTTCTACGTGATCTTCAGTATTATTTTATTTTTCCGGAACTACAGAAAACTATCCGATCTGGCCAGATTGAAGATGAAGTATTTATTTTTCGGCGCCGCTACCTTTGGCATAACCGGATTCGTCTTTAGCGCTGTCCTGCCATTCCTTGGAGTTTTTGACCTTAATTTTATGGGCATTCTCGGCTCGATCGTTTTTGTGACTTTCACCGCCTATGCCCTGGTCCGTCATCAGTTAATGGACATTCGCGTAGTTATACAAAAAAGCCTGATCTACGCGACGCTTTTAGGAGTAATAGTGTCGCTCTATTTATTATCAGCCCTTCACATCGGCCTGATCATCCCAGAACACTTATCGGTCATGATCTCCGCCGGTTTGTCGGTCGTGGTCGGCATTATATCCGTTTTTCTGATTGAAATTTACTCAAAGAAAAGAGTTGAAGAAAAAACGAGCCACCTCAAAGAATTACGGGAAAAAGAAAAGCAGATCATGGTGGATATTTCACACGGCCTACAAACCCCATTAACGATCCTGAAAAGCGAACTGGAGTCGCTAAGGCATCACGTTAAATTGCCTAGTTTGAGCGCTTTGGATAAATCGGTAGATGATATTTCAAAGTTCATTTATGATTTCCTGAATTTGTCCAAATTGGAAACAGCGCAGGCGAATTTTATCTGGGAAAAAGTTAATTTGAGCCGTCTTTTATCCGATACTTCCGAATATTTCAGCACACTAGCGGAGGCGAAGCACATAAATGTGGTCGTCAATATCCAGCCGGATATTTTTGTGACAGGAGACAAGAACCGACTGGAAGAGCTGGTCACGAATCTTCTAAGCAATTCGGTAAAATACATGCATAATGGCGGTGAAAAGAAGATCGTGATTGCCCTCAATAAAAATCGCGGGCCTATTGAGCTTTCCGTCAGCGATACGGGCATCGGCATCAGTTCCGAAGACCTGCCGCACATTTTTGACAGATTTTATCGCGCGAAAAACGGGGATGATATTCATGGCACCGGCTTGGGATTAGCGATCTGCAAAACCATCGCTGAAAGGCATAACGGCACGATCACCGTGGAAAGTTCTCCCGGATTTGGGACTGCGTTTATAGTAAAGTTTTAATTTTAATCGAGAAAGATTTTAACCATATCTTAGAGCTTTCTTAGAGTGATTGTTTTAGTTTTAAGCGGTGCTAGATAAACTAAAACAACACAATCTTTATCTTCTAATCGCCGCCGCCTTTATTGCCCTGGCCGCCGTCCTAGCCAGTACTTCGTTTTTAGCTAGCGATGACCTAGGCGCGTATCTTGCTTTATCTCCGCAAACCGCCACCATTACCTCCGGCGATAATTTTTCGGTGTTTGTGGCAATTAGCTCCGCGGTGGATTTTAACGCGGCGGAGGCGGTAGTTAAGTTTCCGAAAGAGTTGTTGGAGATCGATTCCATTTCTTACGAGGATTCAATTATCGATCTTTGGATAAATCCTCCAACTTTCTCAAATACCGAAGGAATATTAAAATTTTCCGGGGCCCTCACTAACCCGGAATATATGAGAGTGGGGAATATTTTACAAATATCTTTTAGAGCACAAAGGCCGGGCACGGCCAGATTAAATTTTTCTCACGCGTCTGTTTTAGGGCATGATGGAAACGGGACGGAAATATTAGAAAAGGCTTTTGGAGCAATCTACTCGATTAAGGAACCCCAGCTTTAAAAAAAACCGTCCGCCACAACTTTGAAAATGTTGGCGGACGGTTTTTTTGTTTCGGCTTATTGGACGTAAATTATCTTTCCGGATGTGCCGTGAACTTTCACCAGCACTCTCTTGCCATTCTTTACGCCAATGATCTGCCAGACCGGACTATATTCGTCGTTATTAATCGATTTGGCTGATAGCGCTACCGCGATGTGGCCCGCGTCGATGGCGATCTTAATTGATTCCGCCGCGCTGAACTTGAAGAAGTTGGTGTCATAACCGGCTGAAGTAACAATGATCGCGTCGCCCAGGATTTCTAGGGTGGCAGCCGAGTTGATCTCGTAGCCGATTTTGAGATCGCCATTTTCATCAACACCGATGGTTGAATTATATTTAATAGTTCCGCCGATTAATTCAACTTTTTTATTCGCGATCTGAACCTGCTCCACGCGTTCATAGGTCTTAAGATTTAAAACCGAAGCGAAGATATATTTACCGCTGGAAGTCCGATGGAGTGATTTGTCGCCAAGGATATCTACCGTAACCGCGGAAGTCGCGCCACGGGCAACGGCAAAGTTGGTGACGAGACGTAAATCTTTATTAAGGATCCTTGCGTCATGCGCCACGCCATCTTTCAGGACGACCACGGTGCCGATCACTAGTCGGACCTGGGTATAGTCGCCGAAAGAGACTTGCTTGTCGCCCAAGAGCACGAAGCGACCATCTTTCTTTAACTGAACGAGATCAAAGGTTTGCGGAGTGCTGGAGATTGTAACCCAGCCCTTTTGAGCGTTAAAAGCTTCAACTCGGGTGATATTTACGAGTACCGATTGCGCGTTGTCTAATTTAACGGCTTCGTCAGTGATGGAAAAGACCAGTCTGCCCAGGTCTTTAGCCGGAACTGAACCCGCCGGTTTAGACGCCGTGGAACCGGTGCTAGGTTTGTCTGTAGTTGGTACGCCAGTCACCTCATCGGTGCCCGGAGTTACCGGCTGAGAAAGTAAATAGTAGCCTCCGACCACCAAGGCGCCCAATACTGCCCAGAGTAAGTATTTTTTTGTCATAGGCTAAGTATAGCAAAGCGCGCAATTGGTCGGTGGATAAGTCAACAGAAAAAAACTTACTTTCGGATCCGATAGATCTCTACTAGACTATTTTTATAGACTAAATCTAGATTTTTATCGGTTGAGAAATTTTTTACGGCGAACTGTTTTTCCCACGGCCCATAGTAAATATAATCCGAATTGGTTTCTGCCCAGGAAGCAGGCATTTTTTTGTACTCTTCAATCACCTTAGCCGGTTCTTTAGCCATTCTGGTCATATGCCAGCCATGTTCGGTTAGATACCAGCGGGTTTTAGTGAAATTGAATTCGGATGCATGAACGCATTTTTGGCCAAAACAGCGGTCCTGGAAGCCATCTTTGAAGTCGTCCAGCCTCCTTTGTAATATCTCGGGAGATACGGAAAATAGCTTATTGACCAGCAAAAAGCGCTTCTCTAGCTCTACGGTCGGTAGGGTAGAGATGAATCCTGTTGGCAGATATGGCCGGGCAACGGTGTTGGACGCGAGATAAAGAGAGGTAACCAGGGAGGAAGAGACGATTTTCGGCTCTTTGCCAAGGTTTTCGTCGATCCATTTCCACGAATCCAAAATATCCTTCGGGAATGAATAAACCTCCACCACACCAGCTGGAGGATTAATAAATATAGCGGTATTTATTGTTTTTTTACCGGCCATTCCCACTATGAGAAGTATTATAAATAGGCGAACTATTTTTTTGCCACGCGCGCCGAGTCCGTTATGCGCGTCATAAATTATATTGACGATCAGAATTAGCGCTATTAGGCTCAAGGATTTCATTAAGTGAGAAAACTGCGGGATAGACCCGAGGATAGTCGGTATTTGCCACACCGCGAACATCGATAAGACACAGGCCATAAAAAATATGCCTTTATCTTTATTTTTCAGCCATCGGAAATAAACAAAGTAAACGGCGGCTAAAAGGAGCGTATAGATTATATGATCCAGGCCAATGTGCGTGGTCGTAAGGAACTTCCAGGCCAAGTCGCGCCCCTTTTCCAGGCCGACCCGCAGAGCGAAGTCTTCGCCATAAGTCGCGAGAAAAGAAAAATTATTTACGAAGTAAGGAATTAAAATAACAAACGTGATAGCCAGGAGGAATATAAAATTTTTAATCCGCGGTTTATCTTGACGATAGAAGGCTAGCGCCAGTAAAAAGAGAATGCCGATGATAGACATCATCACCAGCCAGTGGTGAAGGTAGGTATAGGCAAGCAGTCCAGCTAAGACGGCCGATATGGCGGCGGTGGAGAATTTGGGTTTTTTCCAAAATAAATAAAAAGCGAGAAGGGCCGCCGCGAAGACCGGAAGGGTGATGAGCGGATCATCGATCCGCGCAATGTGAAGCTTGTCGATTGGGGATCGGACCAGTGGTATAAAATCCTTAACGAAGATATTCAGAAAATCGCGGTAGGGATAATAAAAGATCATCTGAGCAAAGTGCGTAAAGACTCCAAGGAATCCTAAAAACATTCCCCAGAGTCCGGAACCCATCAATTTTAAACCCAGGGCATAAAGCAGTAGAAAGACACCGGCTGAAAACAAGAATTGCATGGCGAGATACGCGTTATTGACATCGCCGTCTGAGAGATATAAAAATCCGGAAAAGATCGTGGGTGGAAGCGGATTGAGAAGGGTCCGCGGGAGATCATCGGCGTACGGTCCGGCTGGTGGAAAGTGCCCATCGTAAACTTCCCGGTTTTTTGGCAGATTGCTGAAAAATTCATCCCGATAGGTTTCCGGCTGAACTAGTAAAAATGATCCGCCCTGATTTTCGATATGATTTCTGATAAAGATCGGCGGTAGGATATAAACTAATCCCACGAAAATCGCTGCTAGTACCGGAAGAATGAGACGCCATGGCGGAGAAAGCCAAATTTCTTGAAACAAGCACTTTAGGAATTTTATGCCGACTTCTAGTGAGTGCGCCTTGGTTTCACCGGCGAGGCGCTGGCCTTCCCGGGTAGGAAATTCGGTGATCTTCAGATTTTTCTGAAGCGCGCGCATCGTATTTTGGTATTCAATCGTGTAGCCGATCGCGTCCTGGCCAAGTTTTTCGATCAGGCCACGGCGGATAGCACGGAATCCGTTGATGGAATCGGTGATATAAGCGCCGGAACGGTTCCAGAGAATATTGATCGCCAAGGTAAACAGATTATTTACCCATTTTCGGGGCCGCCACCAGGAGATATCCTCTTCATTGAAAGCGCCTTTCATCATCCGGGAGGCGATCACAATATCCGCGCCTTTTTCGAGCTGTTCCCTGAATTTTGGAAAGTCCTTAGGATCTTCGTTTCCGTCCGGACTGAAATAAACTATAGCGTCTGCGTCGGTGGATTTTTCGGCGAATTTGAAAGCTTCTCCACGGCCCCGGGATTTCTGAAGAGCTACTCGGATACCATGCTGTTTATAAACTTCCAGTGAACCATCTGTTGAACCGCCATCCACCGCGAAAACATCATCGAACATGGAATAATCCAGGCCAGGCAACATTTTACGGAGGCATTCAGCTTCGTTATAAGTTAAAAAACAGAGAGCGATTTTCATTATTTTTTGTAGATTTTATAGTACCAATCAATCGTCTTTTTTAGGCCAGCTTCAAGTGTTGTCTGAGCCTTGAATCCAAATTCTTTTTCTGCCCGGCTGATATCCAGGACTCGGCGAGGCTGACCATCGGGTTTATCGGCATTCCAGCGGATTTCACCGTTAAATCCAACCAATCGACAGATTACATCCACCAGATCTTTGATGCTCACTTCCTGCCCGGAGCCGATATTAACCGGTTCAATGCTATTATATTTTTCCGCCGCGGCCACGATGGCTTCCGCCGCGTCTTCGGCAAAGAGAAATTCACGGGTGGCCTTGCCGGTGCCCCAGACCTCCACCGACGGCTGATTATTTTTTTTGGCCTCGGCGATCTTGTCTATCAAGGCGGGAATGACATGAGAATTTTCCGGATGAAAATTATCTTTCGGGCCATAAAGATTGACCATTAAAAGATGGATAGCGTTAGTGCCGTATTCCTGGCGGTAAGCCTGCGACTGGACCAGCATCATTTTTTTCGCGAGACCGTATGGCGCGTTGGTTTCTTCAGGATAACCCGCCCAAAGATCATTTTCGGAGAACGGCGCCGGTAAAATTTTGGGGTAAGCGCAAACCGTGCCGATACCAACAAATTTCTCTCCGCCGGATTTACGAAAAGCTTCTAATAAGTGCATGGCCATGGAAGCATTGTCGTAAAATGCTTTTCCGGGGTATTTCCGATTGAAACCGATACCGCCAACCGCCGCCGCCAAATGAATTACCACATCTTTTCCTTGGACTAGCTTTTCGCAGACGGCCGGATCGCGAAGATCATGCTCTTTGGATCGCGGAATATAAATCCTATCGGCGGATACGCCCCGTTCGAGCAATTTCTTGAAGACGTGTTTGCCCAAAAAACCGCCACCGCCGGTCAGTAAGATATTTTTTTTAGTTAGATCCATTTGTTCAGGAATTTAGAGAATACTTCAATCATATAATCAAGATCCTTTTTATTGAGAGTCTGGTGGCATCCAACATAAAATCCATTTTTATTGATCCAGGCCGCGACGGGATATTTAGATTCGATATCGCCGAAGATCTTTTTATAATATGGTTGGTTTATTAGCGGCATCAGATACCGGGTCTCTATCCCATTTTTTTCCAAGTAAGTGATTATTTCATCCCGCTTGAGCTTAGGATGTTTGACCACTAGAGGGAACATCATAAAGGCGTGTTCGGCGTATTTTGGCCAAGACGGCAGCTGGATTAGATCTTTGTATTTAGAAAGACCGGCAATAAGATACTTAGCGTTAGCTAAACGATTTTTCAGATTCTGAGTACGCTGGACGAGTTCGGCGACTCCGAGCGCGCCCTCGAGTTCCGTCAGACGAAAACTATACCCCATGCGAATAAAGGAAAACCGGCGATCGGCCATTTTTAAAATTTCTTTGTCGCTTCTCAGCGCGTCATCAGCATCAATATTCAGATAAATTGAGTCCCGGCCATGATTCATCATGCTTTTCATGACCACGGCGTATTCCGGATTGTTGGTCAACGCCAGACCGCCGACTCCGGTTACCACCAAGTGAGCTGTGTAGGTCGAGAAGCAGGAGATATCACCACGTGAACCTACCGGCGCGCCTTTATATTTAACGAACATCGTTTCGCAAGAATCCTCGATGACTTTTAGGTTATGCTTTTTAGCGATCTTCATGATCGGTTCCATTTCCGCGGAGAGTCCGAAAAGATGCACCGGAATGATAGCGCGGGTCCGATCGGTTATCTTAGCTTCTATCTTATTCGGATCCATGTTGCAGGTCAGGGAATCGACATCAACGAAAACCGGTTTCATGCCGTTTTGCAGGACGATATTGGAGGTGGCGATAAAGGTGATGGAGGGCACGATGACCTCGTCGCCATCTTTCCAGCCGTGGATTTCTTTCATCGCGCCAAGCGCGATCTGAAGAGCGCTGGTCCCGCTATTACAGCTGATGGCGAATTTTCGGTCGTGGAGCGCCGCGAATTCGTTTTCAAATCTCCGCAAAAATGGACCGTAAGAAAGACGATCGTTATCCATCGCCTGGTTCACGTATTTCTTGCCGAGAGCGGAGATCTTAACCGTCCCAACGCCTATTTTCCGGATTTCTCTCCGCATATTTCTTTTATGTCCGCGTCTACCATTATTTTTACGAGATCGGAAAACTTGGTCTTAGCAGTCCAGCCTAATTTTTCTTTGGCCTTTCGGGTATCAGCGATAAGACTTTCCACTTCCGTCGGGCGGTGATAACGCGGATCGATCTCAACATAATTTTTCCAGTCGCCAAGACCTGAATGCTTAAAAGCTTCTATCAAAAATTCTTTTACGGAACGTGATTCGCCGGTGCCGATTACATAATCATCCGGATGTGGTTGTTGAAGCATCATCCACATAGCCTCAACATATTCCGGAGCGTAGCCCCAATCGCGTTTGGCATCCAAATTTCCAAGATAGATCTTTTTATCCAGTCCGGCCTTGATTCGCGCGATACCACGGGTAATTTTCCGGGTTACGAAAGTTTCGCCGCGCCTTGGGCTTTCATGATTGAAAAGAATTCCGTTGACCGCGAAAATTCCGTAAGCTTCCCTGTAATTTCTGGTAGTGTGATACGCGAAGACTTTGGCGGAACCATATGGGCTGCGCGGGTGGAACTGGGTGTTTTCATGTTGGGGCGGCGGTGTCGCGCCGAACATCTCTGACGAAGAAGCCTGGTAGAATTTTACTTTTTTACCGGTGTGTTCCTGAAAATCCTTAATGGCGTCCAAAACTCTTAAAACGCCTAAGCCGGTGATGTCTGCGGTGTATTCTGGAATATCAAAAGAAACCCGAACATGCGATTGCGCGCCGATATTATAGATCTCGTCCGGCTGAACTTCATAGATCAGTTTACGGATCGTGGCGGCGTCGGACAGATCTCCATAGTGGAGGTGGAATCTTTTTTCGGATTCATGAACATCCTGAAAAATATGAGCGATGCGGCCGGTATTAAAAGAAGAAGCGCGCCGGATGATGCCGTGCACTTCATAGCCTTTAGAGAGTAATAGTTCGGCTAAATAACTGCCGTCTTGACCGGTAACGCCGGTAATAAGAGCTTTCTTTGGGTTCATTATAGTAATAAATGTAATCAAATAAGCCTAGATTGTAAAGCTGGGGATATTCCATTTTTTGTGAGAATCATATACACTTATTCATATGAAAAAAATACTTTTATCTTTAGCGGTTTTGTTGGTTGGTTCTGTTGGCGCGTTCGCGTACGCGAGCCATTCCTGGGGCGGGTATCATTGGGCTAGAACTGCCAATCCGTTAAATCTCAAACTAGGAGATAATGTGTCCAGCCTGTGGGATCCGTATCTTGCTACGACAGCGGCGGACTGGAGCGCGTCTAGTGTTTTGGATACGAACGTTGTGGCGGGCAGATCTAATCCGAAGAACTGCCGAGCGGTTTCCGGGCGCGTTGAAGTTTGCAATAGCAAGTATGGTAATAATGGATGGCTTGGTATCGCCAGCGTGTGGGCGAGCGGGACCCATATTGTTCAGGGCACGGTAAAAGTGAATGACACCTATTTCAACACCGCGAAATATAATACTCCGGCTTGGAAAAATTTAGTCATGTGTCAGGAAGTCGGCCACACCATCGGCCTTGATCATCAAGACGAGAATTTCACTAATCCGAACTTAGACACCTGCATGGATTACTCGAATGACCCGCTGTCTAATCAGCACCCGAACCAGCATGACTACGATATGCTGGAGACGATCTATGCTCACTTAGACACTACTAATACCGCGAGCCAAACCGCCGCGTCTGCTAATCAGGATATCGATCACTCCGATCGCGCCTCTTGGGGTCAGGTTATCCGCACCTCATCCGATAAAAAAGCATCTCTCCATGAGCGTGATTTCGGTAATGGCCAGAAGGTCTTTACTTTTGTAATCTGGGCTGAGTAGGCATTCCCGGGCGGCTTGACTGTTTCGGTGATTTTTGGTATTATCTGTTTAGTTTGAGAAAGGCTAAATCAATCCATTGTGGATTGATTGCCCGATCAAATCAGGAATTTGATT
The DNA here is from genome assembly GCA_007376445.1 of Parcubacteria group bacterium Gr01-1014_3. GTDB lineage: Bacteria > Patescibacteriota > Minisyncoccia > UBA6257 > WO2-44-18 > VMGF01. The sequence continues at coordinate 134,773 of VMGF01000002.1, read as the reverse complement.
TAGGGAGGTGGCTGATGCCGCCAGAGATTAACCCAACGCTTGCCTTGCTCTCTATGCTTTATGCCTTTGAAGGGCAATCGGACGAAATAAAAACCAGAATTCCGAAGCCACCGGTTTTGTCTGATGGCGAAATCAAAAAGGGCAAGTTAATCGAGAATCAGCTGGAGTTTGGCGATATGCTTTTTCGCGGAGTGATCGGTGAACCAACTGTGAGTATTTCCGGTCTGTGCTACTCCTACAATGAGAAGAAAGAGATTTTCTACACAGAAGTGATAGTTGCCATGCTCCCACCTTGGCTGACTCAGCCACCCGCCCCATAGGGGCGGTTTTTTTATTGGCTTTTTTCCGGAAATTTGGTATAATGATTACGTAAAAATGAAATTAACTCTAACTATTGTATTAAGCGTAATATTTATCGGAACTACGATGTTCGGTCTTTTTGGCATGAACCATAGTTCTGACCATAGCGGCAGTCCGTGTATTATCTCGGTGATTCAAGGTATCGATTGCGCATCAACCCAGGATATTCTTTCGATGCTTAATTTGCATTCTGGCATTTTAAATAGTTTTCTCGCCCCTACCATCAGTGGAGTTGTAAGTATAGCGACCATTATATTTTTGGCATATTTTTCATTCGTATTTTTGAGAAAAGTTTTTTATGTTCCATCCTTCCGACTGAATAACGCGCGTTTTACGGACGCCGATCAGCGATCCACCTCTTTATTTGAAAAAATTACCAGCTGGCTTTCGTTTCACGAAAACAGTCCGGCCTTTTGTAGGGCGTAGACCATAAATTCCGCCTAGTCCGCGGCATTTATGATCCGCGCCATTGCCTCGTCATTGAGGTTTTTTGTTATTCATTAATTTCTTAATTATGGTTAAAAATCCAAAAAATATTATCGGTGTGTTACTGGCAATCTCCTTGTTCGGCATAGTGATTTGGCTTGCCCAACCATCGCCAACTGATCAACAGGCAAACATTAACGCGAATCTAGCGCCTGATACGGTAGGCGCGCTGGTCCTGGAGGAAAAATCCTTTGATTTCGGATCCATTTCCATGGCCAAAGGGAAAGTCCGTCATCAGTTTCAGTTGAAAAATTTAAGTAGTGATCCAGTCGTGATTGAAAGAATAACTACATCCTGCATGTGCACGCTGGCAACATTCACGAGAAATGGCGAATCGATGGGCCCATTTGGCATGCCGGGTCATGGAGCTGTCCCGAAGATTAATCAAACTCTCGCCGCTAACGAAGAGGTCGTCATTGACGTTGCTTTTGATCCGGCGGCGCATGGCCCATCCGGCGTTGGTCGAATTGAACGGATCGTTTTCCTGGAAAATTCCGTAGGAAATCCGCTCGAAATTAAAATTTCCGCGACCGTGGAACCATAATCATATGAATAAAAAATTAATTATTCTTCTCGCGGTCGCGGCATTGGTTTTCGTATTCGGTTTCTTCTTAAAGGAGGGGAGCTGGAGCACTTCTCTGGTTTGGAATTTGAGCAACGGCGGCAAATGGCTTTTGCCTTTAGTGGGAATTGCGGCGTTGGTGGACAGTATTAATCCCTGCGCTTTTTCCATTTTAATCCTGACAATTGCTTTCTTATTGAGCATTGGGAAAGTCCGCTCCAGCATTCTAAAACTTGGCGGACTTTACGTTCTCGGCATCTTTGTGGTTTACATGCTGATCGGCCTGGGAATTCTGCAGACCCTGCACATCTTCGATACTCCGCACTTTATGGCTAAGGTGGGAGCGGCTTTGCTGATCGGCCTTGGTTCCATCAATCTAATCAACGAATTCTTTCCCGCTTTTCCGATGAAACTCCGTATTCCGCAGGTCGCTCACCACAAGATGGCCGAGTTGATGGAGAAAGGATCCTGGGTGGCCGTCTTTTTACTGGGCGCCCTGGTTGGCTTGTGTGAATTTCCCTGCACCGGCGGACCATACCTGATGGTTCTGGGACTGCTTCATGACCAAGCTACCTATCTTAAGGGGGTTGGTTATTTGATCTTATATAACCTGATCTTTGTTACTCCGTTAGTATTGATCTTGTTAATCGCGGGTAATCAGACGCTACTGGAAAAAGTCCGGTCATGGCAAAGGCGCGAAAATAAATTGATGAGATTCGGAGGCGGGATCGCCATGATCCTGCTGGGAATCATCATCTTCTTCCTATAAAACCATGATTATCATTGTTACAATTTCGATTTTTATGATTATGGGACTAGCCTGGCTCCTTAACAAAACTTTCCGATTCCGGATTTGTCCGATTTGCGCCGGAGTCAGCGGAACGTGGCTGTGGATGTTGATAGCGCTGTTCCTGGGATACAAAATCGATCCAGCGCTCCCAGCTTTGCTGATGGGTGGCTCAGTGGTCGGCGCGGCTTATCAGCTGGAAAAAAGATTGCCATCAGAAAAATTATCATTGTTGTGGAAAGCGCTGTTTATTCCCGCCGGATTTATCGCGGTTTACGGATTGCTGGTTCTAGGCTGGGAGGTTTTTTTACCAGCAATAATTTTTCTGGGCGTAATTGTTCTGATTTTTTTCGTGTTGATGAAGAAAAATAATAAGAATAACGCGGCGGCCGAGGACTTAGAAAAAAAGATGAAACAATGCTGCTAAATAAATATGAACACGGAAAATCAAAATCTGGAAAAGAAAAACAGCTTACTACCGGCCAGTATTTTAGCCTCAGCTATTATTCTCGCGGCGGCTCTTGTCTATAATGTCGGCTGGAGAATAAGAAGCGAGGCTTATTTGTCGCCTCCAGCCGCGGCATCAAATACTACCGCGGACGAAACGGTCTTGCCGGTCCGCTGGGGCGATCTTGGTAAGCAGCTAGTTGCCGCCGGAGTAATTGATGCTGACCGTTTTGAGCAATTATATTTTAGCAGCGGTGGTCTAACTCAGGATATTCGGGCAATGCTTTATGGCGATAACAATGGAACTATCCGGATTAACGCGGAGAATTCCGGAGTCATGTTGAATCTTTTCTGGGCCCTTGGACTGGGGAATAAGAACCCCATATTGGAGACTGGGCCAATGTCCAGTTGGCGTTACGGCGGAGCCGGAAAATTTGCCTCCACAGCCGGCTGGACTATCGCCAGAGGTGAAGCCATGGATCATTACAGCGCGCATCCGATGATTATGTTAACTCCGGAACAGCAGATACTGGTGGAGCGGGTATCAAAAAATATCTATCGGCCTTGTTGTAAGAATCCAGCCTACTTCCCGGATTGTAATCACGGCATGGCGATGCTGGGATTACTTGAACTGTTAGCATCGCGGGGGACTAGCGAAGAAGAAATGCGGAGGATTGCTCTAAAGGTAAACAACTATTGGTTTCCTGAGCAAAGCCTCGGTGGAGGATGCGGAATAGAAACGGCGGCGGTTCAATCGCAAAAATCTGGCAGTTGCGGAATTTAGATGATAAATAATATATAGTAAGAATGAACAATAAAAATATGAAATCTACGATCTATACTTGCCCCATGCCCCGCACCAAAGCAAGCTTGGTGCGGGACTCCGCGCTTTTTATTGTAATATTGAGAGCGCTTCGCATCCTTCAGTTTTAAATCTATGATCAATCCATTAAAATATACCTGTCCCATGCACCCAGAAGTAATTCAGGATGCGCCCGGTATGTGTCCAGAATGCGGAATGGGCCTGCTGGAAGTCAAAAGTCCAAAGTCCAAAGTCAAAAGTTCCGAACAGGATAAATCCTTCGGCGCGGCTCAGGACAAGCACGCTGGGCATAGCACCGCGGCATTCTTTAGAAAGTTTTGGATAAGTTTGGCGCTGACGATTCCCGTGGTGCTCTATGCCGATGTCGTCGGGAAGATTTTTAATTGGTCTCCGCCCGATTTCTACGGATCGGCATATCTGCCGTTGGTCCTCGGTTCAATCGTATTTTTCTATGGTGGCTGGGTTTTCCTAGCTGGCGCCTGGCGGGAGTTAAGAGCGAAATTGCCCGGCATGATGACGCTGATCGGCATCGCGATCTCTGCCGCGTATCTTTGGAGTCTATACGCGGTATTTGCCGGCGAGGAAGCTTTGTTTTGGGAACTCACGACGCTAATTACCATCATGCTTTTAGGGCACTGGCTGGAGATGCGCGCGGTCAGCGGAGCGCAAGGCGCCCTCAAGGAACTTTCTAAACTTTTACCAGACACGGCGGAGTTGGCCGATGGCAGGGTAGTCGCGATCTCTGATTTGAAAGTCGGAGACGTGGTTTTGGTACGTCCTGGCGGCAGGATCCCGGCCGATGGAGCAGTGATCGAGGGTGAGGCAAACGTGAATGAGTCTATGATCACCGGCGAATCCGCTCCGGTTAAAAAAATAGTGAATAGCGAGGTGATCGCTGGCACTGTAAATACCGATGGTTCTTTAAAAATAAAAGTCACAAAAATAGGGGAAGGCACCTTTTTGGCCGGAGTAATGCGGCTGGTGCGGGAAGCGCAAGCTTCCAAATCCCGCCTTCAGATACTGTCTGACAGAGCGGCTTTTTATTTAACTATTATCGCCGTCGCTGGAGGCCTGATCACGTTGATTGCCTGGCTCCTGGCCGGCGCCGGAACTAGCTTCGCGGTGGCTCGGCTTGTAGCGGTGTTAGTGATCGCTTGCCCGCACGCGCTAGGTTTAGCGGTGCCGCTCGTTGCCTCAATTTCCACTACTCTCGCCGCGCGCAACGGTTTTTTGGTAAAACAGCGTCTCGCGCTTGAAGCGGCGCGAAGCGTGGATATTGTTTTGTTTGATAAAACTGGGACTTTGACCACCGGAAATTATGGAGTGGAAAAAATAATCACCACGCCGTGGGAGCAAGAAAACCGGGTTTTACAGTTGGCTGCTTCCGTAGATTCTTTATCTGAGCATGTTGTTTCAAAAGCGATCATGGCGGAAGCCAAAAAACGCTCGGTTCAAATTCTTCCGGTTAAAGATTTTATCCGCCTTTCCGGGAAAGGCACGCGAGGAAAGATTAATGATGCGGAAATTTCCGTGGGTGGAATGGCGATGGTGGAGTCGCTTGGCATAGAAATGCCGGAGATTTTTAAAGAATTCTCTGAAGTTGAAGGGAAGAACGGCAAGGGGATAGCGTTTGTGATCGCGGCGAAAGTGATACTCGGAGCTTTTTCGCTCGGAGATATTATTCGCGAAGAGTCCAGAGAAGCCGTGGCGGCTCTTCAAAAAATGGGAATAAAAACCGCGATGATCACTGGCGACTCGGAAAACGTGGCGAAATGGGTGGCGGGAGAATTGGGGATAGATGAATATTTCGCGCGGGTTTTGCCAGAAGAAAAAGCAAAAATCGTGAAGCAACTTCAAGAAGGAAAGTTTGAAAATTTAAAATTTAAAATTGAAAATTCCCGCCCGCGGCGGGTGGCTATGGTTGGTGATGGCATCAACGACGCCCCAGCGCTCACTCAAGCCGATCTTGGCATCGCGATTGGCGCGGGCACGAACGTTGCCATTGAATCCGCCGGGATTATTTTAGTTAAGAATGATCCGCGGGATATCGTAAAGATCATTGAACTCTCACGGGCCACCTACAGAAAGATGATCCAGAATCTTTTCTGGGCGACAGGATACAATGTGATCGCTTTGCCGTTGGCCGCCGGAGTTCTGGCGAGCCAGGGGATTCTGCTCCAGCCCGCGATCGCCGGTTTGCTGATGTCGGTTAGCACCATAATCGTGGCCCTAAATGCCGTGTTATTAAAAAGAAAAACATTATAAAGATTCGTTATATACTATATATATGATAATTTTCGCCCTAATCAAGTTCATAATGGTTTATCTCGGCGGCTGGCTGGTACTCACGGTTTTGGCGAGTGTTAGCGTGTTTTTGCTGATCAAAAAGTACTATCGGTTGGAATTAGCCATTTTAGGAGCCACGCTTTTAGTTGGTACCGCGTTAGTTCTTTTTGGACCAAGTATCGTGCCAAAGGCTTTTGAATATCCGGTATTTTTGACAACCTATGGACCCTCGGATGGACCGGCTCTGCCATTTAAAAGCGCGCTGGAATTTTTAAAAAAATCTTCAAAAATGGAGAGGGTAGTCAACATTGGCCGCGATCCAAATGATATTCCTCCGCCGATCGAAAGAAATTATTCCGAAAAAGTAAAAATCAATCTTGTGACTAAAGAAGTTATTTCTGAAGTCGCGCCCGGCGTTTTTTTGAATTATTGGACTTTTAACGGTACTGTGCCGGGTCCTTTTTTACGGGTCCGCGAGGGTGATACCGTTGAGCTCACGCTTACTAACGATATTTCCAGCGTGCATCCGCACAATATAGATCTGCACGCGGTGAACGGGCCCGGTGGCGGCGCGGTATTAACCAATGTCGATCCAGGAGAGACAAAAACCTTTACATTCCAGGCTATAAACCCGGGGTTATATATGTACCACTGCGCGCATCCCAATGTTGCCACGCATGATGCTCATGGAATGTATGGTTTAATTTTGGTTGAGCCAAAATTCGGATTGCCGGAAGTCGACAAGGAATTTTATGTGATGCAGGGTGAGTTTTATACCGTAGGCGACATTGGCAAAACGGGTCTTCAGATCTTTGACGCTCTCAAAATGTTGAATGCCCAGCCAGAATATATTGTGTTTAATGGCAAAACCTCTTCGCTGGTAGGCAATATGAAGGCCAAGGCCGGAGAGCGTGTCCGGCTGTTCGTCGGTAACGGCGGTGTAAATCTCATATCGTCATTCCATGTTATCGGCGAAATTTTTGACACAGTTTATCCGGAGGCCTCGATCGGCGGCGCGCTGTTTAAAAATGTTCAGACGACTTTGGTTCCGGCCGGCGGAGCGACTATTACCGAATTCACTTTGAATGTTCCTGGTAAGTATCCATTAGTTGATCACGCCTTAGCTCGAATTGAGCGCGGCGCTTGGGGAGTTTTGGAGGTTAGCGGTAAGGAAAACCCGGCTATATTCTCCGGAATTCTTGATACGGATGGCCACGTTCACTAAATAAATGGCAGAAAGATTTTTAAATTTTATTAAAGTGAGCCGGACCAGACGGTTTTGGGCCGTGTTTTCATTGCTGATTTTACCGATTGTCTTGCACGCCACGGTGGCTTTCGCGCCGCCAATCTTTCCTGAATTAAAGGTTCTTAATACTTCCGTTGGCCACCTGCTTTTGCTAGCCCTTAGCGTTGCCATCGCCGCCTTGATGGTTAATATTTTAAACCAAATCGTGGTGGCGGAATCGAAATATAAAGCGCTTCTGGAAAGCGTGGGAGATGGGCTATACGCCATTGATAAGGAAAAAAATATTGTGTTTATGAATGAGACGGCGCAAGAGATGCTGGGGCTAAAGCCCGGCTGTATCGGCAAAAAGTTTTATGAACAATGGCTCAATGAAGATGAAAAAGGTAATCCCGTGTCGACGGAAAAGCGTCCGATTTCCATCGCCCTGTCAGGCAGAAAAATTTCCACCATGATTTATTACGTTCCGTTGAATAAACCGAGAATACCCGTCGCCCTTACCGTCACCCCGGTCGTTTTATATGGGAAAACCGTCGGCGCCATCGGGGTGTTTCGTGATGTCACTAAAGAGCAGGCCATCGATCGCGCCAAAAGCGAGTTTATTTCCATCGCGTCTCATCAGCTCCGGACTCCGCTCATCGGCATCCGATGGGTTATCGAGCGGATGATCAAACAGAAGGACGAATTTTCGGAGAAACAAAAAACTTATCTCAACGATATAAGTTTTTCCGCGCAACGCCTGACCAGCATGATCGAACTTCTTTTAGATGTATCGCGCATCGAAAGCGGAGCGATGAAAATAACTCCGAAGCCAGTCGAACTGGTCGAATTTATGAACAATTATATTAAAGAATACCGCCTGCTTTGCTTAAAGAAAAAAGTGCAAATAACTTTCAAAAGCAACTTAAAAACTTTAACGGCAGTCACCGACATTAATGCTTTGCGCATAATTTTGCAGAATTTAACCGGCAACGCCATAGATTACACGCCAGCGGGCGGCAAAGTTGACATTCGCCTGGAGGATCGGGAAAAGCGCTTTCTGATCGTGGTTCAGGATGCCGGCATCGGAATAGCCAGGGCCGATCAGAAGAGAGTTTTTGAAAAATTTTTCCGCGCTGGCAATGCCCTGACTTTCAAGACTGACGGGGCTGGTATCGGCTTATATGTTACTGCCGAAGCGGTGAAACTCTTGGGCGGAAAGATTTGGTTTGAATCGGAAGAGAATAAAGGCAGTACATTTTACGTCGAGCTTCCTAAATAAATAAAAATTTGATAATATTAGCGAATGAAGAATCTTTTAGTAATTGAAGATGATATAATTTTCCAAAAGACCATCTTGGAAGCTCTTAAAGACGCTGGGTTTAACGTGATTATCGCGGAAAATGGTCAGGACGGATTAAAAAAAACAAAAGAGCATAAACCGGACTTGGTGATCGCGGATATCGTGATGCCGAAGATGAATGGCATTGAATTTCTTAAGGCATTAAAACAAGACAAAGAGATCGCGGAGATTCCGGTAGTTATGCTCACCGCCTATGAGAACATGGCCATGGTAAATGACGCGATCCGGCTAGGTTGCCGCGGCTATCTGGAAAAAACCCGCTTGACATTGGATGATCTGGCGGACAAAATCCGAAATTTTTTGGAATAAAGGTCGTTGGTAAAAAATAAATTTTAAATTATGACTCAAAATTTAGGAAAATTAGACAGAGTTTTGCGATTCACGCTCGCGTTTTGGTGGCTCGGCACTCCGTGGGTCCCACAGTTTGAGATCGGGTTAATAAACACAGTTATTTGTTTTGTTGGCTGGATCGCCCTCGTGGAAAGCTTTTTGGGCTGGTGCTGGCTACACACCTTGTTCGGTATCGATAATAAGAACCAATAAACTATGGGTTTAGGTCGGAAAAAATTTGACCTGTGCCTGGTTTTAATTTGGCCGATTATAGCGGCGCTGGGTTCTTTTGCCCTTAATGCCGGGTTGGTCGTTTCGATGCTTTTATTTTTAGGAGCGCCCGTGGCGTATCTTTCTTTTAAGTATCCGAGATACATTAAAAAAGTCGCTCTATTCGCGGCAATTTTGAGCGTCCCTGTCGGAATTATCGTCGATCATATTATGCAGCAAACCGGTGGGTGGCTCACTTATTCGATCTTCGGATCGTTCCGGATATTTGATTATGTGATCGTTGATCAGATAGTCTGGGTCTTTTTATGGGTTTATTTTGTTGGTATTTTTTATGAAGTTTTTATTGATCAGCACAAAAATGTCGCGCCCATATCTTCCAAAATTAAGCCGTTCGCCATTTTCATGGCGGTTATGCTTGGTTTGTTCGTGGTCGCGCATTTCTTTAGCCCCGCCCTGTTGAATATCGACTATTTTTATTTGAAACTCGGTGTGATCGGAATGATCCCGCTGATCGTCGGTTTATTTAAAATTCCGGAAGTATTTGGCGGTATTTTACGGGCGGGAGTGTACTTCTTCATACTTTCACTAGTCTATGAATTAACGGCTTTGTCGTTGGGTCAATGGTCTTTCCCCGCCGAAAATCAATTTATCGGAATAGTTAAAATTTTAGGCATAAGCTTCCCATTTGAAGAGCTTTTCTTCTGGATAATCATCGGTGCTGTCGCCGTGACCGCGTACTATAAATTATTCGCTGAAAACGGGGATAATAGCCGATAGTGGTATAATAAAGACATGGACAAAGTAACCAAGTTAGCTATAGCGGCTCTGCGGATAACTTTAGGCTGGTTTATGTTTTACGCCGGAATAACCAAGGTTTTAGATCCGGCCTGGTCTGCCGCGGGATATTTAAACAGCGCGAAAACTTTCACGGGTCTTTTTCAATGGTTCGCGAGCCCGGAAATCCTCCCGGCCATCAATTTTATTAATGAATGGGGACTCACGCTCTTAGGGGTTTCGTTGATCCTCGGAGTTTTTGTCCGCCTCAGCTCTGTTTTGGGCGCGGTTTTAATGATGCTTTATTATTTTCCAGTCTTAGAATTTCCCTATGTTGGGCATGGCTTTTTAATAGATGACCACATTATTTACGCTTTGGTTCTGGCGTATTTCGCTGCCGCAAAGGTCGGCCGGATTTGGGGATTAGAAAATTGGTGTGGAAGTCTGCCGATTTGTAAAAAATTCCCTAAATTACGAAGTTTAATTGGTTAAAATAATAATATGTATAATATGATGCAAAATTTTAGCGGTGGAATGATGGGCTGGGGTTCCAGCTGGGGCTTGGTCTTTTGGATCAGCACTCTGCTTTTTTGGGCAGTACTCGTGCTATCGATTATCGCTCTTTGGCGCTATATCAATAAAAAATAAAACCCGCGCATACAGCGCGGGCATTTTTTTACTTCTTTTCCTTTACGAACTCTACGGCCAGATCGGTCGTCTCGCCATCCTTGATTTCAACTTCCTGTTCCATATGGCCGAGCGAAAAATGACGCAGGTGCAGCTTATACTTGCCGGCAGGAATATCTTTAAGTTCTGCCACGCCATCAGAACCGCTTAAGGCGTAGTATGGATGCTTACGAACCACGATCCATCCGCCCATCCAAGGATGAACGTCGCACATGATCTTTATAAACTCAGCGGTGGTTGGTTCATAGGTAATTTCGCTGCCTTGACGCGGTAGGCCACTGTTAATCCCAGTATTTAAATCCGCGAGAATGTGAACATTATGAAGGGTATCATCGGAATTCTTTATTTTGATCTTGTCCCCAGGCTTAGCCAGTAAAACCTTAGGAATAAAAAGACATCCTTTTTGATCAATGGTAAGCTCCGGCTGATTCTCGAACTTCTTTTCGGTATCGATATCCAAATACATAACCACATCCTTTAATTCCTTATTTTCTCCGACTAAAAGATTGTCGGCTATGATATCGTCGCCGCAGTACGGATCGCTGATCTTCTTTTTCGGCACCTTCCCTAAATAGGTAAATTTAACTTTCAGGCTACCGTTACCTTTTACCGAAGTCAGCGCGGTAGTATTGTCCTTTGCCGAAGTCGGCGCCGAACTCTGTTCATTCGTAATGGGAGTACTTTTTCCTTCGCAGCTCAACAGGGCAATGGAGCAAACCAATAACAGCGGCGCAACGTTTCTCATCCAGCCACCTCCTTTAAAATAGCTGTCGCAAGTTTACTATTTTTTTTACCGGAAGGTCAACTAAATACGCCAAATTTGCTATACTTAAAATATGAATAAACAAAAAACAGGTTTAGCGGTCGGCGCGTTCGCGGCGGTTATGCATGTAGGTTGGTCGATTTTGGTGATGTTGGGTTTGGCTCAGCCACTTTATAACTGGGCTCTCTCGCTTCACGCCATAGAGGTTCCGGTGACTATCGGTCCGATGAGTATCGGTGGAGCGATCGTGCTCGTGATTGTTGCCTTCGTGATGGGTAATATAGTCGGCTGGATATTTGCTTCGGTTTGGAATAAAATAAATAAATAAAACTATGCACTTTGGACCATATATGATGAACTGGGGTTCCTGGATGCCATTCGGCGGTTGGATGGGCGGCTATGGCGGCATGATGATGCTGGCTCTGTTGCTCTGGTCTTTAACCTGGAAGGGTCTGGCGCTCTGGAAAGCCGCAAGGGCAGATAAACAGGGCTGGTTCGTGGCCTTGCTACTGATCAACACGCTAGGAATTTTAGATATATTGTATATCTACGTTTTCAGCGAACAGAAGAAGAAATAAGGGCTCCGGACAACCACTTTTCGGAAACAGAATAAAACGGCTCCTGCGGCCGTTTTTTCTTCGCCCTCGGCACGCCGCTCCGACATAAGTCGGAGACCGATTATAGGATAGTCCAGCCGGCGTGCCTCCGGGATATTCCGAAAAATTAGTTGTCCTCCGCTTTGTTAATAAATGATTAATTAAAAAACCGCCAGAAGGCGGTTTTTTAGACCAACGTTTTCGCCATGAAGATCACGTCGTCGAAGCCGGATTCGGTTTTGACAGCGTTCTTTTTGGTGCCCTCCTTGGTGTAGCCCATTTTTTTATAAAGCTTGATAGCTCCGGTATTATTACCTAAAACCTCTAGTTCCATGCGGCGAGTATCGCGAGTTTTAGCCAGGTTTTCCGCGGCCTCCAGAAGCTGAGTGCCGATGCCGAGACCGCGATGAGAGTTTTTAACAGCCATCGTGAGATAGGCATTTCCGTGTAATTTTTTAAATTTAGCGAAAATTGTATTGATATAACCAACCAGCTGGCCGTTTTCCACCGCGACTAAGGTGCGGGTGCGTTCGCCGGTGAGGATCATTTTCGCCGCCACATGAACAATGGTTTCTTTTCTTTCGCCGCGGCTGACCACGAGGTGCTCAGCTTCGTCTTCAATCGATTTCCGGAGGTTCATATACTGCGGCAGTTCCAGCCATTCCAATGGCCGGATGACAACAGAAGAGGACATGAAAATGATTATAGCACGAAGCCGGATATTTTTAACCAGCTTTTCTTACTCATTGTTAATTTAGCGACAAAGTTGTATAATTTGTCTAAAATATGATGAATAAAATAATCGCGTTCAAGATAGGTTTGTTTAAAAAAATCATGGAGCGGAAATTAATGTCATCGGGTATCGCGTTCATGGCAATTTTAGTGATTTATTTTATTGGCGGCGCTCTCTTTGGCGGTTCCGCCGATCCCCGCTATTTAGTGGCGCAGGTTTATCGTGGGGATCTTGTCGTTTCAATTTCCGGTAGCGGGCAGGTTTTGGCCTCAAATCAACTGGAAGTTAAGCCTAAAACCAGCGGTGATGTGGTTTATGTCGGCGTGACGACTGGCCAGGAAGTTTACGCGGGCCAACTGATCGCGATCGTGGATTATACGGACGCCGAGAAAGCCGTGCGTGATGCTCAGTTGAATTTAGAGAAGGCGAACATATCTCTCCAAAAGTTAGAGGGTATAGAAAACGCTTCTGTCGTTTATCGGGGCGCCGAAGATCAGGCCAATGAAGGCTTGGTGGAAGCATATGATAACGCGCTAGGCGTCGCGACGGCTTCTTTTCTGGATTTGCCGGGCATAGTTTCCGGACTAGAACGTTTGTTGTATGGCACTGACTTTGGCAATTCGGAACAATGGAATATGGCTTATTACGCGGACATGGTAACCGCTTATGGTTCTAATGGTAATTTACTTAAAGAAAAAGTTCAGAAAGAATATAAAGAAGCTAAGGCAGATTATGATTCAGCTTTTAAGTCGTATAAGTTAATTTCTTTATCTTCCGATCAGGCATCTCTTGATCAAGCGACTGGTGATATATATAAGGCCGTAAAATCCATCTCAGAGGCCGTGAAGAGCGCCCTAGATCTGATTCAGGCCTATCATGATTCTTTAGTGGCGGACAAAATTTCTCCGAATCAAACATCGGTTAGCCATCTGGAAACATTGAACGATTACTACGGCAAGATAAGTAAGCACTTTTCCGCTCTTTCCAGCGCTCGCAATGGAATCCAAGACAATAAAGAAAATCTGGTGAACGCGGGTTTTGATATTAAATCTCAGCGGTGGGAGGTGGAGCGAGCTACTAACGGGCTAGGGGACGCGAAGAAAAAATTAGCCGATTGTTATATCCGAGCGCCATTCGCGGGAATTCTCGCTAAGATCTCCGTAAAAAAATCTGACACGGTTTCCAGCGGCACGGTCATCGCTACCTTGGTGACCCGTCAGCAGATCGCCGAAATTTCTTTGAACGAAGTTGATGCCGCTAAAGTTCAGGCCGGACAAAAAGCCACGCTGACCTTTGACGCGCTTCCAGAATTAAAACTTAGTGGATTGGTGGCCGAAATAGATGGTATCGGCACCGTTTCTCAGGGAGTGGTTACCTATAATGCCAAGGTTTCCTTTGAAGCAGGAAATACTCAGATCAAGCCTGGTATGAGCGTGACAGTGGAAATCGCCACGCTGGAAAAATTGGGCGTATTACTGGCGCCGAGCGCCGCGGTCAAGCAGAGGGGTCTGGTTAGTTATGTAGAGGTCATTGATGGGGAATTGACGACTAATCTTTCCGCTGGCGCGAATATCGGCGCGGTTCTTTTAGAAAATCCGGCCCGCCAGCAGATCATCGAGATAGGGGATTCTAATGATGAGTTCGTGGAAATCCTAAACGGCGCGGAGGAAGGAGATAAGATCGTGGTGCGGGAAATCCAAGCCAATTCAGCTCCGCGAGCTCAGCAAAATTCTTTATTCGGCGCTCCGGCCACGGGCGTTCGTACGACTGGCGGATCATCCAACGGTGGTTTCAGGGTTCAGGTCAGATAAATCATTCTCATGCTCGAATGCAAGAACATAAGCAAGGCCTATAAAAGCGGCAATTTAGAAACGCGGGTTCTTAAAAATGCTTCATTTAAAATAAACGACGGAGAATTCGTGGCAATTATGGGGCCGTCCGGTTCAGGAAAGTCTACTTTGATGCATATTTTAGGCGCCTTAGACACGCCAACCGAAGGCCAGTATTGGATTGATGGTCAGGATGTCTCAAGGCTTACCGATGATGAACTCGCGGTAATCCGCACCAAAAAGATCGGTTTCGTTTTTCAGTCCTTTAATTTACTTCCGAGAACTTCGGTTTTGCGGAACGTGATGTTGCCGCTGGCCTATGCCGGTGTTCCTACTGAAAAACGGGAAGAAATGGCCAAATCAGCTTTGCGGGGCGCGGCTTTTCCAGAAGGCTTTTGGAATCACTATTCCAATCAACTTTCCGGCGGCATGATGCAGAGGGTCGCGATCGCGCGGGCTTTAGTGAACAACCCGGCGCTGATCTTGGCCGACGAACCGACCGGCAATCTGGACAGCAAGACTGGCGAGGCGGTTCTCCAAACTTTCCAGGAATTAAACGAAAAGCACGGCCGCACGATCGTGCTGATCACGCACGAGCGAGAGGTTGCCGAACACGCCAGGCGAATTATTCAGATCCGCGATGGACAGATTATATCTGACGAAATTAAAAAATAACATTATGCCAATTTCCGACATATTACATGAGACATACCGAGCTTTAACGTCCAATAAGGTGCGGTCTAGCTTAACCACGCTTGGTATTGTGATCGGCATTGCCTCTGTGATCTCGATGGTCTCGATCGGACAAGGAGCGCAGGGTGTGATCCAGTCCAGTATCGAAGGGTTAGGCTCTAACTTACTTACAATTTTCCCGGGCGTGGTTCAACCTGGCCGGGGAATTGTGTCATCTGGCCGAGGCTCCGCGCAAAGTTTGAAGAATGAAGATGTGAATATACTTCGCGCGGTGGAAGGCGTGGCTTCCGTGGCGCCGGAGTTAAGTAGGCGGTTTCAGATAGTTTCACAAGTCGGCAATAACACCAATTCCACCGTCTTTGGCGTTGGTCCGGAATATACGATCGTTAAGAATTTAAAACTTTCCAGCGGAGTATTTATAAATGAAAATCAATCACGCAGTCTGGCGCGGGTAGCGGTGCTGGGCGCCACGGCCGCCGCCGATCTTTTTGGTGAAGTTGATCCGGTTGGCAAGACGGTTCGTATTGGCGGAATCAACTTTAAGGTCATCGGTCTTTTAGAAGCTAAAGGAGGCGCCGGATTCGGCGGTCAGGACGACGCGGTTTTTGTGCCTCTCTCGACTATGCAAAAAATTCTGGTTGGCGATAACTATCTTTCCACGGTTTCTGTCAGCGTGGCGGATAAAGATCTGATGGCGCAGGTCAAAGACGAGGTGACATTCGTTTTAGCGATGAAGCACCGGGTGGATCCGGCGGAACCGGATTTTTCGATCATCTCACAGGCGGATATCCTGGGAACTTTGAATCAAGTGACCACCACCTTCACGATGTTCTTGGCGTTCGTGGCCGGTATTTCTTTGCTTGTCGGCGGTATTGGCATTATGAATATGATGCTGACCACCGTTACTGAGCGGACTCGCGAGATAGGCTTGCGGAAAGCTATCGGCGCGAAAAAACTCGACATTAGCCGCCAATTTTTGGCGGAAGCGCTGATGCTGACTTTCATGGGCGGCCTGATCGGAATTATTTTGGGATGGCTGATCTCGGTCGCTGTTTCTACCTTTGCCGGAATCGCGACCAGCGTTTCGTTGATGGCGATCATTATTGCCTTCGGGGTTTGCGCCGCGATCGGAATTATTTTCGGATATTATCCGGCGCGCCGCGCCGCGAATTTGAATCCGATCGAAGCTCTGCGGTACGAATAAAACGTGGTATTCTAAAAAATAATGGATCATCAGGATCATAAAAAAGAAGTCAGGCATTTGGCGACGGCCGGTCGGTATATCGCGGATTTTGTTTACGGCGCGAATGACGGCATCATTACCACCTTCGCGATTATCGCCGCTTCCGCTGGAGCCGGTATTTCGGCCTCGGTTATTTTAATATTAGGATTTGCTAATCTGGTGGCTGACGGATTTTCCATGGCGACCAGTAATTATCTGGGTATCAAGTCCCGCCAAGACTTTGAGCTTGAGCAAAAACGCATTGAAGGTGAGGAGATCATAACAAAGCCGGAGGAGGAGTTGCAGGAGTTGAGGGATATTTATATTAAAAAAGGATTTCAAGGAGCTGATCTTGAGCGGGCCGTGCAGATTCTCGCCGCTGACAAAAAAGTTTGGGTTAACGAGATGCTTATCGGAGAGTTGGGGATCATTCCGGAGGAAGATATCAAATCCACTCCGATCCGACACGCCATCACCACCTTCTTTTCCTTTGCCATCATCGGCTTGATCCCGATCCTGCCGTATCTTTTTGGCTACAGCGGCGATACTGGTTTTTATGCCTCGATGGCTTTGACCGGCTTGGCGCTTTTTGTCGTCGGCGGTTCGCGTGTGAGTATTACCGGTGGGGGATTTTTCAAAAACGGCCTTCAAATGCTTTTAACCGGCGGCTTTGCCGCGAGTATGGCTTACTTGATTGGTTTTTTAGTGCATCAGTTTACCGGATTAAGCCTTTAGTGGTATAATATCGGTGTCAGCATAGCTATTATGAAAAAGAGTTCAGTTATCTGGGTTTCTACAGCGATTATTTTAGCAATCCTAGTGCTTGTAGTCTCCCGCGCGGCCAGCGGTCCTGGCGATATGGGCGACCACGTTCTGGGTGACGCAAAAACTATCACTGCCTCTGATTGGATTCGGGGGAGTAAGGACGCCAAGGTTGTACTAGTAGAGTATAGTGATTTTCAATGCCCAGCCTGCGCCGCGTATTTTCCGGCGGTTGAAAAACTGATCGAAGATTTAGGCGCAAATTTCGCTTTCGTATACCGCCATTTCCCATTGAATCAGCACGTTTATGCCCGCCCGGCGGCAATGGCGGCGGAAGCGGCCGGCAAGCAGGGAAAATTTTGGGAAATGTATAGGATGATCTTTGATAATCAGATCACCTGGACTAATTCCGCGGTGGGCGTTGAGATTTTTGAGGGCTACGCCCGGCAACTTGAATTGGATCTGATCCGATACGCGTTGGACCTAAAAGATCCGGTTTTAAAAACCAAAGTCGAAGCTGATTTTCAGAGCGGTTTAGCCTTAGGCGTAAATGCCACTCCGACTTTCTATCTTAATGGCCGAAAATTAAACGTTCCGAATAACTATGATGAATTCAAATCAACCATCCAATCTGAGATCGATTTGGCAAAGTAAAATATTAGTAGCCGGACTTTTGGTCTTCGCGCTTATAGGCTTTGCCGATACGGCTTATTTGACGGCCTTACATTATATGGGGGAGATCCCGCCGTGCACGCTTCTCGAGGGCTGTGAAATAGTTTTGACCAGCGAATACTCGATCGTTCTTGGCGTGCCACTGGCGTTGATCGGGGCTTTGTATTATCTGGCGTTAGTAGTGATGTCGGTTTGGTATTTGGATAAAGGCCGCCGGCCAACCCTGCTTCGGATTTTTCAATTGTCATTCCTGGGATTTTTGATCTCGATGGCGCTTTTATATCTTCAGGCTTTCGTGATCGTCGCGCTTTGTATATATTGCTTAGCTTCGATTTTTAGCACGGCGGGTGTTTATGTGGTGTCTTATCTATTGCTCAGACGCATTGACGGAGAGGCTAAAAAATTTTAAGATAGGCGCAGTCCTTTAAATAGGAGGTGGCAATTGAGAATCGATTTAACCGAGAGCGTTTCCGCGGAATATCAGCATATTCTTAGTCCGCACGCGCTTCTTTTTGTGGCCGAGCTTCAGAAGAAATTTAACCGTGAACGAGTCCTCTTGCTTCAGAAACGCGCCGTCAGACAGCGCCGATTTGATAAGGGTGAGTTGCCGGATTTTCTTCCGGAAACCGAAGTTCTACGATCTGGCGAATGGAAAGTAAATCCCGCTCCGTTCGATCTTTGTGATCGGCGAGTGGAAATTGCTGGTCCTGCCAACGACGCCAAGATGGTTATCCATGGCTACAATTCCGGCGCCAAAGTTTACATGAGCGATTTCGAAGATTCACTGTGCCCAACTTACGAAAATATAATTCAGGGCCAATTGAATCTTTATCGCGCTATTCGTGGTGAATTGACTTACACGAATCCCGAAGGCAAAGAATATAAACTCAATGAAAAGCGGGCGGTTCTTATGGTGCGGCCTCGCGGCTGGCATCTTTTGGAAAAGCACATGCAAGTTCACGGACGGCCGGTGTCGGCATCTTTGTTTGATTTCGGCCTGTTCGTTTATCATAACGCTCACGAGCTCTTCGCCAGAGGTTCCGCGCCGTATTTCTATCTCCCGAAAATGGAGAGTCGTGAAGAGGCCGGGCTTTGGGACAATGTTTTTTCCTTCACCGAATCGACGCTCATGATTCCTCACGGCACTATCAAGGCCACGGTTCTGATCGAAACCTTGCCTGCGGCTTTTGAGATGCATGAGATCCTTTACGCGCTGAGCGATCACTCGGCTGGTTTGAACGCCGGTCGCTGGGATTATATCTTCAGCTACATAAAGAAACTTCGTGAACACAAAGATCGGGTTTTGCCTGATCGCGGATTAGTGACCATGGATAAGGGTTTTCTCGCGGCTTACGCGAGCTTACTGGTCCAGACTTGCCATCGACGCGGCGCTCACGCCATCGGCGGGATGTCGGCATTTATTCCGGCGAAAGATAATCCGGAATGGAATCAGTTTGCTGAGTCCAAGACCGAGGCAGATAAAGTTCGCGAGTTCTCAATTGGTTACGACGGCACCTGGGTCGCTCATCCGGCTTATGTTCCGGTCGCGCAAAAAGTTGCTGACAGGCTGATGCCCGGACCGAATCAATTGAATCACGAGATCAACATTCGGGTTGGCCAGGAAGAACTTCTTGAGCCAGTCGCTGGCGAGGTTACCAAGGATGGTCTGCTGGAGAATATTCAGGCTGGCATTTCTTATCTGGAGGCTTGGCTGAGGAAGATCGGCTGCGTGGCGCAGAAAAATCGAATGGAAGATTTGGCCACAGCGCATGTTTCCGGCGGCCAGGTTTGGCACTGGGCCAGGCATCGCGTCAAAATGACGAACGGCAAGCGAGTGACAAAAAAGCTGGTTCTCCAGCTTATAAAGAGGGAGTTTGGTAAGAATACGAGCGGCCGTTTTCCAGAAGCCGTTAAGATTTTTGCCAAAGTTGCCACTAGTCCGAAGTTCATTGATTTTTTAACCATCCCAGCCTATGAGAAGCTACTCAAGCTGGAAAAGGAGGCCAAGAATGGCTAAGAAGAAGAATTTTGTTCCGATCCGTCCATATACCAACAAGCAGCTTGATAGTGTCAGCGGCACGGTTCGTTATGAAGGGATTGAAACTGCTCGACGTGGCGCGGAAAACTTCCGTAAACTGATCAGCGGCAATGATTATGTGAAAAGCTTCGGCGCCTTGACTGGCTCGATGGCCGTACAGATGGTGCGCGCCGGTATGAAGGCGATTTACGTCAGTGGATGGCAGGTTGCGGCAGACATGAATCTGGCCGGTCAAACCTATCCGGATATGAGTTTGTATCCGCTGAACAGTGTTCCGGCGCATGTGGCCAGAATCAATAACGCGCTACAGCGTGAAGATGAACGAAAGCATCTTGCTGGCGACGATACGAAAAACTGGTTCGTGCCGATTGTGGCTGATGCCGAAGCTGGACTGAACAGCACTTTCGAACTTACAAAAATGCTGATTAACGCAGGGGCGGCGGCGATTCACCTGGAAGACCAGGATTCCACGCGAAAGAAGTGCGGTCACTTGGGCGGAAAGATCATGGTCCCCGTCAGGGAGCATATTGAAAAACTTAAGCAGGCTCGTCTAGCGGCGGATATTCTGAAAGTTCCTACGGTGATTATCGCCCGGACCGATGCCGAAAAAGCGGGCCACATTACCAGCGATATTGATGATCGCGACCGTCCATTCTTGACCGGCAAGCGGACCCCCGAAGGTTTCTATGAGATCAAAGGCGGTTTCGAACTCGCGGTTGAACGACTGCTGGCTTACGCGCCTTACGCGGAAATGCTCTGGTGCGAGACGGCGACTCCGGATCTCGATGACGCGCGGTATGTGGCTGAAAAAGTTCACGCGAAATTTCCCGGAAAGCCCTTGGCTTACAACTGTTCGCCATCTTTCAAATGGGTAGACTTCTTTGCTAAGAAGTACAAGCTTAATGTCGCCGATCCGATAGGGATGGATGAAATTATGAAGCGAATCGAATCTTTTCAGGATGACCTTGGGAAGCTTGGATATAAGTTCCAGTTCGTGACTCTGTTCGGATGGCATCTCGTGAATCTCATGAGCTTCATAGCTTCTCGGCAATATCTTCAGCGTGGCATGGCAGCTTACGCTGAGATTCAGCAGGAAGAAATGAAAGGCGAAGAGTTTGGTTATGAAGGCCTGCGCCATCAGGAAGTCGTCGGCACAAAGTATTTTGACGCAATCTTGGATTTAGTTTCTGGCGGCAAGGCAACCCTGAAGGCTATGAAGGGATCGACCGAAGAAGAACAGTTCACGGACAAAAAGAAGAAAAAGAAGTAAGTTAACAAATTTCCCCGCGTAAAGCGGGGATTTTTTATTTGAAAAACCCAGCTTTTCCTGTAAAATACTAGGCATGGACGCTATCAATAAAAAATCACTTGAGCACCTGGCGGATCTGGCCAGAATCCATCTCGATGAGAAAAAGGAAGAAAAATTACTTCACGATCTCCAGAATATTTTGAACCATTTCCAGGAGTTACAGGCTTTAAATACCGAAGGTGTTTTGCCGATGACCGGCGGCACGGATCTGAAGAATATTTTCAGGGAAGACGCGGTTCGAGAAAGACTTGGCGCGGAGGAAGTCGTCGATGCTTTTCCGGATAAACAAAACCGGCACCTTAAAGTTCCGCCAGTATTCGAGTAAACTTCACCAATATGACTAATCAAGCACTAATATACCAATATACCAATTCGCGAATTGGTATATCCGCGCTATATTCGTATATTAGTGGAGTATAAAATGCACAGCCTACACAACCTGACAATTAAAAGTTTTCATGAGGGGTTAGTTAAAAAAGAATTTACCGCGCTTGAGATCGCGCAGGCTTATTTAAAATACATCGAAGTTCGCGATCCGGAGATCGGAGCGTTTTTGAGTACCGCCAAGGATCAGGCCTACCAGCAGGCCGAGCAGGCGGATTTGGCGATCGCGAGGGGAGAGGAGGTGGGCGCGTTGGCTGGAGTGCCGATGGCGATTAAGGACAATATTCTCATAAAAGGTTTACCGGCGACCGCCGCCTCGAAGATGCTGGAAAACTACACGGCCTCTTATGACGCCGCCGTAATTGTGGAGCTGAAAAAAGCTGGAGCGGTTTTTCTTGGCAAAACTAATATGGATGAGTTCGCGATGGGTTCTTCCACCGAAAATTCCGCGTTTAAAATCACGAAAAATCCGCATGATCTCGAAAGAGTTCCCGGAGGTTCTTCGGGCGGTTCGGCTGCTGCTGTTGCCGACAATATGGCCCTGGCCGCGCTCGGTACGGACACGGGCGGTTCTATTCGTCAGCCTGCCAGTCTTTGCGGAGTCGTTGGGTTGAAGCCGACCTATGGCGCGGTATCCCGTCATGGCGCGATTGCTATGGCTTCGAGCTTAGATCAGATCGGTCCGATTACTAAGACCGTGGAAGACGCGGCGATTCTTTTTAAAGCCCTAGCGGCCAAAGACCGGCACGATTCCACGAATGTTCGTGTAAATTACGGCGACGAACTTTTGAATCCAAAACTCGAGGATATTAAAAATATGACCATCGGTCTTCCGAGCGAATATTTTATCGACGGCCTTTCTCCGGAAGTCCGGAAGGCGATGGATGAGGTGATCGCCAGCTTGAAAACTCTCGGAATCAAATTTAAAGAAATTACCTTGCCGCACACGAAACACGCGATCTCTTGCTACTACATCATTATGCCGGCCGAGGTCAGCTCCAACCTGGCTCGTTACGACGGCATCCGGTATGGCACTCGTGAACACGGAAAAAATGCTAAGAATTTGATCGATCTCTACAAATTAAATAAGAGTAATGGGTTTGGCGCGGAGGTTCAGCGTCGTTTGATTCTCGGAACTTTCGTTTTGTCTTCCGGATATTACGATGCCTACTACGCCAAGGCGCAAAAAGTCCGCCGCCTGATGCGACAAGATTTTGATAATGCCTTTAAGGAAGTAGACGTGATTTTAACCCCGGTTTCTCCGACTCCAGCTTTTAAGATTGGCGAGAAGACCAGCGACCCGCTTTCTATGTATCTTTCAGACATTTTTACTATCCCTGTGAATATGGCTGGGGTGCCGGCAATATCAATTCCCGCGAAAGTTGAAGGAAAATTACCGATTGGTTTTCAGCTGATCGGCAAGCATTGGCGCGAAGCCGACATTTTGGGAATTGGGCAATATTATGAGAGAATAAATAAGATATAAAGGTGTGGCGAATAACGAATCTGAACGAATATACGAATAATCGAATGGTTAATTCGTAATTCGTTTATTCGCTTGTTCGTATTAATTCGATATTCGTAACTATGAAAGGACAACAAACGATTAATCAGGCTGTAGAGGCAACTTTGAAATTCCGGGAATGGATGATCGATTTCTTCGGCCCGCTTTTGCCGTGGTTTTGGGTGATTTCTATCGTGATTTCCGGCCTGCTTTTCTGGGGAATAGTTTATATGATCATCAATACTGGCTTCGCGAAAAAGAAGGTGGAGTTTTATATGGATAAAACCGGCTATGGCGATGTGGGTAAGAGGCGGCATATGAAGGCTTGGCATAAGATCGTTCATCGGTCTAAAGAGCCGGATCAGACCGAATGGAAAATGGCGATTTTGGAAGCGGATAAACTACTCGACGATGTATTGCGGTCCAGCGGTTATAATCAGCCGTCCGTGGATGAGCGTTTTAACGCATTAAGCACGGAGCTGATCTCAAACTACGATCAGGTAATGCAAGCTCACGCGGTCCGGAGCAAAGTTAGCAAGGATCCGGAGTTTAGCCTCGCTCACGCCGAAGCCATTGAAGTTTTGAAAATATACAAAAAAGCCCTCCAAGAGTTTGGATTGATTGATTAGATTAAAAAAATCCCATAGCTTCACAGGCTATGGGATTTCGTCGTCAGGCCGGCACCGGGGTCATGAACCGCACTCGGTAACCGGGAGTTGTCTAGCGCTCCTATAAGGAAGACTGGCTGGCTAGATTTTAAGGCCCAACTCAATATTTATTACTGGTGTAATTATAGCAAACCCACAGGATTTGTCAATACCCTGTAAAATAAGGCTGATTTGGCGCGGTGGACCGGATTTGAACCGGCGATCTCCTCCGTGACAGGGAGGCATGTTAACCAGGCTACACCACCACCGCAAGTGCTTCTATTCTATTACTTTTTAAGCTTTTTGACAATCTCTTTAAACTGCTCGCCGCGGTCTTGATAGTCTTTGAACATATCGAAACTTGCCGCTCCAGGCGAAAAAAGCACAGCACCACCGTATATTTTAGCTGATTGATAGGCGTTTTTTACCGCGATCTCAAGATCATCGGCAAGTTCAATTTTCAATTTTAAATTTTCAATTTTCAATTTTTCGAAAACCTTATTTTTGTTTTCTCCTAGAAGGATCACGGTTTTTACGTGAGATGTATTGGCTAAGGTGGTAGCGAGCGGCGCGTAGTCCAGATTCTTGTCTTTGCCTCCGGCGATTAGAACTAGGGGATAGGGTTTAGCGTTTAGGGTATTAGTAAATTCTAAGATCGCGGCCGCGGTTGTCCTAGGATTAGTGCTGGCGGAATCGTTATAAAACCGGACTCCACAATTTTCCGCAACTAATTCCATCCGATGTTTAATGCCTGGGAAGTTTTTGAGAGTCCGCACGATGAATTTTCTGTCTACACCAAGATAAGCCGCGACGGTTGCCGCCATCACGAAGTTCTTTTTTAAGCCGAATGATCCGCCATAGACCGCGATCTTTTTCGCCGGACTTTTGAGGGCGATCTTTTTAGCCCAGTCGCTATCGGCGAAGTAGAAAATCACATCGTCCTTTTTTTGATGTCGGGCGATATTAGTTTTGGCGTCCAGATATTCTTTGACGCTCTTATGCGCGTCCATGTGGTCTTCAAAGGTTTCTGTGACAATAGAAATTGGCGGGGACTGGCCGAGGTCCTGAAGCTGGAAGCTGGAAAGCTCCAAGATAACAGTCGATGAGTTGCGCAGTTTTGGGAGGATATCGATGGCTGGTTTTCCGATATTTCCGGCGAGATGAACGTCCGCGCCAGAAGCTTTAAGGATCTTATAGAGCAGGGTAGCAGTCGTGCCTTTTCCTTTTGTTCCGGTAATTCCGATAACTTTCGCCGGGCAGAGTTCAAAAAATAATTTGGTGACGCTGGAGAACTTAACTCCATTTTTTATCGCTCGTTGAATTTCCGGACGATTATACGGCACGCCAGGGGAGCGGAAGACCAGATCGAAAGTATCAAGATCTTTCAGATAATCCTGGCCATGTTTCTGATCGAGAACTTCTATAGTTGCCTTTTTATATTTATTTTTTTTTCCTCCGAAGGAGGATCCGCCTCGGGCGGAGAGAAACTTGAAAACCGCCTTTCCCTCACGTCCAAAGCCAAGAATTGCTATTTTCATGTGCGATTTCATTTGTAGCGGCGACAGGGATTAAAGTTTCGCTTTTGGCTGGATAGCCCAAAAGCTCACCGAACCATGCGTTTCGCCCCGACCCCCATCTCGGACACCTTCGGTTTCCGATAGCCTTCCTGATACGGGGCGAAACACGGTTCGATCCCTGCCCAGGAGGTTGGAGTTGAAAAACGCAATCGACTTTTGTGTTTGGTTCCACAATTTCATTAGTAGCGGCGACAGGGATCGAACCTGTGACCTAGCGCTTATGAAACGCTCGCTCTACCACTGAGCTACGCCGCCTTTCTAAAGGAATTATAGCGGTTTTAGAGCTATTTATCAACCCCGTTAGAAGTCTCGCCCGCGGCATGCCTACCGGCAGGCAGGCTATGCGCGCCCCGGAGGGGCCTATGGGCGGGCTACTTCTAACGGGGTCAATCCTATTTGACTTTTGCTAATTTGTGTAGTAAAGTTTTCGAAGTTCTTAAGGAGATGACGGGATGAAGCATTTGGCTTTCAAGATTGAATTTAGCGTGATTTATCACGATGGATTTGCCGAATCTTTGCAGGATCAGAAGAGCCGAGTGATCATGGCGCTTGATATTGATCAGGCTCGGCGTGTCGCGGCGGCGATGCGCGGCGAAGAAACTCTGGATGCCTATGAATACCTGCACGAAGTTCTCAGCGTTGAGCCGACCACCGAAGAGCCAAGCCGTAATAATCCATGGGATCCGATGCACACCTGGAAGCGCCTGGCACATCACCTCAAGCTAGCGCCAAACGAAAAAATCGAACCGATTCTTTATAACGGAGCGCAGGTCGGCATCGAGATCGTGAATAAGTAGCCAATGCAAAACACCCGAAAGGGTGTTTTTTAACTTTGATTTTTTCTAATATTCGTGATATTATACAGCTAACCCCGGGGTAGAGCATCGGTAGCTCGTCAGGCCCATAACCTGAAGGTAGGTGGTTCAATTCCACCCCCCGGAACAAATAAAAAGAGTCCGCATTCGCGGACTCTTGTCGTTTAATTTAAGGCTTAGCATCCTTGTCAGCTACCTTCGCGTCGGGCTGTTCGTCAGTGAAGTCGGAAGCCGTATCCTTGAACTTGTAGTCGGAGATTCTTTGGAGTGAAGCCTGGATGTGCTGATAAATCTTGTGGCATACCTTCACCACCCAGTTGAAGAGCACGGTCCAGAGGAGACTGAATGGCCAATAGGACATCCAGCGGATCACGTCATCTTTATGATTGCGGGCAAGGGGCTGACCAACACACTTGCATCGGGTCCTGCCACATCCCTTGCCAGATTCATGCCCATCATCCAGCCAGCGCTTCCACGCAGTGCGGTTATCGGCGGTAATGGCATTAAGGTTATAGTTTTTGAAAAACGCATCCTTCATCTCGTCGTAGCGTTCGCGTTGATCGGTGACATATGAATACCACTTGACCACTGACCAGACCGTTCCGGCTACGAAATAGCCCCCGGCATATGCCAGCGCGAGCCAAAAGTGTCCGGCGACCCAGTGAAGCAAAGGCATGCCCGAAACCCAATTCAGAATGGCGCAGGTGGCGATCAGCGAGACCGTAGCCCAGGTACCCTTGTCCTTCGCCATACAGGTAATCAGGCAGATAAACTCCAGAGCCACCAAGATCCAAAAACCAATCGCTCCAACGGCCATAACTCCGGCTACCCATGTCACAAATGTCGCGTTCTCAATCATCTCGGCCTCCAAAAAAAGTGTTTAAGAACTAGGCATAATATAACAGCAAGTATTACAAAAGTCAAAAAATCCCCCAAAGTGGGGATTTTTGCTATAATTATTGTTAATGTCCAAACTCATTATTGCTAATTGGAAGTCGCACCCGGAAACAGAAAATGAGGCAGCTCAGCTTGCAAAAGATAGTGATGTCGAAGGATTGGTGATCTGTCCGCCATTTTCGTTTTTAAAAGTGGTCGCTGAAAATATAAAAACCGCCAAACTCGGCGCGCAGGATATGACAGGAGAGGCCGTACCGGAAAATCTGGAATATGTGATCATCGGCCATTCGGATCGCCGAAAATTAGGCGAGACTGACGAGACGGTAGCGGAAAAAATGGCTCAGGCGGTAGAAGACGGGTTAATCCCGATCTTGTGCGTTGGTGAATCCAGGGCTGAGCGGGATGCCAATGAAACCGAAGAAGTCGTTGGCCGTGAACTAAAAATCGGCCTATCCTTACTTGAAAATTTAAAATTTAAAATTGAAAATTTAGTTATAGCTTACGAGCCAATCTGGGCCATCGGCACCGGCACACCGGATAGTCCAGAGAGTATGCTGAAAATGGTACAATTCATTAAGGAAACCCTAAACGCTAAACCCTATACCCTAAACCCTCGAATTATCTACGGTGGTTCCGTGACCAGCCAGAACGTCGAGGAGTTCTTAAGTAAAGAGGGAATTGATGGCGCGTTGGTAGGGGGCGCTAGTCTAGAAGCAAAAGAAATTATAAAAATCGTCGAAATAAGTAAAAAATATTAACATGGCATCAAAATTCGATTCAAGAAGAATTTTCTGGATATTGGTGAATGTATCATTAGCGGTCGTGAGCATTTTAGGTTTGATGTGGGCCAAGTCACTTTGGATCTCATCCAACGCGACCATTCCGTCCCGCACTATCAGCGTAACGGCAGAGGGCAAAACAGTGGTCGCGCCGGATATCGCGCAGTTTTCTTTTTCGGTCGTGGCCGAGGGCAAGGATCCAGAGGTGTTAGCCGAGGAAAATACCAAGAAAATGAACGCCGCGATCGCGTACGTTAAATCTCAAGGAGTTGAGTCAAAAGACATTAAGACGGCCGGATACAACCTATCTCCGAAATATAATTATGATCCAAAGACTGGCCGTAGCTTCATCAACGGTTATACGATCACTCAGACGGTTTTCGTGAAAGTCCGTGATTTCGCTAAAGTAGGAAAGTTAATTGGTTCTCTACCGACCTATGGCATCAATGATATTAGTAGCTTGTCATTCGATATCGAGGATCCGGATAAGTTTTTAAGCCAGGCTAGGGAAGAAGCATTCGCGAAGGCCAGGGCTAAGGCTGAGGCTATGGCGGATCAAAACGGCGTCCGTATTTCCCGGGTGATTAACTTTTATGAGTCTTCTGGCGGTTATCCGCGGCCATATCCGATGTATGAAACTTTCGGTAAAGGTGGCGATATGGGTGGGCCTATAGCTGCTCCCGCGCCAGCTATCGAACCAGGCAGTCAGGAAGTAACAGTGAGTGTTAATGTAACCTACGAAATTCGCTAGTCTCCAGATTCGATAATGAGAAATCTTGCCGTCTCCAAGGATTACTTAATAGTTTCTTATGTCGGGGTTCTTTTCGGTTTGCTAATTTTGCCGATTTTGGAGAATACCAAGCCGGATTTTTGGGCGTTCACTTTCATTAATTCGGCCGGTATTATTCTTGGTTTTTTGGTTTTTGCCAATCTTGCGCTCACAGTTGGGGGATGGCTGGGTTCTCGATGGGCGAATCTCTGGCAGTTCGTGAAATACGCCGCGGCCGGATCTACCAACGCTTTGCTGGATATTGGGATATTGAATTTTTTCAGCGCTATTTTCCGGGTTTATTCCGGAGGTTTATTAGTAGTCTTCAACATCATCGCCTTGTTAGCCGCGCTTATAAATAGTTTTCTCTTAAACAAGTTTTGGGCGTTCAAAAACACCCACGCTTTTCACTGGAAGGAATTTATTTATTTTCTCGGAATTAATCTGGTCACGGTCATTATTAATTCATCTATGGTCTATTTCTTGACCACCATTATCGGCGCGCCGGAGACCATTAGTCCGCCGGTCTGGGAGAATATCGCAAAGCTGATCGCGGCTCCGGTAACTATCATGATTAACTTCTTTGGATATAAATTTATTGTTTTTAAAGTCTAAACCATGAAAAACGCCTCATTAATTTTAAGGTTAAGTCTCGCGTTCGCTTTTTCTTACGCTGCCATTTCCAGTTTTATCTATCCGGAAGCGTGGGTTGGCTGGTTGCCGGAGTTCGTGCGAACCACGGGCTGGCTGACGTTTTTCGGTCTCGGTCAGGTTTTCATGAGCATTTGGCTGGTCAGCGGTTACAAAACTTTTTACGCGGCATCTTTGAGCGCCGGCATGCTTCTTGGCATCGTAGTCATTAATCTTTCCGCTCTGGATGTGGTGTTCCGGGATATTTCGCTGGCGCTTTCAGCCCTCGCGTTGGCAGTTCTGGCCAAAGAAGAGCATTAATTCAGGCTGGGGATAACTTATTTTGCCAAAAATGGTATGCTTATTGAGCCAGTTTATAGCTGAGTCAATTTATCTTAAGGTTAGTTCCGGACAGAGTTCTGAAATAGGCGTTTCTGTGTCTGCAGCATGAGAAATACCTCTTGAAGCATAAAGTTTGGGAAGTGGCCAAGGGAAATGAGATCAGAAACAAGAAAGGCGCTGTGAGGGCGTCTTTTTTGTTTGTTCAGTTAAAGGTAAACTAAATATATGGAGTGGATTTTGGCGGCTATATTAATAATCGGTTTCGCGGTGGTGATCTTTTTACTTTCCCGGAAAAAGGAAGAGAAAAAGGATGATCAGGCCATGCTGATGCTTCAGGGTCAGATCAACGAGATCGCTCGCACGCTGGATAAAAAAATGGGGGAGTCGGCTCACCTGATGCAGGAGCAGTTCGGCCAGAGCGCCAGGATCATCCGAGATGTGACAGAGCGGTTGGTTAGGCTCGACGAGACCAATAAGCAGGTAGTTGGTTTTGCCGATCAGTTGAAAAACCTGCAAGATATTTTAAAAAATCCGAAACAAAGAGGGATCTTAGGAGAATATTTTCTGGAAACGGTACTGAAGAATGTTTTGCCGCCCGGAAATTACCAGATGCAGTATCCATTTAAGGACGGCACGATTGTGGACGCGGTAGTTTTTGTAAAAGACAAAGTTATCCCGATCGACTCCAAGTTTTCTATCGAAAATTACAACCGGCTCGTGGAAGAAAGAGATCCATTGGAAAAAGAGCGCCTAGAAAAAGCATTTAAAAACGATCTCAAAAATAGGATTGATGAAACCGCTAAGTATGTGAAGCCAGATGAAAACACGATGGACTTCGCTTTTATGTTTATCCCGCATGAAGCGATCTATTACGATCTTTTGATCGCTCAAGTTGGCGCGGTAAAAGTGAATACCCGCGACCTGATTGAATATGCATTCAAAGAAAAGCACGTCATTATTGTTTCGCCGACATCTTTTCTGGCATATTTACAGACGGTGCTTCAGGGATTGAAAGCCCTTCAGATAGAGGAATCGGTTAAAGAAATCCGTAAAAACGTGGAGCGGCTCACGTCGCATTTGGGAAGTTATGATGAGTTTATGCAAAAACTGGGCAAGAATCTCGGAACTTCGGTGAATATGTACAATCAGGCTTCTAAAGAATTCGGCAAAATAGATAAGGATATTTTGAAGATTACGGGTAAATCTATGGATATTGAGCCGCAAGTTTTAGAGTCTCCGATCATTAAAGAATAAAAAAATCCCCGTTACTCGGGGATTTTTATTCTTTTGTAGAAAGAACAATGAAATTCTTTTGGGTCTTTGCCCTTGCTTTTACGAATTTCCTCTTTAATTTCATTGATCCGGAACTTTACTAACTCAATGCCTTCTTCTTCCGAGTCGGCATACATTTCTTCGCCGCCAGAATCCGAATCCCTAGGCCCGAAGTAACAGGACCAGTTTAATACGAAAATCATCTTAACTTCCGCACTACGCTTAGCCATTCCTTTTCTCTCTTTCTTCTCTTTCCTTCTTGTATTTTTGGTAGGCGAGGCTATTTTTGGCGCTATCGAGCATAGTGAGTCCAACTCCAAAAATAAATCCCCCCAGGAGCGAGATCGAGAAAAAAACCGTATACAAGTAGCTTAAAACGAGTCCGGCAAGCGAGAGCATAATGCCCACAAAAAGCACGAATCGCGGGTAGACCAAACTACTCATATAGCCATCTCCTTAAAGAGCAGAAACAATTTATCAGACTTTAACTTGTATGTCGAGTGAATTTTGTTTAAGCTGAGCGCAGAACTTTGAGAAGGCTAAACCAATCCGATGTTCGGATTGGTCGCCCGATCAAATCGGAGATTTGATTTAGGGAGGCGACAATGTATAAAGGCTTCGTCTTCGACCTCGACGATACGCTGATGGACAATGTCCATGATTATTCCGAGCCGATCTTAGACGCGACCAAGCTGATCATTGACGCGGTTGGTTATCGGGCTCCGCATGTGGTTCAGATAATAAACATGTATCAGGAGATCGATCTTTCGCGCCGTAAGCAGATCGATCCGACTACCGGCACGCATTATGGATATTCCAAACGGCGCTTTCCTGGATCGTTGGTAGAGACCTATCGGGCCATCTGCCAAAAGGTAGATTGGCCTCCTCTCGAAGAGATCGAAAAAGAGATCTGGGCAGTCGGATTAAATGCCTTCAGTGAAGTTCGTTATGCCCGCAACATCAAACGAAGCGCGGTTGAGCTTCTGAGATTTTTAGTTGATTCCAAAGATGGCGTCGCGATCCTGACCAAAGGCGACTTGGAAGTTCAGAAAACTAAGATCGACTGCCTATTCAAAGTTTGCCGGGAAAGAGGCTGTAATACCGCCAAGATCCAGGTCCGGATAGTTGATACCGAAAAGACGGTCAGTGATTTCTCAGAGATCAAGCAGAGTATGCCCGAATGCGATCCTTGGTATGTTGTCGGCAATGATTATCACAAAGATATCGAGCCGGCGCTGGAAGTTGGTTTCTATGGTTTTTGGATCCCGGTAGAGACCTGGGAGTCGCTGGGCAAGATCCAGGAGATCAAGAACTCGATGAATAAGGGTCGCTGTAATGATTACGATGCTCTCGATAAGATCTTGGCCATTTACGACGCGCTGCCATAATATGATACAATCTCTACTGGAGGTGCTATGAAGCTTTTCCGAAGAGTTGATTTCGTGATTGGTCTGATCTTGGTGATTGTTGGTCTAGTCGGCATGTTCTTGGGCGAAGGGGTCTTTCTTATTCTTTCCCTGCTTGGCGGTTTAGCGATGTCGTTTCGGGGTATGATTGACGAGGAAATCGAAAAAGAGAGGAAGTTTCAAGCTAATCTTGCGTATCTCAGGGACGCCTATCCGGAAGATAAATAAGACAGCCCGCTATCGAATAGCGGGTTTTTATTTTAAGATTTAACTATGAACTCTACGGTGGAGCAGAAACAGCAGTCCCGACCCTCTGGGTCGAGGATCCTCGATTTTCGATCGGGACAAGTTCTCTACGATAAAAAATGGGAGAAATTTTTACGCCGTTCCTGGCTTTTCGGCTTCACGCCTTTTTGCGATTTTGCCTTAGCTGCCGGTTCGATGGCGGTGGGGAATGTTGGAATTGATTCAGACTTCGATGTGATCGTCGGCGCGCGTTCCGGCCGTATTTTTACCGCCCGGTTTTTCGCGGTGATCTTCTTTGGCCTATTCGGTTGGCGTCGGAAGAAATTGAGTCATCGGGAATCTGCCGCTGACAAGATCTGCCTGAACCACTTCGTGACCGAGCAGTCATTTAAACTTTCTCCGCCGTACGACGCGTACTGGCAAAATCTTTACAGCCATTTAGTGCCGATCTTCGGGCCGGTAGGAAAAATTAACCAGTTTTTCAAAGCCAACGCGGCCTGGTTGGCCACGGGGCGTATATATGAAGATGATCTCCGGCACCTTTATCGGAAAAATTCTCTTATCAAATCGCTTTTAGAATTTTTAATGTCCGGTAAATCTGGGAACTGGCTGGAGGCATTGTTAAAACGATTACAAGTTAAGCGGATCGAAAAAAGCCTGGAAAGCGGCGTGCCAGGCTATCAGCCCCGAATTATTTATAACGACACAGAGCTGGAGTTTCACCCCGACACCCGACGGGCGGCGGAATTTGCTACCCTTGCCAAGAAACCTGGAGGTGATAATGTTTAGGCATTCAGTACCTTTCAATCTAGATCTCGCGAGGTGCTAGTTGGGCCACAAGAATCAGAAGCATCGGAGCATGAATCTCGGCCCGGAAGCCGAGCAGGCCACGGTCGAGGCGGCGAAAGAGCTACTCAACGAAGATAAGCGGATCGTCGGCTATATCAAGTCAGAGTTTAGCGACCGGTTGGATCATGAAGGCATCGACATCATGATTTTCGTGGCTGGCGGACTTGCTCTGCCAATCCAGATCCGATCTAGCCATCGCCGCGCGCACAGCTTCAAAACGAAGCATCCGCTGATCAAGTACGTCCTCTTCATCCGGAAGAAGCCACTTCTTGATAAAAATTCCAGCTACTATAGAAGCACCCTGGAATATATCAAAATGAAGATGGTTCAGTTCGTGACCCGGGCGATCCGAGACGCTATCATAGTTTTTCCTGAAAATAAGAGCCAACCATAAGTTGGCTCTTTATTTTTAAGCGAAACCATAGTAAAATACCCGATGTAATATATAAAGATGATTAACTTAAAACCCCTATCAAATCATATATTTCTTGAGCCTCTGGTCGAGGACAAAAAGACCAAGTCCGGCATTGTGCTTCCGGATACCGCCGAGAAGGAAAAGCCGATGGTTGGTACCGTTGTGGCAGTTGGCCCGGGCAAAACGAAGGAAAATGGCGAGATAATCGCCATGACTGTAAAAATTGGCGATAAGGTGCTTTTTAAGAAATACGGCCCAGATGAGATCGAGGTTGATGGTAAAAAATATCTGGTCGCGGAAGAAACCGATATACTCGCGATTATTGAGTAATCGCGAAATTATCAATTATCAATTATCAATTTTCAATTAAAGTATGGCAAAACAAATTTTATTTAACGACGAGGCTCGGAAGGCCCTAAAAAAAGGTGTGGATATTCTGGCAAAAGCCGTTAGCGCGACTTTGGGTCCGCGAGGCCATGCCGTTGTGATGGAAAAAGGCTACGGCGCCCCGCAGGTTACTTTTGATGGCGTCACTGTAGCAAAAGAGATCGAGCTTCAGGACAAGTTTGAAAATCTTGGCGCCGAACTTATCAAACAAGCCGCTGATAAGACCAACGACGCGGTCGGCGACGGCACCACCACTTCTATAGTACTCGCGCATGCCTTAATCGAAGAGGGCGAAAAGGCGCTCAAAACTAAAGGCGTGAATGTGATCCAGCTCGCCGAAGACCTCAAGCAGGGAGCAGAGGATTTAATTAAGAAATTAGAAAAACAGCGAGAGGTGATCAGCGATGTTAAGCGCGCCGAAGAGGTCGCTTCTTTGTCGGCGAAAGATAAAGTCATCGGAAGGTTGATCGCGGAAGTGATCGGTAAGGTTGGAAAAGAGGGCGTGGTTACTATCGAAGACTCCAACACCGTGGCGAATTCTTATGATGTGGTGGAGGGCATGCAGTTTGACCGCGGCTATGTCTCTCATTATATGGCCACCAATCAGGAGCGGATGGAGGCCGTTTTAGAAACTCCCTATGTTTTAGTTACGGATAAGAAAATTTCCGCGATCGCCGAGATCCTGCCGATTCTGGAAAAAGTGGTTCAAAGCGGTAAAAAAGAGCTGGTGATTATCGCGGATGATGTGGAGGGCGAAGCGCTCGCAACCCTGGTGGTCAATAAACTTCGCGGCATTTTTTCTGTGCTGGCCGTCAAAGCTCCGGGTTTCGGCGATCGCCGCAAAGAAATGCTTCAGGATGTCGCTACCGTTACCGGCGCGCAGTTTATCTCCGAGGAAGTAGGTAAAAAGTTAGACGCGGTGGAGATTAAAGATCTCGGCACGGCTCACCGGGTAGTTTCCAATAAAGACACCACCACGATCGTGGGTGGTGCCGGCGATAAAGAAGAGATCAAGAAGCGCGTACAGCAGCTTAAAACTCAATTACAGAAAACTGAATCTGGTTTTGATAAAGAAAAACTTCAGGAGCGTATCGGCAAGCTGGCTGGCGGTGTGGCCGTCATTAAGGTTGGCGCGCCGACCGAGTCCGCGCAAAAAGAATTGAAGCAGCGCGTGGAAGACGCCGTGGCCGCCACGAAAGCCGCCATGGAAGAGGGTATCGTGCCTGGCGGAGGTATGGCTTTGTACTATGCCGGTATGGATTTGAAATCCAAAACTGATCCGGCCAGCAAAATTTTACACGCCGCGACCGAAGCTCCGATCCGAATGATCTTGGAAAACAGCGGCCAGGATGTAGACGAGGTATTGAAGCGATTGCCTGCCGAAGCTGGCTGGCATGGCTTTGATGCCGCTTCTCAGTCCGTAATCGATCTTAAGCAGGCCGGTATCATCGACCCTTTGAAGGTAACGAAAACGGCTTTAATGAACGCCGTGTCCGTGGCCGCGAACTATCTGACTATCGGCGCCGCGGTGACTGATATCCCAAAGAAAGACGACGGGGCTTCTCCAGCAGGGGGAATGCCAGGAATGGGCTACTAAACAAAAACCGTCGCTTCACAAAGCGGCGGTTTTTAGTTATGCTTTTCCTGGTCTTTGAAAATAACAGGAGGTTGCCGTGGCAAAACCTAACCCGTATCTGATGAATTTTCCGCCTTTGCCAGAACCGAAAAAGCCGGATAACGGGCAAGATTCTCCACCGCTAACCGAAGTAGAAAAAAAACTTTTTGAGAAAATACACTGCGAGTTAGATCTGGCCGAAAAAGAAATACCCGCTCGTTATCGGTTAACCGAAGATGAAAAAAAGTGGGTAGAGAACCGGCTCTTGGTCTTAGGATTGCCACTTAATGTAAATGTCACTTTTGGTGACGTTGCTTTAGCCGAATGGTATTCCGAGACTCGTTCGCGTTCTGAGATCAATGATTTCAGCCTTGATTTTATCGAAGGAATTTCACTGGATGTGCCGGTGATCCTAGCCAATATGGAATGCGTGGCCGGGGTTCGTTCGATCGTGGCTATGGAGCGCGAAGGCGGTCTCGGAATCATTCCGCAGATGCTTCCCATCGAAAAGCGATTGGAAATGCTGGAGATGATCGGCCGCGCCGAGTGCGCCTTGATCGATCGTCCGCTCACGATTACCAAAGATAAAACTCTTCGTCAGGCGAAAGCCGTGATGAACCGATACCGGGTTTACAGCCTGGTCGTCATTGATAGTCAGCGCAGGCCTATCGGAATTTTGAGCACGCGGGACTGGTTGTATGAAACCGATGAGACGAAGCTAGTGAGCGAACTGATGGGCGGAAAGCGAA
Source organism: Parcubacteria group bacterium Gr01-1014_3 (assembly GCA_007376445.1). GTDB lineage: Bacteria > Patescibacteriota > Minisyncoccia > UBA6257 > WO2-44-18 > VMGF01. The sequence goes on along the minus strand of VMGF01000002.1, from coordinate 98,515 downwards.
AGCTTTACACCGCGCCGCGCAATGTCAGCTTTGCGGAAGCGGCTAAGATTTTACGGAAGCACCGCATTGAGAAACTGCCGCTGATCGGGAAATATGGCCGGCTTGCCGGTTTAATCACAGCCAAAGGACTTTTCTATAACAAGCACTATCCTCGCGCCACGCGTGATGACAAGGGCCGGTTTTTGAAAGTTGGCAGTATCGGAGTCGGCCAGCATTTTACCAAGAAGCATCTCGAAGAAGTAGAACTTCAGGTGAAAGCGGGGATTTCGATGTTGCTGATTGATACCGCGCGAGCCTTTTCGGTGAATACGAGCGAAGCGATCCAAACGGTCAGAGCGCGATTCCCGAATCTGCCACTGATGGTTGGCAATGTGTCTACGCCAGAAGGCGCGAAGTGTTTGTTTGAGCAAGGCGTGGATGTGGTGAAAGTCGGGCAAGGCCCCGGCGAAGCCTGCCGCACCAGAGAGATCGGAATCGGTATTCCGCAGCTGAGCGCGGTCGCCAAGTGCGCGGCTATCGCTCATTACTTCTCGGAAGGCGATGGAAAGATGCGGGCGATCGTGGCCGACGGCGGAATCAAGAATCCGGGGGACATCGCGAAAGCGATCATCGCCGGAGCTTCTGCTGTGATGTCTGGCGCGATGTTCATTGGTACGGAAGAATCCGAAGCGCCTGCTGATCTGACTCCTGAAGGATTGCGAGTGAAAGAATATATTGGCTCCGCTTCTTCCAGAGCGCAGAGGAATCGTATGGGCCGGGACGGATTTGATAGGATGCGCCGGCCGGAAGGTGTGGCAAAGCTCGTGCCAGTTACTGGTACGATCGCGGATCGGATGCACGACATTATTGATGGGCTCCGCTCCTGCATGAGTTATCTTGGCGTGAATTGCGCCACTCAGCTTCAGCTGAAGGGACGATTCGAACTTCAGACGAACGCCGGATTATTTGAAGGCACGAAGAAAAAGTAAAACCCGCTTGAAAAAGCGGGTTTTTTATTTTAGGCTATCGACAGTTCTTAATATGGAGGATCGATGCATTCCTGGGATTGGGTCGTCTGGCTTTTCCGGCGGTTTTATACGGATCAGTATGTCGCTCAGAGATATTTATTGGCCGTAGCTTTAGTCAACGATGCGATGAGCTACTTGAATGTCGCAGGCGGATATTCTGTCGATATAGACCAACGACTGACAAGGTGGAACCGATGGGAAAAGGAATACGTTAAGCGTGGATATGCCACGCTAGACTGCGATTTTGATGAGGATCCTATCAGGGTTACTGATAAAGGACGCCTTACTCACACCGACATACTGGTGAAACTTAAGGAAGGCGCCAAGCCTTTCTTTGCCTCCGATATGATCATCAAGATGGTTAACGCCGTTAGAACTACTTACGGTGAAGTTACTCCTACAACCATCAAGAAATATCTTGAATCAGAGGAATCGGAGGATCTAGATGGGCAATCATGATCAAGACAGATATCTCCGGCCGAATGAACAGAAAGTGATGTTTTTTCTGATCGGCGCGCTTTATTTAACCGATCCGAAGATCAAAAGTCACTTCTGTCAGTACCTTGATGATCACAGCGTTGACTGGGCGATTTACAAGCTGATCAAACAAAAAAATCTGCCCGAATGGTTTGCTAACGAGATGCGCTGGTTTGATCCGCTCTACAGCTTGCTTCACGAGTTGCGACCAAAGATCTCTCTGGCGGTTACCTATGGCCTTGTTCGTATCGACGGCGATCGCTACAGGTATCATCTCGATGAGGTGAGCGAACCCCTACTTCGCCGGCTGCTCATGGATGAAAAGCTGGACTACGCCGAGGTCAAAAAGTTCGCCGATGATTTGAGCCAGGAAATACTAAACCCCACCAAATAGGCGGGGTTTTTACTTTTTTAAAACTTTTTTGGTATAATTTTCAAATGAATAAATATCTTCTCGGGTTCGGGGCGGTGGCTTTAGTGTTGGGTGGGACTTGGTTTGCAGTAAAAAATAACGGGGAGGCGGAGGTCGCGCAAATAAATGACGTTGTTGATAATTCTTCTAGTGTGAAAGAATTTACGATTACGACTTCTAACTTCAAGTTTTCTGAATCTATGATGACGGTTAAAAAAGGCGATACCGTGAAGATCACCGTGAAAAATATGGATGGCTTCCATGATTTTGTGATCGATGAATTTGGTGTGGCCACTAAAAAGCTCCAGGCCGGGCAAGAGGAGACCCTTACCTTCATCGCGGATAAAGCTGGTAGTTTCGAGTTTTATTGCTCGGTTGGTTCTCATCGGAAAATGGGCATGAAGGGTACGCTGACGGTGTTAGAATAAAATTTTAGCTATCTCAAATAATTCATTTTCGGAAACAGAATAATCCGGCTCCAGCAGCCGGATTTTCTTCGCCCTCGGCACGCCGCTCCGACTTAAAAGTCGGAGACCGATTATAGGATAGTCCAGCCGGCGTGCCTCCGGGATGTTCCAAAAATGATTTATTTTCGGCTGAAATTTTATTCTGAGGTGGAAAATTGGATAAAAATATAGCTTCACAAAGGCGCGTTTTTGTTTTATAGTTTTGGCAGCAATTTGAGGGTTAAAAATGGAGTCTCCGGTACAAACCTCGCTTCGGCGGATGCTTAGGATGTATCTAGAGCAAAATCCGAGATACCACCAAGCTTCACGTTTAGCCCGGAATAATTCCCGCGGGGGACTGTGGTTGATCGGTGGCACGGTTTTCCGTACGTTAGCTCACCTGATGTATGGCACGCCCCTCGGCCATAGCCCTACGGGCGAGGCGACCCCGAAGAAAGTGGATTTTGATTTTATTGTTGGTTCCACACCGGAAGCCCTTCATATCGATTCTGACTGGGCAATCAAAACGAATAGTTATGGCAACCGTAAATTTACTTTTGGCGAAGAGTCGATTGATGTCATACCGATTGCCACGACAAGCTCGGTCATTCGTCGTAAGGTAGTGCCAACGATCGAGAATTTTCTCGACGGAGCGCCGTTTACGATCCAGAAGATCGCGCTGAATTGTCTCGATTGGCGGCTGGTGGACAGGGGAGGCATAGAGGCTCTCCTGAACCAAGAGGTGAAAGTAAATGATCTGGACGAAGCGCTGACGGTCTCCGCCAAAAAGTGTCGGCCGATCCCGGAGATCATGGTCCAGCTGGCCCATGATCTGAAATTCAAATGCATTGGAGGTGATGCATGACCCCAGACAAAGTGCGTGAGGTGATGGCGATTTATCGGAAGAGGTTTGAGGAAGCGGGTATCGAAAAAAAGAAGCTACTTGATGCGTCGCATAATTCCTATAGCTTAAACAGTCTCCAGCATTGTTATGCGATGCTGGATGAAATCGATGTCTTTATTCAAGAAGCTCGGATGGACAAAGTTTTCCGCTGGCTCGGCTTTATTCAGGGTTGTCTGTGGAGCCATGGCGTTTATACGCTCGATGACCTGAAGAATCATAACCGTCCGTAAAGGGCGGTTTTTTATTTATAAATGAAAACCACCGCCTATAGCGGGGTTAATTTCCAGTTAGCTGGAAATTAAAAAGCCCCCACTCTGTTTGACAGAATGGGGGCTCGCGGAGAGGGGGAGGGTTAGGACTTGATCAGGGCCGTGGCGGCTTCGCGCGTCAGGATCTCGACGATCAGGCCGCGCCAGTGCTTCGGCGCAATCGGCGAGTCGTCCACGCGATAGACACGCCTCTTGGCGATGATGAACATGGCATTTTCGGCCACGTACTCCACGCCCGGCGCTTGCAGGGATTCCTCCGTCGGCAGAGCGCCGGCGAAGTCGTTGGTGGCGCTCTCGGAAAGGACGACGAAGATTTCGTCATCCATCAGGTAGCGCGAGATCTGCCCGAAGTCTTCTATCGAGAGATCACCCCAGCCCAGCTTTTCGCCGGACTTGTTGTACCAGCCGCAGTTGTGCGCCACCTTGCCCTCGAATCGCATCTGGGCAATCGAAAGACCGAATGGCCCGACCCCGACATGAGGATACATCCCCCTGACCAGCTGCTGACCCATAGAATCTCCCTCAAAAAAAACAGGTTTAGGTTCCCAAAGTAACTGATGGGATTATAGCATATTAAGCCTAAATTGTCAATCTAAGGCGGAGAGGGAGAGATTCGAACTCTCGATACCCTTTCGGGTATGCCACCTTTCCAAGGTGGTGCACTAGACCACTATGCGACCTCTCCATTTGACTGGCTCATGGCAAGCCTCGGACTAGCCCAGGCCAGCCGATAGGCTGGCGATGGTGCTAAGTCAATAAGAATATTACTTATTTTTATAAGTTTAGACAAGCTTGAGTAAGTCTGTTATAGTCGGTGGCATGAATCTTGCTGAGTACATATCGGTAAATAACCCATATTTCATATTAGTTATTTTCGCCATATCTATAACGTATGTTATAGCAGTTATTCAATTTCTAGGACGATCAAAGGTTATCAATGAGAAGAGGCGGACTAGCTTTTTTGTTTCATTGACCAAGGGCTTAATAAACGGAACCGTAGGTGCCCTTGAAGATGTTACAAATCTTTATCGGGGTATTCGTAAAATAGGCGATGAAGAAGATTTTCGATACGGACTTAATAGTTGGCTACGGCAGTATTTAGTTTATCTCCTAGAGTCTGACGTTAACGCCACTAATGCAAACAGGTGTAAAAATACAGTAAGCCAGTTCATAAAACAGAATGAAGCGAGCTTCCCTTACTCTGATCTTCCTGATAATGAGCGCAACATTTTGAAAGACATAGATGAGTATTTGGCTTCCAATAATAAGGACGCGGCAAAACGGAAGCTCAATGAGCTCTCAGGAAGCATACAGGTCAGATATGAAGAACTGAATCGATCTCAGAAACAGAACCGATGGTCTATGCCCCTAACAATCATAGGATTACTACTAACGTTATTTTTTGGTGCTTTGACAATTTATCTAGCGTCTAAACCCGTTAAGGTTTCTTTTGATGTAGCTCAAATTGAGCAACTGAAATCTGCCCTTAAAGATATTAAATAAAAGCCTACCTCTTTGGCCGATTTGAAGGAGATAATGAAAAAGTAGATAATAAAATAAATGAATAAAAAATTATCTTGGAAGTTGCTTATTCCTGCCGGAGCCATTCTGTGGTTTTTTGATGGCCTCGTTAGATTGGTTGGCGTAATTATGATTTTAATAGGTATCATTGATCTGCTCAGAGCACTAAAGAGTAAGAAATAGAATCTTATAAATTATGGAACAAAAAACCTGCCCACAGCTTTATGCATAGGATTGTTTTGAGCGTGCTTTTCAGTCAGACTGAAAAGCACGACAGTAAACTCCATCGGTCGTTGTATAATGATTAAAAATATATGGGAAGAAAAATAGCGTATCAGGACGACCAAGACAAAAAGTTTTGCCAAATAGAGCTGGATAACGGCGAGAGAATTCTGATTTCTGTTGCGCAATCAGGAGTTAAAATTTTCAAATTATTTTTTGGTATCATTCCAATTAAAACGATTTATCAGGCTGATTTAAAAACAGCAGTAGATTTATTTATGGAGACCGAAGAGTGGGGGAGGCCAATTTTATTAGATAAAATTGTTACTAGATTAATTGATTGCCCATCTATTGATGACGTTCTAGAGAGACTAAGGTCGTCTTTTTAAATTTTTTACCGCGGACCGAGACACTTCAAATAATATTCATGACAAAACTTGAATTTCCGAAAGAATTTGAGAATGATGAAACCCTAGAGGAGTATGTTAGGAGTCGCGTTGAGGATATAAACGAAAAGAAGGGTTTTTTATACGCCCAGACGTATCCTGATTTTCCTGCAATTCAAAGGAACAAAAATATAGTGGCCATAAACCGACTTTGCGACAAAATTGAAGGGGTTCTTCCGGAGGTGCGAGGGTTGATAAAAGTAATTTTTCCTCACATCAAGTCTATTACCGCAGCAACTAAAGTTGCAGCAGCCTACCTGCTTATCAGTAGAGCCTACAGCAATCTTCAAACTTCATTGCTTGTCTGTAGAAATGGAAAGAACCTTGAGGCCATGGAGCTATCAAGGTCTGGTAAGGAGGCGCTAGATTTGGCAATGCTGTTTTGGGAAGACAATAATAAGTCATCGCTTGATAAATGGTTCAAGGGAGAAATAATTGGTAATGCTCATTCGAGAAAATTTCAACATGAGTATTTTAATAATGGATTGGCGGGTGTATTTCAAAATGAAGACAAGCCTATCAAGGCTATACTGGGCAAGGGCTACAAGATTATGTCTAACTATACACATAGCGGGTATGCGGGTTTATTAGATAGTATTGATGTATTTAAGTTGGATTTTGACTTCGAATCACAGTCTGGTTATCACTATTGCGTAGACAACTTCCATATAGTTGAGGACTTACTAATTAAGATTTTATTGAATCTCAAGAATTCGTTTTTACATCTTAAAGATCACGACGCCCTACCCAGGGTCAACAGGATATTAAAGACCTTCAACTTTGGACTAACACCAGAGCAGATGAATAAAGTCTTTAACAAACACAAGAAAGGGCTTGATAACAAAAGCGCGTTTGAACCCGTTGCTGAAACTTAGATAATGAACCACATGAATAATCGAGTCGCTTACCTCTCCCTCCCAGACCAAACCGGTAAAATTCACAACTTAAAAGATTACAAAGGCCAGTGGGTTTTGGTTATCCACATAGCCCTTGACGCGGATAGCGACCGCCTGCTATATTAAATCCAATATGACCACTGCCCCTGCCTTACGGCAAGGGCAGTTTTAGTTTATAATCGTAACCATGAGAGAAAAAGTCGCTATTTTTATAGATGGGAGTAACTTCTATCACTACCTTAAAGATATAGGGTTCAAATCCGCGAAGGGTTTTGATTTTAAAAAATTCTCAGATTTTTTGATCGGCGATAGGGATTGTGTTTTTAAGGGATATTATACAGGTATTTTTCGAAATACTGACGGTACGCCAAAGAGCGTTTCTCTTGTTCGTGGTCAGCAAAAATTTCTTTCTCATCTAGAGAACGTCGGCTTTGTTATAAAACGAGGTAGGATAATGTATGACGGTGGTAGGCCGAGAGAAAAAGGCACTGATGTTAAAATTGCCGTAGAGCTGGTGGTTGATGCCGTTGATAATAAATATGACACAGCAATTGTAATAAGCTCCGACACCGACCTTATTCCTGCGCTAGAATATGTGCGAAAAAATAAAAAGAAAAAAGTTGAATATGTAGGTTTTTCAAACGCTCCATCTTTCGGAATGCAGAAAAATGCCGATATTTCCAGGCTACTATTATTAGCAGATTTGGATAATTTTCAAATCGTTTAGTTTTTCATGAAAAATCCTAACTTTTCTCTCCCAGATCAAACCGGTAAAATCCATAATCTGAAAGATTATAAAGGCCAGTGGGTGCTTATTTTGAGTTATTAACATAGCCCTTGACGCGAATAGCGACCGCCTGCTATTATGAGTACATAAACGCCCCGTCTAGCCGCAAGGTCCGACGGGGTTTTGCGTTTTCACGCCTTTGTTTTTTTATTGAAATTTGCTACTATAAAAATATGACCACTAAGGCAATAAATAGAAATATGTCTCAACTTAAGCGAGAAGTCGAACTTCTTCGCTCTTTTGTTGTTGGTCAGATTGGTAAAGATCCAGAGGGAGAATATCGCCCGGAGTTCGTAAAAAAGATTTTAAAAGCGGTAGCTGAAAAACCGAAATACACATTTGATTCTAAAACCTTCCTCAAGCGGATCGCTGGAAAGTAGCGGCGAGATGAACGTCTATTACGCTGATAATTTTGTAAAATCCGCCCAGAAGCTTAATACAAAACAACAAGCCAAACTAACGGGTCTTATCGTTTTATTGAGTAAGAACCCATTTCATTCAAAGCTCCACACCAAGGCGTTGTCTGGAGAGTTTGTGGGCATTTATTCTTTTCGGATTAGCCGCGACTGGAGGGCGGTGTTTCGATTCCTATCACCAGAAGAAATTGTCTTAATTGAAGTAGATCATCGGAAAGATATTTATAGATAGAATGATTCCTAACTTCTCCCTCCCAGATCAAACCAGCAAAATCCACAACCTGAAAGATTATAAAGGCCAGTGGGTTTTGGTTTATTTTTATCCGAAAGATGATACTCCAGGATGCGTGAAGGAAGCCTGCGCGATACGGGATAATTTTCCGGCTTTCAAGAAATTAGGGATTCAGGTATTCGGCATCAGCGCGGATTCCGTCAAAAGCCACGCGAAATTCGCCGAGAAGTATGACCTACCCTTCACGCTTTTGGCCGATGAGGATAAGAAAGTCGTCAAAGAGTGGGGAGGCATCGCCCGTACCTCCTTTTTGATCGATCCGAAAGGCAAAGTCGCCAAAGTTTACGAAAAAGTGAAACCGGAAACCCACGCGGAAGAAGTTTTGGCTGATTTGTCTAAGTTGTTAAATTAAGCAAGGTTTGATATAATCACAGCGTTCTTTGACTAAACCAACTTGCTTTGTGGCAAGTTGGTCGTCCGATCAAATCAGAGATTTGATTTAGGAGGTATGAGCTATGGCAAAGCAGAAGCCAGATTTTGGTCATGGGTATTTGGAGATTAAATCAGTAATGTTTATCGGACTTGGTGAATTATCAAAAGCGGTGGAAATCCGTTTTATGAATGGTGATGTCCGAACGATTGATGCTGTTGCGATCCGTAAGCAGACCGACCCGTCTTTTCGTGAGAGATGCGAAAAGATGGCGCAGGAGCAGGCAAAAGAGATCGGTCGGCGTATTCATGTAATCCGCATTAGAAAGAAACTAACCTTGGATAAGGTAGCAGGTAAATGTTCTAGCTTGGACGCGAACGATATCGCTCGCCTTGAGCTCGGCGAAGGCACCTTCGGAATGAAGCTTCTTAGCGAGGTGATGGCGGCGATGGGCTGCGAATTCGCGGATTTCGCCAAAGTGGCGAGTAAAAAGTAATCTAATCAAAAGACCCCATCAGATGACGGGGTCTTTTTTATTTATTTTGAAGGAGCTGATGAAAAAGTAAGTTTGACATTTTTAGATTAATATCGTACTTTATAAGCGCACTTTAAGAGGAGGCGTTCAATGAAGGTTTTTGTTTTCTTGGTCGCGCTGGTTGCGTTAATTTGTTCGGGTTGTGATGATACTCAAAGCGGCAAGGCTCCGCCAATCGCAAAGGAGAACGACCTAGAACCTGGCGCCCAGCTGAATAATGCCGGGGTCGGAGTGGCTATTGCTGATATGAATGGAGACGGCCATCTCGACATCGTCGTGGCAACGCCTAACGGAGTTAAGTATTTCGAAAACAACAGCAAGGGGGCTTTCCTAGATCGCGGTGTTATCGCCGATTCCGGCGCTCAACTTAACAATGCGGGTATTGGATTGGCCGTGGCTGATATTGATGGAAACGGTATACCGGACGTCGTGGTTGCATCTCCGAATGGCGTCAGAATTATCAAAAATCCCATCCAGCAGAAAAAATAGTAACGCATCACCGGCTTCACCGCCGGTGTTTTATTTAAATAAACAATTTTCTCGATAGTGTATAATAAAAATTATGAACCAGCCCATTCGGCAGATTCGACAAGCTCACCGCAAGCAAGCTCAGGGCGAGCGAGGATTCGCGCCGCTAATTTTAATAATTATCGGGGCGATAGTTGTGGCCGTTGGCGGGGGATTTTTTTACTATCAGCAATCGACGGACATTAATAAAGAATATACTGACGCCGCTTCTTCTGCTCCGGGAACGCAAGTAAACGATAAACCCATACCAGGTACTCAGCCGATTTCCAAGCCGTCTTCTGCGAAAACATCTTCCGCTGAGAGAAATGATCTAGGTTGTTGGCCCTCTTCCTGTTCCGTCATTCCAGACGCGCAAGGAAAGAAATCTTGCGAGGATTGGAAAGCCGGCAGACCGGTTCAGTGGCCGAGTTGCAGTTATTTTTCTAACCAGTTGGCCTGTCAGCAGCTTTGTATAGCTGAAACAAAAACTCCGGGTAGCGTACCGCCAACCAGCGTTCCACCAACGACCACTGCCCCTGTTTCGACCGCGTGCAGCTTAGTTCCGCTGACGAGGCAATTTAAGGACGCGCCATATTACACCGGCCCGCTTTTTGATGGTCATTTTCATATGCCGCAATTTTTTAAGATCGCTGACCATCCGGAAGCGCCAGTGATCGACCAAGATATATCCCGAAAAGATGTCGCGTGTCTTTTTAGCGACAAGAGCAGAGTGAAAGGCGCCTTCGCTTTTTATGGCATACCCGAACATCTGAAATCAACGGCATTGGGAATCGCTCAAAATATTGAAAAACTATATCCCGGATCGCTAACGCACTTTCTGGAATTCGTGGTTTTCCCAGGTTATTCGGTTGATCCAGTTAAGATAAAAGGAATCCTTGATTCGAATAAGGGTTTATTCAAAGGATACGGGGAGCTTTCGATGTACTTGCCTCATTACAGCGGAGTTAAGCCGGGTGACACTGCCATGCGCGAGCTTTATGGAGTCGCGGATACGCATAACTTGATCGTGATGATGCATCCTATTGAAGGCCAACATCAGGCGATAGAAGAAGCCATGCGAGACTATCCGAACGTTCAATTTCTTTTTCACGCCGCGGAAAGGTTGTCCTCGGCGAATATGTTCTTGGATACTTTCATGGGGAAATATCCGAACGCGCACTATAGCGTGGATATAATGCTTTTCGGTGATGATTCCAACGGGAGGCCGCTGCTTGACGCCGCCAAGTCTAAGCAGGATTTCATCACCAAATTTAAACAAAGTTGGCAGAGTACCTTAAGTTCAACGGTAGCTACCTGGAAAAGCAGGATTGAAAAACATCCCGATCAATATCTTTGGGGAACGGACCGCGGAGCGTCTCTTTGGAACTATGATCAGGAGATTATGGCGTTGCTTGAAGAATATTCGAGGGCGTTTATCGGGCAGTTGGATCCCGCGGTTCAAGAAAAATATGCCTACAAGAACGCGGAGAGTTTACTTCAAAACAGATAATTTGCTACAATATTTTATATGAAAAAATACTTAATTTCAGCGGTGTCAGTATTATTAATGGGTTCTCCAGTCGCGATGGCGCACAATGGTGTGGCCGATGATCATGAAGAGGAATTGATGGCGGAGGCCAACGCGGTGGGTGTTGTCGTGGAAACTTTGTCCGCGGAAACGGACGTGAAAACTATTCCGTTGCAGGGCGCTGGCAGCGCGGTAGCGGTAGATGGCCGTGTGGATGTACAGCCAGCCGGGGATAGGAAGGCCTACGAGGCATTCGATCCGAATGAACCGGCGGTAAAAAAAGTTTTTGTGGTGCCGCATGTTTTGGAACGGGTGATGGTGAATATCGAAAACCCTACCGCTAAAGCCAAGATAGAAGCAGTGATTAAAAAGATCTCCGAAAAGGACGAGAATATCTCCGCGGCTGAGGTTTCTGAAACGGAAGTAAAGGTAGAATATCGCCGCCCGGCCAAACTTTTCGGCTTTATCAAAGTTAACTATGGCCACTTAGTTTCTTTGGATCGCACCGGAAAACTCACCGGCAAAAAGCCATGGTGGCTCGCCTTCGCTAAAGATGATGCTGATACTTTTATTTCAGAAATGAAGTACATTTTCCAGAACAACCAGACCAACTTGGACTTCTTGAAGATAAAGGATCTCATCGACAGCCAGGCAAAAGCTTTTGAGACTTTGAGCAATGCGATGAAGACGCGGCACGAGGCCATGATGAACTCAATAAGAAACATCAAATAATAGGAATAAATAAATAAAGCCCTCCGACGTACGTCGGAGGGCTTTTAGATTTAAAACCGGAAAAAAATAGAAATGGATCCTTTGATGCTGAACTCATCCTCGTCAGCGAACCAGAAGGTTTTGCCGTTGATCTCGCGCTCGTAGGTCCAGCCCTTGCCGTAGGTGAAGCCCACGCCAAGGTCCAGCCAGGCGAACGGGGAGAGTGTCAGCGCGCCATCGAGCCAATGGCCGTCCGCTCGATTAATGAATCCGCCGAGGTTAAGCCTTGCCCATCTGGTTAGCTGGTCTTCGATCCGCAGGCCATATTCTTCGTGCTTCGTATCATCGAGTGAGAACTGAATACTCGGCTCAAGCATCGCGCCTCGTTCTCGGATCGGTCTTCGGATCTTCAGCGTGGGACCATGGGTCGTGAGATAGCTCGCGAACTCCGGCCACCAAAGAAACGGCGGCTTCAGCTTGGTCTCGCCGTGATCGAAGAAGTTATAAACCCCCGTGTACATCGCGAGTGACGAACCACTCAAGTACTTTAGCCACTGAATGTTTTTGACGTGGCCGATGTTCGAGCGGATGCCGAGAAGCTTGAGGTCATCAAGGTAGTCCCGGATGTCGCTGTTTTCCATGCTCGTGTTGTACATCAAGGTGTTGTTCATCCGCCAGAGCCAACCAGGGCCGTCGAGAATGTGCCCTTCACCCGCATAGATACGGTTATTGATCCGTTCCAGCGAATACTGGATCTGATTCAAACCGCCAGCTTCAATCATGATATTGATCTCGGTGAAGTGACCGGTTAAATCTGGATTACCGTAGAGTTCATTGTAGCCGCTCGTGTCGAGGCCAACCGCGGCGCCTTTCAGTCCTTGGTTGTCGACCCAAACCGCGTTCCAGATTTCCAGAAAGTCATCCACTTTGTGCGGTTCATTCTTGGTATCATAAAAGCGGAAATGGTTTCTGCTGATGCCAGCGCGGGACCAAACCTGCAGATGTCCCATTTCGTGTTCGGCGACGGATAGCGAATGTTCCATGATCGCGGTGGTAAAACCGGTAATGATCATGGCGGACATATAGTCACCGCGTTTTCCGCCGGTTAGTTTCCGGATTCCAAGGTCAAGTGTGTGATCAATGATCTTGCTTGTGCCGAGAGCCGTATCGCTGATATTCTCACGGCTCATGATTTCGGGATAAGAAAAATCGTAAGTCCAATCTAGAGACCAGTCATGCTCTTCGAGTTGAATATAACTGCCCTTGCGGGGCTGATCCTGCGCGAGAGCGATACCAGTGGCCATAAAGAGAATCACGACGACCAACATTGCCCTTTTCATGAGCGCTCCTTCCTTGGGGGTTTTTCCTGTTGTTAATGAACGACAACATATTACCAAAAAAGTATCAAAATGTCCAGCTCAGGGTTATCCCCAAAAATACGGCAAAGATTCGCACATACTATATAATTGAATTATGAATCGTGAACAGGTGATGCGAGTGGCTCTGGTGGCTTGGCTGATTCTGGCCGCGATCGGCGGACTTTTTCTGGTTATGAATACCGGGGGATCGGATTCAGTGAGCGATGAGGCGGCGCCGAAGCGGATCGTAGCGATTCCAAAAGGTTCCGCGACGATAGCGGATTATTTCGAGCCTCCGGCTGAGCCATTGAAATATGATGGTAAAGTTGAGGAAAAGTATGACCTCAATAAATCCAACCCGGCCTCGAGTGAAGTTTTTTCCGCGCCAAAATATATCCCGCCGCCAAGCGGAACTTCACCGACCGCCCCGATACCACCGACATCTAATATAGAAACGCGCACTTCTTTTCTGGGACTAATGTTCCGTTTATTTCAAGGAGTAATCGCGAATTTACAAATAAAAGATTAATATTGCTAATAAAACGGAATGAATGAATTTCTTATTTTAACTTTTCAACTCTGCGTTTTAATATTTTCCATTATCGTCCACGAAGTATCTCATGGCGTGGTCGCGCTCCGGCTAGGGGATCCGACCGCGAAAAATCTTGGGCGGCTGACCTTGAATCCACTGAAGCATCTCGATCTTTTTGGTTCTATTATTCTTCCAATTTCACTCCGATTAGTTGGAAGTCCGATCTTTCTCGGATGGGCCAAGCCGGTGCCGTTTAATCCGCATAATTTAAAAAATCCGAAGGCTGGCTCCGGCTTGATCGGCGCCGCCGGGCCTTTGAGTAATATCTTAGTGGCGCTAGTTTTTGGTATTATTGCGAGAATTATATATACCACCATTGGTTTTGCAGAAGCAGAAAGTCTTTTGAGGTTAATGAGTGGAGTAGTTTATATCAATGTGATGTTAGCGATATTTAACCTTTTACCGATTCCGCCGTTGGACGGCTCAGGCATTCTATTCTCTATTTTACCAGTCGGCAGCTATCGTTTTCAGGATTTTTTGACTAAATATGGTTTTTTAATTTTAATTGCATTTTTGTTCATATTTCGTGGTTTTCAAGTTATAGAGCCAATTATTCAAACTATCTCACGACTGATCCTTGGCCCCGCGCTATTGTAGGATTTCTAATAAATTGATATTGTGTAGCCAGTTGTTTTATTCAGGGAGGTAAGATGTTCGATGATTACCAAGTTAGGCTTAAAGTCATTATCTGCGCTTTTCTTATCTACGCGGTGATCGTACTTCCGCTAACCATGGGCTTTGTCCTGAAAAGAAAGAAAAAGCTTTTTGGCGAGGGGAAATTTTTCCAGGTCGGTCTATGGGATTCATACAGCGTTGCTTTCGGCGCGCTTTGCGGTGGCTTCATAGTCTGGCCTAATGTGCCGTGGGTTGTCGGATATGCCGCTGTGCTTACTTTGATTTTTGCGAGCTTTATGCGGTGGCGGTATAAAACCGGCCGATCCAAGCCCTGGTAGATTTCTCGCTCCTTCAATGGGGCGATTTTTATTGTTTGACAGCGGAAGAGTTTTTTTGCTATTATATTTCTCATAACTGTTATATGCCGACAATTCGTCAGTTAGTAAAAAAGGGTAGGAAGAAAAGCATCTACAAGTCTAAGGCTCCGGCCTTGGGCAAGTATTTTAATTATGTCCGCAACAAGCCGCTCGCGGTGGCTTCGCCGTTCAAGCGCGGCGTGTGCGTGAAGGTTTTTACCACGACTCCGAAAAAGCCGAACTCCGCTTTGCGTAAAGTCGCGCGCGTTCGCCTTACTAACGGTATGGAAATCACCGCCTACATTCCTGGTGAGGGTCATAATTTACAAGAGCACTCGATCGTCGTGGTCCGCGGCGGCCGCGTAAAGGATCTTCCGGGTGTCCGCTACCATATAGTACGCGGGGTCTTGGATACTTCTGGCGTGGATGCCCGTAAGCAACAGCGTTCGAAGTATGGAGCGAAGAGAGCGAAAGCGGCGGCGTAAAGTAATCGCGAATATACAAATAAAAGAGTAATATTGCGAATAAATCAATGAGAAAGAAACAAAATTACAAAAGAGAACATAAGCCGGATATGATACATGGAAGCATCGCTATTGGACGGTTTATTAACTATTTAATGGAAGACGGCAAGAAGGCGGTGGCCGAGAAGATCATGTACGAAACTTTCGATCTGATCAAAAAGAATTCCAAAGAAGATCCTAAAGAGGTTTTTGATAAAGCGATGGCGAATGCCGCTCCGGCGGTGGAAATTTCCACTCGTCGTGTTGGTGGCGCCAACTATCAGGTGCCGGTAGAGGTTCGCCCGGAGCGCAAATTTATTTTGGCGGCTCGCTGGATCATCCAAGCGGCTCGTACCAAGAAAGGCAAAGGAATGGCCGAGAAGCTTTCCGAAGAGCTGACTTTGGCCGCTAAGAACGAAGGCAACGCTATTAAAAAGAAGCAAGACACGCATCGTATGGCTGAAGCTAACCGGGCATTCGCTCACTTCGCCTGGTAATTCGCATGGCTCGAGCATATCCAATGGAAAGAGTGCGCGATATTGGCGTTATTGCCCATATCGACGCTGGTAAAACTACCGTTTCTGAACGTATTCTTTTTTATACCGGCGTTTCTCACAAGATCGGCGAGGTTCACACCGGTGACACCGTTATGGACTGGATGGAGCAGGAGCGCGAGCGCGGCATTACTATCACCGCCGCCGCTACGACCTGCTTCTGGACTCCGACTTATAAAAAAGGGGATAAAACGGCCGAGCATTGCATCAACCTGATTGATACTCCTGGGCACATCGACTTTACCGTGGAGGTAAAGCGTTCTTTGCGCGTGTTGGACGGCGCTGTGGTGGTTTTTGATGGCGTGGCCGGCGTGGAACCGCAGTCCGAAACTAACTGGCGATATGCTGATGAATACGCCGTACCGCGTATTTGCTTTATCAATAAAATGGACCGCATGGGCGCGAATTTCGTGGCCGATGTGGCTTCTATAAATGATCGTTTGAATCCGAACGCGATTCCGGTCCAGCTTCCGATCGGCGCTGAAGCCGCGTTTGAAGGTATTATTGATCTTTTGAAAATGAAAGCGGTCCGCTTTGAAGGCGAGAAAGGCGAGAAGATCATTGAGAGTGAGATTCCGGAAAATATGAAAGCCGAATCTATCGCGGCCCGCGCGAAGCTCTTAGAAAAGATCGTGGAGCAAGACGACAAGGTCATGTCGGATTATTTGGACGGCAAAGAGCCGGATCTGGAAACTTTGAAAAGATTGCTAAGAAAAGGAACTCTAAAGATAGAGATTATTCCGATTTTCGTGGGGTCGGCTTTGAAAAATAAAGGAGTTCAGCTGGTGTTGGATGGCGTCGTGGATTATCTGCCGTCGCCCCTAGATGTCCCGCCGGTGAAAGGCATTGACCCAAAGAACAACGGCGAGATCTTCCGAAATCCAAAAGATGAAGAACCAATGTCGGCCTTGGCGTTCAAGATCGCGGCTGACCCGTTCGTGGGCGCGCTGACTTTTTTCCGCGTGTATTCCGGCGTCATGAAACGCGGCAGTTATATTTTAAATTCCAGTAAGAATAAACAGGAACGCGTGGGCCGTATTGTGCGTTTGCACGCCAACCAACGTGAAGAGGTTGATGAAGTTCCGGCCGGTGATATCGGCGCGCTCGTGGGAATGAAGGACACAACTACCGGAGACACGCTTTGCGATCCAGAAAAGCCGATTATTTTGGAAAAGATCATCTTTCCGGAGCCGGTTATTTCTATTCGCATTGAGCCGAAAACCAAAGTTGACCAGGAAAAAATGGGCGTGGCTTTGCATCGTTTGGCGGAAGAAGATCCGACCTTTAAGGTTAGCGGTAACGCGGATACCGGCGAAACCATCATTGCCGGTATGGGTGAACTTCATTTGGAAGTTTTAGTTGAGCGCATGAAGCGCGAGTTCGGCGTGAGCGCTAACGTCGGACGCCCGCAGGTTGCTTACAAAGAAACTATTAAAGGTGAAGCGGAAGCTGAAGGAAAATACATCAAGCAGTCCGGTGGTAAGGGTCAGTATGGCCATTGCTGGTTACGCTTGGAGCCGATGGAACGTGGCAAGGGCTTTGAATTCGTAGACGCCGTTAAGGGTGGCTCAATCCCGAAGGAATTTATCTCTCCGATCGAAAAAGGCGTGAAAGAAGCCCTGACCCGCGGTCTTTTGGGCGGCTTCTTGGTAATAGACGTGAAAGTTACGGTTTTTGATGGTTCATACCATGATGTCGATTCTTCCGAAAACGCTTTCAAGATTGCCGCTTCTATGGCTTTCCAGTCTGCTGGTAAGCAAGCTAAACCGGTCATTCTTGAGCCGATGATGAAGATACAGGTCTTGGTGCCACCGAGTTTCTTGGGCGATATCACCGGCGACTTGAGCTCCAAGCGTGGCCAGATCGAGGCGATGAATGACCGCATGGGTATTAAGGTTATCGACGCGAAAGTTCCGCTTTCTGAAATGTTCGGCTACGCGACCAAGCTTCGTTCTATGAGCCAGGGCAGGGGTAGTTTTACCATGGAGTTTGATAGTTATACGGAGGCGCCACAAAATGTTGCTCAACAGATAATTGAAGGTAAAAAATAACTTCACGATGTCCCGATTTTGTCTAAATTTCAATGTTCTATTGCTACATCTTGAAATCTAGGCAGAGTAATAAATATTATGTTGGCAGTACCAAAGATTTAAACGAGCGCCTTAAGCTTCATAATTCTGGCCTGGTTAAATCAACGAAGTCCGCAATACCGTGGGTCGTGGTACACTCGGAAAAATTTGAAAGCTTAAGCGCCGCTCGTTCTAGAGAATTGAAAATCAAAAGTTGGAAAAGTAGGTTAGCAATAGAACGATTGTTTGAAATTTAGTTACAAAATCGAGGATCCTCGATTTCTCACACAAAGTTTACTTTGTGAGAAATCGGGAGAATTTGATAGTTATACTGAAGCTCCGGCCAACGTGGCGAAGGAGATTATCGAAGGAAAGAAGTAATGTGGAGAACCCACTTGACATCACCGGCCGTTATCTTATAGAATCCTATGTATCGCCCGCCAAAGGACGGGTAAATCCGCCGAAGGCGTGGCTTGTCGAAATTACCAAGAAAAAATAATTAATATAAATTTAATACAAAAATATGGCAGAAAAAGAGAAATTCCTTAGGACTAAACCTCACGTAAACGTCGGCACGATCGGTCACGTTGACCATGGAAAGACCACCTTAACGGCGGCTATTACCCACGTCTTGTTCTTAAAAGGTTGGGCTAAGAAAGAGGAAAAAGTCGATGATATCGACAATGCTCCTGAAGAAAAAGCCCGTGGTATCACGATTGCCCTGCACCACTCTGAATATGAGTCCGAAAAGCGCCACTACGCGCACATCGACGCTCCTGGTCACGCTGACTATATTAAAAACATGATCACTGGCGCCGCTCAGATGGACGGCGCGGTTCTGGTAGTTTCCGCGGCTGATGGTCCTATGCCTCAAACCCGTGAACACATCTTGCTTGCTCGTCAGGTTGGCGTGCCAGCTCTCGTAGTTTTCTTGAATAAAGTAGACATGGTTGATGATCCGGAATTGATCGACTTGGTTGAATCCGAGGTTCGTGAGCTCTTGAAGAAATATGACTATCCAGGCGACACCACTCCAATTATCCGTGGTTCAGCCTTGAAAGCCCTTGAAGCCAAGTCCGCGGAAGATCCAGCAGCTAAGCCGATCTTGGATTTGATAAAAGCTTTGGATGAGTTTATCCCTGAGCCTGTTCGTGATATTACCAAGCCATTCTTGATGCCTATTGAAGACATCTTTTCGATTGAAGGCCGCGGTACTGTAGTTACCGGCCGCGCCGAGCGCGGTATCATCAAAGTTAACGAAGAAGTCGAAGTTGTCGGTTTGAAGCCGACCGCGAAGACTGTCGTTACCGGAATTGAAATGTTTAATAAGTTATTGGACGAAGGCCGAGCTGGCGATAACGTAGGTATCTTGCTCCGTGGTTTAAAGAAAGAAGACGTGGAGCGCGGTCAGGTTATCGTTAAGCCAGGTAGCGTGAATCCGCACACCGAGTTTACCGCTGAAGTATATGTACTCAGCAAAGAGGAAGGTGGCCGTCACACCCCGTTCTTTAAAGGCTACAAGCCTCAGTTCTATATCCGCACTACTGATGTTACCGGTGATGTTACTTTGCCGACTGGCATGGAAATGGTAATGCCTGGCGATACCGTGAAGGTAGACGTTAAGCTTATCGCTCCGGTCGCCTTGGAAGAGAAGCAGAGGTTTGCTATCCGCGAGGGTGGTAAGACCGTAGGCGCTGGTGTCGTCTTGAAAATCAATAAATAATATTTCGGCAAGCTCACTATAAATGACTAAGGCTAAAGTAAAAGAAGTTGAAAAAGAGGAGAGGCTACGCTTGCGCATTAAGGCTTATGATCACAAGCTGATCGATAATTCCAGCAAGCAGATCATAGACGTGGTAAAGCGGCATGATGCCGAAGTTATCGGCCCGATCCCGCTTCCAACCGAGATCAAGAAGTTCACGGTTAACCGTTCAACTTTCATCGATAAAAATTCCCGCGAGCAGTTCGAGCTCCGAGTCCATAAACGCCTGATCGATATTCTGAATCCAAATCAGGAGATCATCGCGGCTCTGTCCTCGCTCAACCTGCCTTCTGGTGTTGATATCGAGATTAAAATGTCCTAACTATAAAACCCGCGAAAGCGGGTTTTATAGTTGTAAAAAAAGACCACTCATTTCTGAGTGGCCCTGGTGAGCTAGCTGATCTTCATGACGGCCAACTCATCGGGATTGGTGGGCGGGAGCATATTGCCCTCGCGGTACTCGCTGAGAGCTTTCTCTCGAGCCTCTGCCTTGTTGGTGGCCTCGATGTACTTAGTGGCCCAGCCGGGGAAAGTGCAGGCGAACACGAACTTCATAAATCCTCCTTCTTCACAAGCTCTTCTTTCATGTTACAAGCTAATTATAGCACACAAGGCTCTACTTGTCAATAGCACGAAAATAGGGCTATTTAACGGGGCTTTTTAGTTGTAAAAAAAGACCGCTCATTTCTGAGCGGCTTTGGCGTAGTCGTAGGCTTTACTGATTTCTGTCCTGAGTGCATCAAAGTCCATGGTAGGACCGTTGCAGTTTTCGCCTTTTTGTTTTAATTCATATTCCCGCCGCCTGTAACTTGCCTCAAAATTGTCGATAATCTGAAGTACTCTATTCAGTAGATCATCCATACAGCCTCTCAAAAAAACAGTGTTTCAGCAGGTCACAGGACAATTGTACCATATAAAATATCGCTTGTCAATGGTAATAATAAAGCGAGCTATCCCTTTCGAATCTGCTTGTCGGAGGGTTGGTTACAAATTATAGAGTCTCATGAGAGGGAAACCGGAACTGCGGGAGCGTACTCGCGACTAAATTCCGGAGGGGTTCCCCGACTTGCCCGCCTCTGGCGGGAATGGGACGATTTAATTTGTCCAACCCGGAGACTGGTCAGATGAGAAAGTGGATGGCGAGCCCTTGCCATAAAAAAGAAAATAGTATAAAATCTACTGACAGGATTTATTGAGAGAAATCTTGCTCGGGCTTACCCATCTTTGCCAAGGCTACGATGGAAAGTCGGGGTAATTTTTTTAATAAATTTATTCCAATGAGTAAATTGATTGGTAAAAAAATGAGGATGACGCAGATGTATAAGGGTGACAAAGTCGTCCCAATTACACCCGTGCAATTAGTATCTGGAGAGACCGGAGATTTTAAGGCCGGTGATTTAGTGCGCGTCAGCGGTATTACCAAAGGAAAAGGCTTTGCCGGTGTGGTCAAACGCCATGGTTTCCACGGCGGTCCGGCGACTCACGGTCAGAAAAACCGTCAGCGCGCTCCTGGTTCTATCGGCAACACTACCCCTCAGCGTGTTTTGCCTGGCCGCAGAATGGCCGGTCACATGGGTGTGGTTCGCGCGACCATCAAGAACTTAACTTTGGTTGAACTCAAGCCGGAAGAAAAAATGATCTGGCTAAGGGGCGCCGTACCGGGTAATCCTGGCGGCAGAGTTGAAATTTATAAAAAATAAAGGAGTAATCGCGAATATACAAATAAAAGATTTAATATTGCGAATAACAAAATGAAAACTCAACTATACAATCTAAAAGGGGAGAGCGTCGGAGAAGTTGATCTGCCGGACGCGATTTTTGCTACTCCTTGGAATCCGGACTTGGTTCACCAGGTTATTTTGGCTCAGGACGCTAATCAACATCACCCATGGGCGCATGCTAAGGGCCGCGGTGAAGTGCGTGGCGGCGGTAAAAAGCCGTGGAAGCAGAAGCATACTGGCCGCGCTCGTCATGGCTCTATCCGCTCTCCGATCTGGAAAGGCGGCGGTGTTTCTCATGGTCCAACCAAAGAGCGTATTTTTACTCAAAAAGTTAACAAGAAAATGGCCCGCGTCGCGGTGCATAGCGCGCTTTCTAAGAAACTTGCCGATGGCGAGGTTCGTATAGTGGATTCGTTGGAAATGTCCGGAAAGACCAAGCAGTTTTTTGCCAGCTTGAAGATGTTGCTCGGTAAAAACGTCAGCTCTTTGATCGTGCCGGCCGCGAAGAATCTGAATGCCGCCCGCGCCGCCCGGAATATTCCGAAGGTTGCCAGCTTGCCAGCCACTTCTTTGAACGTCTCGGATGTTTTGAAACACAAAACCGTCGTGATCGATAAGAACGCTCTCGTGGAAATAAAATAAAACCATGGCAAATAAATTTTTAATCAAACGACCAATAATCAGCGAAAAAGCCCACGATCTTAGCGCGATGGGTAAGTATGTGTTTTTGGTTGAAAAAAGCGCTACTAAGCCGGAGATCAAAAAAGCTTTAAAAGAGATTTATAAAGTGGACGCGACCGACGTAAATGTATCCAACAATCCAGGAAAGCCGCGCCGGGTTAAGGGCCATGAAGCGCTGACTTCGAACTACAAAAAAGCTTATGTTCAGTTGAAAGAAGGCCAAAAATTGGATATAATGCCGCATTCATCTTAATCATATGAAATCCTATAAACCAACAAGTCCATCGAGGCGAGCAATGACCGTGGTAGAATACCGGTCGCTTTTGACGCGCGGCGCTCGTCCTCATAAGCCATTAACCAGCCGGTTGAAGACCCAGTCTGGCCGCAATAACCGCGGTGTTATTACTATGCGTCATCAGGGTAGCGGTAATAAAAAGCGTTATCGCGAAGTGGACTTTTTACAAAATAAAATGAATGTTCCGGGACGCGTGGAGACCATTGAATACGATCCGTATCGCAGCGGTTTCATCGCGCTTATTTCATACAAAGATGGCGATCGCCGTTATGTTTTGGCTACTAAAGATACCAAGGTTGGTGATGAGATTGTTACCGCTGAAAATGCTCCGCTCAAGCCGGGTAATCGCATGAAGTTAAAGAATATTCCGGTTGGTCAGCTGGTTCATAACGTAGAAATTCGTGGCGGTGGTGGAGGTAAATTAGCCCGCTCGGCCGGTTCTTCCGCTGAGGTTTTGGCGCACGATGGCGGTATGACCGACATTAAACTCGGCTCAAAAGAAGTCCGCCGCGTTTCTTCGTCTGGTATGGCTTCAATTGGACAAGTTTCCAATCCTGACTATAATTTGGTGAACGTCGGAAGCGCCGGCAGATCCCGGCATTTGGGTATCCGCCCGACCGTTCGTGGCAGCGCCATGAACCCGGTAGACCATCCGTACGGTGGCGGTGAAGGCGCGCAGCCTCGTGGCACGAAGCGTCCGAAGACCATCTGGGGTAAAGTTACCGGCGGTCATAAGACTCGTCATCACAAGAAGTGGTCGACCAAGTTTATTTTACAGCGCCGTCCGAAAGTCAGATAGTTCGACGGGCTCACTATAAATAAAAATAAAAATATGTCACGCTCAGCAAAAAAAGGGCCATTCGTTGACCCAAAATTACTCAAAAAGATATCTAAATTACCGTCTGGTTCTAACACGGTTATTAAAACTTGGTCTCGCGCTTCCGAAATCTCACCTGAGATGGTGGGTTATAAATTTGGCGTCCACAACGGCAAAGTTTTCAATGAAGTTTTGATCAAGGAAGAGATGGTCGGACATCGTCTTGGAGAATTTTCACTGACCCGTAAGTTCACCAAACACGGCGGTAAGATGCAGCGTGAATTGGAGACCGCGCAGGCTCAGGCAGAGGTCACCAAGGCTCAGGCCGCGAAAACCGCTCCGGTAGCCGGCAAAAAATAAAGCAATTATATGGATACGACCAACGTAAAAACTCAAACAGCTATTCTGCGCTATCTCCACATAGCGCCTAGAAAAGTCCGCCTAGTCGCGGGTACTTTACGCGGGTTGTCCGTCCAGGAAGCCGAGGCTCAGCTGATGATGCGTGTTCAGCGTTCCGCCAAGCCTCTTTTAAAGTTATTGCGTTCCGCTATCGCCAACGCGAAAAACAATCAGAAAATGGATCCAAAGACCTTGGTTATTTCGGAAATCCGGGTTGATCAGGGCCCAGTTTTGAAGAGATTTTTGCCTCGCGCCCAAGGCCGAGCTACTCCGCTCCTGAAAAAGATGAGCCATGTCACCATTACTTTAGCTGAGTCCACCTCAAGAAAGGAACGGTTTGTGTTCGTGCCGAAAGCTAAAAAATCCACTACTAAGAAATCTACCGAAATCAAGAAGCCAAAAATGCCCGGAGAGGAATCCCAGGCAAATAAGGCGCGGGAAAAGGGCGGTTTCTTTAAGAAAATGTTCCAACGCAAGAGCGCTTAAAACATTTAATATATTAAACTACGACCATGGGAAATAAAATTAGACCAGATTCATTCCGCTTAGGCATCATCGGTAATTGGAGTTCACGATGGTTCCCGAAAAAGAAAAACTTCAAGGATCAGCTCCAGGAGGATGTTTTGATCCGCAAGATCGTCAAGGCCAAGATCGCTTTGTCCGGTATCGTGAAGATCGAGATCGAGCGCGGCACGGATAATTCTTTTAAAGTGTTCATTAAGGCCGCGAAGCCGGGTTTGATCATCGGCCGTGGCGGTAAGGGTATCGAGGAGCTTTCCAAAGCAATCAATGAATCTCTCAAAAAGATGCTTAAAAAGCGCGGTGTAGCCGTGCCGAAAGTTTCTTTGAGTTTGAATATCGAAGAGTTGAAGCGCACCGATGTTTCCGCCCAGTATGTGGCTCAATTGGCCGCTTGGGACTTGGAGAAGCGTTTACCGATGCGCCGGACGATGAAAAAGTATCTGGAGATGGCAATGCAGAACCGTGAAGTTAAGGGCGCGAAAATAAGGCTTTCCGGCCGCTTAGATGGCGCGGAAATTTCCCGCCGGGAATGGCTGGCGAAGGGCAAGCTTCCCTTGTCGACTCTTCGCGCGAATATCGACTATGGTGAAGCCACCGCTTTTAACACCTACGGCACGGTTGGCGTCAAAGTTTGGATATTCAAAGGTATGGTCTTTTCCGCCGGAGGCGGATCCTCCTTCGGAGGAAAAGTTTCGGAAGGGGGCCCCAGGAGCAAATAAACAAATATATGTTAGTACCAAAGAAAGTAAAACATAGAAAGTGGCACAAGGGACGTTCTTTGAGCCGTACCGTGGAAACCCGCGGCACCAAGCTGGAGTACGGTTCTTATGGCTTGAAAGCCGAAAGCGCCGCTTGGGTTAACTCCCGGCAGATCGAGTCCGCTCGAAAGACCATCAGCAACTTCATTAAGCGCGAAGGCAAGCT
This sequence comes from Parcubacteria group bacterium Gr01-1014_3, assembly GCA_007376445.1. Lineage (GTDB taxonomy): Bacteria > Patescibacteriota > Minisyncoccia > UBA6257 > WO2-44-18 > VMGF01. Next base: position 73,601 of record VMGF01000002.1, on the reverse strand, counting down.
TTGGATCCGCATTTTCCCCGATAAACCGATCACTAAGCGTCCTCCGGAACTCACCATGGGTGGCGGAAAAGGCCCAGTGGATCACTATGTTTTTCCGGTTAAACCAGGCCGCATTTTATTTGAAATGGACGGTGTAAAACCGGAAGTCGCTAAAGAAGCTTTGCGATTGGCTGGCTTCAAGTTACCAGTAAGAACCAGGATGGTTACTAAATAATATGAAAAAGAAAGAATTCGCTCAATTGAAGACTCAGCAGCCGGAAGCTCTCAGAAAGAGCGTTTTAGAGCTGAAGGATAAGCTTTGGACCTTAAAAACCGACCTTGCTTCGGGAAAGGTTAAGAATGTCCGCGAGATCCGCTCGGTCAAGAAGGACATTGCGCAAATGCTTACTTTATTGAATAATATGGGAACTAAATAATGTCTATGAATAAACCAGTTCAGGAAAAACCGAAAATGGGCCGGAAGTTGAGCGGCGTTGTCGTTTCCGACAAAATGAGAAAAACCGTGGTAGTTCAAGTTGATCACACCCGCAAACACCCAAAATATTTAAAATATTACAAGCTTTCAACCCGCTTAAAGGCTCACGATGAGAAAGGGGAATATAAAACTGGCGACCAAGTCACTATTCAGGAAACTCGTCCGATCTCCCGCGACAAGCGGTGGGTTGTGATCGGCAAGATCGTGTCGACGAATCCGGTCGCGGAAGTTCCGGTAACTTTGCAGGACGCCGAATAGTTCGACTTATTTAATAAACCAAACAAGCTCACTATAAATAAAACAAATATATGATTCAAGAACGATCCATTTTAAAAGTAGCGGACAACAGCGGAGCGAAAACCGTTCGCTGTTTTAGGGTTCTTGGAGGTTCCAAGAAGCGTTATGCTAGAGTAGGGGAAATTGTCGTTGCTTCCGTGCAGACTGCCGAGCCGAGAAAGCCGGTCAAGAAAAAAGATATTGTAAGGGTCTTGGTGGTTCGCCAGCGCCAAGCTATGCGCCGGTCGGATGGTTCTTATGTTCGCTTCGATGAAAACGCGGTCGTATTGATTGACGAAAAAAACGAGCCGAAGGGTACCCGTGTTTTCGGGCCGATTCCAAGAGAAGTTAAAGAAAAAGGCTTTGAGAGCATTGCCTCATTAGCAGAGGAACTCGTATAAATATATGAAAATTCACAAGGGCGACACAGTTCAAGTTATGGTAGGAAAAGACCGTGGAAAGAACGGCAAGGTATTAAACGTGGACACCGCCGAAAGCAGGGTATTGGTGGATGGTTTGAATATGGTAAAAAAGCACATGCGCCCGAAAAAACAGGGTGAAAAAGGCGAGATCGTCAGCCTCCCGCGGCCTTTAAATGCTTCAAAAGTTATGTTAGTATGTCCTAGCTGTAAAGAGCCAGTTCGGGTTGGTTTCCAGATCGATGCCACCGCTAAACGTCGGATTTGCCGTAGCTGCAAAGCAATAATTTAAAACAATGACTAAAGCTGTAAGTAAATTTAAAGAGTTGGAAAAGATCGTGGTCAATACCGGCATTGGCAAACTTTCCACACAGCCAAATTTTTCCGACAAGGTTTTGCCGGAAGTCATCAAAGAGTTTTCGGCGATCGTTGGCCAGAGACCGGCGGGCCGTCCGGCTACCGAGTCTATTTCCGGATTCAAACTTCGCGCCGGCACGGTTGTTGGTTTGAAAGCCACATTACGTCGTACTCGCATGCAGAAATTCCTGGAAAAAGTGGTTCGCGTCGCTTTGCCTCGCGTTCGTGATTTCCGTGGCATCAACCCGCGCAATATCGACAAAGGTGGCAATTTGAATTTCGGGATAAAGGATCACGTGGTCTTTCCGGAAATTAACCCAGAGCATTCCAAGGTTACTTTCGGCATGGAGATCACTATAGTTCCGAAGCGTGGCCGGGATCACAAAGAAGCCGTCGAATTATATAAAGAATTAGGAATTCCTTTCCAAAAGGAAGAGTCTAAGAAATAGTTCGATAAACTCACTATAAATAAACATATGGCAAAAGATTCCGTCATAGCGCGCTCACAAAAGAAACCGAAGTTTTCTAGCCGGATTGTCCGGAGATGTTTTCGTTGCGGCCGGAAACGCGGTTTTATGCGAGTGTTCGGAATCTGCCGTATTTGCTTCCGCGAGTTAGCCGGTCGTGGTGAAATTCCGGGTGTTAAGAAATCTTCCTGGTAAAACAAACACATGTATACTGATTTACTCACAAAATTAAGGAATGCCCAGAAGGCTCGGAAGGAAATGTTGAAATTGCCATTTTCCAACATGGATTTTGCCGTGGCTGAATTATTGGGTAAATATAACTTTGTGGAAAATGTGTCCAAGAAGGGCCGCATGCCAAAGAGGGTTATTGAGATCAAGCTGAAATACGACGATAAGGGCCAAGGCGCCATCGGCGGTGTCCGATTTATCAGTAAGCCTTCCCGCCGCATTTACTTGGGCTATAAAGACCTGAAAGCCGTCCGTCAGGGGTATGGTATTTCCGCGCTTTCCACGCCAAAAGGAGTGATGTCTAATTTGCAGGCCCGCAAAGATAAAGTCGGTGGTCAACTATTATTCGAAATTTGGTAGTTCAATAAAACAAAACTATGTCTAAAATCGGTAAAAAACCAATAGTTATTCCGGAAGGCGTCGAGGTCAAGTTAGGCCAGAAAGACGACGTCGCGGTTTTGGATTTCAAAGGCAAGGAAGGTTCTTTATCAATTCCGGTTTTGGAGCACACTAAAATAGAGATAAAGGAAAAAGAGTTAGCGGTTACCACTGAGTCCACCAATAAATACGGCCGCTCCAACTGGGGCACGATGGCCGCTTTGATTAAAAATGCTATTGAAGGTGTCAGTAAAGGTTTTACAAAAACCTTGGATATCGAAGGTATCGGATTTAAGGCTTCGCTGGATGGTAACAATCTAGTGTTGAATGTTGGCTTCTCTCACCCGGTAAAGTACACTACTCCGGCCGGTATCAAGATCGTCGTTGAGAAGAGCTCTATTAAGGTCTCCGGTATTGATCGCGCCTTAGTTGGTCAAGTTGCCGCGCAGATCCGTAAGGTTAAAGAACCGGAACCATACCAAGGCAAGGGCATCCGTTATCGCGGCGAAGTTGTGCGCCGCAAGGCCGGTAAGAAAGTCGCTGGCGCGGGAACTGCCGCCGGAGCTGCTAAATAAATATGCAAAAGAAAAATAAAAAAAGCTTAAATAGAACTTTGAGGCAGGCGCGCAGCCGGGCGAAGATTTTTGGCACCACCGAACGTCCTCGTTTATCCGTATTCCGCAGCAATAAGTTCACCTATGTTCAACTGATCGATGACAGCAAGGGCCACACTCTCGCCGCGGCTTCTACCAAAGGAGAAAAGGGCAAAAAGAGCGACTCTGCCAAGAAGCTTGGCGCGGCGATCGCTGAAAAGGCTAAAAAGCTTGGAGTTAAGGCGGCAGTTTTCAATCGGTCATTTTACCGCTATCATGGTCGGGTGAAAGCTATCGCTGAAGCCGCGCGTGAAGCCGGTTTAAAGATATAAAAACATGGAACAACAGAGAGATAGAAAATTTAATAAGTTTAGCCGGTTTAAAAAAGAGGATACCGGATTCAAGGAGAAGGTACTGGATCTTCGCCGTGTTACTCGCGTTGTCGCCGGCGGTAAGCGTATGCGTTTTCGGGTAACAATCATTCTTGGTGACGAGAAGGGGAGGGTTGGCGTGGGTATCGGCAAAGGGGCCGATGTGGCTATGTCCGTGGCTAAAGCGAAAAATAACGCCATGAAAAACATCATTTCACTGCAGTTGAAAGGACGCACTATTCCTCATCAGGTATACGCGAAATTCAGCGCCGCGGAGGTTGTCATTAAGCCAGCGATCGTCGGTCATGGTTTGAAGGCTGGTGGCGCTGTCCGAGCTGTCTTGTTGTTGGCCGGTATTAAAGACGCGACGGCGAAGTGTCTTGGCCGTACGCCGAATAAGCTGACCAACGCGATGGCGACGATGGAAGCCTTGAAACAATTAAAAGAGAAGAGAAATAAGATCACGATCAAATAAATATATGCAGCTTCATACATTAAAACGAAATAATCCGTTAAAGGAGGCAGCCCCGAGAGTAGCCCGCGGCGGTAAACGAGGCCATACTTCCGGCCGCGGTCAGAAGGGTCAGCGTTCTCGTTCCGGTCACAGGATCCGTCCGGCCATACGTGAATTAATTAGGCGTTTGCCGAAGTTACGCGGTCACAAAAATAAACCGAAGTCGGATAAACTGGATGTTTTGAATGTGAATGATCTGGAAAAAAGGGCCGTGGACGGCATTATTAGCCAGGAAATTTTGGGCGCGAAGTTTAAAATATTGGGTGGCGGAGAGATCAAAAAAGCCGTTACCGTGAAGGGTTTGCCGGTTTCCGAGTCGGCCAAAAAGAAAATTATCGCCGCTGGTGGTAAAGTAGAGTAAACTTAGACATTACTCATGAATAAGCTCGCACAGCTTTTTAAAGTAAAAGAAATCCGGAATAAGGTCCTCCTGATCGCTCTCGGTCTAGTGGCTTTTCGTTTACTGGCCGCGATTCCGATCCCGGGTATCGACTCTGTCCGTTTAGCGGCTTTTTTGAACTCCAGCCAAATCTTCGGTTTTTTTAATTTGTTCTCCGGCGGCGGTTTGAGCAACCTTTCGATCATGATGTTGGGTGTCGGCCCATACATCACGGCTTCGATCATCATGCAGCTTTTGACGATGATCTTTCCTTCTTTGAAGCAGATGTACCAAGAAGAAGGCTCGGCCGGCCGGGCAAAGTTTAATCGGTATTCCCGCTACCTGACTGTTCCGCTCGCGGCCTTGCAGTCTTACGCCTTTTTAAATCTTTTGAAGAGCCAGCAGATCGTGACTACCTTGAGTAATTTTGAATTACTTCACAATGTTTTAATCATCGCGACTGGCAGTATGATCCTGACCTGGATCGGTGAGCTGATCAACGAGCAAAAACTCGGTAGCGGTATTTCACTTATTATTTTCGCGGGCATCGTCCAAGGAGTTCCATCGGCGGTTCGTAATTTGTTTTTGAGCTACACCCCGTCTCAAATACCGATTTACATAGCTTTCTTGGCGTTAGCGTTAGCGATCATCGCTGGCGTAGTCTTTATTAACGAAGGCGAGCGCAAGGTGCCGGTTTCTTATGCTAAGCGTATTCGTGGTAATCGTGTCTTCGGTGGTGTGGCCAGCTATCTTCCGTTGAAGATCAATCAGGCCGGTGTGATTCCGATCATCTTCGCGATTTCGCTATTACTATTCCCGCAGTTCGCCAGCCAGATCGTAGCGCTTTTTAACGTGGATCTTTCCGTCCGCTTGCAAACCATCGTGACCAACTTCCTGGGTAATCAGCTGGTTTACGGACTGGTTTATTTTGGATTGGTTGTGGTTTTTACCTACTTCTACACTTCAATCTCCTTTGATCCAAAAGCAATTTCTAAGAATCTTCAGCAAGGCGGTGGGTTCGTGCCGGGTATTCGTCCCGGTGAGCCGACGGCGGATTTCTTATCGAAACTGACTCACAGGATCACTCTGTTCGGCGCGCTTTTCTTGGGTCTTATCGCGGTCTTGCCGACGATTACGCAATACTTAACCGGTGTTCAAACTCTCGCCATCGGTGGCACGGCTTTGTTGATCGTGGTTTCAGTAGTCTTAGAAACGATGAAGCAGATTGACGCCCAGCTAGCTCTCCGCGAATACGACGGAGTCTAAGATAGCGTTATTGACAACCTTAAGATATTTTGTTAGTATTTAGTGTGTTCCTTGATAGGGGGGTGTTATGTCCGAAAAAAGAGTCGGGTGGTTTTACTTGCTTATCACGCTGATTTTCTTCGTACTGTTCATTTTCCCGACCGGAATTTTTGTAGATGAGAGCGTGGCTGTTAAGGCGCTTGATAATTTCGGTTTCACTAATATCAAGATATTAGATCGAGATGTCTGGTTTGTACCTTTAAAAGGCGGGAGCAAAGAGGATGTCGTTCGGTTTACCGCTGATGCTATCAACCCCGCGGGAAAGCGCGTCAAGATCTATGTGTTTTCTGGTTGGCTTTTCAAGTCAGCCACCGTGAGAACCATCGATTAGTCTAATTTCGTAATACCAGCTTATAGCTGGTATTTTTAATTTTAAAACGTTAGAATTTTTTTATGAAGAAAGCGGTCATAATCTACGGAGCTCCTGGGGCAGGGAAGGGGACACAGGCGAATTTGCTATCAGCCGCCAAAGGCTTGATCCATTTTGATACCGGGAAATTTCTGGAGTTAATAGTTCATGACGAAGACAAGCAAAAAAATCCGGAAATTAAAAAAGAAGCGAAATTATTTGATACCGGTAAATTACTTTCACCAACCTGGGTTTTGAAAATCGTTAAAGAAAAGACAGGGGAGATAGCTAAGGCGGGTTTTAGCGTGGTTTATAGCGGTTCGCCAAGGACGCTCTATGAGGCTTTCGGGAGCATGTATGACCCGGATTCCGGAGAAAAAACTTCTCCAAAGTCTTCGACTGGTGGCCTGATCGCGTTTCTTGAAAATGTTTATGGGAAGAAAAATATTTCCGTGATCTTACTTAAGGTTAAGTCAGCCAGCTCGATTCAGCGCAATAGCAACCGAAAGATCTGCTCGGCATGCGGGACGGTGATAATGTACAATGACACAACTCATCACCACACGACCTGCCCAGTTTGCGGCGGGCATTTACGGAAGCGGACATTAGATGATCCGGAGGTTATCAAGGCTCGGCTTATAGAGTACGAAAAGCGCACGGCGCCGATCATTTCCGAAATAAAAAAGCGGGGATACAAAGTTAACGAAATCGACGGCGAACCGGCTCCGTACGAAGTACATAAGAAAGTAATTAAACTACTAAACAGATAATTTTCAATTTTTAATTATAAATTTTAAATTAATTTTCAATGATTAAATCTCAAATTTTGTAATTTATTCATTCAATTAAAATTTAAAATTGGAAATTTAAAATTCCCCATAACTTTATATGTCTGTCCTCATAAAAACCAAAGACGAAATAGCTAAAATCAGAGCGGCTGGGCAGATTTTGGCGAAAGTCGCCAAGGTTGTGTTAGCCGAAGCGAAAGAAGGCGTCAGCTTAAAGACCCTGGATGCTCTCGCCAAGAAATTGATTACCAAAGAAGGTGGCCGGCCAGCTTTCCTGGGATACAAACCATACGGCGCGGAAAAACCATATCCATGCACTATTTGTACATCTTTAAATGATGTCGTTGTCCATGGTGTGCCGATAAATTATAAATTAAAAAGCGGGGATTTACTCAAGCTAGATTTTGGGGTGATTTATGAAGGATTTTACGCTGACGCGGCCTGGACGATAGGTATTGGTGAAACTACTAATACAGCCCAAAAGCTGCTTAAAACGACCGAAAAAGCCCTTTTTGAGGGTATTAAACAGGTTAAGCCGGGCAATCACCTTGGCGATATCGGTTGGGCTATCAGCTCTACTGTAAAAAAAGCTGGATTTAAGGTGGTTGAGGGCTTGACCGGCCATGGCGTTGGCCGTGAACTTCACGAAGATCCGAGCGTCTTTAATGAAGGAGAAAGAGGCAAGGGATTAGAATTGAAAGCTGGAATGGTTCTTGCGATCGAGCCGATGGTCAGCGCCGGAACATCCGAGATAGTTATGAATGACGATGACAGTTATTCCACGGAAGACGGCAGCTTGTCGGCCCACTTTGAACATACGGTGGTTATAACAGATGATGGAGCTGAGATTTTAACGCTAATATAATGAATTTACCCCTCCCTTTTCGCTGCGCGCAAAAAGGCGGGGTTTATTGTTTCTGACTGAGCTTCGCTCAGAGAAAACAATAAACTTATTCACACGGCCGATTTGACGGCTTGCGCCAGAGTAATATAATTAAGTGGTACAAACTTAATAAAAGGTCGGCTTTTTGAATTAATATTTTACAATGGAATCATCAGCAAAGTCTTCAAAAAAGGTTTTCTGGGTCGTTTTATTGCTTGCGGTAGTGTTCTTGGTCGCCTTAGGCGGTTATCTCTGGCAGAATGGTTTTTCCTTACCGATACTCGGTTCAGGATCCAGTTTCCAGGCGGTATTCTTGTCTAATGGACAGGTTTATTTCGGTAAATTATCCGATCTGAACTCGAATTTCCCAAGATTGACCGATATCTACTATCTGCAGGTTAATCAGGTATTGCAGCCGGTTCAGGGCCAAAAGACCCCTCAGCCGACCCAGCAGTTGAGCCTGGTGAAGCTTGGCACCGTGGAATTACATCGTCCGGATGACTTAATGAAAATTAACAAAGATCACATAATTTTCGTGGAGAATCTAGTAGACGACTCCCAGGTAGTACAAGCCATCAAGCGATACAAGGAAGGTCAGCAGACTCCGTAAGTTAACTAAAGAGGCCCCTGAGAAGGGGTCTTTTTAGTACTCCCGAACATCCCTATGACATATGTCGCAAAATATATCTTGTGCGACAGGTACATAAGGAGAAACCACCGCCTATGGCGGGGTAATTTTCCGTAGGAAAATTAAAAGGCCGCGCTCCCCTAGGGCTACGCGGCCGTTATCTAACTCGCCGGCATTTCAATTTTCTGGAATTCTCCATTGCGCCAGACCAGCGCGATGTTCTTTTTACCGCCTTTTTCGGATCCAACGGTTTTGAGAATAATTTCCCCTGGCCAAATACGATGGATCAATTTAACGGTATTATGGAGTATTACTCCCCTTTCCAACTCTCTGCCATCAAAAACATGAATCAGCATGAGTGATCTTCCGGAAGGTGTTTTATCAATGTAGAAATTGAATCTCGGGATCAGAATTTCTCCGCAGGATCCAATAATCATTTTACGGTATTTTTCTGTTTCGCCGGCAACATCAATCTTTTGACTAACTCCGTTAGCCTTGAGGATCGGTTTTAAGAATTTCTCGTAGATCAGTGGTTCACCGCGGAAATGTTCCGAGATGAACTCAACATCCGTTTTTCCGGCCCGGATGTTGAAAAAATCCACGGGCGAAAATTTTTGATTCCACATAAGATCATTCCAGATCTTTTCCCAAGTGAGAAGCCCAACCCGGTATGGATTAAGGCTTTTGAGATTATTGGGAAGCCTGACGACCCCTCTATGCATCTCCAGCATCTCATCAACATAGGCTGACGGACCGAATTCGCTCTTGATCTCGCTGGAAAAGCTTTCGACGATCTTCCAGTGCCAGTAAGTCGCCCACCCTTCGTTCATGACTTTGGTTTTCATATTCCCGCGGACATGCCTGGACCAGGTATCAACGGTTTTTAAAATATCCCGTTCATAATCGCTAAGATGCTCAAAATCACGAAGCACGAAGTCCAAGAAACTCCTTCCGGCCGAGTCATTAATCATCCAAACTGCGTGAGCCGCGTCCAGCAAGCTCTCCACGTTCTCGAGCCCGATCCTGGGGTTCCGGATATATTCCTCGATCCTTCGGCCGCCTTCACGGAGATACATCTGAATGTATTTTGGCTCCGTATCCTTAAACATCAGATTATTGCAGAAAAAATCGTTGTGCCCATAGACATGCGCGGCAACCAGCAGGTTGTATGTCAGCGGATTGCTGTCTAACAAGCAGGCATCGCAAGGATCAGTATTAATGACCATTTCATATGGTAAGAAGTGATACTTATACGTGTAAAGCGTCTTGCTCTTCGCAAATCGTTTACCAAAGCTCCAATGCGAATAAAGATCGTAGCCGCCGAGCTGGGCTTCTTTCTCCAACATTTTTTCCGCGCTGCATACCGTGAAGTTTTGGGCGCGGAATTTAAGCCCGAATTCCCTGGCCCGATCTTCGATCTTAATGATCCATTTATCGAGCTTCTTGAATTCATTATCTTTCATTGACCCCGCTCCTTTCTTTAAGGACTTCCAGCATACCTTTTAAGGTGTCGCGGATGCCTTCTTTCCGGTCCAATAAGAACACAAAAAAGTTGTTAACCTTTTCGCGCAGTTCTTTCAGGGCATCCGACTGACTAGCCGATCCGATCGATGTATCAGTTTCACAAAGCATGATAGCGCGGGCTTTTTCTGATAGTTTACCAAGTTCTTTCGCGAACATGGGGTTATCTTGCGAAGAATTATCGCCATCCGTGGCATGCCAGGCATAAATGTCCCAATCCCCATTAGAATAATCCCGATCGATGATTTTTAGGGCTTCTTCGGTCCCGGTGGATAGTTGCGTGCCGCCATTCGATTTTGTCCGGAAAAATTCTTCCTCAGTCTTTTCTTCGGCCTTCGCTTCATGGACGATAAATCGCGCCTGCACTTCGCTATATATCTGCCTGAGATACTGGTTAATGCAGTAATTAAGCGCCCGGCAAAGATAGAGTTTTCGGCCATCCATGGAGCCCGAAATATCCATAATATAGAATATCACCGCGCGGTAATCGCCGTCTGGTGTTTCTTTGAAGTGCCGATAACGGCTATCTTCCGCTTTGAATGCCTTGGATTGAGACTTGGTCGCTCGTACTCTGGCCAATTTATTTTTTACGGTTTCCCGCTTCATCAGACGAGCCCGGTTACCATAATGTTTCTTTCCCCATGGCCGTGTGCGGCTTCTAGGGACCCGCTCTCCCTCTTCAATAGCGCGGAATAAGTCGAGGATCTCCAGATCTTCCATCATCAGTTCGATCGCGAGTTGTAGACGAATGTCCGCTTCGATCATTTCCTGACCAGCCTTAGTGCCGGCTTTTTTGGGAATGCCTTCCACGAACTTACCCGCTCCCCCGCCGTCTTTGAATTGAAAAGTAAATTCTTGTAACGATCGGACTGGTATCTGAATGACTTTATCGGGATTACCAGTTATCACCGGTTGGCTTAGAATGATCTCCTCGATCTGTTCACGTAGCGCGCGTCTTAATTTGGACTGATGGCGATGAATATCCCAGCTTGTTTGCGGCGTAACTTTGTCGTTACGGCTGTCTTTGAGAGTCATTTAGCACCTCTTATTTAGTTATGAAAAGACTGCCATAATCTTAACAAAAATAACCCCGATGTAAATCGGGGTTATATAATTAAGGAAACTTCTGATTATCCTTGAGCCAATGCGCTACTCGGCGCAGGCACTTCGGACAATAGTTCAGCTTTTCGAACTTTTCTTTTACGAACTGATCCAGATTGAGCCAGTCGTTCTGTTTATCTAAACTGGTCAGCTCCTGCTCGCTCAAGAGGAGCCGGCTGATGACATCAATAATGACGGTGCTGTTGATATAGTTATAAACACCGGTTTTCATATCCTCGGAGGCTTCCGTGAATGAGTGGATATGGCGACTGATATCAGAGCGTTTATCGTTTTTTTCGTCGTCACTTTTATCGCGCCAGCCGTTCTCGACATAAGTTACCAGGTCTTTTTGCTGATCATTCAGCTCAACGCGATTCAGCAAATTACGGATAGCTTCCAGATACTTTTCAAAAGTATCGGTGCAAAGCTGGGTAGATTCTTCAGCGATCGTGCAGAATTGCTTGGCGGCTTCCCGCGCAAAGTCCTTTTTGAGGATGGTAGCAAGAGGCGGCCAATTAGCCTTTTCTTTAACTGAAAATTTCTTATTCGTGTCTTGTGAGATGAACTTATCAATTGCATCCAGGACAGAGATCGGATCAATGCACATCTCTTTATCCGACTGTTTCATAGACAGGGACATTTCCAAGATTTCCGCGCCATCCCGGTTAGAAATGCCTTGCCAGCCATCGCGAGGATATTGCTTCATCAGCGTCGCGGGTGTTGCATCCGACCCTTCGGCAATCAAGCCGTTGTAGGCCAGCATCCGCGCTAACGCTTCATCAGCATCAGTTTCACCGCCAATCTGTAAGCGCGTCATGACCGTAAAGGCCGCGACCAACTTAAGACTAAGCGGATTAACATGATAATTAAGGCTCTGGCGTGGTGTCGCGATACTCATACCCTTCAGAACTCTAATCTGATCGTCGAGCCGGATATTATGCGGCACATTGATCACGTGCATGCGATCCAGCAGGGCTTCGTTCTTTTTATCGGAATAAAACTTTACCCACTCCGCTTCATTGGAATGGCTGATGATCGCGAGATCGACATAGATCTTTTCAGTGCGGCCCGCGGGAGATTCGATAGTCTTACTCTGGGTTGCTTCGATAAGAACGTACAGAGCTTCAGTCAGATTCTTTAAGATTTCCACTAATTCAAGCGCGCCACGATTACCGCGAAGAATCGCGCCGTCCAACTCAAAGTTGTCCGGATTACCTTCTTTTTCGCCAAGAGTTACCGAACCGATCAGCCGCGCTTTATCAAATGACATCGGATCCGTGGGATCTACCGAGGCAAAACCATTGAACGATCGGACAGAAATTTTATCGATCTTAACCTTGAACTTCGTGTAATCATAGTCGAACTCGGTTTTTAGCCGCTTCCGGCAAACCGGGCAGATATCCCCTTCTGGGAGATAGATGCCAAGTTCTTTGGCCAGCGCCAAACGATCACGCCGCTTCAAAAGATAAATAGGCTGATCACGGATTGGACAGCCTTCAATGCAATAGATTGGCTCATCATCAATAGCCCAGGCAATCGCTCGCGCGATCGTGCTCTTTCCAGAACTCGGAGGGCCAAGCAAGAACAAGAATCGTTTCGATCGTCCGCCACCCAAACTAGCCTTGCCGAAGTAGTCCACGACCTCTTCAATCACCGAATCTATGCCGTAAAGCTCTCCGAACACCTTCTCGACACCCTTCTTCATAATGGCGTTATAGATTAGCTGATGCGCCGTCGTAACGATTTGCGGATCCTTTTTAACGCGATCCAAATACTCGCCGAAAGAGATGATTTTCTCTTCCTTCATATGTTTCTCCTTTATTTTCAAGGAACGGATAAAGATAATCTTACTCTGGTTTACATCGGGATTCAAGCCAGGAAGTAGAAATTCGACCATCCGGAAATGAGTCCAAAACAGTCGAATTTTCACTTCCTGGCAAGCAAATAAAAACTGCCCATTGGGGCAGTTAATAGACGGCAGTTTTGGATTTATAAACCTCTGGTTCCACGCAAGAAGGTATTCCGATGCGGGCGCTAGTATTGTTCAGATCGAAGTGGTTAATGATTGGCGCCGCTTTTGACATGGCAAAATCAATTGCCGGAGAGGTGTCTTCGTCTATGTAACGAGCTCCAGTTATCACGATTTGAAAGTTCACCTTGATTTTAGGCGCCATCGAAACTGCTTCAAAGAATGTTAGCCGCCTACGAACCGGTTTCATTTGTTGAAGAACAACCGCGGAATAGCGCGTGTCTTTCATGAGATATCCCGGGTCAACATCAAAAATTATATAAGGATAACTCCCCTCTTTTTCTATGTCTTCAATCTGAGACAACTTAACCTGAATCTGATTCATTGTTGCCGAAAAACCAAGCATAGCCAGACGCTCCTTGAGCTTGTCTTCGTTTGCCGCGCTAGATGGCGGAAAGACCACCAAAAATGGCAACCGGCCCGGTGTCAGCGTAAATAATTCGCTGTAAGCCACTTGCATAATTGTATCCTCGAACTGCTTGAAGAGATCATAAAGATCAGCTTCATTCCAGCCAATCTTATAGTGAAAATCTTGTAGCGCCAGCTCTTCTCTTTGTTTTCTCAAATCAGCTATCAGATACGCGACTTCATCGCCCTTTAGAGCCATTTGCCACCTTCAAATAACTGTCTCGATTGTACTCTCCTGTAAGCGCAGAATCAAGAATTACTAATTCATCTCTATCTTTAATAATTTTAAATGCTAAATTTTTAATTTTAATTTAATGACTAAATATTCAATTTCAAAATTAAATCATTAAAAATTAATTTAAAATTTATAATTCAAAAATTTAAAATTAAGTTATCATTCTAGCTTCCCGCTCGTCGGCGGGCATGGCATACTTTATAGTATTCTCATGTATTACAAAACAGCGGAAGAATTTAAAGCCGCGGCCGGATATGAAATTGATGGTCAGTGGCTCCCGCGTGTTACTAAAATTTTAGAAATTAAATCCAAACCAGCGCTTTACCGCTATTACGCCGCCGCGAAGAATTTTGAAGAAGCCGAAGCGAAAACCAAAAAATCAGCCGAAGAAGGCACGCTCGTCCATGAAATCGTGGAAAAATTCATGGTTGGTGAATCCCCTGTCATACCCCCGGAGATTGCTCCAGCCGTTGAAGCCACGATTAATTTTTTAAAGAATAACGATATTAAAGTTGAGGCGCCGCATGTTGAGCGCCGGATCATTAACTTTGCCCATCGGTATTCCGGCACGATCGACGCGATGGCGACGATTGGTGGTAAGTTCGGCGTGTTGGATATTAAGACATCGCAATCAATCTATCGCGATTACAATCTCCAAACCTCTGCCTATATGGACGCCTTAAAGCGCGAACCGGAGTTTGCCGGTCTGGAAACTCGCTGGATCCTGCGCATTGATCAGCAAAAAGATTGTCAGCGCTGTAAGGCTACTCTTCGGCCAAAGGGCGGCCAGGACAAGATTAAGACCGCTTGGCGCGGCACAGTTCCCGCTTGCCCGGAAGATGGCCATGATTGGTCAGAACTCAAAGGTATCGTGGAATTAAAAGAATTCCCTTATTGGCGGGAGGATTTTCAGGCATTTTTAGCGGCTAAGAAATTGTGGGAATGGGAAAATGTTTTTTGGTTACAAAAAATTGGCTATTTATAATATAGTAGCCGAGTCAGACTCGGCTCACCTCACAAACTCTAACCGAGTTTGACTCGGTGGGAGTGGGAGAACGAATTTTGGCTCCGGAAGATCGGTTATTTATAAATAACTACTTACCTTTCTTTTGCTTTAACCGGTTGAACGCGACCACCTCCTTTTCTTTGGTGGTTAACCCTTGCTTTTCTATCTTGCCTACCTCCTCCTTCAATTCTTTTCTGGTCGCTCCCGAGCGTGAAAGATCTAAAACATTCTCGGCTTCGGTCTCGATCGTCGATCCTTTAGGCATTGCCATCGTTTCCGACTCAGTGGAAGAAAACATCTTTTTTATTCCTTCCCATACGCCACTGAAAATATTTTTAATGGGCCTTTCAACAAGAACTTCCGAACTTTTACGCAAGCCTTTGCCCGCTAATTTCACCGGACCTTCTTTTATTAGCTTATTTTCCGCGTCTTCTAGGATATCTAAGACTTTATCCAGGGCGTCTTTTTCCATTTTTTTCTCTACCGTTGGCGCCATCTTTTTTTCTGGCGGCTTCGTGAATCTTTTGGGTATTTTAATCGGCTCCGGATGGCGGACAATGACTTCCTGCTTTTCTGGGTGTATTTTAGGCATTACTTCTTTCATATTATTAATTATATAAAATCATTAAAAGTATAGCTAGATTACCCCGCACTAATTTTGCATTTTCAATATTTAAATTTTTATATCTTTAAGTCTTTTCTAAATTAAAACAGCGATACGCTAGGGATCACGGCTATTCGCCGCCCGCGTAGCGCTTCTTATATATCTGCAAAATTAGTGTGGGGTTTAATTCCGGTGGCTTAATTTTCTACGCTTATCAGCTTGAAAATTCAGACCGGAATTAAAAAAACCCCTAAACGATGTGTGTCGTCTAGGGGCTGCCCTGCCGCCTGTTGGCGGCTAGGGCTGGAGGAGGGGCTGCTATCGGGCCATGGGTCGAAACAAGAGCTTGTGAGCTCCGCTGATGGCTCCATCTCTGTGGAGATCCTGCAGCGTTTTGACCACGGCCTCGCGAGCTTGGTAATCCCGGAGGGATCCCAACTGAGTGCGGGCGAGCGCCTGATTGATCAGGTTCTCGACGGCCGGAAGAGCAACGGAGGCCGGCTGCTTGTTTTGCGCGACCATCCGCTTCTTCAGATCTTCATACAGGCTCCGGGAGATGGCGTCATCCAGATTTTTCTGGAAACCCACCACATTGTCGATATCGGCCAGGTAATCCAATCCGAACTCCGCTCCCGCCGCCTGCATCTTCTCGAGATAGCTCTGCGCCACTTCGAGTTCCTCAACCGAGCGATCCCGCCAGTCCTTCTTGACCCGAACCCTGCTCACCATTTCAATGAGCTTGGAGCTCACCTCCATGCGAATCTCAACAAGCAGTTCCTTTACGATATCCATGACCGTGAGGAACTCACGCTTGAGATCCCAACGCTCCTTTTGAAGAGCCGGGATCTGCTGTTCGATTTGGGCGAACCTGTTCAACTCAACCTTGAACGTCTGGATCGAACTCTCCAGTGCGCCGAACGGGTACTGCATCACCTCTTTCTCTTCGGCAGAACGCCAGAGGGGAAGGAAGCGACCCACGCGCTTGCGAAGTTCGCAGTCGCGCTGAGTGGAAGCGAGGTCGAGACTCGCCTGGTCGCGGCGGCCTTCACCGCCTGCCTGCGCGTACTCTTCCGTCAGCCTCTGGATCTCGCGCGGGATCTCATGCCAGCGCTTGGCCCGCTCACAGTAGTAGGCCGCGCCTTCCGGATTCTCGATCGCCAGACGATCGAGATACTTCTCGACCGATCCCAGGATGGAATTCGACAGGCAAAGCCCAATGTCGCCGAGGAACATTTCGCGGTACATCTGGCGCATCAGCGGAGCTGCTTCTCTGCAGGCAACGCGCGCCAGGAACCACTTCACGATCCTCTCCTCATCCGCTGGATTACTGTAATCCAGAGATGCGTGGTCCGCGAAGTTTCTCACCAACCAGTGAGTGAAGCCAGGCGTACTCAGCGCCTCTCTGCACGTGATCATACCTTCCTCCTTTACCCAGCCATCGGCGTGGGTTTTTTGTTTTGAAAAGAACTTCCTATATTTTTAACCGCTTCCTCACACAAGGTCGCGATTTTTATCTCTACCTGTCCGCCTTCGGCGGGCCTTAGCCCCTTAAACGCCCCAGGATATCCCCCTCTACTTCCGCTCTTTGCTTACCATATCTTAATCTCGATAATTCCTTTAATTTTGAGCTTAAACCGGGGATTCCCTTATTAGGCGCCAATAGCGCTATGTTGAACGGCTTGGTTGTCTGACCGTTCACGAGCATTTTAACATAACTATTAAAATTGTCAATATTAAGCAGATCCTGCTTGGAAAAGACCGGCTCGAACTGTTTTATGAGAAAATCAGCATCTTCGGCCCCTACCCGGAAGACTATCTGCGCCCCTACGTTGCCAAACACCGCGTTCCGGATTTTTTCATTTAATTGGCCGATAAATTGGTGCGCGATTATCAAGTTCAGACGATATTTCCGGGCCTCGGAAAGAATCGTGGAAATAGAATCCGTGGTGAAATTCTGGAACTCATCTATGTACAGGTTAAAGTCCTTTCTCTGCTCTTGTGGCAGATCCACGCGGGACAGCGCGGCCATCAGAATTTTACCAACGATTACCATGCCCAGAAGATTGGAGTTGATATCCCCTATCTTGCCCTTCGAAAGATTAACTAAAAGGATTTTGCCTTCATCCATGATCTTCCGGAAATTAAAGGCTGACACCGGCTGGCCAATGATTGGCCGGATGTAGTCGTTGGATGTGAAATTGTTGAATTTCGAAGTGATGTAAGGCGTCATATTCGCGAGCGAAGCATCACCACCGGCTTTCACGGCTTCCTTTTCCCAGAAATCAATCACCGCCGGATTTTTCGCCTTGGCGATCAGCCGTTTCCGGTATTCGGCATCGGTAAACACGCGGGGAATTTCCATTAAGGTCGCTTTTTCATTTGGGTCATCCATTAAAAGCAAAAGCGCGTTCCGCATGTACTGTTCAAACATCGGGCCCATGGTTTCAGCGGTGAAAAGTCTATTGAAAATACTCTGCATCTCGTTGACGATAAAAGTTTTCTCCTCCGGTCGCGCTGGGTTGTACTCAAGCATATTCAAACCAAGTGGCCGGTCGGTATCACCCGGATCAAATACCACCACATCATCCACCCGATTCTTTGGGATGTGGGCAAGGATAGAATCAATCAGATCGCCGTGTGGATCGATGACGGCCAAACCTTTTCCAGCCGCGATATCGGAAGCGGCCATTTCGATAAGCAGGGTGGATTTACCGGTACCCGTCTGACCGATGATATAAACATGGCGCCGGCGGTCTTCGTCGGTTATTCTGACGGTTTTAACTTCGCCTCGGAAGCGGCTTTCGCCGATCACCACGCCATTTTCCGGCAAGACGGCTGGCGGTGGGGCCTCTTTAGATTTAAGCCATTTAACCTTCGGAACTTCGGTGGTGGAAGTTGGGAAATGAAATATGCTCGCTAATTCATCGGCGCCTAGAGTCATCGATTCTGAGGAATCGAACTGGCGGAATATATATTTAAAAATCAGCTTGGAAGGATTGGCCGGTTCATTAACCTTGAATTCATTCCGGTTTGGGGCGGTAAACTGAGAAAAGGCGGCGCTTAAGTTATTTAAAAGTTCCTCTGAGCGATAAGCCGACATAGCGGACGCGACTAGGCGCACATTCACCTCAAAAAGCGGTTTAGAGATCTTGGAGATCAGATTTTTGACTGCTTCTTCATCAACAATGATTTGTGGCGCTACTTCATCTTTTTTCGGCGTTGGCAGTGAAACTTTGCCATTCAAGGCATCGGATAACTTCACGCCTTTTTTAAGCCCCATGATCATCCTGTCTATATTTTTTACCGTGCTGGATTGAGCCGGTTTCGCCACTACCTGGAGAGCCAAACCCTCCCCTACCATCTCTACCTTGGAAAAATTATTCAGGATAGTTAAAAAGGTGTCCAGACCAGCTTCAGTATAAGTCCGGACCGGAAGAGCGTAATGATTCTTTTGTTTTAAAAATGCCACGCGGGCCACTCCGCCGGAATTAAAAATAGTGTAATCCCCCGCTTTCCGCACATCCGCCTCGGACCATAGTCCTTGAATTTGACGGCTCACCGAATCGATCGAATCTTCCGGCACGGAAATATAAAAATGAATGTCTTCGCCAACATTATGCACGGCAAGTTCGAGTGAGAAGGGATTTTTGAGGTTGGTCAGTAAACTAAAAAGCTGACTGGAAAGGCTGATTTCAGCGAGTGGATCTTTTTTATCACCATCGGTTTTCTGACGTAGCGTGACAATCAGGGGTTTTAAATTTAAAACTCCAAGAAATCTTTTCCGGTGATTTTTAACCGCCACGGCTACGCCGATTCCGATCAGAAAAACTACCAGCGGAATTCCGAAAGAAATTAAAAGTGCGTTATACATTAATGTGCTTTAAGGACTTTTGACTTTACGAACTTTCGACTATTCATAGTAATCCCCGCTTTTTGAATTCTTCGTAGATCTTATCCGTTAACGCGTCGTGCAACGCGTCCAAGGTCAGCGGGTCGCTGTTCTTAGCTTCCTGAACCGCCCGCCAGATTCCTTTATGCCAGGCGAGATCAATAAGCTTCTCTATTTTGAGACGCACCTCTTCCGGAGCGTTTTGAGTGTATGAAGGAAGCGTGGAGGCCGAGCTTTGTGAGGACGAACTAGCGCCAGGGGCGGGTGAACTTTCAATCCTCGTGCTCACGGCGGACTTCATATCTTCTTTTGATATTCCTTGCTCCGCGTTTTTGCGAGCTTGCCCGCCGCGGCGGGCTTTAAGATCGGCCGATATAGCCGCGATATCCTGTTCGATCGCTAAATGTTCTGGTGAAACTTCTTTGGGCATGTATTCATTATAATCGAAACTTCGTAAAGTCGAAATTCCACTATCCCCTCCTTATTCGCCCATTCGTACGCTTGCCCGCCTCTGGCGGGAATTAGACCATAAGACGTAGGACATATTTGCACGAATTAGGCCGTAAGAATGGCGCTTGACAGAATAACAGTTCTAGTCTATAATACAGGCAGAACTTTTTTTGGAGGTTTCAGATGAAGAAGCTCATGTTTGGCGCGCTGGAAGTGCTACTTTGTGGTGGCCGCGACGCCGGTGACAAGGACAACAGGTCGAGGCCGGTGACGATGACGTTCCGCAAGCCCAAGGATCGAGAGTATCCGCCGTACATCGAAGAGAAGCTCGGCAAGAGGGTGTTGATCACCCTTTCCGAACTCGAAGGCTGGACGACTCTGGTGACCGATTTCAAGAGCGTCGAGGACGTGAAGAGCCTTCTCGACGAAGACGAATCGACCCGGCAAGTCGCCTAAACCGCCTCCAACCCGGTGAGACCCGCAAGGTTAGCTGTATCACAGCCTTGCGGGTCTTTTTAATTTAAAAATTTTCCTTTATTTAACAAGGCGGAGGACAACTAATTTTTCGGAACATCCCGGAGGCGCGCCGGCTGGACTATCCTATAATCGGTCTCCGACCTATTAGGTCGGAGCGGCGTGCCGAGGGCGAAGAAAATCCGGCTGCTGGAGCCGGATTATTCTGTTTCCGAAAAAATAGTTGGCTGGAGCCCTTATCCATGACGGATTTCCATTACCCCGTCTATAGGCTAATTCGTGCGAATTAGCCTATAGACCCAATAAGTCTAGCCATGCCTAATCTCCATAACATCGCCATCCTGTACGATATAGTCCTTACCCTCTAAACGCATCCAGCCTTTTTGTTTGGCGGCGGACCAACCGGCTTGCCCTGAGCTCGCCGAATGGGCTTCGAGTAATTTTTGCCAGTTAACTACTTCCGCGCGGATGAATTTCTTTTCAAAATCAGTATGGATCGCGCCAGCGGCTTGCGAAGCTTTGCTGTTTTTCTTAATAGTCCAGGCGCGGGTCTCATCTTCGCCCGTGGTAAAGAAGCTGATTAGGCCGAGCACTTCGTAGGCCTTTTTAACTAGCTCCGGTATATCGGTGGCTATAGATAAATCCATAATCACATATCCTCCCCCGCCTTCGCTGAAGCTACTGCGGGCAAGCCTCTCCGCGATCTTCTTTTTTAATTCTTCGGAGACATCTTCGAGTTTTCCGTTGAGTAAATAGATCTGCTTTTTTCCGGAGAGCAAATTTAACGCGGCAACTTTTTCGTTCTCCAAGGCTTCGGCAAATTCCGGAGTATTTAAATTTTGACCGGCTTCCAGGACTGATTTAATTTTTTTGACGGCTTCAAAATCTTTAATTGCTTGTTTTTGCGCCGGCGTACCGCCGATCTTAGACTCGCCTTCCGCTTTTTTATAAAGTTTTTCCACCGATTCCAAGTCCTTCAGGGCTAGCTCGGTGTTGATGATTTCCATATCGCGGATCGGATCCACGGAATTTTCCACGTGGATGATTTCTTCATTTTTAAATACCCGGAGTACCATTACGATCGCGTCGGTTTCGCGGATGTGAGTTAAAAACTGATTACCTAAACCTTCGCCTTTGTTAGCGCCTTTGACCAGACCGGCAATATCATAAAATTCCACGATCGCTGGGATGATCTTAGCCGACTTACTCATCTTGGCGAGCTGATCCAGCCGTTCATCGGGTACGCTAACCACACCCACATTCGGATCAATGGTGCAGAATGGATAATTGGCGATATTTACCTCGTTTTTCGTGAGGATTTTAAACAAGGTGGACTTACCGACGTTTGGCAACCCCACGATGCCGATACTTAATTTCATTCGCTTGATTATACCAAAAAATTAGAAAAATAAAAGCGGCGAAGATTAATCTTCGCCGCTGGATGCTAGAATCCCAATTCTCGAGCTGCTTTGGCAAAAAACTCGTTCATCTGATCCCAGGAAACTTCCTTCTTTACTGTCAGAGCGAAGTTCTCATCTTGTACGACCTTTATGCCCTGAAGTATGGCAGCGATTTCCTCAACACTTTTCTTCTCTTCCGTGGCAGGAGACTCAATGCCGAGCTGGATCATGAGGTCGGCTTTCATGGCCTCTAGTCCACCATCCATATTCCAATAGCGCTCGACATAATTCTTGGTTTCCTTTAACCCCATCGTTATTGGCGTGGAAAACCTCAAAACCTTGATCGCCGCAAAGAGATTACGACGGCGAAATGCTTCCTGCATTTCTTCCCAAAGTCTCTCGAATAATTCCATCGCGTCACCTCCTGTGTTTTGGATTCTTTTTTTGAACTCCGTGTATTATATCATATAAACTAAGTTTGTCAATTGACCTAAGGAAACCAATCTGATAGGATAGCGGTTGTAATAAGCACTTGAACTTTGACAACGAAATATTATCAAGAGTGAGCCGAGGGTCTTGGCCCTATGAAGCTCCAGCAACCTGCTTTACCGTAAGGTGCTAAATCCAACCCATTAGGGACAGATAATTTCTCGTTGTGAATATTTTATTCTTAGAAAACGCCTGTCCCCTTGTGGAGATGGGCGTTTTCTTTGAATTGACGTAATCCATATAAAATGGTATTTTATTGCAAGTTCATTTACATGCCGAAAGGCAGAAGGGAGCTAGCGATGACCGAAATTACTACTAATCCTATTAAAGAGGCATTGAAGTATTGCTCAAAAGAAGTTAGTCAGAAAGAGAAGTTAGAAGAAGTTATTGATGAAATCGATAAGTTGATAAAAGAAAAGCAATTTTTAGAGAGGAAGCTCGACCAGCTATTAGCAATTGAATTCCACGCTAAAACAAAAATCAGAAAGAGTATTGAATCCATAGATAATCGCCTGCCGAAGCTAATTAAACAAAAGATTTCACTCAAGTATCCCACTAAGCTTTCCACGCATGTTTTTAAGTGGAGAAATAAAAAGGGATTCCCAAGTTTGGCGATTTTTGATCCATTCGCCGAACATGACTATGAAGCAGTATGCCAAATAGAGAATAGTAGTTATATCAGATATCCCATGGGACTGCCATACGCTATCCGCGAGGCTATGTTGGATGGTTTAGTTCAAATAGTACCCTCTAAAAGTAGAGGATTGAACTTGGCAATGGAATTCAAGGGGCTTATTCCATATGAAATTCGTGAAAAAATTCTTACTGCGAGAGAAGAATTTAAACAACTTGATTTTACTGAGTGTACAACGAATGGACATACTAAATGGCATGTGCATAAAGTTTTTGTCGTCACAGAAGCCGCCTGGGAAGAGGGTCGTCTAAATATAGACCCCTTAGTTATCGGCTGGGATGGTAAGGAATGTAGATTAATCGCGAGCTTTGATTTGACCACTCTCGAAAACTACATCAAATCGGAGTTTAGTTCTTAACTGAGCCGAAAGGCAGAAAGGAGCAGGTATGGCTTTCGGTGTTAGTCGGGAAAGCAATGAGCGGCGCGCGGTCGGCCAAGCGTGTCGGGAGTTGTCTAAGGAATATCATGATCTGCTAGCGCCTCTCTGTGAACAATTGGAATTACTTAAACTTGAAAAGCTGTTTTCTCCGGGGTTGAAGAAGTGGTGGGACGAATATAAGGAAAATAAGAAGACCAAGGAAAAAGCGGAGGCTGATGATGCCAAGGCGAAGCTTGTCGCCGAGCAGAAAGCGGCTGAAATAAAAAGGAAGAAGAAAGAAATTCTGCAGAAGCTTGGTTTAACGGAAGAAGAATTTAAAACACTTTTCGGAATTAAGGAATAAAAAAATTAACCGCCTACTTTTTGTAGGCGGTTTTATTTTTGAAATAAAAAAACCGCGGATTATTCCGCGGTCAGGCTTGCCCGTCGGTAGGCAAGCCAAGTCGCTTAGCTTTGATTAGAAGTTGCTTGCGCTTTTCTTCAATCAACGATTTATTTTCTAATTTACTGGCGCTGTCTTTCTGTTTCTTATTAACTCTCGCAATCACCTCTTTGAAATTATGCATCAACTTCTGGAAGGCTGGTAACCAAGCTCCATTTTCAAAAACATCAACCCGACATTCATCCAGGTTGGCTTGATAGTAAACCTGGAAAACCTCTTTATCTTTATAAAGAATGTAAACATTATTACCTCCCATTTGGGTTTGGCCAAAACTACCCTTTAGTAAAAACTTCCCTGCTTTTAATTCGTATTTCGTGTTGGTATGGCAAGACCCCTCATAGCGGTATGTCTCCTTGCCATGCTTTACAAGGACTTTTTCCACAAAAACCATGATCCGTTCAACGAGCTTCTTGCGTTCATTAACCTTCTTCTCAAGCTCACGAAGCTTTGGGTCGGTCATCATTCACCTCTTAAAGAACCGAGTACAATATATCACTATTTTCCCGGTTTGCCAAAAGGGGTTATTTTTAGTACTATTTATCTGGTTTTTTAACATTTTAAAAACCTATTTAAGGAGACGCCTTGTGAACAAGGCAGTGATCGTTGATGGAGTGCGGACGCCGTTTTTGAAGGCGGGAACAATTCCTGATCTTTCCGCGAGCGAGATGGCTTTGACGCCGGTTGGCGAGCTTTTTAAGCGTTATCCGAAGCTGAAGGAATCTTGTGATTGCGTGGTTGGCGCCAATATTGGCAATCAGGTGCTTCACCCGGACGGCTCGAATCTGGCGCGAGTGATCTTGCTCAAGGCAGGACTCGACCCAAGAATTCCGGCCTGGACGGTTAACATTAACTGCGGGAGCGGGCTTCACGCCGTGCTCGACGCGGTAAAGAATGTTGAGCTTGGTTTGTACAAATGCATCCTAGTGGTGGCATCAGAAGTGATGTCGGACTACGTCGCGGTCTACAATCGCCAACAGCGAGCCCAATTCGCGAAACTTTACGAGGTTTCGCGCAAGAAGGCGCCGATGTGGCGCCGCCTTCCTTCTTTAATGAAGGAGTGGACAAAAATGAAAATGATGCCGCATAAGCCGGAGTGGTCGATCAAGATCGGTCTGACCGATCCGGTTTGTAAACTGGGTATGGACGAGATCGCGGATCAGATTGCCGAGGAGTACAAGATTTCTCGCGAAGAGCAGGACTTGTTCGCTCTCGAATCTCAGCGGCGCGCGAAGGCGGCAACGCTTTCCGGCCGTCTGAAGCACGAGATCGTACCGTTCCGCGGTATCGATCAGGACAACGGAATTCGTTTCGACCAGAATCTGTCGGCTCTTAGTAAACTGCGACCTCTCCACAAGGGCGGCACAGTTACGCCAGGAAATTCTTCTCAGATCACGGACGGCGCGGTCGCGCTGATGGTGGTTAACGAAGAGCTGGCCAAGAAAAATGGCTGGCCGCTCCTGGCGACTATGTACTCAAGATTTTCTTCGATTGGTGGATGTGTGCCCGAAAGAATGGGCCTTGGCCCGGTTCAGGCTATCAAGCAAATCTTTAGCCATGACTGGAGCACTCTCGACGATATTGATGTGATCGAGACCAACGAAGCTTTTGCCGCGGTCGTTTTGGCCCAGCAGAAAGAATTTGAATTGGTTAAGGATAACTTCGGCCGGCTTTCGCCGGAAAAAGTTAACCGGAACGGCGGCGCGATCGCGCTTGGCCATCCGATTTCCGCGAGTGGCGCTCGCCTGGTGCTTACCTGCGCCAAGGAACTTGAGCTTACCGGCGCGACGAGCGGATTGGTTACTCTTTGTGTTGGCGGCGGCCAGGG
Source organism: Parcubacteria group bacterium Gr01-1014_3 (assembly GCA_007376445.1). Classification (GTDB taxonomy): domain Bacteria; phylum Patescibacteriota; class Minisyncoccia; order UBA6257; family WO2-44-18; genus VMGF01. Next base: position 48,245 of record VMGF01000002.1, on the reverse strand, counting down.
TGTCGCCGCTTGCCTGGAAAGGGGTGAGTAATGGAAGACTTAAAGCTGACGAAATGGCAATACCGAACTTCGATACGCGAAGGACTACGGATTCTTTCTCTTGATTGCGGTCCGGAGGCAAAACAAAATACGCTTTCTAAGCAAGCTCTTGAGGAACTAAATCAGGTTCTGGATGTGAACTTAACGGATCATCCCAGAGTAATGGTTATCCGGTCCAGTAAGTTTGAAAGTTTTTGCGCCGGTATGGACGTGGATGAGATACGCGAGATCGTTAATGATCCCTCTAACCTCAAACAACTCCTAAATCGCGCGCATGAGATTCTGATGAAGATCCGGCAAGCTCCTTATCCGATCATCGCATTGATTGCTGGCGAGTGTCTGGGCGGTGGTTTGGAACTGGCTATGGCTTGCCATTACCGGTTCGTGATTGATCATCCGAAGACTCGTTTGGGACTTCCTGAAACCCAGCTGGGAATTATTCCTGGCTTTGGCGGAACTCAAATTCTCCCGCGCCTCGTTGGCATGCAAAATGCTATCAAGGTGATCGTCGGAGGCAAAAAGCTTTCGGCGAAGGAAGCGAAGCAGTATGGCTTAGCCGACTCTCTGGTTGATAAATGGGAAGCATTAGCAATCGAAGAGCTCGATTTCGGAACAGTTATACTGGACTTTTTCCTTCCGGTGAAGCGTAAGGTCTCATTCTTAGAACGGTTACCTTTTGGAAAGAAGCTGGTTTGTTCAATGGCTCGCAAAGCGACATTGAAAGCGACGAAGGGCGTTTACCCTGCTCCGCTACTTGCTCTTGAAGCGGTTTGCGCTAGCTCTAAGTCATTGTCTCGGGGACTGAACGAGGAAAGCGATCTTTTCGTCAAGGCGGCCAATACCCCCGAAGCGAAAAATCTGATCGATCTTTTCTTTGTCCGTAAGGACGCGAGGAAAGCGACGCCACTTGAGGCTAAGGTTTATCCTCTGGATGTCGTTGGAGTTATCGGCGCGGGCGTGATGGGTAGCACCATCGCTTATGCCGCGCTGACCGCTCATAACAAGCAAGTTTATCTCCACGACACCTATGTCCCCTCGATTCACAAAGCAGTCCGCTTCATTGAAGACGAGCTGGCGCGTGAAGTTAAGAAGGGAAAAATGATTAAGGGAGTGGCAGAAGAAACACGCAACCGGCTGACGGTCGGTTACGGCGAGACTTTCCATAGCCTTCTGAGTCGTTGCGATATAGTGATCGAAGCGATTGTGGAAGATATGGCGGAAAAGCATAAACTGTTCACGAAGCTTGAAGAATTGACTCGCCCTGGCGCGATACTTGTTAGCAACACCTCTTCGCTTCTTCCCAGCGAGATCGCGTCGGTGTTATTGCATCCGGAAAATTTCTGCGCGATGCACTTCTTCAATCCGGCCCACAAAATGGACCTGGTAGAGATCGCCGGCATCAAGCAGACGAATCCTGAAATTATCGCGAAGGTTTTAAATCTGACGCGAGCGATGGGCAAAACGCCGGTGGTTCTGAATAAAGAATGCGTCGGCCTTCTGGTGAATCGCGTGATGACGCAGTATCTGATGCAAAGCATCTTTAATGTCAGTTATTGGCCGAGTAGACCGAATCTTTGGATGTTAGATCAGGCGTTCGAGATGTGTGGCATGATGATGGGGCCGTTTAAGACCCTCGACCTGATTGGCTTTGATACGGGAGCTCATGTAATGAAGATGATGCAGGCAGCTTATCCGAAGAGCTTGCCTGATCTGAAAGACTTCAAGATCGCGGATGATAAGTCCACGCTTGGAACGAAGACCGGCAAGGGATTCTATATTTGGAAGAACGGCAAGCCCGTGAAGCCTAACTATGAATTCGCAAAGCGACTCGATATTATGCCAAAAAAGAAACATTCACTACACGGCGAAATAGTCGCGATTAGAGAAACTATTTTGTCAAAGATGTGGCTTGAGGCGATGGATATATATGAAAATGGCATTGCATCAATTGACATGATCGACTTGAGCCTGATCCTCGGTGGTGGCATGATGCCCAATCGCCGAGGAGTCATCGGCCGAGCTGAACATTAAAATAGTAGTTAGCGACTAGCCACTAGTGGCCAATAAATCCTGTTAGAAAACCTAACAGGATTTTTTTATTCTCTATGTTTATTTCCCCCGGTTGCTTTTATGACCGTATGGCCATAAAAGCAACCCTTTCGGAATATTGTCAAAGTTAAATTTTTGTTGTACAATTTACTCGGTTATTTAACAAATTCTTTTAAGGAGATGGCCTATGGCCATGGACATGTCCAAGCTCGGACAGGGCGTAATGATCGCTGAAGAGCAGCGCGATAAGAAGCGGCACGATGGTTTTATGGCGGATCTTTTCCGCGGCAGAGCGAACTTTGAACTTTTTGCTTCTTGTCAGAATTTCGAAACCGCGGATGAAAAGCGAGAAGGCGAGAAGATGCTGGCGAAGCTTCGTCATTTCTTGATGACCGAAGTTGACCCGCAGAACGTCGAAGATACCGATCGTATTTCCAATCGCGCGATGGAGTGGCTTTGTGAAGAGGGCTTTTTTGGCCTGAAGATCCCCGTCGAATACGGCGGCAAGAATCTTTCGCAGAGCGATTACATGCGCCTAATGTCGCTGACTGCCAGTTATTGTGGCGCCTTAGTGGCCCTGCTTTCGGCCTCGAACTCTATCGGTCTTGGATGGCCGCTCAAGGGTTACGGCACGGACGAACAGAAGAAAAAGTATTTGCCGAAGGTCGCGAGCTCACCCTCCGGATTTTCATTCACAGAATCCGGTGCCGGATCCGATCCGGCAAATATGGAGACAGTCGCGGTACGGATAAAGGATGAATCCGGCGTTGTGACCGGCTATCATATCACCGGAAAGAAGTGGTGGATGACCAACGGCGCGAAGAATGATTCGGAGTGCGTCTCCCCTCTCATCTGCCTGATCGTGAAAACCGTCGATAAACCTGAAGAAATTCACGAAAAAGGCTACAAGCCCTGTTTCAGCGCCTTCATTATCCCGACTAACAGCGAAGGCCTTTCGTGGGAGCGTTGTCAGTTCGAAGGACTTCGCGGTATGTACAATAGCGAGATCACCTACAATAACGTGCACGTTCCCAAGGAACAGCTCGTTGGTGAAAAGGAAGGTCTCGGATTTAAGATTGCGATGGAGGCCCTGAATACAGGACGTCTCGCGGTGGCCGGATCCTGCGCGGCGATCTCCCGCCAGTGCTTGCTGATCGGCAAGTGGTGGGGCAATGAACGTCGTCAGTGGGGCAAGCAGATCGGAAAGCACGAAGCAGTTGGAAGTGGTATGCTCGCTCCCGGTCTCGCTAATTCCTTCGCGATGGAAGCGATGTGCTGGTACGCGACTTATCGCGTGGACCATAAGCTCGACGCCCGGATGGAAGCGGCTGCCTGCAAGGTGTACGCCTCTGAACGCGGTTGGAAGATCGTGGACGACCTGATGCAGATGCGCGGCGGACGCGGGTATGAAACGGCGAAGTCGCTGGAGAATCGCGGGGAACCGCCGATTCCGACCGAAGCGATTCACCGGAATTTCCGCCCGAATCGGATATTCGAAGGCTCGTCTGAAATTTTGAGTCAGTGGATCATCCGTGAAGGTATCGATGAATATAAGAAGCGCGGCGAAGTGTTCCTGGAAAAGGGACAGTGGCTTAAGAAGTTTGGCGCGGCTCTTGGCTTCGGCTGGGATCTATTCCGACTCACCTTCCGCCGCAAGACCGATACACAGATTCACACGAGAACACTAAAGCGACACCTCGATTATGTGGACGGCATGGCTCGTAAGCTAGCCAAAACCGTCATCTGGTCTTCGGCCAAATACCGCGCGAAGCTTCCGCACAAGCAGCTGCTCTTTATGCGGCTGGCGAATATCGCTACCGAACTTTACGCCATGACCGCTGCCTGCTTCTACGCGAACGATTTGAATATGGTTGACGCGCTGAAGCAGAATCCCAACAAGCATCGCTTCATCCATCTCGCCGATTATTACTGCGCCGAAGCTCGTCTACGGATCGCAGGCTGGTTCAAGGAGATTGGTCGCAACAATGACGACCAGGCTCGGAAGGTCGCGGAAGACCTGCTGAAAAACACCTACGACGACTGGCTGAAGAAAGATATTATCTCGCTCGTTGATCAGCTCGGACTGGAGAAGTCGAAATCCGACCGAGAGGCCTATCTAGCATCAGAAAAGTTCGAGAAAGATGTGGAAGACTCTATAAAAAAGGGATACGAACAAACAAAGGATAATCAAAAGGATCTGTGACAATTAACACAAACCGCTCAGAAATGAGCGGTTTTATTATTATTCGCAATATTAAATCTTTTATTTGTATATTCGCGATTACTCCAGATGCCCAAGCCAAGTATTCTGATCTCTTAATTCCGCCAAAATATCTTCCGGCACAGGAATCGCATCGCCTGCCTTGCTAATGCCCGGATACCGCCAAGCGCTGATCATAATAGTTTTGGCGCTAACTTTTTCCAGCTTGGAATTTTTATTGTTCGCGAACATCACCCATATCTCTTGCTTTCGCTTTGGAGTATCATTTCTTTTCATAAAGGCCGAAGTCTCCGGCGCGATGCCGATCTCTTTCCGGCTAGGAGACTTTAAAATAGTCTTAATTTTCTGCTCGGAGATCTGGTAAAAAACCATCTTGCCCTTGATGTGGCTGGTCCAGTGGTATTCCCGACTATTCTTTGGAAAGCGCATCATTATACGGAAACTATGCCAGGTAGTAGAAACTCGAGCAAGACCACCATGCATCACTCGAGTTTTCACTACCTGGTATGCAAATGACGATAACGATGACAAGGATGTATAATTTGATTATATGATTGATAGGCTCATTTCCCTTGCTCGCTGGTCAATTGTCATGGTTATAGTCATTGTATCGGCCGTATTAATGCTTAACGCCGCTATCAGTGACTCCGCGATTGTGGATGAGGTGGCCCATATTTCCGCTGGCTATAGTTATCTTAAGTTTTTAGACTACCGGCTAAACCCAGAACACCCGCCGCTGGTTAAAATGTTGGCCGCGGCGCCCCTACTCTTTCAGCCAATCAATTTTCCTCTCCAATCTTTAGCCTGGAATCAGGGCGCTAACGATGAATGGAATCTGGGTGATGAGTTTTTATATAAGTCCGGAAATAACGCCGATCAGATATTGCTATGGGCTAGGCTTGGGCCGATCCTCCTTACGCTTCTGTTAATTTTAATAATTTATTTTTGGGCCAAGGAGATTATCGGCCGCTGGTGGGCTTTACTGCCAACTTTTCTATTTGGGTTATCACCGCTGGTACTTTCGCATGGTCACTATGTGACCACCGACATCGGGGCGACACTTGGTATTGTCGGGGCCACCGCGATGTTTCTGCGATTTTTATTTCACCCAACTAAAAAAATGGCCGCGTTGGCCGGTTTGGTTTTGGGTTTGGCGTTATTGATGAAATTCTCGGCAGTTATTTTAATTCCTTATTTTTTATTTTTAGCCTTGGTTTATACCAGCGTGGAAGCCTGGCGCGGAGATCGTGGCCGGTACTTCAAACTCGGGATTCTGTTGGCTTTAGTGGCCTTATTAGTCGTTTATGTGGCTTATTTCATCACCACACTCCACTATCCGGTAGATCGCCAGTTAGCCGACACCCAACACATCTTAAGTTCATTCCCCGCCTGGATCATTCAAAATCCGGTTTTACGGCCGATTGGTCATTATTTGCTTGGCCTTTTTATGACCTATGAGCGGTCTATGAATGGAAACACGCTCTATTTCCTCGGCGAAACCTCCACTGGTTCGGCTACGCTCACCACAGGTAGCGCTTACTGGTATTATTTCCCAGTTGTTTTTCTCTTGAAGGAACCAATCGCTTCCCTCGTTTTGATTATTTTAGCCGGAGCTTTGGCGTTTTGGGATCTTCTGCGCTCCACCTTCAAGTCGGGCAGTAGCTTGTCAGTAAAGATCAAAGAGTATTTAACTACTCACTTCACCGAGTTCGCGATGGGGTCGTTCGTGGTTATTTATTGGACTTACGCGATGCTTGGAAATTTAAATATCGGCTTCCGCCACATTCTCCCTACCCTGCCGTTTATTTACATTCTTACCGCTGGTGTGATTAAGCGCTGGCTCAGCTCTGAGAATATGGCGCGTGGAAGCAATTTAGTTTTAAAAATTATTATCGTATCAAAAGAATTATTCAGCCTCTCTCTAAAAACCACCATTCTAGTCGTCCTCCTGCTTTGGTATGCCACCTCGGTAATTTTGGCTACTCCAAGCTACCTATCCTATTTTAATTTTGCCGGTGGCGGTTTAACTAATGGCTATAAAAATGTGGTGGATTCTAACTATGACTGGGGGCAGGATCTCCGCCGTCTCGCTACCTATATAGATAATGTTAATCGCGATGATGATCCAGAAAACGATATTGATCGGATCGCAGTAGATTATTTCGGCGGCGGAGACCCGAAATATTATCTTGGAGATCTTGCAGAAAACTGGTGGTCAGCTCGCGGCAATCCACGAGTTCAGGGCATTCAATGGCTGGCTCTTTCCGCGAATACTCTCCAGGTATCCAAGGGTGAACTTACCGACGGATCAACCCGTAAACCCGAAGATGAATATCGTTGGCTGCTAAATCCGGACGAACCTTTTGCTCGAGCCGGAACTTCGATCTTTATTTATAAACTATAACTTCAAAGTAAGATTGCTTCGGGTTTACCCTCGCAATGACAAGTAGGGTAGTGGGTTATCTAGGTTTTAAATAAATCCTATTCTCCACCGTCAGATCGAGATATTCGGAACGCTTCAAATCCCCTTTCTCGGCGGAGGTTTTGATGTAGCCTAAGACTTTTTCGCCGTAGTTTAAGCGAGTGCTAAAAATCAGCTTTTCTCCGGCCGTGCCGTAAGCAATCAGTTCTTGCAGACGCCCATTATAAACAAACTCTTTAATTTTTAACGAAAGATCTGACAAACTTTCTAAAATATTTTTAATATTTGGCCATTCGCGCTGATTAATGATTTCTTCACCAAGCGCGGCTTCATTTTCGTTTTTTTCAACGACCCGGTAGATCAATGCGCCTTCAGTATCAGGCGCGGGAGCCACCGTGACACCATTTTCATTTAACCAGAAGCAGTTAGTTCCATTATTCTGGCTAATACGGCACCAAACCGAAAAATATTCCTGCTCCTGAACTTTAATTTCAAGGCGATTATTCAAATAGTGCTTCGCTATATCAACTTTCGCGATCAATGGATTAGGTATTTGCATTTGAGTCGGCCAAGCCGCGAAGTGCCGTACGCCTAGTGCCCTGGCCCATCCGGTTTGTAAAATAGACGCCTGGAGTTCGTCCAAAACATCCTCGCTGGTAAGCTTAGTAAGGCCCGTAACCTCAATTTCTTTAATAATAAAAAAAGGCGCTTTTAAAAAAGCCCAAACGCCTAAAACCAGGACTAAAACAGCTGCCCCAATCCATAAATATAGCTTTATCCTAAGCCTACGGCGTGCTTTTTGCCTGTTTTTGAGGAATGAATAGTCCACTCACCATTATTGTACCACTCTTTCGATAAGCGGGTTTATCCGGGTAATAAGCTCATAATGGGAGGCGCCAATCTTCTCAGCCATCTTATAAACAGGGAGGTTTTTTCCGATCAAGGTTGCCACATCCCCTCTTTCGCACTTAATATCGCTCACATCCACCACGATCATATCCATCGAGACGCGACCAAGCACTTTAGCTTTATCGCCATTGATCAAAACTTCACCGACACCCGAAAGCGCGCGCGGAAAACCATGCCAATAACCGATCGGGATAACCGCGATTTTACCATCCTTAACCATTCTTTCTGTCAGGTCATAACCAACATAATCTCCAACCTCTACATCTTTAACTTCGCTGACTAAGGCATGCCAGGACAATACTGGCTTCAATTCAATCTCATCGCTAAGCTGGACATCCAACTCCTTTGACGGCCAGAGACCATAAAGAGCGATACCGGTACGTACGGCGTCCAGGTGATACTTTTTATCTATCACAGTGGCGCCACTGGCCGCGCAATGCCTGATCAGATTTTTGAAACCAGCTTTTTCTAGCTGTTCAATTCCCGCGCGAAAAGCCGCGAATTGAAGATCGGTAAAGGTTGGGTAGTTAATGTCCTTGGCAGAAGCGAAATGCGTGTAGGCACCCGTCAGGCAATTTTCAATTTTAAATTTTAAATTTTTAATTGTGGAAATTACCTCCGGTAATTCGTCTAAATAGAATCCTTGGCGGTGCATGCCGGTATCAAGCTTTAAATGAAACTTCGGTTTGAACTTGCTCTTGTTTAGCTCGTCGAGCGCATCAAAGTTAGAAATTGTGATCATGATATCGTTTGCCACAGCATCAGCCAAAAGACCCGGGAAGGTCGGTCCAAGTACTAAAATTGGCTTTCGAATCCCCTGCTCACGGAGCTTCACGCCTTCGATCACGCTATCAACACAGAAACCATCCGCGCCAAGCTCATTTATTAAAGACGCGAAAGCCGCCAGGCCATGACCATAAGCATTGGACTTAACTACTGACCATAATTTGGTTTTTTTATCGATCAGCGAGCGGACTTTCTGATAGTTATGTTTCGCGGCCGCTTTATCGATCTCAACCCAGACTTTAAGATTTGGTGTGGACATTTTACTTATTTTATGGTATATTTATCGCTAAGTTCCTTAATAATCTCACAAAACCCCTAACTTGGAAAGGTGCCTATGCTCACTCTCAACACGCCGCTATTTCGCTTGCTCGACGCGTTTTGCAAGTGGTGGGACGGTGTGTCCCCTTATTACTGGGAAGCGGTTTTTATTTATATTGTGTTTTTTATGATGCTGGAGATGCTGATTCATGAGATGGGCCACTTCTACTTTCAGCGGAAATTCGGGGTTGGGGTTCGCTTCCTAAAGTTTGGTTTCCTGAACCTCTATTCCCGCGTTCTTTCGAATGGCACTCGGCTTATCCTCGGTATTCCGACCCTTATGGCGGAATCGAGAAGTGTCGGCGAGCTGGGCGATTCCGAAGATGAGAAAAACCGGGCGGACGCGTTTTATTACCCACGGCGACATCCTCGTGAGCGGTTTATTATTGCCATCGCCGGTCCGTTAGCGGTGCTGATCCCTTGCCTAGTGATCTGGCTGGGCTATCAGACCCTGAAAGCCATTTCCGGAATCGAGGCGCCGCTTTCACTGGTCCTCGCGTTTTCGCTGGTCGTCTTTCAGAATCTGGTGAACCTGATGATTCCTGTCCGGTTTGGCAAGAAGTACGCGACAGACGCCTGGATCGCCGTGGAAGGTTTGATTGATTGGTATAGGATGAATAAAAAGCCCTGCTTTAACTAGCAGGGCTTTAATATTTCGCGAGAGTATAGATCACGAAGAAGTTATAAATAAAGAGTCCGATTCTAGCCACGAAGAGAAAGTACATATAAAATCTTACGAGTTTAAAATTCCAGAACCGGTATCCCATCAAGATCACGAACGCCATGATCAGCGGCATGATCACCAGCAAGGCGTAGTCCAGTCCGTAGGTCTGAATTAGGTCGCGGACGAAAGTGTTATATTCTCCATTATTCTGGAGAAGCTCCGGATGCAGGCGAAAAACCACGTAAGTGAAGATCAGGTCATAGATCGTCGAAAAACACACCCAGAAGATGACTACTTTTCGGGAAAAAAGCCAGTGAAGCATCTTTCTCACGGCCACCTCTTTTTATTTGAAGGTACTTTTCTACTTTACGCCGATTTCTTTAAGATGCAAATAATCCCGCAGAGCCTTAGGAACCTTAACCGAACCAGTTTTGGTCTGATAATTTTCCAAAATAGCGATAATAATACGGCCAATCGCGAAGGCGGTGCCATTAAGCATATGGGCGTACTCATTCTTAATTCCTGATTCCTGATTCTTAATTCTTATATTTAGTCTTCGGGCTTGATAGTCGGTGGTATTGGAAGTGGAGTGGGTCTCGCGATACTCACCAGCGCCTTCCCGCTGACCTGGTAACCAGGCTTCGATGTCGTACTTTGCCGCCGCGGGATCGCCGAGGTCACCAGTGGCGATGTGAAGCACATGATAAGGCAGTTCCAACATCTGCATCAGTTTTTCCTCGATGGCTAACAAAAGCTTATGCTCCTCTCCGGAATTTTCCGGAAGGCAGATAGTGAACATCTCCAGTTTATCGAACTGATGAACACGGAGAATGCCCTTTGTGTCTTTACCATAAGACCCGGCTTCGCGGCGGAAACAGGTAGAAAAGCCTAGGTAGCGAACCGGTAAGGCTTCTTTATCTAGCGTCTCATTCATGTGCATTGGGCCAATAGACTGCTCCGAAGTACCAACTAGGTAGAGTTGATCTTTCTCTAGGAAATAGATCTCATCGCCCCCTCTTTCCACGTAACCCATCGCCTGCATAGATTCCGGCTTAATAAGCACCGGCGGAATGACCGGCACAAAAGCCGACGGCTTGATGGAAAGCTTCTGTTCTTTAATAATTTTCGCGATATTTTTCTCGTTAGTCACGAAATCAACCACCAGCTGGATTAGACCGAATTCGAGCAGGGCGCCAGCGCCTTTTAGGTAGCCAAAGCGGCTTCCGGAGACTTTTCCGGCTCTTTCAGTATCGATAATATCCAAGGACTGACCGATCTCGATGTAATTTTTAACTGGAAAATCGAATTTGGGCTTATCGCCAACTTCTCGTAAAACCACGCTTTTAGATTCGTCACCCACCGGAACATCCGGAAGCGGTGGATTCGGTAAAGCTTTTAGCGCGGCCAATCTTTGCTTTTCTAACTCCGGATAGGACTGCTCTGAGGCTTTTAATTTTTCCTTAACGACTTTAGCTTCATCAATTTTCCTTTCTTTGCTTAATTTATTTAATTGAGCGCGCAAGGCTTCGGTAGCCTTAACCGCTTCGCGCCATTTTGTATCTAGTCCTAAAAAATCATCAACCATCTTCGGGTCAACGTTTTTTGTGGCAAGTTTTTTCTTAAGTTCTTCGGAATTAGTTCTTAACAAATTAACGTCGAGCATAGGTCTATTATATCAGAGGCTGGAAATAAAAAAACCCCGATTGCTCGGGGTTTTGGTGTTTTAGACGCCGGGGCCAGGATATGATTCCGTGGCTTCGGGATGGCAGGTATTGCCTCCGCCAAGGCAGGCTGGTGTCGATGACGCCTCTTTTCCCAGCTTCATTTCTGGCATTTCGAACGGATTGATCAAGTGTCCGGCATGGGCGACCCTATCAACCGGTTGAGGGAGCATTGCCTTAAGGAATCTTTCAGATAAACTGTATTCCGTTCCTTCAGGCAAAACCACAAACGATCCGTCCTCGAATTTGATAAGGATGGTGCCGTTAGATTTTTCGGCAATTTCCGCGGATAAAATATTCTGCGTCATAAAAAGAGTCAAAAGATGCTTCTGCCGCTCACTGGGCATTCGCCACCTCCATAAAAGAACTGAGCTATATTATAGCAACTTCCTAATAAAAAGCAAGAGCTATTCCTTCGGCTTAAGCATCGGAAAAAGAATGATCTCTTTTACCGCGTTGGTCTTCGTGGCTACCGCGATTAGACGATCAATGCCAATACCCAAACCAGCGGCCGGCGGCATCCCATATTCCAGAGCCTCTAAAAAATCTTCGTCTACGCGCGTTGATTCCTGATCTCCTGCCCGGAAAGCCTTTTCCTGCCTCTCCATCTGCGCGCGTTGAATCACCGGATCATTCATCTCCGAAAAGCCTTTTACGATCTCCGCGCCATCCACGATCAGCTGGAAGCTTTCCGTGAGGCTGGAATTTTCTGGTTTAAGCTTGGCTAAAGCCATAATCGACTCCGGATAATCGATAACAAAAGTTGGACTTATGATCTTTGGCCGGACTTCGTGTTTAAAAACTTCATCCAGGATTTTAGCGTCAACCGATTTATAATCTTTACCGGAATGTTTTTTGAAAATTTCCGCGAAAGTTACCACGCTCCATTTGCCCGGAATATATTTTTTAAGCATCTTTTGGACGAACTTCATCAGGCCTTTATAGTCCTGGTAGGCCCAGTACATCTCCAGCATCGTGAACTCCGGATTGTGATCCCGATCCATGCCTTCATTTCTAAAATTCCGGCCTATCTCGAAGATCTTTTCCAGACCGCCAACCAATAGACGTTTTAAATAAAGCTCCGGAGCGATCCGAAGGTAAAGATCGGTATCGAGCGCGTTGTGATGCGTGACAAATGGTCTAGCCTTCGCCCCGCCAGGAACCGGTTGAAGTATCGGCGTCTCTACTTCTAAAAATCCTTCCTTAGCCAACAAATCGCGCAGTTCCCGGATAATTTCTGAACGGCGGATCGCCTTGTCTTTTACGTCTGGATTAAATAAAAGATCCAAATAACGCTTACGGAAGCGTTCCTCGACATCTTTAAATCCATGCCATCCCGAAGGAAGAGGGCGGATGGATTTGGTGATAATCCGAGCGGATTTAACCTCCAGACTCTTCTCACCCCGAGCTGTCTTAAAGGCAATGCCGGAAACTTCCAGAAAATCTCCGATATCCATCCCGGCTTTTATCTCTTTATAATTTTTCAGATTATCTTTTTTGAGAATGATCTGAATCTTTCCGGAAGCATCGGAAAGGTCAGCAAAGATCAGATTGCCCTGATCCCGCGAACCGATGACACGACCGGCTAAAGTAAGTTTCGTTTTCTTTTTAAGAAGCGCCGCGAAATCCTTTAACACAGCCTCGGCTAAAGCTGTGCGTTTTATAGTAGCCGGATATGGATCACTGCCAGCCGCGATGAGCTGTTCCCTTCTCTTAAAACGTTCTTTGAGAATATCGTCTAACATTACTCAATATTGAGTATTTTATAGGCAACCTCGCCTGAAGGAGTTTTGACCTTAACTGTGTCGCCAACTTTTTTATCCAAAAAGGATTTACCAAGCGGAGATTCATTGGAAATTAAACCGCTCGCGGGGTTTGCTTCTTCGGGACCGACAATTTTATATTTTGCCGGCTGCTTATTTTTCTCTACTTCCACGGTTGAACCAATGCGGACCTTGTCCTTGCCGACGCCACCCTGTATCACGCTGGCATTTTTCACCATCTCCTCCAGCTCCACAATACGGGTCTCAATAGCCGTTTGCTCCTCGCGAGCTTCGGTGTATTCCGCGTTTTCAGAAAGATCACCAAGTTCTTTGGCGCGCTTCAAACGATCCGCTACTTCGATGCGGCGGACAGTCTTTAAATTATTCAATTCACTTTTCAATTCTTCAAAACGTTCTGGTGTCAGATAGTAAGGCATATGTTTTTAAGAAATTTTCAATTTTTAATTATCAATTTTTAATTAATGATTAATTTCTAAATTTTGTAATTTGAACATTAAATTAAAATTTAAAATTGTAAACTTAAAATTGTTCTGTGTTTATTTAGTATTAAGTATAAATGATACTCGATAATGTACAAAATCGTCAACTTTGATACCTCTTCTTCTTGAGCCACCATCTAACCTTCACAGTGTCCCACAGAACCTGGAAATACGCCTTGGTGGTAACGTGCGAACGCAGATCATTAGCCCAAGTTATTGGCAACTCTTTGATTTTATATCCCATCGCTCGTGCCAGCGCCAAAGCTTCGACATCAAACCCCCACCGATTAATCTTCATTCTCGGAAAGATCCGGTTGGCCGATTCTTCCGAAAAACATTTAAATCCGCACTGGCTATCCCAGATACCCCGTAAAAGAACCAGCTGAATAAAGATATTACCCAGTTTTCCGAAGATCTGCCGATAGATCGGCTGAGCCGGTTGCAGCTTAGCGCCCCGCACGCCGCGAGAACCAATCACGATCTCGTAACCTTCTTTCAGATACGGCAGCATTTTATTGAATTCGATGACCGAAGTTGAATTGTCCGCGTCCATAAACACCCGCCAGTTTCCTTTGGCCGCGAGCATCCCCTGCCGCACCACCGCGCCCTTGCCACGATTGTCCGGATTATTGATGATCCGTAGATTGTTTATAAGATTCACGAACTTGGCCACCACTTCCGCGGTCTGATCTTTTGATCCGTCGTTAACTATGATAATTTCGTAGTCATATTCCTGCTGGGAAAGATGTTTATCTATGTCGATCAGGGTGATGGGCAAACGATCCGCTTCGTTGTAAGCCGGAATGATAACCGACAAAAAAGGTTTAGCCATATTACAAAAGTGTTAATAAAGTCTTACCAATCGACAATAAAAGTTTCAAAAACGCGATTATTAGGCCGGCGATTCCTTCATAAATAGGCCCCACTAAAACCAACACCCAGTGGGTTAATTTAGCCGCCACGGCTAAAAATACGCTCCAAACCTGGCCTAATAGCTCCATACACCTATTATAACACTCTAACGAGGCTAAGTATTACAGATAATCCTGTGGGTTTAAGGTGATGCCAATAGGCACTAAGCCACAGTTACAAGCCGGGAAATTCTCCAAGCGAACGCTCGGCTCCCAATATAATCCTAGGTGAAGATGCCCGCGGCCAACCGTGTAGCCGGTATTTCCGCTATAACCGATCAACTGCCCCCTCTCTACTTGTTGGCCAGCCTTCACAATCAGATTATTAGAAAGATGGGCGTAAAGCGTCACGAGGCTGTTGGGGTGTTTTATCAGGACATATTTTCCGTACTGATAGCGGCCGTTATTGCCAACCGCCATGATTTCACCATCATCGGCCGCCACAATTTCCGTGCCGATCGGCATACCAAGATCCATGCCATTGTGCGCTTTACCACGATATAGATAAGAAACCTCACCGTATTTTTGAGTAATGATCGGACTTCTTACCGGCCAGGCAAGCACGCCGGGACGCTTTACCGGAAGCAGGGTCGGATCAAAGTTTTTTCTTAATTCGTCTTCGATCACATCGATCTCATCGCTGATTCCAGCTTGTTTTTTCTCAAGGTCGGTCAGCTGCTGCTGATAAAGCTTTTCCTGATTTTTAGTCTGAGCCAATAAAGTTTGCTGTTCGGTTTTAACATTCTCCAGGATCGATCGGCGATTCTTAAGATTCTTGTTTTCATATTCGATCTCCTGTTTTTTCGAATTGGTTTGTTTGAACTGTCCATCCAGCTTGCTATTCAACTCCTTCAGAGACACCACCTCTAGTGCCAGCTGACCATTCAGACTTTTAATAGTTTGGCTTTTGGCGACCGCCTGCGAAAGATTTTTATTTTGGAGAAGCGCCAAAAGAAGTCCGCTCCGGGCCCGCTCGGCCATTTCCCGGACCAGCTGAAGCACCGAGCTTCTTTTAATTCCTATGGAGCTTTGAGTCTTATCGATGTCTGACCTGAGTGAGCCTAACTCCAACCCGAGCTTTTCAATAGAAATTTGACTGGCCTTGATGCTGAGATCAAGCTGGCTAGCGGTATATTGAAGCTTCTTCAGTTCTTTTTCGAGCGTGCTTTTTTCGCCCTGCTTAAGCTCTAGTTGCCTTTGAACCGCCAATATCTGATTGTTTATCTCCTGAAGCGACTTGGTTTTAGCCTGGATGGCTTCCTTGAGGAGATCCACGGATGCCGCGCGCGAATCCGGCGCGATGACTAAAGCCAACATCAGCAGAATGGCTACTGATAAGAATTTGATCGGCTTCGTCATTTTTTTAGATAAGCTTGTCTATCGCGATCTGAATCCTCTCCAGGGTTTTTTCCTTGCCTAAGGCCTCAATGATCTCAAATGGACCAGGCGAAGCTTTTTGTCCGGAAACCGCGACCCGAAGCGGCCAAAGATAATCCCCTTTTCCTTGCGCGATCGCTGTCGGCATTAATACTTCATCAAGATATTTTTTATTATAGTCAGCCTCCTCGATATTTGAGAGGATCTTTCGCGCGGACTCCAGGTTTTCTTTAGTTTTTTCTTTCGTGTTGGTTTGCCAGACAAGCAACCCAGCTTCGTATTCCGGCAATTTGAATAAAAAATCGGTCAGAGCGGCAAAATCCTGCAAAGTCTCGAGCCGGTCTTTTACAATAGCGCCAACGCGTAGGTTTTCTTTCGTTTCTGGAAGACCCAAACGAAGCATTAACTGTTCGGGCTGGAGTTTTTTGATATATTGCCCGTTGACCCATTTTAATTTAGCGATATTAAAAACCGCGCCGGCTTTTTGAATCCTAGTAAGATCAAATTCTTTCGCCAATTCTTCGATCGTGAAGGTCTCTTTATCCCCTTGCGGATGCCAGCCTAGAAGCGCCATAAAATTAACCATGGCTTCGGGTAGAAATCCTTGCTCTTTATACTCATTGATCGAGGTCGCGGAATATCGCTTGGACATCTTGCTTCGGTCAGGATCTAAGATCAGCGGCAAGTGAGCGTACTCAGGCTGATCAAGACCCAGGGCCCGCTGAATTAAGATCTGCTTGGGGGTATTAGCGATATGGTCTTCGCCGCGAATTACGTGCGAAATCTCCATCTCCGAGTCGTCCACTACCACCGCGAAATTATAAAGCGGGACTCTTGGATCTTTCGCGATCACGATATCCCCTATCAGGGTGGCATCAAATGATATTTCGCCGCGGATCAGGTCTTTAAAGGACACGGTGACTTCCGGAACTTTAAAACGGATCACATGGCCTTGATTGATGGCCATGTTCTGCTTCACCTCTTCAGCGCTTAAAGATCGGCATTTTCCGCTATATTTCGGCGCCCTGCCTTCGGCTAAGGCCGCCTGACGCTGATTTTCCAGCTCTTCTTTGGTGCAAAAACAATAATACGCCGCGTGATCTTCTAAGAGTTTATTAATATATTTTTCATACGTGTCCAGCCGCTCAGTTTGCCGATAAGGCTTAAACTTTCCCTTATAAGTTTTTTTACCGGCAACCGGGCCTTCATCCCAATCCAAACCAAGCCACTGCAAACTATTGATAATATCTTCCTCAAATCTTTTCTCCGAGCGCTCAAGATCGGTGTCTTCGATCCTCAAAATAAAACTGCCATTATTTTGTTTCGCGAAAAGATAATTAAAAAGCGCCGTCCGGGCCGTGCCGATATGCAAATACCCCGTGGGACTCGGGGCAATTCTTACACGTACAGGTTTTATCTTTTTAGCCACCATTTCTATATATTATTCGCAATATTAATCTTTTATTTGTATATTCGCGATTACTCCACCCATTGTTCCAAAATATGCATGGCGATCTGGTTAGCGGACTCCGGTTGATAGAAGCTTTTCGCCGCTGCCGACATTCTGGCGATTTGTTCCGGATTTTGCAATATCTTTTCGATCTGGCCGATGAGAACGGTCGGTAAAAGATTACTCTCTTCGATGACAATGGCGGCGCCTTTTTCTGAATACTCATAAGCATTCTGTCGTTGATGATCCGCCGCGGATTCCGGAAGCGGAACTAAAATAGATGGCTTACCCTTAGCGGCGATCTCGAAAATTGCCCCAGCTCCACCTCGCGAGATCACCATATCGGCCGCGTCTAAGGCCTTAGACTGATCTTTTTCCAAATACCCAACAAATTTATAGTTTTGCGTCAAAGCTGGAGAAAAGTTTTTGGTAACAAAATTATACTGTTTTTGATAATCATTCAAATTATCTTTTCCTACTTGATGCAATACCTGGAATTTAAATAAAAGCGGCTCCAGATTATCTAAAATGAACTCATTTAATCTCGTAGAGCCCTGCGAACCACCGATCACGAAGATCAGCGGTTTTTGCGGATCAAACCCAAAGGCTACCTTTGCTTGTTCTCGGGGCATTTCTGTTAAGACATCCTCTCTGACCGGATTTCCAACCAGATTGACCTGGGCCTTACGGCCTTGAAAATGTGGCCGGGCGTTCGCGAAAGCCAGATCAATGACTTTAGCGAACCGGCTCGCCAATTTATTCGCCAAGCCAGGAATAGCGTCAGATTCATGCACGACGATCGGAATAAAATAACATCGGGCTGCCAAAATCACCGAAAAAGATCCCGGGCCGCCCTTGGAGAAAAGCACGTCCGGCATATAAAAATATAATTTAACCAAACTCTGCGCGAAGCCGATGAAAAATTTAAAGAAATCCAGGATATTCAATACAGAAAAATACCGGCGAAGCTTGCTGGAGGCGATCTTCACCACGCGAACACCATAAATATCCAGAAGCTGGCCGTACGACTCGGGCTGACCAAAATAGCGGATATCCATATCCACTCCGCTCTTTTGAGACCAAGTTTTCAGTTTTTCCGCGACAGAAACGATCGGATAAATATGCCCGCCGGTTCCCCCGCCAACCATCGCGATTCTAATCTTTGCCATGCCTTAATTGTAAATTGAAAATTGCAAAATTGAAAATTAGATACCATGTTTAATTATATTTCGAGATATTCGCGATAACCCCACTTATCGTGAGAAAGGTGGCCAAGGCGGTGCCGCCATAGCTAATAAACGGCAGCGGAACACCGGTCAGAGGTAAAAGTCCGGAAATAGCTCCGATATTGATGAAAACCTGCAAGGCGATCAGCGTACCAAAGCCAACCAGCAAGAACCTAGCGAAATGATCCCGAGATTTTTTCGCGAGTAAAAATATTTTCAAAATTAAAACAAAAAATACCGTTATCAAACCCATTGATCCGATGAACCCCAACTCTTCGCCGATTACCGCGAAGATCGAGTCGCCAATTGGTTCCGGCAGATAGCCGATCTTGGTCGTCGACTCACCATACCCTACGCCAGTTAATCCGCCAGATCCGATCGCGATCTTCGCCTGATTTAAATGATAACCGCCGGCTTGCGGGTTGGCTGTCTGATTCAAAAAGCTTTGAATTCTTTGCCAGCGATATGGCGTTATATAAACAATCGTCGCTAGGATAAGCGCTCCAAGTAAAATCGTCCCAAAGATATATTTAAGCTTGGCTCCACTCACAAAATAAACCGTCAGCGCGGTTAGCATCAAAATAACCACGATAGTAGTAGCCGGTTGCAATACGACTAGGGCAGAAACAATGCCGGATAATATCAGGAATGGCACATATCCCTGCCAAAAAGTTTTCCGACGCTCAAGCCGGCCAGAAAGCCAGGCGGCCAGATAGACCACGAAAGTTAATTTTAATAATTCAGCCGGTTGAAATCGCAGAGGGCCAAGGTAGAGCCAGCGATCCGCGCCTCCAGCTTGCAAGCCAAGTGGCGTAAAAATCAAGATCAGAAAAACTATATTGACTAGTAGAAGAATGATCGCCAGCTTTTCCCAATGCCGGTAATAAAAGAAGTACGCCAAGAAAAACCCGATCAAACCAGGCAGTAATCCATACCAGATCTGATGCTTCAGATAAAAAAGACTGTCGCCAAACTTAGCCTGGCCAAGATATGAAGAACTGCTTGCCAGCATTACCAAGCCGAAAACCACCAGGAAAATCAAACAAAACATGATCAGATAATCCGGGGTGCCGGAGCGGGTACGCAACATTGTTAGTGATTGTGACGCAATATCGTGCCACTTAAGCTAGATCGCGCCTCCCCTTCCTGGACCGCCATCTCTCCGTTCACAAAAACAAAATCAACTTTCATCTTTCCGGCTGGCGTGAAAGAAAACATAGTCAGATCCGCAAAATTATCCGCCTGGATAATTCCGCGCTGTTTCAAACCGAATTTTTTGGCGGCATCGGAAGTGATCTTTTTGATGGCCTTTTCCAGCGATATCGGCTTCTGTGAATTCACTACTTCAAGGAATTTCGGAAAGGTATTGTAAAATCTTTCCTGCTTCAAAATATCCGGATCGTCCGGCAAACTGGCTCCGTTTGACGACACCATCGCCTGCTCTCTCATCAAAGCGGCGATCGCCAGTGAAAGCGCGATATTTTTATAAAATACAACTGCTCGGAAATTGGTCAGAAGAATCATTTTGATCAAGGTTTCCGGCAACGATAACCCTTCATTTTCGGCGAGTTCCCGGATAGTTTTTCCGATCAGGTGAGAAAACCCCGGAGCTTGAGCGATACGAATGTCTCCGATCTCATCACCTTTAGTGGCGCTAATAGCTTTGACCACATTTTCCCTGGTTCCGGGAGTGGTCAGATATGTGCGGATCACCTCGAAACCCCCAACCTGCGCCCAATCCGGCAGAAGTGTGTAGATCGGAATGACGCTGGTATCGAATGGATAGGTGTCATAGTGGACATTGGCCGGGGTTAGTATTTCCAAGCTCGCTTGGTAGTCGCGCTCATAGCCATAGATCGGCTTAAAGTGGCTGATCAAAGTTTCCGCGCCCGTTTCCTCCGCGACCTTCAACGTTTCATAAATAGATGGAAGCAGACCCTCTTTCTCATTGCGAAGGTGCGTAGCGTAAACTCCCTTATGCTCAGCCACGACCTGAACCAGTTCTTTGATCTCTGAATACGGAACCTGGCGG
Organism: Parcubacteria group bacterium Gr01-1014_3; assembly: GCA_007376445.1. Lineage (GTDB taxonomy): Bacteria > Patescibacteriota > Minisyncoccia > UBA6257 > WO2-44-18 > VMGF01. The sequence goes on along the minus strand of VMGF01000002.1, from coordinate 27,857 downwards.
GAGTGAGCATAACTTAATCCGGTGGAAATACCGAAGGCTCCCTCCTTCATAGAGTCATTGATGTATTTTTTAAAAATCTCCAGATCGCTGATCGTAAGATCGCGAAGTCCTTCTCCGATCAAAGCGCGGCGCAAGGTGGAGTGGCCGATCAAGGTGCCGAAGTTGACGCCAAGCCCGCGACGGTCCAAAACTTTTAAAAATTCTCCAACACTGTGCCAGTCAACATTGATCTGATTGATATCACTCCATTTTCTAATTGACTCCAGACCGCCATAAAGTAACGGCGCTAATGAAGAACCACAATGTCCGCCGAAAATCGTGGTGACGCCCTGACGGACGAAATCTTTTTGATATGGTTCCGTGAACAAGCTCAGATAATGGTCAGAGTCGGTGTTCACATCTATAAACCCCGGGGTCAAAAACAACCCAAGCCCATCGATCACGATATCAGCTTTTTTATTGGGAAAAGTTCCGATGGCGGAAATCTTATCGCCTCTTAAAAGAACATCAGCCTTATACGCCGGCTTGCCGGTGCCATCTATAATTTGTGCGCTTTTAATGAGAACCATTTATACATTTATTATACCATTTTGACAACTACCATCCTGTCATCCTGAACGCAGCGAAGGATCCTGTCGGTCGAATAAATTAACCTAATTCAGAATAATTTTAAATTTTGAATTATAAATTTTAAATTAATTTTCAATGATTTAATTTTGAAATTTAACATTTGGTCATTGAATTAAAATTAAAAATTTAGAATTTAAAATTAGAGTATACGAGCGTATAAAGTAAAAGGACCATCAATTAAGACGGTCCTTGATTATTTTTGCGTATTTTTCTCAAAACCAACCCAACAAGTAGTCTTCCAAGACGTGCACCATAATAGATACAGACAAGGCAAGCCAGAACAAAGAGCGGCGTATGCGCCACTCTTCCATGGGGGTGGCCCCACAGCATCGTAATATGATCCAGATCAACGCACAGAGCGATAACCCCACACCAAAACCCAACGCAAAGTGAGAAAGAAAAGCGCGAACTGACCACGACCAATCTAGTAAAGGCATTCTTGGCAGAATTCCATCTACGCTTGAGCATGGTAGCCATCTCCACATTTACTTGTCCTTCTTAGGTTCAGCCAGCGTGACCGTAACGGTCAGCTCCTTTGCCACGCCCTTCTCTAGGCGGGTGATCTTAACCGCGACTTCTTTTCCGATTTCCGTGGCCAGTAAATGAATCCGGATTTCACGTCCATTCTTCACAACTTTGCCGTTAACGGAATTTATCAGGTCACCTCGCTGGAGATCCGCCTTAGCGGCCGGAGATTCTCTATCAACCTTGGTAACCAGCGAGCAGTTGTCTTTCGTCAAACGAGCCAGGGTCATCAAAGATTCCAGATCATCAATATCGGTAATTTCATTCAGTCGCCGCAAATCTTCAAATCCGCTGGTCCGCGGGAAATTATCCAACATTACGCCAGCTCCAAGTTCTCCAAGTTTTACTTCGCCTTTCATCAGCCGATCGATATTCGCAAGCTCGATAGAAATCGCGAATCCAAGATTATCAGCCATCATGTACTTGGCCGCCGTAAGCCCGACCACCTCGCCCCGATCATTGATCAGGACGCCGCCGGAGTTTCCGGGATTGATAGCCGCGTCAGTCTGAATGAAATCTTCAACATAATTCATATCGAGATAACGGTGCAATCCGCTCACGGATCCCGCGGTAAGAGTATTCTGGAGATCATAAGGACTGCCGATCGCGTAAACCTTATCACCCCTCTTGAGTTTGTTCGGATCACCGAGCTTCGCGTATTTATAATCACGCGCGTCGATCTTAGCCTTCATCAGCGCGATATCGACATGCTTATTCCAACCAACGACTTCAGCGCGAATCTTTTTTTGTTTTTCCGGCAGGATGACCCAGTAAGAGTAGCTCAATACCTTAGCGCTCTGGCCGTTAAACGGATTTTTCATAACCTCATCCATTTCCTTGACCACGTGAGCGCAGGTCAAAATATGCCCCTTGTCATCAATAAAGAATCCACTGCCGGATCCGCCAGTCTCCATGCCATTATCCCACTTGGCAGTCGTCTCGATCTGAACCACCGCGTCTTCAAACATCTCGGCAATTTCTTTACCGCTCTTCGACGGCTCTTCCTGTTTCTTCTCCTGGGCGATAACAAAGGAATTACTTCCAATCAAACTAAAAGTCATCAGCGTCGCGAAAATCAAAAACCTAGTACGCATTGTTGTGCTCCTTTCCTTTCAAACAACTGTATTTAATTATCGTCTCTATAGATATTTCGTCAAGAAGAAAATGGTCAAGCCAAGAGCGCTGAAGACCACGGAGATAATCCAAAAGCGCATCGTGATCTGCGTCTCCGGCCAGCCAATCGCCTCAAAATGATGGTGGATAGGGGCGGATAAAAATACTTTTTTGCCTTTACGCAATTTTTTACTGGCGATCTGAATAATTACCGAGAGGGATTCTAAAACTAAGATCGGCGCGAATAACGGCAAGAGTAAGGTCGTATTGGTCAGCATAGCGATCACGCCCATGGTAATGCCCAGGGACATTGAGCCAGTGTCCCCCATGAAAAATCTGGCCGGATAGATATTGAACCAGAGAAAGGCCAGTAGCGCGCCGATGGTCATGCCGCCGAAAGCGGCTAAGTGATACCGGCCAATCGCGAAAGCCACTACCACCAGCGCCGCGAAAGCAAAAAGCAAAACTCCACCCGCCAAACCATCCAGGCCATCAGTTTCATTGGAGGAAAAAGCGCTAGCCACGATTATGAAAATAAATAACGGAATGTACCACCAACCGATCGTGATATTGCCGATAAATGGCACGGAAAGCGTATCCCAGCCTAGCCGATAATAAAACCAAAGCGCGCCGACAAGAGCGATAACCATATAAACCACCAGCTTCTGGCTGATCCTCAGACCGCCGCCATTTGGACCGATCTTTAACACGCCCAGAATATCATCCGCGAGTCCGATCAGAGCCGCGACTAACATTGCCGTGATCGGCAGATAGGTCTGCGCGCGATCCACGAAATTCAAATAACTCCAAAATCCATCAAAAAAGAAATCCAACAGCATGAACAATAAAGCCAGGCCCAGCACGGTGCCCCAGATGATCACGCCGCCCATCGTCGGTGTGCCAGATTTCTTTTGATGCAACTTAGCAAAGATCGGCGCCTGTTCGCTGGAACGGAGCTGTTTGTTCGCGTTAAATCGCGTCAGTAATTTACTGACTAACGGCGTAGCCGCGAAAGCCACCAGAAAAGCGGCCATGGAAAGTCCGATAATTCTAACTGCCTGTAATGTGATCATAGATTTTTCGCGTGTCGCCGAAGCGGTCGTCGCTCCCAAGAACGATTATTAAAACAGGCTGACCACCAACATTGAACAATGAAATAAGATTACCACTCGCCTCATCTATAAATCCAGTTTTACCGCCGAGAAAATCCGGTCGGCCCGCGAAGGCGTTGATGTTTTTAAACACTTGCCCAGCGATTTTTACATCGGGCTGGCGGCTGGCAGTTAGAATTTCCGGATAATTATTAAAGACGTGCTTCACTAATTTTTCCAGATCCAAAACATTGGACTGGTTCAAAGAAGTGAGTCCGGTTGGATCGGCGAAAACCGTGTCCAGCATTCCGATATTCCCCGCCCTAGAATTCATCGTGGCCACGAAACGCTTAACGCCATAAGATTCGGCCAGCGCGACCGCGGCGTCATTACTGGAAACACCCATCAATACATTTATAAGCTCGCGGACCGGGTACGATCTTCCTACCAGCAAGCCGCCAGCGATACCTTCGGTGGCGACGGCATTTTCACTCGCCACAACTTCTTGATTGATTCCGATCTTTTCCAGCGCAACCGCGGCGGTCATCAATTTAGTCAGTGAAGCAACCGGCCATTGCTGATGAATATTCTTTTCAAAAAATACCTGCGATCCAAAGAGTTCCTTGGCGTAAGCCGTAACCGCCTTAACATTCGGTAAAACCTTGAAAATTGGCGGCGTGGGATCGATATCAGAAATCACCGCGATATTGGCGGTGAGATTGGTGTCGGAAATTTCGGCCGCGGATATTGTCTCTTTGGTATTTTCCCGTCCGGAAAAATTAACTAAAACCGCAAATAAAACGACCGCGGCAAAAGCGAAGCTTTGCAAATTAAACTTTGTCATAGTTTTATACTCCACCAATATACGAATCGAGCGCGAATATACTAATTCGTGTATCTGTATATTGGTATATTAGTGCTAGATTAGCCATATTAGTGGAGTTTTTTAACCAACTGGCTAAATTTTTCGTGCTCCGGCAGATCTTCTTTCTTGGAAATACCGAGAAGTTTTAAGAATTCCATACTCGGAGAATAAATATAGGCATTGGCCCGATGCGGATCGATAAGACGTTCTACGAGTCCGCGGATAGATAGATTGCGCAGGGTAAAACTCGAATTTACGCCCCGGATATAATCAACCTCCGCCCGAGAGATTGGCCCGGCGTAAGTAACGATCGAAAGAGTCTCCAGCGCCGACGGCGTAAGATTCTCGCTCATCTCTTCCTTAATTAGCTGTTCAAAAAGGCCGGCAAAATCCGGCTTGGTCGTCAACTGTACCTTGTCCTTGTCCGAAACTAAAATTAAACCGCGTTGGTCCGACTTAATACTTTCCTCCAGTTCTTGAATAGCGGATTTTAACTCCACTTCGGAACAATCCAAGGTCTCGGCCATTTTTTTATAGGTCATCGCCTCTCCGTAGATGAATAGAAGGGCTTCAATTTTGGCGCTAAGTTGCTTATTAGTTGGCATAATTATTTTTGGCATCTGCCTTTTCTACTAATATATCACTAAACCGCTCCCCCTGTTTAACCTGGATCATTTTATCTTTGAGAAGATGAAGGATGGCGAGAAAAACCACGATAACCTCCGATTTATTACCGGTTTTCGCCAAAGACCGAAGACTGTGTGATGCCGATTCGCTAAATCGTTTAACCAACTCCTGCATCTTTTCTTCGATAGAAATTATCGCTTTTTTGATCTCTTTTGTATCCGGCGTAATCGATTGTAAAACGGAAATTAAATTCATAACCGACCTGGTCAAATCGCTGATCGCCAATCCCACCGGCGGATAAAATATCTTGGCCTCAAAATTAGCCAAAAACTGCCTGGAGAAGGCCGGCGATTTTTTATTCCAAAGCGAGAGAATGTGCTGACTGGCAGTTTTTCCTCCATCCGCGGACTGACCTTTCCAAGAAAACTCGCGATATATTTTAAGCCGAGTCTCAAGGTCATGAATTTCCGTCTCTTCATCTTTGGTGAGCTCTAGGCTAGGCAATAAAGTCTTGGACTTTATCAAAACTAACTTGGACGCGACCACCAAAAAATCCGCCAGCACGCCGGACTCGATCTGCTTATCCAAAGATTTTATATAACTCAAAAAGGCGTCCGTAACCTGTGAAAGACTAAGCTGGGTGATCTCTAGCTGACGCTCCTCGATCAGTTCGAGAAGCTTCTCCATCGGACCCGCGAATTTTTCTAGTTTAACTTCAAACATCAATTTAGTTGTTTACGAATGATGCTGGCTCTAGCGCCGCCCTGGTGTAGTTGTTGGAAGCATTCCAGAGCATCCAGCCGCCGCTCGTATATCCTTGATTGGCCGAGGAGTCGTACCAAGCTTGGATCTGCGCGCGCACCTTCTTCTCGTCATAATCCGCCCCGAGATCAAAGTCCTGGAACCATGGCCGAAGCTTGGCAATTCTTGGCATAGGAGTCGTCGTGCTATTGCCAATCGCCGCTCGTAAGGCGTTTTCATGCGCCTTAACGCGAAGCAAGGCGGAATCCATGGAATATTTAATCACCTTGTATGGCTCTTCGGCTGGTTTCTCAATACCAATGAAGCCTTTGTAATAATGCGACGGATAAGTCATCGGCGCGATCGCGTCAAAATACGGCAAAGCGTATTCCAAGTGCTGACCTATTCCCAGTCCGTCCGTATTCACTGTGACCAGACCAAAAAGATCGGCGGACAGAACCGCGTCAGCTAATTTCTCGCGCAGATATTGAAAGAAGCTTTTTAATACCGCGGTTTTATAAGTCTTGCCATCCCAGAATGGGTATTTGATATCCGCTAAGTTTCCGTCGGAGGCAAAGCGGATGTAATCAAAGTTGATCTCGTCCACGCCGCGAGCCGCCAACTCTTCCGCGATGGCGATGTTGTAATCCCAGACTTCTTGAGAGGAGGTATCCATCCACATCAAACCCTTATAGTCTTTCCAGGATTGTTGCGTGCTAGAACTGATCAGCGCGAGGTCCGGCCTGGCCTTCGCGAGCTGCTGATCCTGAAAAACCGACACGCGCGCGATGATATAAATATTTTCGTCGTGGAATTTTTTAACCAGTTTATTCAAGGCCGGGATCCTTGGATCCACCGCTTTATATTCTTTCGGAAGTTCCAGGTCAGTATTGTAAGCCACGAAACCGGAGTAATCCTTCATATCTACTACCACCGCATTAAGCTCTGTTTCTTTGATCAGCTTAATAACCGAAGCGATCTTCGTGGCATTCCCGCCAGAATAACTCGTAAGATAAATAGCCTTGATCGGTTCCGGGGGTATGACAAGTGGTCGCTGGGGTTCTATGTCAAAATTGACCGGCGCCTGATCCGCGAAGCTGGCGATGCTTCTTAGTATTGGAAGTTCAATGATATTGCTCGTGCTAATAAATAAAAACGCCGCTACTAAACCGCAGGCTAAAAGAGTAAGGAATATATATCGGCGCATCGTATATATACATTTTATGCCAAAACTGGGCTAAAATAAAGTTGATGTCATTAGCTATCTACCGAAAGTACCGTCCGAAGAATTTCGAGGAGGTTTTAGGCCAACAGTCCGTGGCCGAAATATTAAAAAACGCCGGCCGCCAGGACAAGTTGGCGCATGCTTATCTTTTCTATGGTCCTCGGGGCACCGGCAAAACCACGACTGCTCGACTGCTCGCCAAGATCGCTAACTGCGAAACCCGGATCAAGGATAAAAAATTTAAAGACAAAGGCGAACCCTGCAATAAATGCGGCCGATGCGAAGATATTGACGCCGGCAGAGCGCTGGACGTGGTGGAAATTGATGCCGCTTCCAACCGGGGCATCGATGAAATGCGCGATCTCAAAGAAAGCATCCGCCTCTCCCCTAGCTCCTATCCGTATAAAATTTTTATTATTGATGAAGCGCACATGTTGACCCGGGAAGCTTTCAACGCGCTTCTCAAAACCCTGGAAGAACCGCCGGCGTACACGATCATTATTCTCGCCACAACCGAATACGAAAAAATTCCGTCGACCATCAGTTCTCGCGCGCAAAGATTCCATTTTAAAAAATTGTCCGTAGAATCGATCGCGCAGAAACTCACGCGAGTGGTCAAAGAAGAAAAAATGAATGTCTCGGAGGAAGCTATCGAACTTATCGCCGCTTCCGCCGATGGTAGCGCGCGTGACGCGGAATCTCTGCTGGATCAGCTGGCTAGCCTGGAAGAAAAGGTAGAAGTGGAGAATGTGGAAAAGATCATCGGTAAAGTCGGCTTTACCCGGACCTCGGAATTTTCCCGATTGATTTTGGATTCTAATTTAAGTGAGGCTCTGGCTTATATCTCCAAGTTGGATGAGGGCGGATATAACCTGGTGGACTTCGCCAAAGAACTTATTCATTATTGGCGGCGGATATTGAGTTTAAAATTTGATCCGAAGCTCGAAGAACTTTTTCAACATGAATTAACAAAAAAAGAATTAGAGCAGATTAAAAGTCAAAGCGGTCAGATCATTCCGGAAAAACATCTTCCCTTTATAAAATCCCTGATTCGCGCTTACGGAGAGATGCGCTACTCCCCCTTCGCGATCGTACCTCTCGAGATCGCCATTATTGAAAATCTGAAGAAATAATTATGGGGCTTCTTCTCTTAACCCTTCTCAATCCGGTTTTTCATTCCTGGGCGTATGTTGTAGATAACTACATAGCCGGAAAGTTGTTTAAAAAGATTAACGCGGGTATTTTTTATGGATTTTTAATCGCGCCGATATTTATTCCTTTTGTCGCGCTACTGGAAAAACCGTCTATTCCGCCGGTGGGGCTTTTGCTGGCATTTTTAATCGTCGGTTTGGCCGAAGTGCTTTATGTATTCCCTTATTATAAGGCCCTCCAAAATGAAGATACCGCCGTGGTTAGTTCTCTTTTCTCGATCGGAAAAATTTTTATACCAATTCTCGCCTACTTTATCATTGGAGAAACTCTGAAAACTACCCAATACGTGGGATTTTTCACCATAATATTAAGCAGCGTGCTCCTTTCGCTTAACGGCGCCAAAGGAAAGCTGCGGTTGAATAAGTCATTTTTTTACATGATTTTAGCCTCGTTAATCGGCACCATTGATTGGGTAATGTACAAATTTATTTTAAATGACGTTAGCTGGACGACCGGATATATCGGCACCTCGTTAATAGCTATCGTATTTTGTTTCACGCTTCTCGTAATTCCGGCATTTAGAAGGGATGTTGCCGAAGATTACCCCAACTTTAAAAAATCTTTTAAATGGATATTCCTGGAAGATTTGTTAAGTATTATTGGATCGCTCATTGGCACTTACGCGCTCTCCATGGCGCCGGTAACTGTGATTGCCGGTATTGTTTCAATCCAGCCATTTTTTGTTCTTTTAAACGCGGTTATTTTCTCGAAAAAATCTCCTGACGGGATGTTTCGAGAGAAAACGGATGCTTTTAGTATTATAAAAAAGACAATTCTCTTCGCGATCATGGGTATCGGACTTTATTTGATTATGAAGTAAAAAATGAAGTGTTTTAAATTGAATAGCGGTATGTTATACTAAAAAAGACGTTTGGTGTTCATGTCAGTATGAAAAGTGATCCAAAAACGCAGGCAATAATCCTAAGAAGGCGGGGGCTAACCTACTCCGAAATTTTGGCGCAAATTCCGGTTGCAAAATCAACATTATCGTCATGGCTACATTCGGTTGCATTAGCAAAACAAACACATCGGCGCCTAACTAAAAAGAAAATTCTTGCTCAACAAAGGGGCGCGATTGCCAGACATCAGCAACGCCTTACTCTTATGGATCAAATTAAAAATGAGGCTTTTCAAGAAATGCGAGAACTCAACAATGATCATTTATGGCTTGCCGGTATTATGCTCTATTGGGCTGAGGGCTCAAAAGCAAAGGAACACCTGGTCAGCCAGCAAGTAAATTTTAATAATTCTGATCCAAAAATGATAAAGGTATTTTTAGGCTGGTTGTTAACAATTATAAAAATACCGAAAAATGAAATCGCCTTCGCTTTATATATACATAACACCGCGGATATCGAAAAGGCGTTGAGTTTTTGGGCAAAAACAGTGTCTTGCGATAAGAGAAAAATTAAAGTATATTTCAAGGAGCATAAACTAAAGACTGGTCGAAAAAATACGGGAATCGCCTATAATGGATTACTGAGAATCATAGTGCGGAAAAGCACGAATCTAAATAGAAAAATTTCCGCCTGGGTAGACCACATCTGTAATTATTGGGGGGTAGTGCAATGGTAACACGGCTGCCTTTGGAGCAGCAGATCTAGGTTCGATTCCTAGCCCCCCAGCCAACAAGACCGAATGCCGCAATCAGCGGCTTATTTTTATTCAATTTGCTATCCCACACATAACAAATTATGTATGGGATGCTATAATTTAACTATGGTAAAAAAAACACTTTTGAGCTCGTTGTTTTTGGGTTTGGCCACGATAGCCTCCGCGCAGACTGCTTCATCAATATTGCCACCAGTATTAACCACTCCATTATACGTAGGCATCCGCGGCGAGAACGTTCGCCTGCTCCAAACTTTCTTGGCGCAGTATAAAGATGTTTATCCAGAAGGTTTGGTAACCGGATACTTTGGCTTACTGACTGAAGCGGCCGTTAAAAGATGGCAGGCTAAAAATGGAATTGAAGCCGTTGGTATAGTTGGGCCAATAACAAGGGCAAAATTCACCACAATTCGAGCCCAGGCGGGTACGCCAGCTCCAGCGCCTCAGCCAACGCCAACGCCGATTCCATCACCAGCTACAGCTCCGGCGCCCGCTCCAGCCCCAAAGCCGGTCATTAAAACTGGTACCGGCACCGTTCTTCCTAACCGATACATTAACTTTGGCACCGGCAGTTTCTTGTATGCTGGAGTATCGCCCAGGGACAAACGCGCCTTTCTTTATGCCGGAGATCCAGCTAATACAGTAGCTAATGTTAACCCGATCACTGGCTACTCACCTTGTGAGGATATTAATGAATTGAATTATATTGGCATTAAAAACATCTGCGAATTCACAGACCCTGCTAAATACACCTTCACGGATCATACCAAGCCAATTAGGTTCTATGATAAAACAGCGTCTAACTCCAACGCGCCAGGCGCCGTCTGCTATAAAGATATTTTGCTATTTAAGCAAGGAGGGATGTATGGCGGTTTCGATCCGGAGCTTATGGACCCGGATGGAACTCTGCATTATCGGTACTGGTACGATGAATCCGGCGGCACCAACTTCGCCAGTCTTTGCTCTTCTGCAAATACTCAAAACGCCACCGCCTCGCTTCTCGACGCACTAAAATCCGCGCTGGAAAATCTTAAAGGACTGCTTAAATAAAAAAACCGAAACTAACTCTTTTTCGGAACATCTCGGAGGCGGTTTTGCTTGGTTTAAAAACCACCGAGAGAGAAGAAAACCGGCCCGCTGGAGGCCGGTTATTCTGGTTCTGAAAAAGAGTTAGTTTCGGTTTTATAAATCCCCAAGGTCCAATTTATGATCAATATTGATCTGCTTGATAAACTCTGGCGAGTGACTAACGAGAATCAACGCGCCTTCAAACTTATCTAAAGCCTTGGCGACCGCTGGCAAGTGGCGGAAGTTGATGTGATTAGTCGGCTCATCCATGATCAATAAGCCAGGTCGCTGCAGAACAAATCGTGCGAAAGAAAGCAGTCCTTTTTGACCTTCGGAAAGCGAGCCCACTTTATTATTCAATAGATCAGCGTCCAGTAAAAATTGGGCGGCCGCCGAACGTAGTTCCTGATCCGAACCGCCGGTCATCGCGTCCGAGAGGGTTTTGTAAACCGTCTCGTCAAAATCCAGACCGGAAAAGTCCTGCTTATAATATCCGATCTTAATGTCATCGGAGATACCCATACCCTTAGCCTTACCACTCGCTAAAGCCTCCAGTAGAGTGCTTTTGCCGATACCATTAGGGCCAGATATCAAAAGCTTCTCTTTCCGCTTTAAAACGATATTTACCTTCTTCGCCGACGGCTTGCCGGTCGTCATGATATTCACCGCCTTTATCTCCACAATCTTCCAGTCCGGACGCTCCGATCCCTCAAAAGACTGCACTGGAATAATGAAATCTTTGATGGTTTTATCTTCTTGACGGAGATCCACCAGCTGGGATTCGAGTTCTTGGATAGCTTCCCGCATTTTCCTCGCGACATCACGCATTTTTCCACCTTTTTGCGCGAAATAATTCATCTGCTCTTTGCGGTTCTCTATATCCTTTTTTAACATCGCGTTCTTTTTCCGCTCACGCTCGATTCGTATAGCGATTTCCGCTACTACTTTCATATAGTCACCGACATACTGCTCAACCTTACCGCTAAAATTATCTAAATATAAAACTCCGTGGGTGAATGAGTTCAGAAAGTGCGCGTCGTGAGAAATAACCACGCAGGTCTTAGAATACTCAATCAAAAATTTGGTCAGATGCTCAATGCCGACTTTATCGAGATTATTAGTAGGCTCATCCAATAAAAGAATGTCTGGGTTCTGAATGAGGGCGAAAGCCAAAAGCAAACGAGCCTGTTGGCCGCCGGAGAACTGATTCATTTTTTTCTTCAGGTCCGCTTTCAGGTTAACTACATTCAATATCTTATTGATGCGAGGCTCAATGTCATAAACTTTTTTAGAAAAAGCGCGCTCAAAGTACTGGATCACGGTGTCATTCATCCAATCTTTTGGTATCACCTGCATCGAAGTAGCAATCGTGGCGCCGGTTTTAATATTGATCGAACCCTCCTCCGGCTGAATCTCTTTAGAGATCAATTTAAAAATAGTGGACTTGCCGGCGCCGTTCTGCCCCATCAGGGTAAGCTTGGCTCTTTCGCGGATAACAAAATCAACCGAATCCAAAATGGTTTTCTTCGGTCCATAGGCAAAGCTGACTTTATTAAATTTCAAAACGACGTCTCCCCAATTCGCGGTCATAGACCCAATTATGCCTATTTTAAGCTATTTAGTAAAGTCTTCAGCTCCTGTCCGATAATTATCCTGAATTTTCCTTCTTTGAGTCCGTCTAATTTGATATTCATTATCCGGATCCTTTTTAAGTCCACCGTCTGATAACCGAGCGCCGCGCACATTCTCCGGATCTGATGCTTCTTGCCTTCGGTAAGAATGATCCGGAAAGACTTAGGGCCGGCCGGCTCTACTTCGCAATTTTTTGTTCGAAAGTCCTCTAGCTGCACTCCTTTCCCCATTTTCCTTAAAAAACCTTCAGCAACATCCCGATCAGTTTTTACCAGATACTCTTTTTCATGCTCCCGCTCCGGCTCCAGTAATTTTCCAGTGATCCTGCCGTCGTTGGTCAGTATGATCAGGCCATGAGACTCCTTGTCCAGCCTGCCCACGGGAAAAAGTCGGCCAAATTTTTGAAGCGCCGGATCATCAAGTATCTCGGACTCATCGTCTTGCGCGCTGTGAGTTACAACGCCAAAAGGCTTGTTATACGCGATGTAAACCAACGACTCCTCCCGCTTCTTTGCGGCTTCACTCAGGCTGACCTCGTCGCCTTCTTTTACCAGATCCCCCAGCTTGGCGATCCTATTATTGATTTTTACCTGCCCGGCCGAAATTAACTTATCCGCCTCTCTTCGGCTGCAAATATTTTGAAGCGCGAGGTAGCGGTTAATTCGGACCGGGTAATGAATATTCATAATTTTAAAATCTAAATTTTCAATTTTAATTTAATGAATTAATTACAAAATTTAAAATTGAATTTAGTATCCCCGCACTTAGTTCACTGGCAAGCCAGGAAGTAGAAATTCGACCGTGTTGCTGGGCTCGCATTAGCGAGCAGTCGAATTTTCACTGCCTGGCAAGGATATAACGAACGACGCTCCCTGTCCATTTGGAGATTTCATCGCTAACTCTCCTCGATTCGCCCGAATAGCAGTTTGCGCGATCAATAAACCCAAGCCTCCCCCGTCTTTCTCCGAAATACCTCCTCCTTCGGCAAGTTTACAGTGAGCAAGGTCGAATTGCTCAGGACAAGCCTTGTCGTTACTGATAGCGATTGCATAGCGCCCTCCGTCCTGGCGAACCGAAATATCGATAGTCGAACCAGCCGGAGAGTAATCGATAGCGTTCTCAAGGATATTTTTCATAGCCTCAGTGAGCAGAAATTTATCCGTCCTGATCTTGCCGATGCCGGGATGAACGCCGAGAACAATGCGGATATTTTTACGTTCGGCTGGAGATTTAAATAAACCTGTAATTTCATTAACCAGATTCGCTAAAAAATACTCGCGGCCTTCAGCTTCGCCGTTCAGCTTCTCCTTGCCGATTTTTTTCAGATTTTCCAGGAGATCGATCAGATGCTGATTAACTTTTTGGATTTCTAAAACTTTATCCCGCTGATCGGCTTCCAATTTTGTAGTAGCCAGCCGCTCACTGATCCATTTAACGGAAGTAAGCGGAGACCGGAGCTGGTGCGCGATCATAGATAAAAGTTCTGGGTGAGATTCTTCTCCGCCAGCCGAAGGATCTTTTTTTCTTTTCGCGTAGTAAAAAGCGATGCCGATACCAATCGCTATCGGCGCGAACCAGACCAAAATTAGATCCCAGAAAGTCATAAAAGTAATTTTAAATTTTTAATTATAAATTTTAAATTAATTTTCAATGACTTAATTTTTGAAATTTAACATTTGGTCATTAAATTAAAATTAAAAATTTAGCATTTAAAATTATATTTTAGTTGCCTACATATTTCTCTATGTCCCTGACTTCTTTCTCAATAAATGTGTTCACCCAGTCAAAATCCTTAACCAGCCGTTTTTCTTTTTCCAGGTCTTCAGCGGAAAACTGCGCTCGCGGCTTCGTCTTTTTTAATACCGCCAGCTCCGCCTCTAGATCTCTCCTCAAAAGCAGGAAGCCTTTTTTAATCGCCTCCTCGGCCTCCGCCAATTCTTTCATCAGGCCAATATGTTTCTTTCGTCCATGATAAGCGTGATAAATTATAAAACCGGTAAGCGCCGACAGAATCATCAGTAAAAGCGCCATAAAGATAAGATAGAGGGTTTCCAGGCTAAGCCGGGAAACGCCGAATTGAATGGCGGTGCGCGCCACGTTAACCTCGTACAGAGACGTAGGCACGCTGCTCTCTTGGCCGGCCCGAAGTTGCGCCCAAACTCGGTAACGACCGGCGTTCAAGAAACTATTATAAGAATAGAACCAGTCCCCTTTCGTATCTGGCTGAACCGTAGAACTGTACGTAGTCCCATCGTTCAAGCTTTCCATGTAAATCAGCACTTCGCTATTTGGAACCAGCGCTTTTCCGGCAATATAGAATATTTCTTCGTTAGAAATATCTTCCGAAATAGTGGTAATGATCGGCGGTGATATTGATTTTGTTTGGGCGTTAGTCACATGGCTGGCCGAAAAAATCGTAAGCGCGCAAACCAGGAAGATGATCAAACTCTTCAGATAACCGGCTCTTTTTTCTTGTAAATGTTTTATTTTTTCCGCGATAGCCGCGTCTTTCAGCGCGCCGGCCATATGACGCAAGTGAATAGCGCCATGCCAACGCCAGACCAGAAAAGCCAGGTAAAGCGCGCCGGCGGAGAAGAACAATCCCAAAACCACCATCAGCCATCTGGGCAGTAAAGAGATTCCGAGAATTTTAATCAGTGGGCTGACGACGGACAGTCGCTGGGTAACTTCCTGAAAATTCCCGGCTTTGTCATAGGCCCGGACAATTACGTTATATTTGCCGAGTTCCAGCTCCGTGAAATAGGGGCTGTTAGACTCAATGAAAAATGGGTCGTCATCAGCATCGGTAGCTGAGGAGATTATTTTGTTCCGAGAAACGATTTTTAATTCATAATGATCAATCCCAGACAATTCATCGGTAGTCAAAAAACTTATTAAAGGATTGCGGCTAGTTGTGCGGCTGGAAGGTATGATCGTGATCGGAAATTTCGCTGGCGGACCAGCGTCGATCTTGATCGCGAAATGACTGCTATCGCCCCAAATACCATTTCTGATGGCTTTGATATGGAAAAAATGCAGCCCATCTTTAAGATCTTTATAAACAATGCTGTTTTTGAGATTGCCTTCCGGAATACTATCCGCTTCTTCGATCGGTTCCTTGTCCAGAATGTAGCTATAATTTTCTACTGGAAAATTATTGATCCAGTTCAACGCCACGGTTGATTTTGGATACCAGCGATCCTGGCTCGGATGGGTTTCGCTGGACACTATTGGTCCCTTGGGAGGCGGTAAGATCAGATCGAAAGTGGCGCCGCCTTTATCGGTTAAAACGTCCGTGCCTAAACCGTCATTAAGTAAAATTTTAGACGCATCTGTAAAATTTAAACTGGCGCGGCCGACAGATTTAGCCCGAAAAGTAACTGTAGAAACAACGCCTCGGGAAGTGTTAATTCCGGGATCCGGAACACCTCCTTGGAAACTTAGTAATCCTTTTTTATTATCAAACGACGGCTGCGCGGCCCACAAACCAACGATCGACGTGCCAATTGACGGAGAAACAACTTGGAGTTTATCCGGAGGGAAGTTTATTACCGCCGCCAACGCGTTAACCGATTTCCCGCCCGTATTTAAAATGATGGAAACCGTGAAAGTTTCACCTACGATATAAGTTCCGACCGCCGGCGAAAGATAAAGCTTTGCCGCGACAGATTCAGCCAGCGCGATATTAAAGCCAGATATAGCAAAATTGCCCACAAAACCCAGAATAATTGCTAAAGAACATATTTTTGACAATTTGTTCATTCTATCTTTAATTATACTATATCACGCTCCTAGCCCGTCCATTTACTTAATAACAGGCTCAAATCCACGATATCAATTTTGCTGTCTTTATTTATATCCGGCGACGGCCTGCCTAAACCGATTATACTCGCCAGTTGAGCGACAAAGTTCGGTTTTTGAATCGGTTTCTCCCAAAAATAAAGGACAATACTGACGTCAGTTAAATTAACATGGCCATCGGCATTCAGATCGCCGACCGATCCTCGAGGGACGGTTTTTTGAAGAAATTTTTGAAAAATAGCCAAAATCGGCCCGCCTCCTCCGACATTACCGCCGACCTCTGATACGGTTTCAGCCGCCACGGCCGCGGCAGAAGGCGCGGGGTAATATAAAAACCCTCCCTGAACCTCAAAATTGTCGGCGGTACTTCGGCCGATTCCAATCTGAGTGATTGTTCCGATAAGCTGGTAGTTATCTGACGTTGAATAACCCCCGGGATTTATTACCGGCTCTAAAACTTTAAAATTTTCTGATGTAAACTCATCAGCGCTGGCGCCGGTAAAAAACAAAAAATAGCCGCAAATAAGCAAAAGCAAACTTGCCGCTATTTTTTGAAGACCGGTCATACTATCTAATTATAGCTTACTAATCGCTATTCGCTAATCGCTAATCGCTAATCGCTATTTCTATTGCCCTTTCTTATAGTCGCTTATCGCCGTCACTACCCTTGAGTCCCCTTTCAATGTCTCCACGAATAGAATGTGATCCCGATTGATCTCCATCTTATCGGTTGGGCCGTGCAGTTCCCCGCCAAGCTTAACTAGGTTTATATTTGGCGAAGTCGCGCCGGAGCCAGTCTGAAGATTCTGGGCCTGAGTGATCTGAAGATAATAAACATCTCTCAGGTTAGCGAATTTTGAGGACTGGTTCGACAATCTTCCGAAATAAACCTGATTATTAGTTAAAAAGACCGCCTGATAACCCCGATTCATTACCCAGGAAGTCGCGTCCATTTTCCAAAGGACGACCACTAAAACTACCCCCAACCCGATCAAGACTAGCCTATTTTTTAATATTTTTTTTACCGTTGCCATGTTGATATTTTATAATTTTGCGACCATTTTAGTATAGCAGAAAAGCTTTAACCAAAAAAACCGCCCGATGGGCGGTTTTTCATTATTGGATCTAGTGGACAATATAGGAAACGTAAAAGTCCATCGCACCTCCAGTTAACGCGTCAACCAAATCATTCGAATCTCTCAAAAAAATCCCAAATGATGTATTTTGGAAGCACATAGCCTGAATCATTTGAGGACGAAGACCACGATTAGAACTCTCGTTACCGGCAATCGCAGATGAGCCAGCGGTACCTGCTCCATCACACTGATCTGGAGCTATATCGGTACCTGAAAATATCTCAAAATTAGTAGTGGGGGCTATAGATTCAGCTATAAAAACCTCTACAGCCATAATTTCCGCGTTGGCTGGTAAGTCTAAAACCTTCATAAAATGTATTTGTCCATCGCCAAAAGAACTAGGGTAATTCGGCGATGCCTGAAAATCCAGATAGGTTTTCGTAACCTTCACCGTCTGCACTTGTGCAGTTTTCGGCTGGCCTGACTGTTTTCCTAAAACTCCAGACCAGACTAGCACGGCGCCGACAATTAATATTAATCCTAAACCCAATATTAATTTGTGTTTATGCATGATATTTTTATCGAACTTATGATTTTAAGGCTTTTAAAGTATATCATAATATGATTATAGCTGAATGGCTATAGGAAACCAGCTTTCTTTTTGGACGGTAAAGCGTTTGCTATCAGCGCCCTGGAAACGGATATAATAGTCACCTGGCGGTAAGAAGATGCGAAATTCTTTTCCAGCTTCTTCGCTCCATGGAATAATAAGGTCTTTGTCGGCTATACTTCTCACCTCAAAATACGCGCCCCCGCTACCGGTGATGTATGCTGAAATGCCAGAATTGATACCAGAACCTTGATGCAAAAAATTAAATCGTCGCTGAACCCGATCATTCCCAGGATATGTTCTTAGAAGTCTAAGATATTCCGATTTAGCCCGATCTAATTCCCCTATCGCCATGTATGAATCCGCCAAAGTTAACCAGCCGCCGAAGTGCTTTGGATACAAGCGCAGCTGCTCCTGTGAAACCTCCAGTGCTTTTTGTGCGCTCTGTCCTTCGCCAAGGTAGTAATAAGCCAAATTTACCCTGGCCACTACGCTCTTTGGATCAACCCCTAGAACGCTTTTCCAGAGAGTCTCGCCATTTCTCCAGTCCTGATTTCGGACATAGGCTAACGCCGCTAACAAAACCAAAAATATCATTGTAGCGGTGTAAATTATCCTTCGCCATTTCAAAGAATCACGGAAAAATTCCCTAGGCACAACCCGACCGATCATTCCCGAAACTGCCATAATTAGGCCGATTGCTGGTACATATAAGCTTCTGGTGCCAATATAAACTCCAATATTAATAATTTGTATAAAAGGCAACATAAAAAATCCGAACCATAACAAACCAAAAAATTCTTCCAGCCACTTTTTCCGAAAACAAAAAACTAATAACGCGACAAAAATGGCAGCTATAAAAATTCCGACTACGGCCCTAGGGTCGAGAAGGCTGGTGGGCGTAATAAAGTTTTTCTGCTGGGCATCAAAGATGATCAAAAATGCTGGCCAGATGATCGCTAACGCGTATTTATAAATTGCATATGGAATGGCAAGATGACTGTTTGGTAAAAAATTCACGATATCCGGCAAAATCCAGCTTCTGGCAAAACCATAAAACGCGGCCAAAACCGCATACGGCGCCCAGCGCTTCAAAATAATCTTCCAAGAAAAAACTCCCTCAAAATCTCGCCACCAAATAAGCGCCAGAATTATTGCCGCGCCAGGCAAAACGCTCTCTTTCGTAAGCAGGGCCGCCCCAAAAACCAAGATTGGCATTATGGGTGGCTTTCTATGACAAATTAGCAGACAGGTCATTAAAAACAGACTTGCCCAAAGTAGTGTGCTGAACGACGAAACATGTGTAACCGCCTCAGTCAGCGCCGGATGCACACCTATTACCGCCGCCGTGAAGCCAGCCAGCCATTTTTTTCTGGTTAATGAATAAACCAGAGCATAAACCAATACAATATTGATCAGGTGAAAAATCAGGTTTAAAACATGATAAAAAGCTGGACGGTAGCCAAAGGCAATGACAGTCAGGGTGCGCGCAAATGCTCCAAGAGGACGCCAGACCTGCGGGTTGTCCGGATTGTTCATATAAACACCGGGCTCCATAAAAAATTTAGCTATCGGACTAATCGATTGATTGAAGGGATTATGCAAAACAACGCTATCATCGTAAACAAAACTAAAGTTCCAAACTCCAAAATATGCGGCCACTGTTAGCAATAGAATGAATCCCAATATTCGGAAATCTTTCTTCATATTTATTCATTATACCGTAAAGGCCTGTTAGTATTTAACCATGCAGACGCCACTGAAAATCATCGGAATCATTCTCGCTTATAATGCCGAAAAAACGCTCGCGGATCTGGTCAAAAGAATCCCGTCTGGCATTCTAAACGAAATCTTTGTCGCCGATGATGGGTCAACAGATCAGACCGTCAAAATTGCTGAAGACTTTGGCCTGCGTGTTTTTAGTCATCCCAATCTTGGCTATGGGGGTAATTTAAAATGCGCCCTTCAGAAAGCACTACAGATGGGCGCGGACTATATAGTAGAAATTCATGGAGATAACCAGTATGATCCCCAAGCTATTTTCGCGGCTCTTGCGAAAATAGACGAAGCGCCTGATTTAATCAGCGGTTCACGCTTCACGGCAAACAGCAGCCCTATTAAAGATGGTATGCCAACGATTAAATATTTGGCCAATAAATTTTTAAGCTGGTTCGATAGAATGATTTTGAAAATTAATCTATCAGAATTCCATAGCGGCTTCAGGGTGTATGGTCGTAATCTGCTCGAATCCGTCCCTTACCAGCGGAATTCAAATAACAATCTTTTTACCTTTCAGATAATCACCCAGGCGGTTTTTCATAAGTTAGCTATCGAAGAAATTCCTGTTGTATGTGAGTACCATGCAAATAGCTCGTCGCTTGGGATGTGGAAATCAATAAAA
The DNA here is from genome assembly GCA_007376445.1 of Parcubacteria group bacterium Gr01-1014_3. Taxonomy (GTDB): domain Bacteria; phylum Patescibacteriota; class Minisyncoccia; order UBA6257; family WO2-44-18; genus VMGF01. The sequence goes on along the minus strand of VMGF01000002.1, from coordinate 7,629 downwards.
TACGCCGTTCAAAGTGTGTTGATTTTATTTTTCTTTTTAATGGCTAAGATTGGACTAGGTAAGAATTTTCCGTTTATTAAATTCTGATTCGGAATGATGAATTTCCCGCCTATCTCTGAAAACCAGCGCTCCTTTTTCATAATATAATCCGCGTAATTCCAAGCTAAGATTAAAATATAATCCGGTACGTTCTTCCGAAGATGACCTGGCGCGAAGATTGGTATATGGCTTCCAGGCGTGAGCTTCCCCTGTTTTATAGGCGTGGTGTCCACAATATAATCGATCTCCATCGGTCCAAGATTGCAATATTGAAGTAGCGTGTTGCCTTTAGCCGGAGCTCCATATCCGGCAATTTTTGATCCCTTACTTTTAAGGCTGATTATGAATCTACGTAACCATTTTTTAAGATATTGCGGCTGGTTTGCGAAACTACGGTATGTCTTGAGGCTGTCTAAGCCACGAGTCATTTCTTCTGTTAAAAGTCGCTTAACTCTCTCAGAAACCGGGCGCCCATCTTCCTCTCGCCCGATGTAAACCCGAAGAGAACCACCCTGCGTGTTAACCATTTCTACATCGAAGACACGAAGATTGTGGCGGGCCAATAAGGCCATTAATGAAGTTAGAGAAAAATAGAAATAATGCTCGTGGTAAATATTGTCAAACTCATTTTTCTCTAATAGATCACCTACATATTGCGCTTCTACTACAAAAACCCCGCCTTGCTTCAATAATAATCTCACTCCACCAATAAAATCATTCAGTAATGGCGTATGGGCTAAGACATTGTTAGCCGTAAGCAAACTAGCGGGGCCATGGGCTTTTGATATCTTTTCCGCCAGCTTTTTTCCAAAAAACCCGCTAATCGTCTTAACGCCGTTTTTTGAAGCGTATTTCGTTACGTTCTTAGCCGGATCTACCCCTAAAATCCGCATCGCTTTTCCTCGAAAATTTTTTAAAAAAATGCCGTCATTGCTTCCTACATCTATAACTAACCCTCTACTTTGCTGAGCAAATCTTCGCTTGATCAAGGCTGAATACGCCTTAAAATGCCTTTCAGCCGGTTTCGATGTCCCGGAAAAATAATGATAATTACTAAATAATATCTTAGGATCCACAAAATGACCTAGCTGAACTAGCGAGCATTGATCGCAAAAAACCAGAGATAAGGGAAACTTTATCTCCATCCGCGTGGCGTTCTTCAATAAAAAATTATTCGCAAGCGCTAAGCTGCCTAGTGATAAAACTTCTTTTAGCGATCTACTTCCGCAGAGAGCGCATCTCTTATTTTTTCTTACTAGGGGCATTGTTTGCGCTACCGATGCTTAACGGCGCCACCTCGACAATCTTGTCCTCATCCGGATCATATAGAATGGCCTTTTGAGCGATAGCATAAATTAAGACTTTATCCCCGGCCTGGGCATTGGCAAAAAACACCTGATCTCTTAGGCGATCCGGATTAGAAACCGTGGCAATAGTCGGCTCCTCCCCTACTGGTAATACAATCAACCGGCCAACCGCGGCAATAAGGTCAGCCGATTCCTGGCGGGCGCTCTTATTCGGCCTGAAACGCTGATATTGCGAATAAAAGTAATAAGTCGTTCCGGTTAAAACAACTAAAAGAGCGGCGATTAATATAGTGGATTTTTTTATCGCTAATATTTTATTTATCATACGCCTTCCTATATATCATCATTAAAGCACAAAAATCTGTCAACGTTAACTTCATCATTATTTTATAATAAATTTATTGCCAATAGGCGTAAATTAGATACAATGAATAGAATGCTAAAAAATTGCCTTAGCTGGGTTTTAGTCTTTATATCCGGTGTCGCATTTATGTGGCTCATCCAGTTGGATAGTATACCTCTCGCTCAGCTTGCTCAGCAGCAAAGAGGAGGAGGAGGAGGAGCTGATTATGAATTTATAAACCCTCTTTTAGAATGCGAAGTGGGTGGAGACTTGGTTGAATTTAAAGAGTTAAAATCATTTAAAAATAAGGTTGTTGCCCTGACCGAAAAGCTGATTAAAGTGGGAGACGCAAATCACATTTCAATATACTTCCGAGACCTGAACAACGGCCCATGGTTTGGCATTAACGAACGCGAAGTATACGCTCCCGGTAGTCTTCTCAAGGTTCCTCTAATGATTACTGCATTCCGGCAAGAAGAACTTACTCCGGGTTTTCTTAATAAGTCTGTCGCGTATGAGAAACCCTTAAAACTACCGAAAGAATATCATCAGGATATTAAGCCGAGGATTTCTTTAGAAACAGGAAAATCATATTCAATAGAAGAGCTAGTTCGCCGGGCAATAGTATATTCGGATAATAACGCCGTGACTATGGCATCAAAAGAACTCAATCCCGCTTTATTTAATAAAGTACATAATGATTTTGGTGTTGTATTCCCAGACGAGAAAACCCCAGAAAACTATATTACTATTAAAAATTACGCCTCATTTTTCCGCGTACTTTTCAATTCTTCTTATCTAGGTAGGTATAGCTCCGAAAAGGCGCTCAAAATCTTGAGTGAAGTGGATTTTCAAGACGCACTGGCGGCGGGTGTTCCGCGTAACATCAAGATCGCCCACAAATTCGGCGAGCGGGGTGTTGATAAAGATAAGCAAATCCATGACTGCGGAATTATTTACTATCCCGGCCATCCTTATCTTCTTTGTGTGATGAATCGTGGTTCTAATATCACAATACTGACTCAAAACATCGCCAAGATTTCCAAGTTGATTTATCAGGAAATAGACAAGCAATCTAAATAAATCAAAAAACCGCCCAGCTGGGCGGTTTTTTTAATGCTTTATTCTGTCTGTGGTGAGCTAGCCGAATCCGCTGGTTGTTCGCTAGGCGGTGGAGTTTCTACCGGAGGAGGTTCGGTAAGCGGTTGTGAGTTGTCGGTCACCGGTTCGTCGACGGTTGGCTCCAGAGTTGGTTCTACGACTGGTGGTTGGGATTCCTGTACTGGTTCTGCGACAGGCGCTGGCGCTGGCGCTGGCTCTGGCTCTAGGGTCGGTTCGGAAACCGGTTCTGGTTCAATTCCCGAAGGTGTCGTGGTGGAAGTGTCTGACGGTGGCGACGCTATTACCTCCCCCTCGCTCACGTCAGATTCAAAAGTTTTCGGAGATTTAACCGCCAGCGCTATCCAACTGAACTGTATGTCCACCGAGGCCGCCTGATTCAGTAATATTGTGAATCCTTTCACGCTCTTATTGGTCACTAAATAATGTACATTGTTAGCAAATATAGCCGACGCTGTTGAAGACGCAATCTCCCCTTCATTCAAGCTAATTGTCGCTGAAATAGCCGGCTGATCCAGGTACTCTCTTTCAAACGTAACCTGTACAATAGTCGCCCCAGCTTTGACCACCGCGAATCCGGCAGTATCGACCGTAAAGTATGGTCGTCCGATAAAGATCGTGTCAGTGAGAAGCGTAACCGCATCATTGATACCGCTAATACTATCTACTCTCAAACCGCCATTTAGTAAGGCAAGGCCATTCACCGTTAGACCGCCCTGCACATTCAGCATTGTTTCCAAATCTAACTGTCCCGTCGCTTCAAGCTGACTAACCCGAGCCAATAAATCTTGAGTGGAGCTGGCTATCGCATGGGTCGTACTGGCAAGACCGGCAAAATCATTTATTAAGATATTCAAGCCCGGAACCTCGATCTCATTTGCCGTGATCTTGTTGGCGGTAACATTGCCAAGCACGCTCACATCCGCCTTAAACTCCGCGCTAGAAGTAAACCCGACCACGTCCGTGAAAGAAATTGGTCCTGTCGTAGTGGCCGAAAGATCATTGATCTGCTCGGTCAAGGCAGAAACTTTGTCTGTAATTATCTCTAACCCCGCGATCTTACCCGCGCTGATCTTGCTAGCCGTAATCTCGCCAGCAAAGGTCGCATTGCCATCGGCGTCCAAAGTAATGACCGGAGTGGTCGCCTGTGTGGTCGAAGCAAAGATCGTGAACTTTTCGCCTGGCGCAAGCTTTAATCCAATTCCTTGACCGGATTTGCTAGTGATTAAGTCCGTGATTACCGCCTCGGCATTTATGGAACCTTGCTCGATCGATAACCCGCCGATGTGCAGAGTTGAATCATTATCTCCGCTCCAATATCCAGGCCCGACCAAAACAAGTACCTTTGCCGTAGTAGTTCCTAGCTCGATAACTTCACCCAAGGCAACACCCAGGATCCAGCCAGGCTCCGTTGCCTTCATTAATTTTCCAGGTTCGCTCGAGGCAGTAACCCTGTCTCCAATATAAATTGGTCCATTTTCCATACTGACTTTTACCGGAGTGCGCCCAGCAAGGGTTATCGGTTGTTCATTGACTCGGCCTTCATTAATTGGCCCGTTAAGTAACTTAGCAAAACCAACCCTCGAAACTACACCAATCGCGTTTTTATCATAAGCCGATTGCGCTTTTGTAACAGCAAATGTGTAGTATTCATTGATTATCTGCCCTGGTAGTGGCGGAATAGCGGACACGACATCTCCTTCTTCTACGCCATCGGTCGCGGTCATATATTCAGCAATATCGGTCGTGTTATTGCAATCGTCTCCAGCCGTGCCCGCAGCCCAGACCTGGGCATCAGATTCTGCGCCTTCGATACACAGAACAAAGCCACCGGCAGTCTCCGCGTTTCTCTGAACATTGAACAAGCGCAAGCCTCCGACTACTGCTAAGCCTGTGCTGGAAGCACTTACGGCACTCATGGAGGTAGAAGAAACTGCTCCGACTACCAAACCGCCAGAAATCCAGGCATTTCCATTAACCGCGAATTGCACGAACGGAGAGGAAGTGCCGATGCCAATTGAAGTAGATGCCGTAAGAGAACCGGTAGTCGTAGTCGCTTCAATAGCTAGGCTTCCCTTAAAAAGACCGCCTCCGCCGACTGCGAATTTTTGACCGGGAGAAGAGGTGCCGACTCCGAGACTACCCATCAGAAGAGAAGTAGCGGCGGTATTGGTGGCGACAAAATGAGGAGCTGTAATTTGACCGAAGGCGTAGAGATCAAGACCCAGGATAGTAGTGGTGGCGTGGACGGATAGACCGGCTCCAGGAGTGGTAGTTCCAATTCCCAATCTGCCATACCCTTCCCAAATTGCGTTAGTAGTAGAGCCCACGGCTAGTTGTAATTGTCCTTGGCCATCTGCCGCTACGCTGATTACGAAGTTAGGGTCAGTGGCGGTGTCATTAAGAGCAAGGATAATATCTTTGGCATCAGCAGTGAAAATCTGAGCGTCGGCGGCGGAAGCATTATAAGCGTCTTGAAAATCAGTTGCGGCAGCGGAACCGGAGCTGTCCGTACCGCACTTCACAACGCCGTTCGCGTCAGTGTCGAGGGTATCGCAGCTTGGCAAGCCCTCCAAAACTAACTGGGTCTCGGAATGTAGGAGGCCAGCTCTGATATGACCCGGTGTAACTGTGGCGCTGCTTCCCACCGCCAAGCCTCCGTCTATATAAGCATTACCCTGAACCGCCAATTGAGAATTGGTGCCCGGAGAGCTAGTTCCAACACTTAAGGTAGATGTGGCGATGAATGAAGATCCGGTAGAAGTAGCCGCGAAGTTTAGATGTCCTTTAACTGTAACACCACCGCCAACTTCGAGCTTGGTGCTGATAGTCGAAGTCGCGATACCGACATTTCCCTGGAAGAAAGAGGTTCCGGCGGTATTTGTGGCTACGAAGTTTGGAGAAGTAACTTGTCCGAAGGTATATAGATCGAGACCGAGGATAGTAGTGGTGGAGTGAACGGATAATCCGGCTCCAGGGGTGGAGGTACCAAGGCCGACCCGGCCATCTCCGGTAATTATGAAGCTGGTAGTTGTTGCGGCGCCGTCCGCTCGGGCAATTTGGAATTGAGACTCCGAATCGGTGTTCATGGCCAGGATGAAATGAGGATCGGTAGCTTGATCGGTCAGGTAGAACACAATATCTTTCGCGCTAGCAGTGGTGATCTGGGCGTCGGCTCCGGAAGCATCGTAGGAGTCTTGTAGATCAGCGGGACCGGCAGTGGCGGTCTGATCTGTTCCGCAATGAAGCACGCCGGTCGCGTCGGATTCTATATCGCCTGAACAGCCCAGTAAACTTCTAACTTGAATAAATTCAAGGTCCGCCACACCAGCCGCCAAGCCTCCAGGTGAAGTAGTGGCTGAACGGCCAATTGCCAAACCGCCGCTGATATACGCGTTACCACCAACATTGAACACGGCTTTGCCGTCCGCAGGACTGGAAGTACCGACAGATAAAGTAGAAGTAGCTATAAAGCTAGCGGCGGTTGTCGTTCCTTCAACATAAAGACCGCCATTAGAAATATTTGTAGTGGTGGCAATCGATAACCCAGAGCCTGGAGTCGTAGTGCCAAGAGCCAATTTACCTCCTTGTTTTACAGACAAAACCGTCACGCCGCCTGCTTGAAGGGTTAAGAGATCGCCGTCGTCGGTTTGGTTAAGCAAAAATGCTGGCGTTGTAGATGAATGCGAAACTGATAAAAGTCCGCCAGGGGTAGTAGTGCCGACACCGGCTCGTTCTCGGATCACGCCGCCTTTTCCGTCAGATTCAGCGTAGATAGTTAAGATATTTGAGCCATCAACTTGAGCGGTGTAGCTTTCCGCCGTGCCCCAGATAGCAGAAGAGGAAACCGGAAGATCGATCCAGGAAATCTGACCGGCGTCTGTATCAAAGGTAATTGCTCCGGTTTCTAGAGATTCGATGACCGTCACTCCGCTCGAATATACAGCTAGAGCTGGGGTAGAAGTTCCTTCGTCTCCGATTACGAAACTTGGCGTATCTTCATCTCCAGTATCTAAGACTTCAATGGAAACCTGCCCCCAAGGAGAGGAGGTGCCAAAACCGGTGAAGCCGTTGTTGCCGCTTACATAGATAAACGGAGAAGAAGAACCAGAATCTCCGACTACGAAAATTGGGGTATTGGAGCCGACAATTCCCTGGACTGCTTCAATAGAGACTTGGCCGAATGGGGTGGTGGTACCAAAACCAAGATTTCCATATTCTCCATGGATGGTAGTTGTAGCCTGGAGGCCGTTGCCGAGGAAGATGTCGGAATTGGTGACATAGAGATCCGCGAGTTCGACAAGGTCAGTGGCAGTTTGCAGTCGAACAATCGTACCGGTATCTGTGAAACCAGGATCCGCGGCGGCGGAAGTATTATCATCCGAACATCGGACATTACCGTTAGCATCGGCGGTCAGGGCGCCGTCGTTGGAAGAACCGGAGCAGTTCAGGGAAGCGATCTGGAGACCGCCGGCTAAAATCTTGACGCCATTTCCAAAGGTTGAAGTAGCGGTGGTACCAGTGGTTAAGGTGTCTACAATTACGCCACCCGCGAAGGTAGAAGTTCCCGATCCGACCGTGATCTTTTGATCAAAGATCGCGTCTCCGACATCTACATGGAGGCCGGCGGAAAGAATCAGACTAGTAGCGCTGATGCCTCCCGCGAAAGTCGAGGTGCCGGTGGTCGTCACTTCCAGGGTGCCTCCCAAAGTCAGACTGGTGGTATTGATATCGGTAGCGGTCAGCGCCGGTAAGGTGGAGGTGCCTAAGCTGGTGATCGTCAATTTTCCGGCAGATTGGATATCGCCGGCGGAAATAGTT
>VMGF01000001.1 GCA_007376445.1 Parcubacteria group bacterium Gr01-1014_3 | reverse complement strand
AAACAGTCGCCAGACATACTTTAGCTGCGGCCCTTCTTGCGAAGGGCAGGCCTTATTGCGAACTTACGGCCGCTTTTTTGCCGAGTTCCTTAACGAAGATTCACTCGTTCCCCTTAGGCTTCTCGCCTCACCCACCTGTGTCGGTTTACGGTACGATGCCAAATACACTAACCTTAGAAGTTTTTCTCGAAAGGCTCTTCGATCTAATTAACCAGGGAAAACCTGGCCTTACGCCAACGCGCGCGTTCCGACATTAAAGTCAGCTACCCGGATTTCCCTGGATAGCAACGCTTAACGTAAGCGATGTCAAACCACTAAGACACTAGATCTTTTTTCCTCTGTCACTCCATCGAATGTATTCGGCGGGCCGGAATATTAACCGGCTTCCCATCAGCTGCGGTTCTAACCATTGCCTTAGGATCGCCTAACCCGCGGTTGATTGTCATTGCCGCGGAAACCTTGGATTTTCGGGGGCCCAATTTCTCATTGGGCGTGTGATTACTTATACCAGCATTCTCTCTTCCAAGCACTCCAGTCGCCCTCACGGGTCAACCTTCAGCGCGCTTGAAATGCTCTCCTACCACGCGCGCGCAGCGCGCAAGTCACAAGTCTATAAAGTCTTTAAAGTTCCTAAAGTATTTAACTTTATGGACTTTACGGACTTTTGAACTTTATGAACTGTGTGCTACGCACGCATTCGTATCTTCGGCACTTTGCTTAGCCCCGGTACATTTTCGGCGCAACTAACCGTCGAATAGTGAGTTGTTACACACTCTTTAAAGGATGGCTACCTCTAAGCCAACCTCCTATCTGTCTATGGTTAATTACTACCTTTAACACTTAGCAAAGATTTGGGGGCCTTAGATGACGATCTGGGCTTTTTCCCTCGCGAACATGGAGCTTCGCCCCCACGTTCTGACTAGTCAGACAATACATACCACTTCTTACCCCAAGTCATCCGAGGGTTTTGCACAACCCACCAGTTCGGTCCTCCCCCCGATTTTACTCGGGGTTCAACCTGCTCAGGGCAAGCTCGCTTTGGCTTCGGGTCTTACATAAACGACATGCTCTTGCGAGCGGCGCCCTATTCAGACTCGGTTTCCCTATGGGTCCATCCTTTCCGGACTTACCCGAGCCGCTTATGTAAAGTCGCTGGTTCATTCTTCAATAGGCACGCGATTGTCCTTGCGGACTTTCGCTCCTTGTAGACATATGGTTTCAGATACTATTTCATCGCCCTCCCGGGCTGTTTTTCACCTTTCCCTCACGGTACTAGTTCACTATCGATCACAAAGTGTATTTAGCCTTACCAGATAGTACTGGTGAATTCCCTCAAGGTTTGTTTGCCTCGAGGTACTCAAGAATAAAAACAAGAGTCTGCATGTTTTCGCCTACGGGACTATCACCCTCTTTGGTGAAGCTTTCCAGCTTCCTCGGCTAACTAGCAAATTTTTAACTCTTATCCGCCTTGCGACGGATCTCCTTCGAAACAGGAAACAAGACACTATAAAGAAGTCCTGTTTCTTGTCTCGAAAGCGTCCCTACCTTATGACGCTCCTTAGAATCCTTTTGGAACTCTGAAGAATTTGGGCTTCTCCCTTTTCGCTCGCCGCTACTTGGGGAATAACTATTGTTTTTTGTTCCTCCGCTTACTGAGAAGTTTCACTTCAGCGGGTATGCACCACTATGTAAATCATAGGGTAATTGCGGGTTACGCAATTGGGTTTCCCCATTCGGAAATTCCCGGATCATAGGTTGTTCAACACCTCCCCGAGACTTATCGCAGCTACACCGCGTCCTTCATCGCCACTTTGTGTCAAGGCATCCACCATACGCCCTTAATGCACTCTCTGTACAGAAAGTGCTACCAAAAATTGGTCATCAAAATACTGACTACACATTACTTATTACTTAAAGCAAGTAACTTGCAAACAACGATATTTTTTGAAATTGCGAAACGTTTAAAATATGTTGTTTTATTGATTTATCAAGCTTCAATCAATTCTTGCAAGAACACAGAGAAATAAAAAACCGCTTCTAACAGCGGCGCCTGCCTGTCGGCAGACAGGGTTCTTTAAGATAAAAAAACCTAACAGTCTGCTAGCCGCTGGTTATATTTCTCTTGGGTATCATTCGTATAGATAAGTATAGTCAGGTAAAGAACAAAGTCAATAGGCAGGAGTATGGGCAATTTACAATGCTCAATTTTGCAATTTTCAATCAATTTGCAATGAATTAATTTTCAAACCGCTTGAATTTTAAATATTGAGTTTTGAATGAAAATTGATAATTGGAAATTGAAAATTTAACGAATATATACGTCCCACTTCCAGGCCCCTAAAATGCGCCATCCGTACTTTAAATATGAGGACAAGCGGCGGGGGTTCAGGCGATGTAGGAGCATCTTAATCCAAACTGAAATTGGGATATCCGAAACCGAAGCTTTTTTAAAACCATACTTTTCCGCCATATGCATGACCGCGCCAGCGCGGGTAAAGAAATACGCCCGCAGATTCGCGTCCTTCAAGCGCTGATAGGCCATGTCAAAAAACTTATTTAAATATCCCCTGCCCCTGAACTCCGGGTAAATATAAAGCGTGTGAACTTCTAGCCAGCTTGCCCGCCGTGGTGGGCCGTTGCGGATCGTCCAAAATCCCCAACCAACTAGCCTTCCATTTTCTTCGATAATTACCGCCCGATTTTCTTTGAGCGCTCGTTCAATCTCTTCCGGGAAATAATAAAGTAGACCGAGCTCTTTTTTAGAAACGGCTGAAATTGTTTTGGCTAGATCTAGATCGAGATTGGTCATAATTTTAAATTTTTAATTATAAATTTTAAATTAATTTCTAATTATTAAATTTCAAAATTTGTGATTCATTCATTAAATTAAAATTTAAAATTTGTTATTTAAAATTGAGTCTTATACCTCGCTTCTTAATCGATAACTAAATGCTTCAGCCAGGTGGCCTTCGGTGACTTTTTCTTCGCCAGACAGGTCGGCGATCGTGCGAGCCACCTTCAAAACCCGATAATAACTTCTCGGCGACAAGAACTGATTTTTCGTGGCGGTTTCCACGAATTTTTCCGCGGCCCCGTCGAGTTCGGCAAATTTCTCGATTTCTTTAGATGAGAGTTCGCTATTGGTAAAAATTTTTCTTTTCTTGAGGCTGGAGAATCGGGCAACCTGAATTTCCCGAGCGCGGACTACCTGCTCTTTCATTTTTTCAGTCTGAGCATCGCCCTCCGCGGAGTTAGTTCCAATTTTCTTACGAAGTTCAGCCACGGCAATTCTTGGAACGTTGATCTGAAGATCGATCCTGTCCATCAGCGGGCCGGAAAGTTTTCGCTGGTACTGATAAACTTCGTGCGCGCTACAGGTACAAGTTTTTTCTTCATCGCCATAATATCCGCATCTGCATGGATTCATCGCCGCGACCAAAGTGAACTTGGCCGGGAAAGTTAAATTGCCACGCACTCGGGTAATTACCGCCTTACCGCTTTCAAGCGGTTGCCGGAGTGATTCCAAGAGATCACGTCGGAATTCCGGGGCTTCATCAAGAAATAAAACGCCCCGGTGCGCCAAGCTGATCTCACCAGGCCTCGGAGTCTGCCCACCGCCGAAAACCGCTATCGGCGAAGCCGTCTGATGCGGAGTGCGGAATGGCCGGTAATTGATGAAGCTATTTGCCGGTAAAAGTCCGGCGGCACTATAGATCTGGGTCATCTCAATAATTTCCTCCAGCTCAGGCGCCGGTAAAATAGAATTCATCGCTTGGGCCAGCATCGTCTTTCCCGTACCCGGCGGGCCGATCATTAAAAGATTGTGGCCACCAGCCGCGGCGATGAGAAGCGCCCGCTTGGCGTGCTCCTGGCCTTTGATCTCGGAAATATTTGGATAATTTTCAGGCAAGGTGTATTCAACTTTCGTTTCCGGTTGCGCGGAGATGACGGAACGGTCTTCAAGATGTTTAACCAGCTCATCCAACGTGCCAACCGGGATAATTTCAATCCCAGAAATAATCGCCGCTTCTTTGGCATTTTGTTTTGGCAAAAATAAATATTTAAAGCCCTCTTTCTTTACAAGGCGCGCGATATTCAAAGCGCCGTTGATTGGGCGAAGCTTTCCTTCAAGCGAAAGCTCACCGGCAAAAATTTTATCTGAAGAATCGAAATCTTTAAGCTGTTCCGTAGCCAATAAATATCCAATGGCGATCGCAAGGTCGTATTGCGAACCGGTCTTTTTCACGTCGGCTGGAGCCAAGTTCACCACAATTTTCCGATTTTCCCGATTAGGCGCTTTAACTCCCAGGTTTTTCAGCGCGGAGTTCACCCGCTCTTTCGCCTCCGATAAAGCTTTATCCGCCAAACCAACGATATTAAAACTATGAAGACCGACATTAATGTCGGTCTCAACTTCAATCAGACGCGCGTCGATTCCCTCAAGTTCCGCGGAAAAAACTTTTGAAATCTTTGCCATAATGGCTTCCACTCTACCACCTCTAATGGTGGCAAGCAACTGCTTTTCGGAACATGTCGGAGCCCAGACAGCTTGGTTTTTCGCGGAGCGAAAATGTCTGGGCGAGAGAGAAGAAAATCCGGCTGCTGGAGCCGGATTATTCTGTTTCTGAAAAGGAGTTGGTTGCCGCTAAAATTTATTTCGCTTTACACATTTTACACAACCTCGATTCCGGATCCACGTTCAGAACTTCCGGTTCAATATCCATACCGCAACTTTTGCACTTGCCGTAGGAGCCATCCTCCATTTCGCGAAGCGCGCTTTTTACGTTTTGTAGGCGTCCCCTGAGCGCGTCTTTCACACCCAGGTTACCGCTATACTCTTCTGCTTCATCAGTTTCTTCGTCAGCGACCTCACCTTCGACATCACTGCCCATCTCCGGCACTTCGCCAAGCGCCTTCAGTTCGGCCTCCAAATCTTTCTCGGTCTTGAGAAGCTTTGCCTTCAACTCCTCAAGTGTTTTTTTATCTAATGTCATAGCTTATATGATATATGGCCGTTTAAAAATTTTCAAATGCCAATTTTACAATTTCCAATCAATTTTCAAGGCTAAAGTCTCAAACGGTTAAGACTTGAATCTTGGTTATTGAATGAAAATTAAAAATTGATAATTGAAAATTCTGTCTATAGCCCCAACAATGGTAGCACCGCTTTGAATCCGCTGAACGAAGTGCTGATCACAAGGTAGTCGCCGATGATGGCGTAGTTCAGGGAAGCGCCAGTCTTACTTCCGGCGGAATAACGAGTCGCGTAATTTTTATACTGGCCATCTTTAAATGGCTGGAAAATTCCGGGAGACGCGAGATAAAGCCCGTCCAGATTCGTGGCGCTACTCAACTGCATCAGGGCTTGCTTAACCGCGTTCGCGTCAACATTAGCCTTTAGCTTTCCCACATAACCCGGCCAGACGCCGTTGGAATCGTAGTACATAAAGCCTGTGAAATCACTTTCCAAAGCGCTACTCAGATTGATGGCCGATAAAGCCGGCGCAAGCGCAGTCAGGAATTTATTAAAATCCACTTGGCCATTTTTGTCGGAGACAACCACTTCTTTGATCTGCTGATCCGCTAACTGCTTGAAGGCTTCGTTTTGGAGTGAAGTAGTGATATCCAGCGCGCTCAATGTCGGAACTTTAATCTCCGCTGATGCCGCGGCTGGATTTACAAAGAAAGATGAATGCTTCACGGAAACTACCGGCGCTGGAGTACCGGTCTTGGCTCCGAAGAAAGTCGGTAAAATTACGAAGTAAGTTAACGAACCAATTCCACCCACTACTACGAGACCGATCAAGAGCGTGTTTAAAAATTTGGTAATCGGTTTTTTTGGTGACAGCTCGGACATGGAAACACGACTGGGTGCGGCAATGGGCTTAGGTATTTCTCGCGGCTCTTGCGGCCCGCCTAGCTGCGAAGTCGGCAAATTCAAAGGCGGCATCGGTGGTAATTGCCGAGCCATGGATGCCGACGGAGATATTGGAGGCGTAGGAATTACTGGTGCCCGTGGCGCCGGTGGAGGAACCGAAAGCATGGAGGGCATCGACGGCCTCGGAGGTGCTGGTGGAATAGAGGGCATAGGTGGTCTAGGAGCCTGCCTGTCGGCAGGTAAACTTGGCGATGGAACCGACAGAGCTGGAGTCACTGTTCCAGGTGGAATCACTGATTTCGTCATTGATGGCGCCGTCGGATAAGATGGCGCGGCTGGTTTTGTTTGGTTCACCGGCGGGGTTGGAGGCTGAGGCCTAGGAGGTTGAGAAAAGACCGTCGGTTTTGGTCTCAGGGGTTGATTTGAACCACTTGGCGCTGATGGCCAGTCCCGAGAAGGCTGATTTTGCGAGTTGTTATCCATAACCATAATCTTATCAGATTTGTCTACATATATAGTATGTAGCTGTGGATAAGCCTATTCCCGCCTACTAGCTTTATAGATTTCGGCAATTTCAGTCGCGCTTAAAGCCCGATTATAATACCTGACTTCGTCTATTTTCCCTCCGAAAAAACCCATGCTGTTTCCAGAGTTAGAACCAATCATATAATTGGTTCCGGCAACGTACAAAGTGCCCACTGTATCCGCCGTACCATCCTCTACTCCATTAACATAAAGCCTCAAGCTTCCCGAGTTTTCCGCCGTCCCCACGACAAAGTACCACTGATCGGCAATAATAGTGGTATTGCCGATAACCGACTGCGCCGCTCCGTCAAAAGTATACGACTCGAACTTGCTCGCGCTGGTAATTCTAATCTGATGAGACCAGGTAGTCACAGGATTTCCCGCGGTGTTCACAAAGATGCTGGTGGAGGTGATGTCAGTAGGCTGGACCCAGGCGGCAATGGTATAAGCAGTCCGGTCCGTGGCATCGGCTATAGTCACGTAGTCATCGGTATTATCGAATTTCAAAGCCTGGCCAATTACTCCAACGTCCACTGATGGTCCACCGGTTAAAGTTCCATTATTCCCCCCACTTCCCCTATCGGTTGCTACTGTTCCGCTGACATCCGGGCCATTGAATGGCCAGAAACCAACTAAGCCACCATCGAAGCGTTTATTTTGATTAACATTCGCCTCGCTCCGCTTATCCGGCGCGCCGGATTTATACAAAGCGGCAACTTCTGCGGCGGAAAGGGCGCGGTCGTAAACACGGACTTCGTCGATTGAACCGCTATACCATTGAGCATTTGGCTCCCACGCGCCTATCGTTACGTTCGTGAGTGTGGCTGGAAGCGTTTTTGATGTTGCGCTTGTCCCTACGCTGCTTCCATCAACAAAAAGTTCGTGATCCGTTGAGGAGCGCGAAACAAATAAAAAATGATGCCACCCGGTATTAGCTATGCTGCCATTATTTTGGTTAATAATAGATGCGCCACTGTAAAAAACTCTCGCGCCATTTCCATTGGTGGTGTCATATGGGTAAAGCGCGAACAATTGATTGGGATCAGTGCCATTTCTGATCGCCAATGCCATAGGGTTAGCCTTATAAGATGGTGATTCTGCCCATAAAGAAACCGTAAACGTACTGCTACTTTGTAAAACGGTGGGGGCAGTGATATTTACATGGTCATTAGTTCCGTCAAATTTTAGGGCCTGACCTACCAGACCAGGGTAAACTATTGGTCCACCAGTCAAAGTTCCATTATTCCCCCCGCTTCCCAGATCGGTTGCCGTAGTTCCGCTTACATCCGCGCCATTAAATGGCCAGAATCCAACAAGGCCATCTCCGAAGCTGTTGTTTTTATTTACATTCTGTTGAGTTCTTTTCTCGGGGGCGTTTTTGTTGTAAAGATAAGCCACTTCGGCGGCAGAAATGGCGCGGTTGTACATTCTAATTTCATCAAGCAATCCCGCGTATAACGCCGCGCCGTCGGGATCGTCCCGGCCAATACTGAATCCGCCGGTGCTATCTAAACTTCCGGTCGTCGCGCTGATGTCAACCGTAGCCACTAAAGCGCCGTTTAAATAATAAATTGCCTGGTTCGTGGACCGGTTAATCGTTACTACCACGTGGCACCATTGCTGAAGGCAAGCGGTCGTGAAAGCTCCAAGTCCATATGGGGTTTGGGCGGTGTCGTTAAGTTGAATAGCGATATTAGCGGTGTCGTGATATATGAGATAGCCAACAAAGGGAGCGCCTGATTGGCGTTTCCCGATAATGATATTGGCGGCGCTTTCTACCGCACGAATCCAAAAACTCGAAGAAAAATTGCCCGTGCCAAAATCTAAAACTCCGCTAGCGGGGTCCCCGACGCTTACATAGTCATTAGCACCATCAAGCTTCAAGCTTTGCCCCACTACTCCCGGATCAATAGTAGCTCCACTGGTCAGCGTGCCGCTGTTGCCGCTACTACTCGAATCCGTCACCGCCGTGCCGCTGACTTGTGGACCGTCAAAGGTCCAGTAACCGACTAACCCGTCACTAAGGCCATTATAATTTTTAAGCAGGTTAACCACCTGCCGAGTAGCGGCGCTGATCGGCTGCCAACCCAAAATGACCAATAAACCGATGGCCAGAAAGGAAAGAATTATAAGGAAGCGGCGCATACATATATTATACACCTCTCGCCGATGACGGAATTAAAAAAGCTCCCGATCAGGTCGACAACCCGATGGGAGCTCTTGCTGGGGAGGAAGGACTATTGGTTAGTATAGCTCACTGACTCAAAAAGTCAACCGCGTTTAATGCTTACTCGAATTATATATCTGCTTAGCTTCGGTCGCGCTAAGGGCGCGGTTATAGACACGCACTTCATCGATGACTCCCTTATAGGACGTGCCGCCAGTACCCTGGTCTGACCCGATTTGAAATGAACCAGCTGTTGAAACATCGCTAGCCCCCGTAACAATATCCACGTTGCCCTGCGAAGCGCCATCCTTGTACAAAACGGCGATATCTGAAGTTCGATCAACGCTCACTAACAAGTGATGCCATGCGCCGCTATTAACAATAAGATCACCAACGACAAAATAGTGTGAAGCGGTAGAATCATTTAACCCAAGTTTTATTTCTTCTGTCGGCGCGTTATAGAACAGCGTATAACCGGGAAGATTAGCGGTGACGCCTCTTTTCCCAACAAAGACCCTGGTCGCCGTCCCTTCCTGTTTAACCCAAAAAGAAATAGTGAAATCACCCGTGCCAAAATCCAAACTACCATCGCCAGGGTCACCCATCGTGACAAGATCGTTTGATCCATCAAAGCTTAGCGCTTGTCCTACCACTCCCGGCGCTGTAGCTACACCGCCGGTTAACGTGCCGTTGTTAACGTTGCTACTCCGATCATAAGCAGTCACGCCGCTGACATCCGGCCCGTTGAATGGCCAGAAGCCGACTAAGCCATCAGTGAACCTATTATTTTGAGAAGCATTAGCTTTCATCGGTAAACGATTTTCGTTATAAATTCTTTCCATTTCAGACTCCGAAAGCGCGCGAGTATAAATTTTGACTTCGTCGATCCGACCATCAAAAACTTTCGCCCCGCCCTCGGCCCAGCCAATTAAAAGTGGGGCGCCGGCATTCATTATTCCACAGGTATCCACGGTGGAGCCGTTGAACTTCCCGTCTAGATAAAAGGTATATGTGGTCCCGACCCTAGTTACACCGACCTGGTACCAAATTCCAGTTGCTGGAGTCCAGTTGTTGCCCTCTATAGTCGCGCTGCATGAGCCGGGGCTGTTAATATGGAACAAGGTGTTTGAGCTTGCATCGCCATCATAAGTAAAAATCCACTTCCTAGTACCGGCTCCGCTACCGGCATCATGAGCGATAAATGGTGTCTCGTGCCAATCACCGGCCGTGTTCACGGTGGTAAACTTAGCCCAAACAGAAATAGTAAAGTCGCCGGTAAAATCCCAGACATCGTTATCGGCCATGCTGACATAGTCGTTGACTCCATCTAATATGACACTCCTACCTCTAATTCCGTCCGAACTCCGTAAATTCACGGCGTTTGTTCCATAGTTATTATAAGTCGTGCCATTCCGGGCATTTCCGGAAAGATCGGCTACGGTGGTACAGATATCGCACTCATTAAAATCCCAGGAACCAAGCAGGCTGGTTTTACTGACCTGCTTAATTGTATTTTTACCAGTAAAAGCAGTGGGGCGAATTTTTCTCGTCGCGGCCGAAATCGGCTCCCAGCCTAAAATGACTGCCAATAAGCCACTAATGACTAACAACCCGAGTATGATTGATTTCGATTTCATATTTATATTTATGGACGGGAAATACTGACGGTTATTTTCGGCAATGACCGGCGCGCCGAAAATTTCCTGGATTCTTTGGCGAGATCCCTGACCCCGCTGGAAAATTCGTCTGCCAACAGTTCTGTCCGGCTAACAATCTCAATGGAAATATCTTTCAAGGAAGCGCCGAAGGTTTTCAGCGGCTCCGGGGTGGTGCTTAAAATAGAATTTTCCACGACTGACTTTTCTTTAGCATCTCCGGAGAAAAGATCGCGCAGACTGCGCCGGATATGCGTAAGATTCGGAATTAATTCCTGAACAAAGCAAACTACGAGACAGAACTTATTTCTCGCGATCTGAATATCCGCCTCACTGCCTTCCTGCTCGGAGATGGCAAGAACATAATTATTTTTTTCAATCGGTTTTGCTACGATCGTGGAAACCGCTCCGGCAAAGTTAAAAATAAAAAAACTGCCCAAAATAGCCAACACGACCGCGTAAAAAGACTTGTTTGTCCGTCTATTCATCTATTCTTAGTATATCAAAAAACCCCGCCAACTGAAGGGGTTTTTGCTGTGATTTACCAGGAAGTAGAAACTCGACTTAATTTTTCGACCTCTTCGAATAAAAATATTCCTTTAACATTCTCTTCAAAAACCTACTACCTTGATTTGTCTTTAAATAACACTCCCTACGGCGTGCGTCCTGTTCATTGCGGAAGACTTCGCAGAAAACAAATTTCCATGGCATATATGGCTTGGTCGAAAAATTTAATCCATTGTTATGTTCCTTTAATCTACGCTTTAAGTCGGTAGTATACCCCACATACAAACCGCCAAACTTAATGCTCTCAACAACATAGACATAATGGAACATAACTGGTCGAGTTTTCACTTCCTGGCTTACTTCTGCGGTACTCCCTTGAGCGAGAGTCCGATGCGGCCGTCCTCTACCCGGACGATCTTGGCCCTCACAACGTCGCCCATTTTCACCACGTCTTCCACTTTTTTCACAAAGCCATCTTTAAGCTCGGAAACGTGCACCATGCCATCACGGCCAGGAGCGAATTCTACTATCGCTCCAAAATCTAATATACGCACGATCGTACCCTCAACGATCTCGCCCAGCTTATATTCTTTAACGATACCTTCAACTTCCCGGAAAGCGGCTTGCGCCTTTTCACGATTCGGACCGGCGATATAAATCCGGCCGGACTGCTCGATATCGATCGTCAAAGCGCCAGTGCGCTCAATAATTCCGTTGATCATCTTGCCGCCAGGGCCGATCACTTCACCGATCTTATCCGGATCAATATCAATACTCAAAACTACAGGAGCATAGATCGAAGTTTCCGGACGAGGAGCGGCAATGGCTTTACTCATCACTTCCAATATCTGCAAGCGAGCTTTTTTAGATTGCGCCAGAGTCTCCGCGAGTATCTTCACAGTTAAGCCCTGAATTTTCACATCCATCTGCATGGCGGTAACGCCGTTTTTGGTGCCGGCCACTTTGCAATCCATATCACCATAGTGATCTTCCGGACCCTGGATGTCGGTCAGAATCTTGTAATCCCCTTTGTCATTACTCATCAGTCCCATAGCGATACCGGCGATTGGCGCTTTAATCGGTACGCCAGCATCCATCAGCGACAAGCTGGTGGCGCAAACAGTGGCCATTGAAGACGAACCATTGGATGACAAGATTTCAGAAACGACTCGGACGATGTAAGGGAACTGTTCCTGCGCTGGGAGCATGTTCCGAACGGCTTTTTCAGCTAACGCGCCATGCCCGATCTCCCGGCGGCCAGGATTACCCACGCGGCCAACCTCACCGGTCGAATATGGCGGGAAGTTGTAGTGCAGCATAAAACGCTTCTTGCCGGAGAATTCCATCGTCTCGATCAGCTGCTCTGAACCAGGCGGAGCGATCGTGGTAACGCCAAGCGCCTGAGTATTTCCTCGGACAAACAGCGCGGAACCGTGCGCGCGCTTCAAGAAAGCGACTTCGGCGTGTAAATCACGGACTTCATCCAGCTTGCGGCCATCCGGACGCTTGTCGGACTCCAGAATATTTTTGTGAACCAGCTCATCTAAAATAACTTCGAGTAAATTTTCCGCGGCCATCATCCCCGCTTCATCAATGCCCTGCTCGGTCAGATAAGCTTTCAAGGATTCTTTAACTTCCGCTAATCTTTCCTCGCGAGTAACTTTTTCTTTCTCATACATCGCCGGCTCCAACTTTCCTTTAAGGAATTCTTCCATCTTGGATTTCAAATCGCTGTTCAACGCAGAAAGCATCACGTCGGCCTTCTTGACGCCGATCTCTTTGACCATCTTGTTTTGAAATTCAATCAGCTTAACGATTTCTTTATGCGCGGTCTCAAAAGCGGCCGCGACATCTTTCTCGTCGGCCTCAACGGCTTCTACTTCCAACATATTGATGCGGTCAATCGTGCCCGCTACGAATGCCTGTAAACTTCCCTGCTTTGGCCAATCGGATTTAATTTGCGGAATGATCGGGTTAACGGTCTGATTCAACATCCTGACGCCCGCCACCGGACCGGCCCAGGGAATATTTGAGATCGCTAAAGCGGCCGACACAGTTAACAGAGTGATATAATCCGGATCGTTCTCTTCGTCCACGGATAAGATCGTAACCACAACCTGCACATCACGGCGTAAGCGGTGATCGAAAAGCGGACGGATGGTCCGATCGATCATGCGGCCGGAAAGAACTGCCTCTTCGGCTGGCCTGCCTTCACGGCGCACAAACCGGCTTCCCAAAATCTTGCCCACGGCATAAAAACGCTCTTCGTAATCCACGGTTAGCGGGAAGTAATCTATATTTTTATCTACCTTGCCCATCACCACCGTCACTAAAACCACCGTGTCGCCGTAGCGGCCGATAACTGAGGCGTTAGCCTGCTCGGCGATCTTAGAAACTTCCAGCTCTAATGGCCGGCCCTGAAAATCTATGGAAAACTTTTTTCTGTTTAAATTCATATTTTTATTTTTTCATTAATACCTTTGGAATATCTTCGATCGCGATAAAACGTTCAGCTTCTTCTTTCATCTTTCCGGAAGCGGTACGACTGAAGGCCGCTACTTCCACGAACCGGCCCTTGCCCCACTTCAGGTAATCCACCAGCGGGAGAAAATCTCCATCGCCGGTAACCAGCACCACCACGTCCAGAAATTCCGCCATGCGCATCGCGTCCACGGCCATTCCCACGTCCCAATCGGCTTTCTTGGCGCCACCGGGATAGATCTGAATGTCTTTCATCCGGAGTTCAATATCGGCCTTCCGTAACGCGTCAAAAAAGGCCGACTCCGCGGTAGCTCCGGCGTCCGGAGTGTCCGATTTGACCACATAGGCCAAAGCCCGGACCAACTTACGGGAACCGGTCAAACTTTTGATCAGTTCCTTAAAATTAACGTGAGATTTATATAAATTTTTCGCGGAGTGATATAGATTTTGCACATCTATAAAAATACCCACCCGCTGATCTTTGTATGCCATTGTTTGGAAAATTTTCAATTTCCAAATTACAATTTTCACTCAAGGCTCAATGCTCAAACTTCAAATAGCTTGAAGATTGATTCATTGAAAATTCAATGAAAATTGCAAAATTGATAATTGAAAATTACTTTTTAAGCCCCAATTTCTTCACGATCCCGTTGTATTCCTTCACGTCATTCTTGGCGAGATAAGCCAAGAGACGGCGGCGCTTGCCGACCATCAGCAATAAACCACGACGGGAGTGGTTGTCTTTGGGGTGCTTTTTAAGGTGGCCGGTTAATTCCTCGATCTGCTTGGTTAAAAGCGCGATCTGAACTGGAGTCGAGCCGGTATCGGTATCATGTCCGCCGTGCTCTTTTACTAAGGTTTTCTTTTTTCTTTGGGTCAACATATGTTTGTTAGTTTATCAGCTTTGAGTCTGATTGTCGAATTATTTATTTAATTTTAAAACAATACGCTTTTCCTGCGGTTTCAAGGAATCAATGCGGAAAGGATAAGCCTTACCGATCTCCAATACCTTTTTCATCTCTTCCACGCCACCGAATTCAGAAACGTGAATCAAGCCTTGAATATCCGCGTCCAAAGCCACGAAAGCGCCGAATGGGTTGAAGCGAGTAACCGTGCCGTTAATTATATCGGCAACTTTATACTTCTCCTCCACCTTATCCCACGGATTCGGCTTGAGGGCTTTCAGAGAAAGTGACACGCGGCCATCCTTGATCTCGGTAATCTTGGCTTTGACGGCATCACCGATCTTCACGACTTCCTTTGGATTTTCGATCAAGCGGTGATCCAACTCGGAGATGTGGATCAAGCCCTCGATCGCCGGATTATCGGTGAACTTGAAGAAGGCGCCGAAATCCGCCACGCCGGAGATTACTCCGTCAATTACGTCACCGACATTATATTTAGCGATCAGTTCTTTGACATTTTCGCTGGCGATTTCTTTTTCAGAAATGATCAGCTTGTTGGTGCGAGGATTAACGTCAATAATTTTGACCTTCATTTCTTGGCCAACTAATTTCTTTAATTCTTCCAAGATCTTGGCTTTATCGCCGTCATCGACGCGCGGGTAGTGCTCACCGGTCAGCTGGGAAACCGGCAAAAAGGCTTTCACGCCATTAACCTCCGCCATCAAACCACCGGTATTCGCTCCGGCGATCTTAACCTCCAAAATTTCACCTTTATCCTGTAATTCTTTAATAGCCTGCCAGATCTTCTGCTTGCCAACTTCACGGAGAGAAAGCTCAATGTAGCCATCTTCGTTTTCCATGTCCACGACTTTCGCGGAAGTAGAATCCCCGATCTTCAGGCCCTTCAAAATATCCTGGGCGTTGATGAACTCCATGCCATAAACGATACCCGTGCCGAACTGGCCGAGATCAAAATAAGCCGCGCGCTGGGCCCTCTGCATTAACTTTGCTTCCACCAGATCGCCGGCTTTAATAAAGCCAACGGAGTTGGAGTCGCTCTTTAAAAGCTGGGACAACAAAGTATTGTTCTTGCTGACAATAGCCATAAAATAACCAGTCAAAATCTCTTAGGTTTATATTTATTCAGATACTGACTTGAAAGGAGTATACAAAACCAGCGTCAAGAATGCAAGTCCGTAATAATTTTCAATTTTTAATTATAAATTTTAAATTAATTAAAAATGATTTAATTTCAAAATTTGACATTCGGTCATTAAATTAAAATTAAAAATTTAGAATTTAAAATTAAGAATTTATAAGCACACTACACCGATGAGCTTGTCCCCCGAATTCAAGTTCATGATGCGGACCCCTTGAGTCGCGCGGCTGGAGGTGCGGATCTCGGAAATCTTGGTGCGGATGATCTGTCCTTTGGCGGAAAGCGCCAAAATCTCTTCTTCTTGATCGAGTACGTGAACAGCAATTACCGGACCGGTCTTTGGCGTGACTTTCGCGGTGCGGACACCGGAACCACCCCGGCTCTGAACTTTGTATTCGGAAACATCGGTCTGCTTGCCGAAGCCATTGCCCATCACGGCCAAAATCCTGGCCTTCTTCATATCTTTAGTGATCAAATTCATGCCGCTTACCTGGTCATTCCCCTTCAATCGGATACCGCGCACACCCGAAGCGCCGCGTCCCATCGGACGGGCTTGGGATTCCTTGAATCGAATAGATTGGCCATTGGCAGTAGCAATAATTACCTCATCGTTTCCAGAGGAAAGCCTGACCCACTTCAAAAGATCGTCTTTCTTTAAGGAAATCGCGATAATGCCGCTCTTACGGACATTTTCAAAGTCAGAGAGTTTAGTTTTTTTGATAAGCCCGTCCGTGGTCACCATGATCAGAAAACCGCCATCAAGTTTTCCAGGGTGCGTGATGATCGCGCTGATATTTTCATCGGTAGGAATTTCCAAGAAATTCGGGATCGGCTTTCCTTTAGAGGTGCGGGTCGCGGCCGGGATCTCGTAAACTTTCGTGCGGAATACGCGTCCTTTATCCGTAAAGAATAGAATGTTGTCGTGCGTGTTGGCGGAAATAAAATGCGTCAAGAAATCCTCATCGCCCACATCTGAACCGATCAGGCCCTTGCCACCTCGGTTCTGGCTCTTAAATGAACCCGGCGGAACACGCTTGATATAGCCGGCCTGCGAGAAAGTAATAACGGTCTCTTCGGCTGGGATCAGATCTTCTTCTTTGAAATCCTTTAAGCCCGTGGAAATTACCTTGGTGCGGCGCTCATCGCCATATTTCTTTTTAATCTCCGCTAATTCATCTTTAATAACTTTCAAAATCCTGGCTGGACTCTTTAATAAGAGGTTTAATTCGGCAATCAGCTTCTCCTTTTCAGCGAGTTCATCCTCGATCTTCTTTCTTTCCAGGTTGGCAAGAGTCGAAAGTTTCATCTCCAAGATCGCGGTCGCCTGGCGATCGGTGAATTTGAAATTCTTGATAAGGTTTTTCTGGGCGTCTTCGCGGTCGGCGGATTTTTTAATAGTGGCGATGACTTTGTCGATCACCGAAAGCGCCTTAGCTAAGCCAGTCAAAATATGGGCCCGCTCTTCGGCTTTCTTGAGTTCATATTCGGCGCGGCGGCGCACGACATTCTTACGATGCGCCAAGTATGCCGAAAGAATGTCCTTCAGATTCATCAGCTGAGGCTGTAAGCCGTCCTGAAGAGCGATCATGTTGGCGTGGAAATCTTTTTGAAGATCGGTGTACTGGAATAACTGATTCAAAATTTTCTGCGGCACGCCGTCATTCTTTACTTCAATAACGATACGGAGGCCGTCTTTATCAGACTCGTCGCGAATGTCCCGGATACCTTCCACTTTTTTATCGGTTACCAGTTCGGCCATTTTTATAATCAGTTCGGATTTATTCACCTGATATGGAATCTCGGTAATGATGATATCGAACTGCTCTTTGTTGCTTCCCTCTTTTTTACGCTCCTTAATTTCTGTCAACGCGCGCGTGGTCACGGCTCCTTTGCCGGTGGTGTAAACTTCCGAGATCGCTTTTTTATCGTATATTATACCGCCGGTCGGAAAGTCCGGGCCATGGACGAACTGCAAAAGATCGACGGAAGACGCGTCGCCGTTGTCGGCTAGGTGAACAGTGGCGTCGATAATTTCATTTAAATTGTGCGGAGGGATGTTGGTGGCCATACCGACGGCAATACCCACGGCGCCGTTTAATAAAAGATTCGGCAGTCTGGCTGGAAGCACTTTCGGCTCCTGGCGAGAACCATCGTAGTTTGGTTGCCAATCCACGGTTTCTTTTTCAATATCCAACAGCATCTCCTCGGCAATTCTGGAAAGACGAGCCTCCGTGTAACGCATAGCGGCGGCGTTATCGCCGTCAATTGATCCGAAATTGCCCTGACCGTCAATAAATGGATAACGCAAAGAAAAATCCTGGGCCATGCGTACCAAGGTGTCGTAAATAGCCGAATCGCCGTGCGGGTGATATCTACCCATTACTTCACCGACGATGTTGGCGCACTTACGGAGCTTTGAGCTATGAGTCACGCCCGATTCCCAGGCGCCCCATAAAATGCGGCGATGAACCGGCTTTAAGCCGTCGCGCACGTCCGGAAGGGCGCGGCTGACGATGACTGACATCGCGTAATCCAAATAAGACTCCTGGAGCTCGGTGCTTATCTCACGATCCTCCACGCCATCTTGTCTATTTAATTTTGGTTGATCTTTTTCTTTAGACATTTTTAAATTTTCAATTTTTAATTATTAATTTTCATTGAATTTTCAATGTTTAAATTTTGAAAATTTGGATATTGGGTCATTGATTGAAAATTGTAAATTGATAATTAGAAATTATGGTAATTTTGTGGTTTGGATCGGCTCAACTGCTTCAGAAACGAACTTGATCTCCGGATTTTCGATCACGATATCCCGTTTGGACTTCAATGCTTCCTGCAATTGCGCGATGACCTTACTTAACCCGGCGCCAAAAACATCCACAAAACTGGCGCGCATGGAAACCGAGGCTTTTTCTTCTATTACTTGAGCCGCCACCTGCTCAGGCGATGGACCAACGCGCTGAACCGTCAGATTAATATACACGATCCAAAGACTCACCGTCGAGATCATCGCCAAGGTGGAAAAAACCACCAGCCAGAAACGGCGGATCTGCTCGCTGGAGTTTTGAATTTTGATGATGAAATCTTTCATTTTAACGCAACACAAATCCACGAATGCGCGCAAATGCCACGAATTTAAGGAGTCTATTTGTGGCATTCGTATATGATTTGTGGATTAGTGTTATTTTATTCATGTTTATATTTTAACCGGGCAAAATTACGAAACGAGTTTTCCCTTCCGCTAATTCTTTTTTCTTAACCACGACTTTGTCTAAAATTTCACCCTTCTGATCGTTCTCCTTCAAAAACTTTTTCGCGTCGGCTTCTTTTTTCACAAAAATTCCTACCACTAATCTCGGAGCTATCTGCTTGATCAGCTTGGCGGCCACCGCTTCATCTATAAGAGGTTTCCCGCAAGCTGGAATAAAGAGAATGTCCACCGATCCAAACTTCTCCACGAATGTCGGCTCCAGGGCTTCGCTGATCTGGCCCAAGAAAACCAGATTCATATCCTCGGCCTTCACCGAGTAAACGGTTTTCCGGAGTTTCGGGGTAGATTCTTTGACCAACTGCCAGCCATAGACCTCAACTTCTTTCACCTCATACTCGCCCGCTCCGACGATCTCATCATTCGGAAAAGAGATCTCCGAACCTTCGTTTTGAGTATGCAAAACCACATCGCCTTTGAATCTCGGCTGTGGATCCACCGTAATGCTTACGCTGCCGCTTTGTACCTTAACGCAGCCTTCACCGGCGTAATTGATAACCATGTATTACATTATAGCTCAATAATTTCCAATTTTCAATTACCAATTTTCATTCAATTATCAATCTTAAGCATCAACAGAGCTGCTTATTTTCTGAAAAATCAACGTAAGCTCATGGCTTTCCTGCCATAATTTTTTAGCTTCGTCCCTAAAATCCGGCATAGAAACTAAGGTCATTCTAAGCCAATGCTTTGTTTCTTGGGCTTCTTTTTTGCAAATGAAAATCTTGTTCCTAAAGTCTTTTTTAGAACTTGCGCCATTGGCTTCCATATAATTCGCGCCAATGCTGGTCCCCGATCTGATTAGTTGATGTAAAATAGGCTGATTCAGTTGGTTATGTGGAGCTTTTTTACAAAATTTTATTATTTCTTCGCCAAATCTTGCGGTCCTTTCTTCGAGGTCAAATTTTTTTGATGCTTGATCCATTGGAAATTGATTGTAAATTAAAAATTGATAATTGTAAATTTGTTATAATAATGAGGTATATGAGTACAGCGCAAAAAATCATTCTAGCCAGCGTCGGTTTAATCATAGTTCTGGCAATTTTAATTTTTACCGGTATTTTACCTGGCTTGCGCACCGACACCGGCGGCGGGAATATCAAGCTGACCATCTGGGGCGTTTTTGATGACCAAGATGCCTTCAACGCGGCCATCTCTGGCTATACAGGTCTCCATCGTGGCGCGGATATCCGCTATCGTCAGATGGACTCTGCCACTTACGAAGAGGATCTGGTCAACGCGCTCGCCTCCGAAGGCGCGCCGGACATCATCATGTTCCATAATACCTGGCTACCGAAGCATTCCAATAAGATCGTGGCCGCCAATCAGCAGCAGCTTCCTTTAAATAAATTCCGCGAACTCTTCCCGACCGTGATCGAGCAGGACTTCGCTCCGGACGGCCGGATCTTTGCCCTCCCATTATACTTGGACACTTTAGCCCTCTATTATAATCAGGATATTTTTGACACTAAGGGCGTGGCTCTTCCCCCAGCTAACTGGGAAGAATTCCAGGCTCTCATCCCCAAGCTTCGCCAGCTCGACAAAACTGGCCGAGTCACAAAGCCAGCGGCGGCTATCGGCGGCTCCAACAAGAGCATCAATCGCGCTACAGATATACTGAACCTCTTAATGCTTCAAACCGGCGCAAAAATGGTGGAGCCGGACTTCTCACGCGCGACCTACAGCTCTGATCAGGGATTGAACGCGCTCTCCTTCTATACCGACTTTGCCAACCCAGCCCACAAAAACTTCACCTGGAGCGATTCTCAGGTTTATTCCGTGGACGCCTTTGCCGCGGGTGATCTCGCGATGACCATCAACTACTCCTACCTCCGCGAAGCTTTGAAAGAAAAAAATCCATTCCTGAATTTCAAGATCGCCCCTGTACCTCAGCCAAAAAATGCCCAGCAGAGCATCAGCTTCCCGAATTACTGGGGCCTCGCCGTTACGAATAAGAGCTTGAATCCGACCGCGGCCTGGGATTTCATCAGTTTCTTGACTACCAATCCGGCCGAATCCAATAAATATCTTATCGAGAGCAAGCGCCCACCTGCTTTGCGAAGCATGATCGCGGCTAATCTGGCCGATCCAAATTACGAGATCTTCGCCAAGCAATCTCTGACTGCCCGCTCCTGGCCGCAGATTAATAATGTTGCCGTGGAAAATTCCTTCTCTAAAATGATCGAATCAGTCATTAACGGCCGCCTCCCCGCCCAGCAAGCCCTCCAGCAATCCGAAGACGAGATCAACGCGCTGATGGAACGGAGAACCAGGTAGAAGTTATGAGTTGGTAAGTTTAAAGTTCGAAGTTAAATGCTAAAATACTCTTATGTTTAAATATTTAAATCTAAAAACCATTTTTGCTGTGTCTCTGCTTTTTCTTAGCCTTATAACTTTTAACTTATACCTTCTAACTGCCTTGCCGGCCCACGCCCAACCCTCCCTAAGCAGTACTATCGATTGCGATCCGGCGCTTCCGCCTAGCGACCCCAAATCCTGCAACATCCCCGCTTTCATCAAATTCCTAAAAAACCTCATTAACTACGCGGTTGGTATCAGCATCCCGCTCGCCACCGGATTTATCGTGTATGGTGCTTTCGAGATAATGACCGCCGGTGGAAATAGCGGGAAAGTAGATAGCGGTAAAAAGATCATCTACGCGGCGGTTATCGGTGTAGCTATCGCCATGGGTTCTTGGTTAATTATCAAAGCAATCATTAACCTAATACCGACCACCACGACATATATTCAATAGAAGCCAGTATCTAATAGCTAGAATCTAGAATCAAAAAAAGATACAATAAATAAATGACCAAATCTTTCATCATAATCTTCGCTTCATTCATAATTCTTAATTCTTTATTCTTGATTCCTTCTCTGGCCACCGCTCAACCATTTAGAGATCCGGGGTCTGATAGCACCGATGCCTCGGAGCTTCCGAATCCTCTATCGGTAGGCAGTATCACCGAACTTCTCGATAAAATTATCCGGGGCTTGCTTGTGATCGCCATTCCGATTGTCACGATCATGGTGCTATATGGAGCTTTCATGATAATGTCGTCCGCCGGAGATCCGGGCAAGATTGAAACTGGCAAAAAAACCATTCTTTACGCCGCTATCGGTTTCGCTATTTTATTAGTATCCAATGGTATCTCACTGATAGTGGCTGATTTGATAGGATATAAGGCGAAATGATATGGTATAATATAAATATCCCAAAAAGGTCGTGTACATTATTCAATATATGAAATTAAATCTTAAAAAAATTGGCATAGCGTCCCTGATGGCCATTTCACCATCGCTCTCGCTTGCCCAGAGTGGTATCCAAACTCCTCCAGAACCGGCCGTTAAGAACGTCCAAGATGTTATTAGAATCATCGAAACATTGATCAATTATTTGTTCACTGGTTTGATATTATTAGCGACGGTAATGACTTTATACGCGGCTTATCTCTACTTGACTGCTGGAGGTAGTGAAGAGAATATCAATAAAGCCAAGAGCGTTATCATCTTTGCCGCTGTCGGCGTGGCAGTAGCGCTATTGTCTCGTGCCGTAGTCTTTATTGTGAAATCAATACTTTAAGATCAATAGCTATTTTCTCAAAAACCGCCTTAAGGCGGTTTTTGATTTGGAATAAAAAAGCCCCTGCTCTGTAAAACAGAGCAGGGGCGCTGCTAGTACGTCACGTGCATCACCAGCCTTTGGCCGGGTTGCACGCCGCGGAAACGATACTCTCCGCGTTTCGCCGGAAGAAATCCCTCCCTCCCGTGTGGTGTAACTTCGATCTCTTTCCCGTCGGGAAATTGAATGAAGTAACCAGCCGGTGGATTCACCGCTCCCATAACGCTCTTGCAACGTTCAGGCGCGATGATAAGTGGGCTCCACTCATCCACCTTGAGGTCGATCTCAATCCTCTTCGAAGGACCGAAACGAATCGGAGCCTCGGAGCTGTAGCTGATCTGCCCGCCCTTGGCGGGTGAACCTGCTCCGCCTGCTCCGGCTTCGGCAGTGGACTTGCCACTGAAGTGGCCGACGATCATTGCGATCGCCAGCGAAAGAACCGCGAGAACTGCCACCACCTTGAGCGCCTTGCTCTTGTAGAACTCGGTCGCCGGAGCGGGATTGCCCGCCGCCGTGACAGGTACCGGGATCGGACTTGGCACATTGGCCATTACGGACCTCCCTTCTTCTTACCCTTACGCTTCCCACCCTTGGGCATGAACAGAGAACCGAAGAATGCGAGAACGCCCTTCGGGAGCGAGTCGATTGCTTCGGCCAAATGCGGCCCGATCTCGACCTCCTTGTTCTCCTTCTTAATCGCCCCGGACCGGATCAGCTCGAGCTCCATGGCCTTCTCTCTCTTCATCTCCGGCTGCTGACCCTTCGGGGTTCTGCCCTGAAGCGCCTTCGCCGCTCTAGCAAGGCCCTTCGCCTCATGCACCTTGGCTTCTGCGCGCTTCTCGGCGATCTCGCGCTCCACCTCGGCCTTCTTCAGGTCTTCGGGAAGCTCGGGATCGCTGATCACCACGGTATCAACTTTGATGCCGTGATACTCCTCCAGCAAAAGATTTCCGCTGAACATCCTCCGCTGGAAGCCGAAGTGAATGAAATCCTCGATGTCCGCCTTCTTGTCCATGATCTCGTCCCGGTCCTTACAAAGACGCGCCCGCTCGCTCGCCAAAGCCTTGGCATGCTCACTGAGGCTTTCCTTGAATTCCGCTTCCGGGAATTCCAAGAACTTGATAAGAGCCACGATCCGAAAGTTGATCGAGAGGTCCAGTGTGAGCACTTCCTCATCTTCGGACTCAACATCCAATTTGACGTCGAGCACCCGCTTCTGAAGACTGAACACTTCGGCGCCGTTAATCTTGCCCAACCACTCGAATGGCCGGAGAACCAGCTGCCAGCCCTGCCTCGCCTCGCGCATACCGCCGAACGGATTGACGATCACGACCGCCGTCTTGGGCTGAACATTGACGATACATCCCAAGAGATAGACGACCACGAGCGCCGCTGACGGCACAACGTAGTACAAAGGCCAGGTCTCCGCCGCCAGCACCGTAGCCACCACCAAGGCAGCCAACACCAACAGACCGAAGATGACTTTCATTTTTCCTCCATTTACAGGTTATTGTTAAGGAACCACTTGCCGCTTATAACGCATTGCCATAAGCTCAAGTTTCTGCTAGAATTATACCATATTATATAAAGGAAGTCAATATAGGCTAAAAATATGCTCCCGTGGTGGAACGGCAGACACGCGTGGCTTAGGACCACGTCCCGCAAGGGTTACAGGTTCGAATCCTGTCGGGAGCACATAGGTGGGGTTCCCGCTCAGCCAAGCTGAGCGAGGCTCGCCCGAAGTTTCGGGCGGCAAGTCTCCCCCCGTCCACAATCAAAAACACCCCGCCCTCGTGGAAGGGTGCTTTTTATTGTTACGCGCCACCTCCAAGCACAACTATCGTATAAGCCCTGGAGCCAGTGGTAGCCGAGCAGTCGCCAACCGGTGTCGCGGTGATTGTGAAGTTGAATGTATCAGCTCTAGTCGGCGTGCCGGTAATCACTCCAGTGTTTGCGTCCAAAGACAGGCCGTTCGGCAATGAACCGGCGGTAACCGCGAAGGTAAAGGTTGAACCTCCAGCGTTTGAAGCTGAAACAGTCTGGTTGTATAGTAGCGGCGGGGTCTCGGAGCCATCCGGTAAAGTGGCTGGCAATACCGTTACCGCTCCGCAAGTCGCCGCGGGTGTGATGGAAAGAACCGTTTGTCCGGCTCCTCCGGCCGGATTTTGGATTGACGAGGCGCCGGAAGCTCCCTGATTAGAATTTGAATCGGCACAGTTTGTTCCGTTCCTGCCGATCAGTTTAACGGAAACTCTTTTATAAGCCGGTATACCAGAGCCGCCGAAGAATGTCGGAGTCGGAACAAGCGATAGCACTCTATTACTGATACGCGCGGAGTCTCTAGGCTGGCTGTAATAACTAACCAATAGATCGGCCGAAGCGGTGCCGGAAATCGGTCTTCCGCCAATAACCTCCCTAAATACCACGTTATTAAAGTCATCATATCCTTCGGCTACCGCGTCCGCGCTAGCGATTTGGCCAGTCGGAGTTGTGCCGTTAACCTCGATGTTTAAGAGGACTTTTGTTCCGTCGTTGCTGGAGGAAAGCCAGCATTGATTTGGTTTCGCGGCAATTTCCGCGAGCGACTGATCAACCAATTTTCCATCAACAAGAATCTTATCCGGCGTGATTTGAGCCGCGTCCGTAGGCAACACCAACGGCTGCTGAACAACTAAATTCTGTCGGTCCGCGAATTTCTGCACGCTCTCATTAAGAGTTTGCAGGCTTTGCTGTAATCGCAGGAATGTTTGCTCAATCGGGGAAATTATCACCGTGGTCGGCTGAGTGATAATACCCTCCAGTTTATTAATCGCATCCTGCTGAACGATTCTCTGGACCACCAATGGTGTCTCGGCGGTTACGCTGATCGTGGGAATTTCCCGCTGAACCACGGTGGAATAGTCGGTACCGAACACGGTGACTTCTGAAACCGACTCGGTTGAGAATAAGGATCGTTGCGCGTCAAGGTTTTCTTGGGTAAGAGGGGCTATTTCCGGATTGAGAGTTATTCTAATATCCTGGAAAATCACATCACTGAGTTTTTGAGCTCCCTCGACGGCGCTATTAAATACCTCGGTTACGCCCTCCTTGGCTCTTTCGAATCCACTCAATGTTACTTGATGAATTGGTTGTGATTCCGCCGGCGATTGTTGTATGACAGACTGCTCGCCTCCCGGACAATCTCCACCGGAACATTTCAACTTATCTGGAGACGTATAGATAGTACGAGTCATTTCCTCATCAATAGCGCCTGGAAGATCGTAGTCTTTGCTTGGAATTATTTCCGGCCCGAAACTGAAGAGCTCTTTTAATCTATCAAAGAAACCCGGTTCACTTGGAATAACTACGGGAGGGACTACATACGGTGGTTCGGTTGGCGAGAATGGTGTTTTAGGACCGGGCGTTGGTTCAATAGGTACGATCGGAGAAGGTAATGGCGCTGGTTGCGTGGCGGTATCGCGAAGATTCTTAATACGAATTGAAAGGATGGTGTCATGGATCGACGGTGTGGCTGGCTCCACGCTTAAAAATTCCGTAATGCTATCAAAAATCCTCTGGAATACTGACGGGGCAGTCAAAACATCGCTACCGGCTCCGCCAGGAATTTCGTCAATAACAACTGTAACCGGCGTGATTAACGGCTTTGATGTATCCACGCTTGGGACTGAAGGTAGATCTTCGACGGCTATTGGCTTCGGTGGGGTGCAGTTGTCTGAATCGCTTGAAGAATCGGCGCAGTAGAACGGTAATGGGGTAACTCTATAACCATCTTTCTCAATGCCCGGATCGGTGTATTTAATGTCAGTGGTCTCGCCAATATGATAAACACCTGGAACATAATCGCTGGAGTTGAAGACGTGGTAGGTATATTTAAAACCATCCGGCCGGACCGAGCCGGGAGTTGGCGTTGGCGCTGGAGTTGGGGCTGGAGTTGGAGTTGGAGTTGGCGCTGGAGTTGGCGCGGAAACCGGAGGCTTGCCAGTAGAAACCGGAACTTCAATCGTATTTTTCCAACGATAGTATGAATCGCTGTAGCTATGCCAGAAAGATCCTTCGGTTTGATGATCGTATGGTGGACGATCCGCTGATGTTGTTCCACCAGTACTCGGTCCTGGCGTTGATGGAGTGGGGGCTGGAGCCGGAGCTGGCGCAACGCCTGGTGCTTTGCCGGCAGAGACTGTCTCAACCTCGGTACGCTTCTTCCATTCGTAGTAAGTTGATTGATAACTATGCCAGAAAGATCCTTCGATCTGATGGTCATACTGATTCACCGTATCCACTCCCGATGGCTTAGGGGCCGGAGAGCCGCCCGGATCGGCAGTCGGTGAAGTTACAATAACAACCTCAGAAACAATATCTCCAACCAATTTTCCGGGCAGTTTTACTGCTGGCACACCGCTGTTATAAACAGACGCTTTAGCTGGTGGTGGTGGAGTTTTGATCGTCACAAAATAATCTTCCGACTCACCATACATGAAACTTCCGGTGCCGATATATGGAGCGTCCACCGGCGTGGCAGTAACTGTCAGGCGAATCCAAGTATCCGTGATCGGGAAATTCAAACCAACCAGCAGATTGGAGATGAGTGGCAAGACTGTCTTGGAAGTACCGGCAGGAACTATGACCTGCTGATTTTTCACAGCCCACTCCGTATCGGATTCGTCCCAATCGCCGTCGTGATTAAGATCAATCAGCATATTGAGATAGATCGGCCCTTCGGTCCAGCTGTTATTGGAAATTTTAATCAGCCAAGTGGTTGACTCAAAGCCATCATCGAAATTATCGTCATCTACCTGAAGCGAGTCTGGCTCGACATCTACCAAGTAACCTAAATACAATGGGAAGGTAATTTTGTGGCGAGAACCGTTATCTACGAGTAACGACGGATAATTCCCGCCATTCCCTGGTGCGGGCGCGTCACCAAGATCCCGATACACGGTGGGTTGCAGATTTGTGGCAATGATATTGATAGAATCCGAAATCGAAGTAACCGTCGTCACTATCGGATCAATAAAGAAGCCTGTGATTGAAGTAACTGCGGTATCAATCGCGCTGAAAACATTATCAAAAAATCCTGTGGAATCGCCAGTTGCCGGGGCTGAAACTGATGTAGCAGGAGCGGTCGCAGAAATGCCGGATGGCGAAGTCGCGGTGGTGCCTGACGTGGGAGCCGTCGGTCCTGTTCCGCCAGTAGCCGTGGAACCAGAAGTGCCTGATGTAACCGGAGAAGTAGCAGTACTGCCAGCAGGCGCGAGCACCGTAGTGCCGGGAACAGAACCTGCCGATGTCGCACCGCCAGTTCCTGATGATGAAACGATAGTCGATGGCGTGGAAGGTGTGTCAGTTGGCTCTCCAATAAATATCGAAGTGAATGGTTCGGTAAAAAATTCATTGATGGCGACCACGGCATCGTCGATGGCGTTGATAAAAGATTCGATAATTCCTGGTTCGGACGCGGTCTCAGTAATCACATTCGATGGTGCTGGTAAACCAGTGCCAGAGGCAGGAAAGCCCGAGCCAGAGGTGGGAAAACCAGAACCAGAAGCAGGCACGCTAGAACCGCCAGGCGCTCCTGTACCACTACCAGAAGACGGTGATCCGCCAGATGATGGAGCTGAACCCGTGGAGCCAACGCCAGGGGCGGGTAAGCCTGCGCCAGAAGCTGGCGAACCAGCCCCACTAGACGGTGCCGTTCCTCCGCTGGAAACAGACGAACCACCAGTCGCCGAAGACTCTTCTGCTCCACCAGCTTCCTCGGCG
This sequence comes from Parcubacteria group bacterium Gr01-1014_3, assembly GCA_007376445.1. Classification (GTDB taxonomy): domain Bacteria; phylum Patescibacteriota; class Minisyncoccia; order UBA6257; family WO2-44-18; genus VMGF01. Next base: position 372,479 of record VMGF01000001.1, on the reverse strand, counting down.
GCGATAATTTCGTTAGCAAGATTATTGTAGGCGGCGATCAGGCTCGGCGGTAGAACCACGCTAACATTTTCTTGATCGCTTGTGATCGGCAAAATCAACTCGAACTCCCCCGTCGCGGCTGGTGGAACGATTGGCTCAAATGACAATTCGCCCACCGTGAGAGGTGGCACCGAAGAAACGCCCTCGCTAGGAACTAACGCAAAACTCAAAACTAAATATGGGTTAACAAGCTGGCCGTTAGACTCCAAGGCAGCGGAAACCTGGCTGGGTAGAGTGAAATTAAATACCGAGCTTCCGGTAATCGGTGGCCAGACGATCGGAAGCGTGAGCGTTTCTAAAACGCTCGCCTGTTGACCCGCCGCGGAAGGCTGGCCCTTGGTTTTTAAAACCAACTCGAGCTGTGGAGTAAAATAAAATCCCGGATCAAAAACTATAAATGGATTCAGGCTACGATAAAAAGCATAGCCGTAAGCGATCATTGCTAGTAAAACGATTAAAACCGCGCCAGTGGCTAAAAAGAGGATCTTCTTCATCCCGTTAGAAGCAGGTCGTCATTAGACGACCGTAAAGTGCCCGACTATTTGATTCTAGGGTTATCGTAAAAATGAGATCGTTTTTCATAATTATTGACCAGTTGCTTCTAACGGGATTCATTCCATTTTATTATAACAAAACCAGCTCCAATAAAGGAGCTGGTTTTGTTAACAGGTTAGAGTTTTAAGGCGTAACCGTCCAAGTAAATGGTGTATCTAAATTAGAACAACCAGCAACTGCTATCCTAGCGGTAAAGGAGTAATCGCCCACGCCTATAGGCGTACCAAGTATGTTCCAGGTTATAACACCCGTGCCAGATCCAGATATATTCACATCAACCCCAGGAGGCATATTCAAAGCCTGGTTACTTCCTGTTCCGGTACTGGAAGTCAAGGTACCAGCTACGCTCGTATCGCTTGCACGCCCATCTTGACCATCTACGAAGTCGGTAGGAGAGAAAGAAACGGTTGGGCAAGCGCTGGCAATAGTCACAGAATATGCCCGGCTTGCGGTACAGCCGCTAACATCCGTCGCGGTGATCGTAAATGCGTAGGTCGCGGCGGTAGTCGGCGTGCCGGTAATTGTTCCGTTAGAAGCAAGGGTCAGGCCTGTTGGTAAAGAACCAGCCGTAACGGCGTAGGTATATGAGCCACTGCCACCGGTCGCGGTAACTGTCTGGCTGTAAGCGGTATTCGCCGTCCCATCAGCAAGAGTATCGTCCAGCGAGATCGTGTATTGGCACTGTGGCCCAGCGCCGCTCAGTCCCCCGGTTATCGTAGCCACGGACGGAACATTAATGCTAGTACCCGGCACTACATCGCCATTATGAACCAATCGCATTACTATCGAGACGGCTCCTGAGAAACTCTTAAATTCAAACCGGAAACTCGCGGTATTAAATGGCTTGCTGGTTTTATTAAGTAATTGTCCGTTGGCAGAGTATTCCAATATTTCAACCTCATTATTGCCGGATACAAAGCCATAGGCCTGAATGTCCATTGTTCCTTTGCCGGTATCGATACCGATTACCTCAATTTTATACTGCGCCGGCGCGGTGATACCGCCGATCGGTGTAGTCGGGGTCGGCACAAGCTTGATAACTTCTTTGAGTACCTCGATCTCTTTCTGAACTGTTCGGATTCTAGTAATCGGGCGATCCGCTAACTGCTCCAGATGAAACAATGTCCGCTCGAGATTGCGAATTTGAATTTGAGTAATGGCGCTGGTTAAGAAATCTGGAATCGGAAATATATTCACCACCGATAATCCACCCCGCTGCGTCGGTAAGGTAATGATTAAAGAAGTCGGGTTCGGATCAACGTTTGACCCTGGTTTTCTCGGAGTCAGACGCGTCGTTGCCCCTTCATGGGTAAACAGCCGTGGATCAAAGGTCGGAACATCGGTTCCTGGCTTGGCTGGAGTCGGCTTGGTCATATCAATCGTGGCTGGGCCGGGATCTTTTGGCCTACCTCCCCCTGTCTCTACCGGAACTCCGTATGTAGGTCCAGTTATATGTATCTGCGAAGGACCCCACTTGTGCTCTCTATCCTCCGACGTAAAGACGAAGTGCGAACCTTTGACTATATGGATAGGATAAATTTCCGGCTTGAAATAATCTTCAGTTTCACCAAAATCAAACGCCTTTGACCAGGAACCGTTATAGCCGAGTCCAAGTGGAATTTCTGAGACCGTGGCCCGGAGCCAATTTAATCTATTCGCGCTTAAGGAAATAATATTGCCGTACACGCTCTCGCCTGGCGGAATGTGTAATTCATAATCGGTAACTACGTGCTCTCCTGGAATGTCCCATTGAAGATTGTTATTGAAATCATATAAGGCATTTAAATAGATCGGTTTTTCTTCCGGCCAATTATTATTGTGAATTTCCGCGATGCCATCTACAAGAGCCGTACCCGCGGCGCCCACGCCAAGACTTAGGGTTATATTCAAACCATCGTCAGGACCGACACCGGCTGGCGGAGTGGCACTATCGGCATCTACCTGCTTAGAATCTCCCTCAACATCCACGCGTTTGCCCAAATAAAACCGGCTCACGTCAAAGTGCCTGGCTCCGCTGCTGGATAGTAATGATGGGAAACCGCCTTTCGGCTTATCCGGCGCGTCTCCGAAATCAAAGACCGCTGGCTTCTTCGGTTCACCCGGTACTGGAGTTGGTGGCGGTGGCGGTGGTTTTGGAATACTGGAATCCGGACATTCTTCAATTTCGGTGGTAGCCGTGGTGATGCCGATAACCGGACGAACACAGTCAGGCCAACGGCGAGGAGGAGTTGGCGTGGGTCGAGGCCTAGTCAAATCGGGCGGAACATTAACTATAATGGAAGACCCGACTGGAAACTCGACGCTGGAAGATCCGCCGCCGGAACCGGAAGACGGGCCAACTGGATCAAAAGAGATTGACTCAAGCTTAGTAATCACTGGCTGGGCTTTTTCCGGCAATTTCAAAAGAACGGCAAGCGCCGGACTGCCCGGTAAAATACATAAAAGCAGAAGCGTGACTACGGTAATTAACCCAACTATCGTCCAGGTGAGCCTGCGATTGTCTTTTTTAACCAATCGGTCAGAGGCGGACTGGTCCGGAGTTTTTGGTTTTGCTGGATTCAGATCGGCCATTTTAATAAGCTGGTTTATAAGTAACAGTTGGAGTGATAACCGGGGAAAATTTCTTATCTAAATTAAGTTCGGCTTCCAGTTTCGGCATTGGGAAAGCCAGCGTGGTCGGAAGCGGTGGTACCATCATCGGCAAACTCACGCTCGCCAAAACCAACGGCTCCTGTCCAAAAATGGAACGGTCCAGGGCCAAAGTAACGGTCGGAATATAACCCTTCGGAGTACCTAGTGGATAAAATGGATTCAAACCTAGCGCCGTGAAAACGCAAATTACCAATAAAACAAATGAGGTGGTCAGAGCCCAGACGATAAGCCGGAGCTTTTTCTTCTTTTTATCTTCTTCAATCATTTTTTAATTATATCATATAGATCCTCAAGCTTTTCATAGGTTTGATAGGGAGCGATCGCCAAACGGGCGCCCGCGCGGTCTAAAAACTGCCCATACTTATCGATCTTGCCGGCCAGTAACGGATAAACAGCCAAGATCGCGTCCTTAAATTCATCCCCTTTCACGTAATTATCCGCCAGCTGATCAAATGGGCCGTCATAATAGTTATTTTTACTGGCATTTACCTGGCTGATGCCGATCAAGGTCTTGCGATGATCCTCTGGATCTTCATAAAATACGAATCCGGATTTTTTCCCGATCCAAATATTTTTATGAATGGGGGTCAGCGGTTCGGGCAGGTCAACTTCATCATTAAGCACGAAAGAAAAAGCTGGCGGCATCATATTTCTGATCAGAAAAAAGCTGTATCCCGATTCATCAAAGGTTTTCTGCGTGAAAACTTCGCCTGGCCTTAAAGGAAAATTCTTCGGCGGTGTTTGGGGGAGATGGTTCATGGAAAAAAGAACCGTTTTCCCGCGATATGAAATCTGGTATTGAAGACCGGTTAATTTTTTAATGACCAGGCCATCGGCTTTTCCGAACTGGCGGTATTTCACCGAACGATCATTTTCTAAATCAGGCGCACTTGCCAGCCGTGGCTGGTCCTTGAATTCCCAGTAAGCAAAATCTATCAACCCGGCGTCGCGCGACTCCGGGCCCAGATGCAAATTCCCCCAGATCGGCTTGCCCTGAGCCTGTCGAATGGGCTTTCCATCTCCGCCGGAGGCCGATCCTCCTTCGGAGGACACATTCAGCACGAAATAATAATAATTTTCCGTGGGATAAACCATTACGGCTGAATCCAGCGCGAGAAAAACATGCTGGAACACCGCTTCCATATTCTCCAAATCTAATTTGGTCGGATCCGGCGCGAAATATCGGTTCTCAATAAAATACTGATGGAAAGCCACGGTCCGAGCCGCCGGTTTTGACACGAACCAGAAAAGTAAAGCTATCCCGATAATAACCAAAATACCGATGATGATTTTTCGCTGCATAGTCTTCTTATTATATAATGAATAAATGAAACCAACGACAGTCCTTACAATTCTCGACGGCTTCGGCGTCTCTTATCAGGAGACCGGCAATGCCATTCATCAGGCTAAGAAACCGAATCTTCTTGAGATCAGTCGTTTTTATCCTGGAACGGCGCTTCAGGCTTCCGGTATCGCCGTGGGAATTCCCTGGGGCGACGTAGGTAGTTCGGAAGTCGGCCACACCAACATCGGCGCGGGCCTGGTTATCTATCAAAACTATCCGCGAATCAGTCTGGCGATCCAAGACGGCTCGTTTTCTAATTTGCCGGTTTGGAGCGAAGCCATTCAGCGGCCTCGGATTCATCTGATGGGACTGCTTTCGACCGGCGGTATTCACGCTCACGTTAACCATCTCGTCGGCTTACTAGAAATGCTGGCTAAGAAAAAATACGCCGGTGAAGTTTATCTTCATCTTTTTACGGATGGCGAAGACTCCCCGCCCCGCACCGCGCTCACGCTTTTAGAGCAAGTTGAAACCGCGATGACAAGACTGAATATAGGTAAAATTGCCACTCTCATCGGAAGAGTTACGGCGCTCGACCGCACTAAAAAATTAGATCTTACCGAAAAAACGATGGCAGCGATCATCCGTGGCGAGGGCGTAAAAGCCGCTTCCGCCCGTGAAGCAGTTGAGTTGGCCTATCAAAATAAAATTGAAGACGAAAATCTTCCTCCGACTGTTGTTACCGACACTGCCGGCCAACCGGTCGGAAAATTCGATGAAGCGGACGCTTTGATCTTTTTTAATTTCCGGCCAGACCGAGCGCGCCAACTAACTGAGGCTTTTATGAAAATAAAAAAACTTTTACTGATCACCATGGTTTCTTATCAGGAAGACTTTAAGATCCCGGTTGCTTTCGCGCCACAAAATATTACCGAACCGCTGGCAAAAGCCATCTCGGATGCCGGAAAAAATCAGGCGCACATCGCCGAAACGGAAAAATACGCGCATATCACCTATTTCTTAAATGGCGGAGCGGAAAAACCCTTTCCAAAAGAAGATCGCGTTCTTGTCCCTTCCAAGGATAACTTCCGGTATGACAAAAAACCCGAGATGAGCGCGAGAGAGATCACCGAAAAGGCGATCGCCGCCATTGGTGAATATGATTTCATCGCCATCAACCTGGCGAACTCCGACATGGTCGCTCACACCGGCAATCTGGATGCCGGCATTCAGGCGATCGAGATTGTGGATGAGTGCCTGGGTAAGATCAAAGCGCGCGTCGCTGAAGTTGGCGGTACTTTAGTTATCACCGGAGATCACGGCAACGCCGAAGAGATGATCAATTTGGAAACTGGCCAGATCGACACCGGCCATTCCACCAACCCGGTGCCGCTTTGGATAGTTAATGAAAAATACCGCCAGGATGGCGGAGAGCTGGTGAAAGACAAGGTGCCAACAGCCGGAATTCTGGCGGATGTAGCGCCAACTATTTTAGAAATTCTGGCAATCCAAAAGCCAAAAGAAATGACAGGGAGGAGTTTGCTTGGAAAAATTGGCAAACTGCCAATTTAAAAATTATCAATTCTCAATTTTACAATTTTCAATCAATTTACAAGGATTAATTTTCAAACCGGTTGAAGTTTGAATATTGATTGTTGAATGAAAATTGGTATTTGGAAATTGAAAATTATTTCTATGCCCTCTCTATTTTAATATCGTGCGCGAAGACGTCGGATTTCTTAAGTTCTAGCGGAGCGGACTGGAAAGACCCATATCCTTCTCTGACGGCAGTCACATAATAACCGCCGTGATTCACCAAGAAACGGAACTTGCCGCTCGCGTCGGTCACTCGCGTCTCCAATAACCAGGATTGATCGGCGGAGAATAATCTGACCACGGCCAGATCCACCGGTTTATTCGTGGACTTATCCAAAACTTTGCCGAAAGATTTAACATGCTCGTGCGCCATCCCAATCCGGAAGACCCAGAGGATCAGATAAACCAACACGATCCCGTAGTTGAGTATACTCGGCACTATCAGCGCCACCGCCAAGCTGATCAGACTGCCGATCACCGTCAGCGCCAAACCGCTGACATAAAAAACGTCACGAAGCTGCTGCTTGAGTTTCAGGGTGTTGATCATTGGCCTCTTTATCGTTGCTCCCGTTACTACCATCGGCACATCCAAGATCAAAGACTGATCCGGCTGGGAAATTTTAATAAGCGCGGACTGATAATCTTCATAGCCGGCGCGTATAATGCGGATGTAATACTCGCCCGACGAAACTAAAAATCCAAAACGACCTTCTTTGTCCGTGGTCTGCGTTTCTTTCGCCAATTTATATTTTGAATCAAATATTTTAACTACCGCTCCATAGATCGGATTATCAGTCAGGCGGTCGTAGACCCGACCCCATGGCTTCCGTTTTTTAAGACGGAACATACCGAAGCCAAACAAGCTGAGCAGGCGGGAAAGCTCGGCGAGAAGCGCCGGGCTCGTCATAAAAGCGTTGGCAGCCGCGGCGGCTGTGCCAACGGCGCCTAGAGCCACGGAAACCGGCTGGGCGATCTTGGCCATAGGACCGGCCACGCGAGGATCACGCCTAAGATTGTCCAGAAATTCTAAAACTGAAGATTGGCTACCTTCCGGCTCGATCAGCACCACGAATGGATCGATCGTGCCTTTGAAAGATTCTTCCGGCAACGAGTTGGTTTTCGGCCAGACGCCGGTGATCTCACCGCTCACTAAATAATTTCCGAGCTCGCCTTCGATAGCAAAAATTACCGTCTTGGTTTCTTTGGTGGTGAACGAACCGAGATCGATCTCAAGCCGCCTCGCGCTTGAATTCCAATTCATCGCGTCGGTTAAGTTGATCGGCGCCAGGCCAAATGGTATAGAGAAACTAACCGTAGATGATTTTAACGGCCCATCCGGATTATCTATGCTGATAGAAATAATCTTGGAAGCCGCCAGGGCATAGTTCGGCTCCATCGCTGCAATAACCGCGCATCCGCCCAGAACCAAAGCTACAATTACAAAGAATTTTTCAACTAATCGCATACCAGGTAGTAGAAACTCGAGTTTAGTTTTGCCAGACAGGACCGAGTCTCCTTGCCTGGCATGCTGGATAGTAAAAACTTAGCTTTCTCGCTGAATTCATTGCTCGAGTTTTCACTACCTGGCATATTCCTAATTATACAACATTAGCGTCTGCGTTTTCCGTGAAAAGCCTTATGAACGTCCTGTAGATGCTTATTGGTGACGTGCGTGTAAATCTGGGTGGTGGAAATATTGCTGTGGCCCAATAATTCCTGAACCGAACGGATGTCGGCGCCGTTCATCAATAAATCTGTCGCGAAAAGATGGCGCAATCCGTGCGGAGTGATCTTATGCATAACTCCGGCTTTTTTCGCGTAGTAGTTAACCATACGCTGGACTGACCGGGAAGTGATCGGACCAACCACTTTCGGGTTATCTTTTTCTTTTGTGAGACTCACGAAAAGAACCTCCAAAGTGTCCGGCCGTTTAGCCAGATATTTTTTGATAGCGTCCTGGGCGGTTGAAGATAAGAATACCGTCCGCAACTTCTCACCCTTGCCCCGCACGGTGAACTCTCCTCTTTCCAGATTCAGATACCGGTCCAACTTACAGAGCTCCGACAAACGAAGTCCGGTAGAAAAGAAAACCTCCAAGATCGCCCGGTCACGCAAAGTACGAAGATCATCGCCTTTTGGCGCCTTTAAAAATCTTTCAAAATCAGCCGTATCCAATATCTCGATCTGCCGCTGGGAAAGCTTGGGCAGTTCGATCTTGTCCGGCGAAACAACTTCATAATCCTCTTTGATCAGATACTTCAAGAAATTCCGGATCGCGATCACATAGTACGCTTGGGTAGATTTTTTGAGATCCCGCCGCGCGAGTGCCAGACGAAAATCCTTTATTTTATCCAAAGTAAGATGACTTAACTTCTCGATCTTGCCGTTCTCAAAAAATGCCCGGAGATACCGCTCATAATTATTCCTGGTCAAAACCAGCCGGTTCTTCTCGATTTCCAGATAATCCAGATAGTTTTTAAGCAGTTTTTCGATTTCCGACATACCTTAAGTATACAGAATTTTCAATTTTAAATTTTCAATTTTAAATCAATTTATAAATTTCAAAATTAAAAAATTAACTTAAAATTTAAAATTTGGACTTTAAAATTTTACAGAATTTGCTCAAAATCAATTTTTGTGGCAATCTTTAACCACATAACTATGCCAAAACGATCGCCTATCATAGTAATCATGGGCAGTGTGGACCATGGAAAGACCACGCTGCTCGACTATATCCGGAAGACCAACGTAGCCGCTAAAGAAGCCGGCGGTATTACCCAGTCCATTGGGGCTTATGAGATTGTCCATCCTTCGGCAAGCTCAGGACAAGCAGCGCGAATCACTTTTATTGACACTCCGGGCCATGAAGCTTTCGGTAAGATGAAAACTCGCGGAGCGCATGTCGCCGACGTGGCAATCTTGGTGGTAGCCGCCGATGACGGCGTCCAGCCACAAACTAAAGCCGCAATAAAAATTCTTAAAGAAACTAAAACGACTTTCATTGTCGCTATCAATAAAATCGACAAGGAAGGCGTGGATCCGAATAAAATTAAAAACGAGCTGATGCAGAGCGAAGTATTCCTCGAAGGCTATGGTGGCGATGTAAGCAATCAGGAAATTTCCGCCAAAAGCGGCCAAGGCGTAAATGAACTTCTCGACCTGGTTCTCTTGGCTTCGGAACTGGAAGATCTGGAATATGATCCCGCTAAACCGGCCAGCGGTTTGATTTTGGAATCCAAAATGGACTCCCGCCGCGGCGTCGTAGCCACGGTCATCGTGACCGATGGCACTTTACGCTTCGGAGATCTCATTTCCACCGAGAGCGCCAACGGCAAAGTGAAAATGCTGGAAAACTTTTTGGGCAAAGCGGTCAAAGAAATCAGCCCATCTTCCCCTGCGCTGATCTTTGGATTGGAAAGCCTGCCGAAGGCCGGTGAAAATTTCGTGGCCGGAAAAAATGAACCGAATATTAAAATTAAGAAAGTTATCGCGGCGAGCAAGACCAGCGAGTCCGATGTGAACGTGATCCTGAAAGCTGATGTTTCGGGTTCTTTGGAAGCGCTCGCGGAAATCGTAAAAAGTCTGCCGCTCAAGAAAACTCAGAAAATTGAGATCATTGAAGAATCGGTCGGCGATATCACCGATGGCGATGTAAAACTCGCGATCTCCACCAAGGCCGTTATCGTGGGTTTTAAAACAAAAATCACTAAACCGGCGGAAGCTCTGGCCCTGGATCATAAAATTAAAATTATCCAATCTGAGATCGTTTACGATCTTTTGAAAGTTATCGAGCAAGAGCTGGCAAAGGCCTATCTGCCTCAGGTTGTCGGTCGTCTGGAAATTCTGGCCATCTTTGGGGAGAGCGGAAAAACCACCCCCGCTAAGGCTACTGCAGGCAAGCAAATTATCGGCGGGAAAGTCATCGAGGGCGTGATCTTGAATAAATCCACGCTAGCTATCGAACGGAACGGTTCGGTTATTGGCGAATTGAAAATCACTAACCTACAACAGGGCAAAAAGGATGCTGGTAAAATTGAGACCGGAAATGAGTGCGGCCTCCTGGTTGAGTCAACCACCAAAATCGCCAAGGGGGACCTATTGTTATACCGAACATAGTCATTAACCAAAATGAATTATAAATTTTTAATTTTAAAATTTTAAATTAATTTAAAATTTATAATTTATAATTGAAAATTATTTATTCATTAATAAACAATGCCAAAGCAATTTTATCGAAAAGACCGGGTCAGTGAACTGATCCGCAAAAATCTGGCGGAGATCCTGCTACGCAATATCGAAGTTGACGGCGCGCTGATCACGCTGACCGAAGTTGATGTAAATAAAGACCTGGACCGCGCGATCAGTAAGATCAGCGTCATCCCCTCCGACAAAGCTGACCGGGTTCTGGAAGTTCTCGAAAAAAGCCGCGGATATTTGCAGGGAATCCTGAATGACAAGATCAATATCCGCCCGATGCCTAAGATCGTCTTCAAAATTGACGTCGGCCCGGAGAAAGCGGCTGGTGTGGAAAAAAAGTTGCTGGAAAATAAATAAAAAAGCCCGCCAATCATTAAGATTATGCGGGTTTTATTTTTGATTTCTGTAAATCTTCCGTATTTACCGTGCCTCGATAATAGCTTTCAGTTCCTGAAGCTTCTCCTGAGAACTTCCTATTTCTTCGAGTCCGATTCCCGCTCCATTGAGATGATATTCAATCGCTTGAATATCGCGATCGATCGGATATGGGTCCTCGAGAGTCGTACGATCAATTGGGCTGCTTGGATCATCCATGATCATTGCTTTAGGTCCAAGCATACTCGCTACTCGTTCGATTCTGGTTCGTCTGGGAGTTTGCGAGACGTCTTCAAGCTCTTTCAAAAGAAACTTAACAGAAGCAAGATGGCCAGCGCGCACAAAAACTTTCATTTCCGACTCGTTCGTCCCAATATCGGATAGCGTGCTCTTTGCGGTCGCCAGATTTTTCTCAATTTCTTTTACAAAGACCAGAGGATCTCCGGGAATGCACCCCAAAAGCGCGGGCTTATAGAATCGGACATTGGAATAATTCGTATTAAGAGGTCCTGAGTAAAACCAACCCTCACCCGGCGTCTTAAGTTCTTTCAGTGAATCCTTGGCCTTGTTAATATAGGCGCGTCGTTCGATTTCGTCCAAGTCAAGTGCGGTGATGCCGAAATCGCTCAATGCCAATCCCGATTTCTTCAAAGACTTCCTGATCTCTTTTCGGGCGAATGAGTTATCGGTTTCGCCTTTATCAGTCTTATTCTTAAAATAATCGATCCAGAAAATCACTTCGCGACGCCGAGCAAGGCGCATAATTTCCAGATACTCCTGCTCGCTGGTGCCGATCTCTTCATAAGTGAATCTACCGGCGTAATGCTTCCCAGACAAAAGATCAGAAATTCGCTTCTCGAACTCGTCGGGGGCTCGCCGGAAATCCGATTTACCCGTAGCCCACTCTCTAAATCCTTGCACTTCGTCTACCCGTAGTAGACGATCATGTTCTCTCTGGAGCGATTCGAGTTCTCTTACGCTCGTGCCGATTTCGTCAAGAGTGAAGCCGGCGTCTTCTGCAAGCTTGGTAATACAATGAATACGAGGTTCTTGTTTAAGATTCCGAAACAGGTCAACCTGAAGCCGCGCGGAAGCCTTGTGGGCGTTACCATTCCTAAAACCAATGACCTCTTCTTTCGTGGTGCCAATTTGCTCATATGAAGAATTGGCTTCCAGTGCCTCGACAATGTCACTTAGTCGTCCGGCTATTCCGGAGTATTCGCCTGAATCCAAGTAGATATTGTCACCCATGGGATTCACCCAGAAACCGGCTCGTAAAACTTCAACTGCTTCACGAGCTCTTTTCAGCTTTGATTTTGGGGAGTCATAATTGTCGACGACTTCTTTCATTTTATGTACAGTCCACGCCAGGCGGAATACAAGCCAATGCGCGCGCATACGCCGAAACCATGCCGTCCGGGGAAGCAAAAAGAATAGCAAAAGCGTCGCCACAACACTCATAACGAGCAGCAGTCCTACGATCATTCTGGGTCCTCCTATTGTCAATGTGCCTGAATCTTACGACACCCGCATTTTATAGCATAATTTTATATTAACGTCAATATAAATTTTTGGGCACCGCCTTTGGCGGGAGTAGAGAAAAAATTATTTATACCAACTAATCCAGGTACCAACTACGGAGACTACTAATGCGATCCCTGAAATGAACATCGGAATCCACTTTTGCCAATTTGTAAGCTCGACCACAGCTTCAAATTGAAGAAATTCCGTCTCTTGCATGACTAACTTGCAATCTACACATTCTGAAATAGTTGGGGTAAAACCCGACTGATGAAACGACGGTGTTGATTGGATTCTCCTATTTTTGTGCTGGCATTTTGTTTGCATTTTATCTATTGTGCCCGGGGCCGGACTCGAACCGGCAAGCCTTGCGGCGCATCCTCTTAAGGGATGTGTGTCTGCCATTTCACCACCCGGGCAAATCTGTATATTCGCGAAAAATTCGCGGAGGCCGCAGCCGGAATCGAACCGGCGCATAGAAGTTTTGCAGACTTCTGCCTTACCACTTGGCTATGCGGCCTGAAACTAGTTATAGTATTATCTTTTTTCGACTTTTTTTCAACTAACCAAAAGCGCCCGCGAGGGGCGCTTTTGGGTTTACAATACCACTATCTCTACACGCTTGAGACCGAATTTCCAAGCATCCTTGGTATCGGCAAACCAAATGTCGACACGGTGAGTGTAACGGCGGTTCATCCTATCCTCAACCACGAAGACCTTCTCGCCGAAAAGCTCGGGGATCTTGATCTGGGTGTACATTGGAAGGAAGTTAGCCGCTACGATACCATCGCGAACATGATGACCGGAAGCCGTAATAAACGGCGAATCATCAGTCTGGCCGGGAGTCGAAGAATAGGCAGTCATATCCACCATCATCCTACGAACACCCTCCTCTAAAGGAGTTTTGGCGACCAGCGCAGTGGCGTTCAAGTCCGCTTCAACAAAGGCATTCTCAAGGTCCAAAGTAGTGAATTGAGTAGCCGGAGTAATAGCTTGGGCATTAACGATAATGGCCAATGAGATAACTCCATTAACTACCTTTTGAATGAGATTAGTCATGTTTTTAAGCGGTACGCCCCTGGGTTGTAAATCTCTTCTGAGATTTAAAAGCCCCATTTCTGAGGTGTACTTCGCTGGGTATATATTATCATATTTTTAGCCAAATGTCAAGAGAGCTAAATATGCTTGATTTTAGCCTATTTTCCACCTACTATATATGAAGTTTCGGCTCTTTGAAGGAGGTGGCGGAATGGCATATAAAAGGGTCTTGTTGAAGATCACTGGCGAGGCCTTAAAAGGCGAGAGCCACATCTTTGACCGGAAGCGTTTGGATTTTTTGGCGGATGAGATCAAGTCTATCCATGGCCAAGTCCAGCTAGCCATCGTGATCGGCGGCGGCAACATAGTCCGCGGTAGCTATCTCACGGAAAACTTCGGCACGGACAGCGCCACGGCTGATCATATCGGTATGATGGCCACAATTCAAAATGCCCTTATGTTACAAGACTTTCTAGATCGGGAAGGCCTTCAAACTAGGGTTATGACTTCAATTGAAGTTAACAAGGTCGCTGAACCATACATTATTCGACGAGCTCTTCGGCACCTGGAAAAAGGTCGAGTTGTTGTATTGGCTGGCGGTACCGGAAATTCTGGTGTCACCACCGACACCGCGGCAGTCCTGCGCGCTTCGGATATCGGCGCGGACGTGGTGATGAAAGGCACGAAGGTCGACGGTGTTTACGCAAGCGATCCGATGCGTAATCCTGATGCCAAGCGCTACCCCAAGATCAGCTACAACGAATTCCTGAAACGCGGTCTCGGCGGCATCCTCGACCGAAGCGCCGTCGCCCAGGCCGAGATGAAAAAGATGCCAATCTTCATATTCAAAGTCTTTGAGCAAGGCAACTTACTCAAGGCGATCAACGGCGAAGCGGCTGGTACCCTGATTTCATAAATAATTTAAACCTCCACGCTGTGGAGGTTTTTTAGTTTGTTTACACTGAGCGAAGTCGAAATGTGCTCGGAGTAAATTAGACCCATTCTCCTAATATTAGCTTTCTTTTTTTATCTCTAGTCCAACCCTTGATTTGGATTTCTCTTTTTCGCGCTTCGGATTTATTGGGAAATGGCCTGGAGGCATAGATCAGTTCAAATGGCCCCTGCTGCTTTCCCATCTGAGATCCCCTGCCAGTATTGTGTTTAATTATCCGCTGCGAAGGATCCGTGGTAATTCCGGTATAATAATGTCCAAATTTTGATTCGGCAATATATACAAACCAATTCATAAAAAATATTGAGGCCCTTCGACGGGCTCAGGGTACTTCGCCTCGTCAGTGTTTACACTGAGCGAGCAAAGCGAGTCGAAGTGTGCTCGGGGAGGGACTTGAACCCTCATGACCTTGCGATCGATGGATTTTGAGTCCATTGCGTCTGCCGTTCCGCCACCCGAGCATAGCTAGTCCTTGCTATTGTAAAACTTTCTACTCAAATTTTCAACTTTGGGCTATACTGTGAATATTATGGAAGACTTACCGATTCAAGGCCCAGTTTTTTTAATTGAAACCGACCGGATCTCCCCTAACCCGTATCAGCCACGGCGGGAATTTAACGAACAAGAATTGGGCGAGCTCGCGGCTTCCATCCGAGAATTCGGCGTGCTTCAGCCGATCATCGTCACCAAGGTTGAGCAGGAAACTGAGACGGGCACACAAGTTCAGTATCAGCTTATCGCCGGTGAACGGCGCTGGCGAGCTTCCCAGATGGCCGGCCTGGAACGTATTCCGGCGATCATCAAAAGCATCAATCGCGATCGGGATCGGTTGGAGTTGGCTATCTTGGAAAACGTCCAGCGCTCCAACTTAAACGCCATCGAAGCCGCCCGCGCCTACTCCCGGCTTCAGGATGAGTTCAACCTGACCCAGCGCGAGATCGGCGCCCGCCTTGGTAAAAGCCGTGAGGTGGTCGCCAACACCATCCGCCTGCTCGCTCTTCCGACCCCGATCCAAGACGCGGTCGCCCGTGGCCAGATCAACGAAAGCCAGGGCCGCCTACTTCTCAGCGTGCCGGATATCCAGCAGCAAAATTTCCTTTTTGAGGATATTATACGCAACAACCTCAGCGTCCGCGAATTAAAATCCCGGATCGATAAAGTGAAACAAGAAAAAGCCCAGCCGGCGCCAGAGATTTTAAATTATGGCGTTAATCCAGAACTGCTCCGCGTACAACAAGACCTGGAAGCCGCGCTTGGTACAAAAGTAAAACTCGAGCAGGACGGCGCCACGGGCAAACTGACCATCGCTTTTTATTCTCCCGAAGAACTGATGAATATCGTGCAAAGAATAATCCCGGAACCAGGTAGTAGAAGTTCGGCCACTGCTGATCCGCTCGCCTCTGGCGAGCCTGCCGAACTTTCACTACCTGGCAGGCAGCCAGTAGAGGGCGAGCAGTACCCCCCGCAAGATTTCACAGTCTAAACCGACTTGTAAGAAATTTCCTTTATTTCCTTAAACCCTTTTAACTTCTCCAGCATCTTTTCAGATTTATCTTTCGCCAAAACCGCGCAACGAATTTTGAGTAGAGTGTGTTTTTGATTGCCGGCTTGCCCGCCTTTGGCGTTGGTCGTGGTTTGAGCGTTAAGCGTCAGGATATTTCCGTGCGAACGGGATATTAAGTTTGAAATCTCATTAAATAGTCCATCTCTATTTGCTACGGCCAGACGAAAATCCGTGAACTGCGGTTCGCTCTTATTTAAGGTGGTCTTCCCGTGGCGCAAAGCGGCGCGGATATGATTTTTGGCCGATCCGGTGCGTACGAAGTTAAGCCAGGAATCCGAGGGGTTCTTATTTTTTTGCGTGATGATCTCCACGATATCGCCGGATTTCAACAAATGATCGAGTGTGCCGATCTTGCCGTTGATCTTTACGCCGGAGCAATGATTCCCGATTTCGGTGTGGATCTGATAGGCGAAATCTACCGGTGTCGCGCCAAACGGCAGATCAAAGACTTCGCCCTTAGGCGTGAGCGCTAATATCCTGTCCTGAAAGAAGTCTATCTTCAAAGAAGCCAGGAATTCTTCCGGATTCGTAAAACCCTTTTGCCAGTTCTTCAGCTGTTGAACCCAAACCAGCTCCTTTTTGTCGGCAAAAGCGGCGTTGCGCTTGAGATAATCCTTGGAGTCTTTGGTTTTTTGATAGGCGAAATGCGCGGCGATGCCATGCTCCGCTTCATCATGCATCTGCTCGGTTTTTATCTGGATTTCGGTGATCTTATTTTCCGGACCGAAAACCGTGGTGTGTAAACTCCGATAACCGTTGGACTTCGGAAGAGCGACATAGTCTTTGAAACGATGAGGTACCGGCGGGTACATTTTGTGGACGATACCCAGCGCCGAGTAACAGTCCTCCAGCGAAGGAACGATGATGCGGATAGCCACGAGATCGTAGATGCTCTCGACGTTCATATCATAGCGGAGCAATTTTTTATATAAACTCGTATACCGTTTAGCGCGTGAATCAATCCGGACCGATTCAATGCCATTCTTATTAAGTTCTTTTTCAATAACCGGGCGAAGTTTTTGCGCGAAACGTTCCCGCTCCTCGAAGCGCTCTTTAACATGACCGATCAGCCACTTATGCTCCTCTGGATAAATATATGGAAAGGACAGATCTTCCAGCTCTCCACTCAGCCTCTGCATACCCAAGCGGTACGCGAGAGGCGCGTAGATCTCCATGGTTTCGAGCGCGATCCGCTTTTGCTTTTGCGGCTGAACTGCATACAAAGTCTTCATATTATGAAGACGATCGGCCAACTTCACCAAGATCACGCGCATGTCCTGGCTGAGATACAAAATAAATTTCCGGAGATTTTCCACCTTGGCCTCAATGCCCCGATAGCGGACCTTGCCAATCTTGGTGACGCCATCCACCAGGAAAGCGACTTCCTCTCCGAATGTTTCCCGGATCTCCTGGATCGGGTGAGGCGTATCTTCGACGACATCGTGCAACAAAGCCGCGGCGGCAGTCTCATCATCCAGCCCCCATTCCAAAACCGAGTCAGCGGCGGCTACGACGTGCGTAAAGTAAGGTTCGCCGTTTTTCCGCTTCTGGCCCAAGTGGGCTTTGCGGGCGAACTCATAGGCTCTCGCCACTAGGCTGTATTTGTCTTTTTGAATAAGTTCTTTTACGTTCATAAAAGCTCCTTGACCCCGCACCTTTCTAAGAGCACTTCGTGTATTGGCCTCACTCTTAGAAAGGTGCGGGGTTGACCGTCATCTAGTTTCAGATTATTCTACGACAGGTTCTTTTTCAACAGCGTTCGCCATCAGAAAGGATAACCGGGATGAATCAGGCCACAAAGCAAATCATCGAACTGTGGCAAAATCCGGAATTCGAAAAGAAATTTGTATATTTGGATGAAGGTAACCTGGATCAGTGCGCGCGGAATCTCGCGACATACAAATTCACCCCGCCAGACTGGAAGATGAAGGGGGCTTTTCCTGAAAATCATGCCGCTTTCATCTCCCAGAGTCTGTTTGAATGCGCGATTGATTTTTGCTTCACCAATCCGGAAAATACCGGCGAAAGATTTTCCGTTGGCGATCTCCGCGGTTCGGCCGCTATGGCCGCCTGCTTCTATCGTCAATTCGAAAATCGGCCGGTTGACTGCAAAAAGCTCATCCATATTATGAACATCAAGGAAGAGGCGGAACAGTTCTTTCGAGGCAATGTCGCCATCCCTCTGCTTGATGAGCGTCGCGAATTCCTGATCGAAACAGCCGAAGAATTGCTAAATTGGTTTGACGGCGATCCCAAAAATCTTCTGGAATGCGCGAGTTATGAAGCGGCTTCATCCGAAAAAAATTCTGATAAAGGCATACTAGAACTGCTGCAGGCCACTTTTCCAAAAACTTTCGGGAGCGATAGGATGGTCTTCCAATTTGGAAAAGATCAATCCCGAAGCCACACCTTGCATTTCAATAAACGCGCTCAGTTGTGGCCACTGGTTTATCAGGGCCGGGCGCTAAACTCGGATGGTGAGCTAAAACCGCTCAAGAACATTGAAGAAATCGGTCCGATCGCCGACTGCGCCGTGCCGAACGCGCTCCGAAAATATAAGATCTTGCTGTATGAACACGATTTCGGAGAAAGAATCGCGAAGCGCCAGCCGATCGAACAATACGGCCAGGAAGAAACCGAGATCCGCGTCGCCACGATCTACGCGGTTGCCAAGATGCTGAATGATATCAATGAAGCCAGGAAGGCTCTCAGCTTGAACGAGGTCACGATCGTGGAGCTAGACAATCTGCTCTGGAGTATCGGCCGCAACGCCGAAGAACCGTATCACATTACCAAAACCACCGCCTATTAAGCGGTGGTTTATTTTTTACTTTGATTCGACATCGAGCTCTTCTGGTCCTTCCGGTGTTTCGGATTCGCTGTCAGTGTCAGCGGGCTTTTCAACAGCCTTCGCGCCGTCCGTCACGACGCCCTCTCCTTCTTTCTTAGTCGGATCTTGCCAGGTCGCGTTATCGCACTTGGGATATTTCGAACAGCCCCAGAAAAACTTTCCGCGAGCCCGGCCCTTGTTAACCCGGCGCTCAACTAATTCACCTTCGCCGCATTTTTCACACTTGATCCCCGTCAGCTTCGGCGCTGATTTCGGCAGTGGTTTGGTGGTTTTGCAATCCGGAAAACCGGAGCAAGCCATGAATTTGCCAAACCGGCCGGCTTTGATCAGCATCGGCTTTCCGCATTTTTCGCATTTCTCATCGGTTGTTTCTTCTGGTGCCTTGGAAACTTCCAGATATTTCTCTTCCAGATTTTTCGCGAATGGACCGTAGAATTTTCCGATCACGTCCTGCCATTTTTCCTTGCCGTCCGCGATATGGTCCAACTCTTCTTCCATGTTGGCGGTAAAATCGATATCCACCACTGCCGCGAAATGCTCGGTCATCACTTTATTGACCAGTTCTCCGGTTTCGGTCGGCACGAAGCGGCCTTTTTCTTTTTGGACATAGTTGCGTGTCTGAATCACCGAAATGATCGGCGCGTAGGTTGAAGGCCGGCCGATGCCGTATTCTTCCAAGACTTTAATTAAGCTGGCTTCAGAATAACGGGCTGGTGGCTCAGTAAAGTGCTGAAGGGCGTTCGCCTCGGCCAGATCAAGAGCGGAGTTCTTCGCCAGCACCGGCAATTCTTTTTCTGAAAACTTTTGTGGCCAGATTTTAAGGTAGCCATCAAAAATGATCTGCTGGCCGCTGGCCTTCAGGGTATATTTTCCCGCGGTGATCTCTAGAGAAGACAGCGCGACCCTGGCCTCCGGCATCTGCGAACCCAAAAATCTCTGCCAGATCATTTTGTAAAGTTTTTTATCACTTTCATCTTTCAGATCTTCCGGCGCGTTGGACACATCGGTCGGGCGGATCGCTTCGTGAGCTTCCTGGGCGAGACGGGATTTACCGGCGAACACGCGCGGCGCGGCGGCGGCGTATTCAGCGCCGAAAGTTTTCTCCAGCCAGCTTTTGGCGGCGATAAGCGCGTCTTGGGAAAGATTCACCGAATCGGTGCGCATATAGGTGATCAAACCTTGTTCGTAAAGACGTTGGGCGATAAACATCGTTTTCTTTGAAGAAAATCCCAGCCTTTTTACGGCTTCCTGCTGAAGCGTGCTGGTGATGAACGGCGGTGGCGGATTCTTTTTGGCCGTTCGCTTTTCCACATTCGAAACAACAAATTTCTGTTTTTTGAGATCGCTGACTATTTCGTTCGCCTGCTCACCGTTCTTAATATCAAATTTCTCCAAAGACTTTCCATCGATCTTAGAAAGGAGCGCCTCAACTGGAGCCGTCACAGACTCCGCCTTCAGATTAGCGATGATGGTGTAGTATTCCTCCGGCTTGAAAGCCCGGATCTCGTTTTCCCGGTCAACGATCAACCGCACCGCCACGGATTGCACGCGGCCAGCCGACAATCCCCGCGCTACCTTTTTCCATAAGAACGGCGAAAGCTTGTAACCCACCAGGCGGTCGAGCGCGCGGCGCGCCTGCTGGGCGTCCACCATGTTCAGATCAAGCGATCTCGGATTTTGCAGAGCTTTTTCAATCGCGGCTTTGGTAATTTCGTGAAAAACGATCCGTTTAATATTTTTCTGGTCTTTTAATCCAAGCGCCTGACTCAAATGCCAAGCGATCGCCTCGCCTTCTCTGTCTTCATCAGTCGCGAGAATTACCTCATCGCTATCTTTCGCGTCTTTTTTAAGCTGGTTAACAACTTTCCTGGCTTTCACCGGAATAACATATTGAAGTTCAAAATTATTCTCCAAATCAACCCCAAGTTTGCTTTTGGGAAGATCGCGCACGTGACCATAAGAAGACTCCACCTTGTAATCAGGCCCTAAGAATTTAGAGATAGTTTTAGCTTTAGTGGGCGATTCTACGATTATGAGCTTCATATGATTGTTTTTGTCCCGATTTTGTTCAAATCTTTGATTTGATGACAAAATCGAGGATCCTCGAAAAATAACCAAATTAAAGATTTGGAATTTTTCGGGACTTTTGTTGGAGATTCTACGATGACTAACTTCATTTTATTATTCGCAATATTAAATATTTTATTTGTATATTCGCGATTACTCCTCTATATATAGTATTGGCCGTCAGTAGTTTCCTTGATTATACCCCGCATCACCAGAAAGGTGAGAAGTCGGCTCACGGTCTGGGCATCAATTTTCGATAAATCGGAGATTTTGTCAACATTCAGCTTCCGGCCTTCGGTTTTTAGAACCCCGCAAATCTTGGCTTCGTCACCGCCGATATTGGGTAACTCCAAGGTTTGGCCTGTTTCTTCTTTTGACGACAATCCCAGAGACTCCAACACGTCCTCGGACGAAGTTATCAGCTGAGCGCCAGCCTTGATAAGCCCATGCGAACCAACATAATTCGGATGACGGGCCGGGCCGGGCGTGACCATCACCTCCCGGTTCTGATCCAGCGCGAAACGCGCGGTCGCCAGCGCTCCGGACCTTTCTGGCGCTTCGATGATAATCGTCCCTAGGCTTAAACCACTCACGATCCGGTTGCGCTGTATAAAATTACCCTCGTAAGAAACCATGCCTACCGGATATTCGCTGATCAAGGCTCCGCCGCTTTGAATGATCTTTTCCGCGAGCGCCTGATGTCTGGCGGGATATACCCGATCCAGGCCAACCGCCAAAACTGCCAGCGTGATCCCACCGGCTTCCAGGGCGCCTTCATGCGCGCTGGCATCCACACCAAGCGCGAGACCGCTCGCCACGGTCATACCCCTGCCAGCCAAGTCTTTACCAAAATCAAAAGCTAATTTCCGGCCCACATCGCTAACTTTTCTCGTTCCAACGATCGCCACGGTCGGCGCTTCGGATAATTTGCCCCGATAATAGATCCCGTGCGGTACCCAGGGAATTTCTTTGAGTAATTTCGGATAGCGGCTATCGCCCATCAAAACGAGTTCAATGCCATGCTCGCCCAACTTGTCCCATTCTTTTTCGGCATTAACTTTATAAGCGGACTGCTCCGCCGCCCAAGCCTCGGGCCAGGATCCATACATCTTATAAATCCGCTCCAGCTTGCGGTAGTCAGCGGCCAAAGCCACATTGAAAGCGTTATATGCCTTAAGTTCGTTAATCATCGCGAGTGGTATAATAAATATATATAGTATGCTCGATTCTTCTAAAAAACAAATTCTATCGCAAATCCTCATCACCCTTGGCGTGATTGGCGGACTCGCGGCCATCGCCCTCGGACTCGCCTTCCACCTCGACATCTCCCTCGGCACCGTCTTCGAAAAAAAGAGTGAATTGGATCTCCGTAAAGTCGGTACCGCCGAACTGGACGCGCTTATCCGACAAGCCGAAGAAGCTGGCCAGCTGACCGAGAAATTATCGAAACTCCTTCCGAGCCAAGACCAGGCCGCGAAATTATCTGACCTGGTTAATTCGCAGGGCTCAAAAAATAAGATCGTCACCGAGATCAATCTTGCTGATACGATCATGCCGAAACCAGACCAACCGGGTGTACTGCGGTTTAATTTGAAAGCCAGCGGCGTTTATTCCGATCTCTTAAACTTTTTACGCGGCCTTGAAAACGGCGCTCTGCCGATCGCTTTTGAAGAAACAAATCTAATCCGAAAAGACGATCACTTTGAGCTAAGCGCGAAAGTTAAAGTATTCTTTAAGTGAAATGGATCCCGTTAGAAGCAACTAATCTATGACACAAAACCCGAATAATAAATTAAAATTTTTACCAAACCGTTGTCGGACGGCAGATCTACGGTCGTCTTCGACGACCTGCTTCTAACGGGATGGACTTCCATCAAGAAAAACATCGAAAGGCCTCGATCGCCCTGGTAGTAGCTGGATTGATAATACTAATGATCCTGAGCGCCATCGCTTCCCTGGGCGTATCTTTCCTCGCCAAAAGAGTCATTCAGTCCCGAAACCAATCCTTGTCATCTCCACCGGAAATTGTTAACTTTAACCTCGAAAAAGCGGAGGGTCTATAAAGTGAAGTTCTGGATCTCGGAACATCGGGCAACTATCACGGGACTGGCTGTATTGATGGTTATGATGAT
This sequence comes from Parcubacteria group bacterium Gr01-1014_3, assembly GCA_007376445.1. Taxonomy (GTDB): domain Bacteria; phylum Patescibacteriota; class Minisyncoccia; order UBA6257; family WO2-44-18; genus VMGF01. The sequence continues at coordinate 349,655 of VMGF01000001.1, read as the reverse complement.
TCTTCAGTTTTGCGGAATCGTACCAAGCCCGATCGTTATAAGTACATTATTGATGACCATTGGTTTTTTTATTGTGGAGACGCTCGTCTCAAGATCTGCCTTGAATGACAATCAAAGACCGGATAAATAGTCCGGTTTTTTTATTTGCCGTCATCAGACTACTGATGTTATAATTTATACATGGATTCTAAGTGGTCCAGAAAAAAACACAAGGCAATCTATCTAAGACGGCGCGGCCTGTCTATTGGGCGAATAGAAAAAGAGCTTAAAATTCACCGCTCTACTCTTAGTGGTTGGTTTAAAAATGTTGAATTAACTAAAGAACAAAAGTCGAATCTCATTAAGAGATGGAAGAATGGTTTAGTAAAAGCAAGAGAGGTGGCAAGCCAGTGGCATCGAAACGAAAAACAAAAAAGACTTTTAGTGGCGCAAAAGGAGGCGGAGGCGGTTCTGAATAATTTAAATATGCGGAATAAAGCAACGCTGGAAATCGCCCTGGCAATGTTATACATGGGAGAAGGAATAAAAAGCAAAGACAGCACTGGTATGGGCAACTCCAACCCACTCTTATTAAAGTCTTTTGTTTATATGTTGAAAAATTTTTATCTTATCCCGGATGATAAATTGCGCTGCGATCTTTATTTAAGAGCGGATCAAAGTCCAGAAAAAATGAAAAAATTTTGGTCCAAAGAACTTGATTTACCAATCGAAAATTTTAAGTTTGTGAATCTTGATAAAAGAACTATCGGATCCAAAACATACCCCAGCTACAAAGGTGTTTGCGCGGTGAGTTGTGGTAATGTTGCAATTAAAAGAAAATTACTTAATATAAGTAAAGGATTTTGCGAACGTCTAATAAAAATGCGCCCTTAGCTTAATGGTAAAGCGCACCCTTGACATGGGTGAGAGCGTAGGTTCAATCCCTACAGGGCGCACCAGAAGACTCGTTTCTCGGCGAAAAAATATACTGTGGGTGTGGAAGGAATCGAACCTTCGACCTCTGTCTTATCAGGACAGCGTTCTACCACTGAACTACACACCCGCTAGACTAAAGTATTATAGATGTTATCAAAGTCAGCCTCAACTGGCAACTTGCATGGTATTGACAAAATGCCTTATATTTGCTATAATTGACCCTAGTGAAGAATGTGGATTGTCTGCGTTCTTTTGAACTTGAAAAACAATTAGGAGAAAGGTCATGGAACTCTACGGGACGCCGCTGTCGGCGGAGAAGCTGATCGAAAAGCTCAACGAGGGTGGATGGATCGTTTCTGGTGGTCATCGAGTGCGTGGAGCCAGTTTCCCGAACTTCCCGGTAATCAAGGCGCATCTTCTCGGAGATGAACCGAAATTGATGATCGAAACCCACAAGGGAAACTTCGAAGTCCCGAGCGATCGCATCGCCATCATCAACCCTTACACCGCTGTAATCCGTCACACGTTCATGCGAAAGGAGCAGCGCAAGAAGATCGATGGCGGCGGCTGGCGCGAAGTGCCTGCGGTGGGAGTGGCGCTGGAAGTGTCGTATCCGAAAATCAGGAAAGACTTCCAGAAAGCACAGGAAGAGAATGCGCGGCTACAGGATAGGCGCAGTCAGCGAGCGAAAGTGACGGCTGAAACGCGTAGGGCAAACAAGCTCAAAAAGTCGCGCCAGGAATTCGCTGCCAAGCTTTGTTCCAAATTCGGCGGCAAGACTATTGCTCCAGACGGCATCGACTTGATCGAGAATGGCGTCGAGGGCATCGAGCTGAAATTCACAGATGGCACCAAGATCTCCATCGAACTCGACGGCGGCGACACCTGGGATGCCTGGATCATGGTGAACAAGAACGATCTCAGCAAGTTCTATTTCCGGTAAGGTCAACGTCAATCTGGCTAAGCAACCCAACTGCTTACCCGCTATGTCTTCGGACGTAGCGGGTTCTTTTTTTAAAATTCACGTCTCCTTTGACTATAGTCGAATGTTATAGTATAAAGTGGGTGTTATGGACGATAAGCAATTACCAGACGAAGAGGTCTTAAAGCTCGCGCTCAAAGACCCTTCTAAATTCAGTATTTTAGTGGAAAAGTATCAAGCCCCCTTTCTCCGGAAGGCACTGGGCGTAGTTCGCAGTCAGCCGGAAGCCGAAGACATCGTTCAGGAAACTTTCGTGAAGATGTACAAATACGGCAAGAACTTCAAGAAGGAGTCTGGCATCGAGTTCAAAAGCTGGGCGTACAAGATCTTGATGAACACTTCTTTCACGCACTATCAAGATCTAAAAAAGAAATCTGGACAGACCGAATATCTGGACCCGGTGCTTTATGATGAAATGCCGAATACGCACGGTAGCAGTCTCGCGGATATTCACGACGCTAAAACCGCGGTAAATAGCGTGATCACCAAGATGCCGGAACATTTAGCCCGTGTCCTCAAGTTATACTACCTGGAGGATAAGTCTTATAATGATATCTGTAAGCTGGAAAAGATCACGATTACCACGCTGAAAATGAGGCTATTCCGAGCTAAAAGGTTATTCCAAAAAATAAGTACTGAGGTTTAATCCGAAATCCAATTCTAATGCCCACACCAACACTCAACGAATTTTTCAAAAACCGCGTACTCTGGAAAGTTTACGCGATCTGGTTCATGCGCCGCATCGTGCCGCTCATCGTCGCCCAGATCGTAATTTTATTGATCGCGCTAAGAATTTTCGCGAATAAAGTTTTCGTGGGTAAAGTACTGGAAAACGCGACGGGCGCCGCGGACTCGAATCTTTGGGAATTCATCAAATATATTTTCACCGCCTTCTTCGGAACCCATACTCTCGTCCAGATCGCGATTCTTCTTGGCCTGGGCATCAGTTCGTTGATTCTCCGCGACTTCGGCCGGGCTTTGATCGCCTATCTGAACACTTTTCGCAGATAACTTTTAACTTATACCTTAAAACTTACAACTGAAACCAAGTCCCTATTTCCCCTGTTTTATATGATGTGATTGGCTTATTGAAACCTCACTCTCAATAAGCGAATCGCTTACTCATAACTGTTACTTTCCATAAGTCCGCCCCTGGCGGATTTTGTGGTTTTATGGCATAATTTGACCGCACTTTAATATGGAGGTCCGATGCCACAACGCAGAGCGGTTTTTCTGGATCGCGATGGCACCCTAATTAAGGCCATCGCTCGTCCTGGATTCGACAAAATGACCGCGCCATTTTCGATGAATGAGCTAGAATTCGATCCGGACGTCGATCTGGCAATGAAGATCATCTCGGATCTCGGGTATCTTCGCATCATCACGACCAATCAGCCCGATGTCGCTTATGGACATGTCTCGGAAGAGGAATGGACAAAAATTCATGAAGCCGTCCTGGCGCGCGTTCAGCCCGATGACTGCTTTATGTGCCGCCACACACGGGAAGCCGGCTGCCCCATGAAGAAGCCGAATCCCGGGATGCTGATTGCGGCCGCCGACAAGTGGAACATTGACCTGTCTCACTCCTACATTATTGGTGACACCTACGCGGATGTCAGCGCTGGCTACAAGGCTGGATGCAACACAATCATCTTGGAACGGCCATATAATCATGACTCGACCGTGATAGCTACCTGTCGAGTAACCCGCCTCCTTGCCGCTGCTAACCACCTTAAAATGTTGGATGAATACGGTGTATAACAAAGTACTGCCCACTCTATAAAAAGAGTGGGTTTTTTAGTTGCAAAAATATGAAAAATTTGGTACAATATGGCAATGAAACCGAAGATAGAAGTAATCTACAAGGACAAAAACCTCTTGGCCATTAATAAGCCGGCCGGTCTTTTAGTTCATCCCATTGAAGGAAAAAAGTCTGAGGCAACGCTTACTGACTGGTTGCTCGAAAAATATCCGGAAGTTAAAACCGTTGGCGATGATCCGGAACATCGTCCTGGTATCGTACATCGTCTGGACAAGGACACTTCGGGAATTATTTTAGTACCCCGCAATCAAAAAACTTTTGAATATTTAAAAAATCTTTTTCAGACCCACCAGATCCAAAAAACCTATACGGCAATAGTCTGGGGTAAAATGCAGCCCGCGAGCGGCGTAATTAAAAAACCAATTGGAATTAAAACCGGTACTTTAAAGCGAACTTCGGATGTCCGCCACGCGAAAATGGTTAAGGACGCGACCACGGTTTATCGGACCGTTCGCCGGCTTAAGTGGGAAAATCACGATCTAACTTTACTAGAGGTAGCCCCTAAAACCGGACGCACTCACCAAATTCGTATTCACCTGGCCTCAACCAATCACCCGATAGTCGGCGATAGGCTTTATGGCGGCCGACGCCCTACCCCATCCTGGGTGAATCGCCAATTTCTGCACGCTGGCTCAGTCGAATTTACGCTTCCTGACGGAAAACTCCTGAAGCTTACCGCGAAACTTCCAAAAGATTTAAATCTAGAGAAATTCGAGACAGCAGACCCTGATAGCTCTCTTTAAACACGCGCGATCCGGTTGCTTCCCACATATAGCCCTCCGGTAGTTCGATTTCCAGGGCCAATATTCCATTCACACCCGATTGCTTATCAAATATAAAGCTGAATTTTTTATTTTTTGAAAGATCGAACTTGCCTGGATTCAGATATTCCAGCTCAAGAGATTTTTTCTCGCCAGCCGGAACATCCAGCCAGTTCGCGAAAACTAGTTTGCCGAACATCGCGCCAGCCGCTTCTATTCCGGAAACATCCGCGTCTATCTGAAAACCCAAGGCTTTATAATTCCTGGCGACTGGAGCCGGCTTCGTCGTCGCTCCCGTTGTTTTTAATAAACGCGAACCCAGCGGAACTAAGACCTGAATATAATTTTTATTGGTGGCTTTATACCACCACTCTTTTTCCTCCTCGCCAGTATGCTCGCGGGTGATTACCAGACGATTCGAGATAGCTCCATCCTTGGCAATTTTCACATTCAAGCCGATCGATTGATCCACGAAGGCATCACTCTTGCCGCCGCCGATGTTCGCGTTCACCACAGAGAGATAACTTCCAAAAAAACTATTCGGCAGAGACGCTATCTCGCCCGCTACTCCGGCCTCTTTCAGGTAGGCCTCTAAGGATGGGTCTTTGAAATACACCATAATATCCTTTCCTTGAAACCGCTCTTTGAGCTTGAGGAGCAAGCCTTTTTTCTCTTCGTCGCCAAGTTTACCGATCCGGTCAAAAATGATTGGAGTCAAAACCTGCAATATCTTCTTCGGTTGGCCGGCTTTTTTATCTTCTCCCGATTCCACCTCGGACTGAATGATCTTGATAATGTTCGCGCTATTTAGCGTAAGATTGTAATCCTTTAACTTCACCGGGCCGATGACATCCATCAGATCGCGGATAACTTCAGTGTTGAGTGCCACTACCCCGCTGAATTTAACCAGCTGTTCATTATAGATCTTTGAACTTTCTAGCAATTCCGAAACTTTCCGCGCCGAAGTTGGAAAATCCGGGAACCAGTTGGCGTCACGAGCTCCCCACTTCTCCGTAATCCGCTGAAGTGCTTTTGGCGGAACCACTTTCCGAACCAGCTGGCCATCGGGATCGTAAATATCCCGGACATCCAAATCCATAAGACTGCCCTTGAGTAAAGTCGCATGTGCGTAACTTCCGATAAATCCTCCACCCGGGCGGATCTCATCCGGATTTTGAAATAAAACTAAAAGATGCTGATTACGGGACACATTCAGCCAGCCCAAAAAAGAGTCCAAAAAACCCAGGCCTTTTTTAACCTTCGCGTTCACCGCTCCTAAATCCGGCCCCAGGCCATCACCTATCTTCGAGCCAGCCTCCATGATCGTCGCCGTCAGACCGCCGATCTTCTCTACCCGATCCTTCATCCCAGACAAGCTTTTGATCAGCTGATCGCCCTCTCGGTTGATCATCCAGCCCAGCATATTTTTATACAGATTTTCCAAATCGGTACTCAGATCCACCGTACCCTTGGCGAGATCGGCCACGCTCTTTACCAGATCCGGGAAAGATTTTACATATGGGATCACTACGCCGATCGTCTCCGCTATGCTGGTGAGGCCGTAGCGATTCGCTTCGGATTTGAGCGAATCGATATCAGAAGATGCCGCAGCAAAATTTTCTTTAGCAGACTTTATATCCAGGTTCAACAAAGACTCCAGGGCGGTCTGAAATTTATCGGAAACCGCTGGCGCCACTCCGGCCACCTTCTTCTTAAGGTCAAAGATATTGGAGGCATAAAATACTATCAGTAATAAAAAAATCACCAGAGTCGCCGCGAGTGGCGTCTGGAAGGAATTTTTTGGCTTCGGCGAGCTTGGCCCAGAATATCTATTAAAATTCGCCGAAGGCGGAAGTAGGAGTTTCGACGTCACCGGCCGCTTCCATTGCGGAATCTTCGGTTTAGGAGGGAGTATGTCTTGAAACTTTTTGGGCATTCTTGAGTATGTCTAAGGTTTTTTGAGCGGATTTCTCCCAGCTGAAACGCTTAATGTTCTCTAGGCCTAAGCCGATTAGGCGCTCACGGGATCCACCAACAGCCTGATCGATAGCCCCGGCGATTTCGTCCAGGTTCCAGGGATTAACTTTTAAAGCGGATTCGCCAACCACTTCTGGAAGAGAGGTCCGGTCAGAAACTACCACCGGACATCCGCTCGCCTGGGCTTCAAGCGGCTGAAAACCGAATCCTTCGAAAAAAGATGGGTACACGAAGGCTCTAGCTAAATTATACAATAAAACTCTCTCTCCGCTTCGGACGGGACCCCAAAGAACAATGTCTTTTTTAAAGGGCGAATTTCTTATTTCTCTAAGCACGTCCTGGTAAAGCCAGCCTAATTTACCAGCCAAAACCAGACGGAAGTCAGAATAGCCCGGTCGTTTTTTTAAGATATTGAAAGCCCGGATGATCGCGGCCACATTTTTCCGTGGCTCGATGGTGCCGAGATATAAAATAAACTGATAGTAAAGATCCCGCTCACGCTGAAAAATCTCCAGCCGCTCTTTGGGCAGACGCTGAAACCCCGGATCGATCCCAGAGTAAACCACCTCGATCCGCTCATCCGGAATACCCAGCAGATTCACCAGATCACTCTTGGTAAATTCCGAAACCGCGATGATCTTGGACGCTGACTTGGCTTGTCGTTGATAATCCTGAAGCCAGTGCCAAAATCTCTGCTTGAAAGAAAAAAACTCCGGATGATGCAGGAATGAGAGGTCATGGAAAGTGATCACCCGCGGCGCCTCGGCGCTTTTCAAAATATTAAAGTGCGGGCTAAAGACCACATCGGCCGGGATCAGCTTATCAATCGCCGGCCAGCCTAGTGTCCGGCTGGAAAAATCCAATATTTTGTTCGGCACTTTCCAATCAACTATCTTCAGATTTGGATATTTCGCGATCGGCTCGGCCAGGTTCAGCGGCTCTTTTCTGAGCGCGTTATAGAAAAGAGTATAGTCATTTTCCTGATCCAGCCTCAAAATAGCGCCCAAAAGATTCCGGGTGTACTCTTCAATACCCGAAGTTCCACCCCGGGACAATAATCGTACGTCGACAAGGGTCTTCATTACCTTCAAATTAACATGTTGCAAAATTTTCCGATATTCGGTAGAATATAACCTATTATGATGTCTTTAGAAGTAATGAAGAAGATTAAGTCCGGCGCCGTGGTCCGGGTCTGGGAAAAGACCAAGGATGGCGACAAAGAACGCCTATCCCGCTTTGAGGGCTTGGTTTTGGCTAGAAAGCATGGCTCCGAGCCTGGCGCGACCTTTACCGTCCGCGCGACTGTGGCTGGCGTGGGTATGGAAAAAGTTTTTCCGATTCATTCTCCGAAGATCGACAAGGTAGAGATCATCAGCTCACCAAAGAAAGTCAGCCGATCCAAGATCTATTACATCCGTGATCTCTCCAAGAAACAAACCCGCCAGAAGCTCGGCTCTAGCCAAGAGCAAAAAGCCGCTACCGCCAAAGATAAGGAAGTAGAAAAAACCACCGCCTAAGCGGTGGGTTTTTTGAGATAAAAAATGCCCGCAAGATTTCTCTTGCGGGCAAAATATTAAGGTTTACGAAGAACCAGAAAGCGGCATGGAGTAAACCAATAGTTTTTGTGTAGCATCATATCAAGCCGTCGCCCACCATCCCAAGTTCCGCCAAGCGTAGGAACATATTTACGCATACTGCCCGGATCAATCCAGACGGAACCAAACATTGGAATCAGGGACAGGCGCTGAAGATCAGGATTTTCTCTGCTAAGCGCGAGGCCGACCTCAATTGGAGCAGGCTCAAGGCCGCGCATTGCTAGGTCTATAAGAACAAGCTCGCTCGTCATGGCCTCTGGGTAAGAGAATAGCTCAACGCAGACCTTTGATTTGCCGGCTCCCTTGACTGGGAATCTCTCCGCGGTGATTTCCGGATTGACCCAGCTAAACCTAGCCTCGGCTATCATCTGCTCGAGGGTCCGAGAACAATCCATGGTAACTTCAAAACAATTACCAGTGACCTTTCTAGCGACCCTTGTCGGATCACGCAAGTTGACAATCGCGCGGGCAATTTCAATGGCATAGTCCTCGTCTTGCCGAATCACTTCAAGATGCTTTCGCTCAACTCCGAATCTCTGAAGCACCTCGAGCGTTGCCGTAATCTCAGAGTACGGCGTTTCCCTTAACAGGTTCCCCATTGGGTCACCTCCTTTTTTGTAGCTAACCGTCTCCCCGGGAACATCCCAGGTCTCCAGTCAGCCTGCCCGCCTCTGGCGGGCCATTTCAAAATACCAAGCACATTTTGCCATATATTTTCAAATTCGTCAAATAATCGCCATTATCCACCATTGGCATACGCTATTACCTTGAGGTATAATACAAGAAATGGCTAAACCTCAAAACAAAGTGAAAATTAAATGGTCGCCGGAATTCGCCTATGCGATCGGGTTAATCACGACCGATGGAAATCTGTCGCCTGATGGCCGACATTTTGATTTTACGTCACAGGACTTAGAACAATTGGAAAATTTTAAAAAGTGCTTAAATATCAAAAATAAAATTAGCAAAAAATGGAGCGGGCATAAACACAAAACAGTCACCCGGCTACAATTCGGTGATGTGAATTTCTACAAGTTCCTACTTGGTATAGGACTGATTCCTAACAAATCAAAAACTCTTGGCGAGTTAGACATACCTGTTAAATATTTCTGGGACTTCCTTCGTGGGCATTTTGATGGCGATGGCACATTCTACTCCTATTGGGATCCCCGCTGGAAATCTAGCTTTATGTTTTATGTTTGTTTTATTTCTGCGAGCAAAAGGCACCTTGATTGGCTACAAAAACAAATTTTTAACCATCTAAAAATAACCGGCCACTATACTAAAAGTGTTAACAATTCTGCCCGGGCCTTAAAATACGCTAAATCGGAATCTTTAAAATTATTGCCAAAAATTTATTATAAAAATCATTCGACCCATCTCTCGCGTAAATATTTGAAAATTAAGCGGACTTTGGCTATAATAGGCAAGCAAGGAATAATATAGGCCCAGGTGGCGTAACGGCAGCCGCGTACGCTTGAGGTGCGTATGCCGAAAGGCGTGCGGGTTCAACTCCCGCCCTGGGCACATTAGATTTTTCCCAAGAGCGAAGCGATTGGCTGGAAAATCAATGCCCCGCCAACGGCGGTGGCAAAAATCAGTTATAATCATTTAATGGAACTTCTTAAACTCGCCTTTGAATATATTCTCCATATCGATCGGCATCTTGGGGTGGTAGTGCAAGACTACGGCCTCCTGGCTTATGGTGTTTTATTTTTAATAATCTTTTTAGAAACCGGCCTCGTGGTCACGCCATTCTTGCCTGGCGATTCTTTGCTTTTTGCCGCTGGCGCACTCGCGGCTACAACTAGCCTTGATCCGGTTTGGTTATTTTTACTGCTCACCGCGGCCGCGATCCTTGGTGATACCGCAAACTATTGGGCTGGCTACAAAATAGGAGGAAGGGTTTTTGAAAAAGATCGGCCGTTGATCAATGAAGAATACCTAAAGCGTACACAAGGATTTTATGAAAAACATGGCAAAAAAACGATCATCCTCGCCCGCTTTGTCCCGATCATCCGCACCTTCGCTCCCTTTATCGCCGGAGTCGGCAAAATGGAATATAAAACCTTTTTAAGTTACAACATCATCGGCGGTATCGCTTGGATCGGCTTATTCATTTTTGGTGGTTATTTCTTTGGCAATATTCCGATCATCAAAGATAACTTTGGATTAGTAGTGATCGCCATCATTATGATTTCGGTTGTTCCAGCCGTTATTGAGCTTTGGAAGCATCACGGGCGTTCTAAGATTGACTAGTAATTATTTAAGTGTTAAATTACGCATAGTCTTTTGGAGGTGTTAGATGAAGTACCACTTGCAGAGTGGACTAATTGCTTTGATCTTTATCGTAGTAGTGGTAGCGATCTGCGGATTCGCCGCTCCTGTTCCCTTGCGCGCCATGGATGAGGCGAAGGCAGAACAATTCCAAGAAGCTGAGCAGGTCAAGATCTTCTCCGCCGGAGTTGGCGATATGGAAAAGCTGGAGAAGGAAGTGAATGCCTGGCTGAAGGAAAATGACGGCAAGATCTATATTTACTCTCGAACCCAGAGCGGTACGCAGTTCGGAGTTCAGATCGCCATCTGGTACAAGGTCAGGAAGTGAATCAGCGCCCCCGCCAACATCTATCAAAGTTGTGGCGGGGGCTTTTTTTATTAACTAAAAAAGTTGTTATAATAAGAGCAATCAAAATAAACTAAAAACTATGACCAAATCACCAATCGTAGACGCAATTAAAAAAGTAATGCCGGCGGTCGTTTCAATCATCATCTCCAAAAGCCTGGATGATCTCGAGAAAGAAGTTCCAAAAGAACTTTTGCCATTCTTGCCTTATGGCGGTTTGCGTTCGCAGATCCCAGCCGAAGAAATTGACGCCCGGGGCATGGTCAAAGTTGGCGGTGGCTCCGGATTTATCGTAGAAAAGACCGGCACCATTCTGACCAACAAGCACGTTATCGTGGACCCTCACGCCGAATACGCCGTGATTATGAATGACGGCAAAAAGTTTAACGCGAAAGTCCTGGCCCGCGATCCGATTGACGATGTGGCTATTCTTGATATGCCTGGCCAAAATCTACCAACGATCTCTCTCGGCAATTCTGATGATGTAGAGCTTGGCGAAACCGCCATCGCCGTCGGCAACGCTCTCGGCCTTTTCCGCAACAGCGTCTCCGCCGGTATTATCTCCGGCTTAGGCCGGTCTATCCGGGCCGCCAGTGAACCAAACGCTCCGCAGCAAGAACTACGCGGCCTTCTTCAAACTGATGCCGCTATCAATCCCGGCAACTCCGGTGGTCCATTGGTCAATTTGAATGGCGAAGCCATCGGCATTAACTCGGCTATCGTTTTCGGCGCGCAAAACCTCGGCTTCGCGATCCCAATCAACTTTGCCAAACGCGATCTTGCCGATCTTAAAAAGTTCGGACGCATCAAGCGTCCACTACTTGGTCTCCGCTATGTCAGCGTGGATGAAAATCTGAAAGACAAGATGAAACTCCCAGCCAACCACGGCGCTTTAGTTATCGGCCAGATCCCCCAAACCGAAGCGATCGTGCCCGGAAGCCCGGCCCATAAAGCTGGCATTAAAGAAAAAGACTTGGTCGTGGAATGCGACGGGGAAATGATCACCTCCGAGCACACTATTCAAGATATTCTGGAGGAAAAAGAAGTTGGCGATACGCTCATTATGAAAGTTCTCCGCGGGAAAAAAGCTTTGAATGTGAAAGTAGTTCTAACGGAACGTAAATAAACTCTCCATCACGTTCGCCAGCGCGCCATGCTCGCTAAAAACTGCGGGGGCATATTTGTAGGCCGCGAAAATAAAAAAGACCGAGGCCATCATAAAAAATAAACCAGTTTTAGTCATAATAAAAAGTTGAAAGTTCGTAAAGTCTATAAAGTCCGTAAAGTGAATTTTATAGCATCCACTCAACTTATTCAACCGTAACGCTTTTGGCTAAATTTCGAGGCTTATCTACATCGTGGCCACGCAAAACGCCGAAATGGTAGGCAAATAACTGAAGCGGAATGATGTTAAGAAGCGGTTCGAGCATCTCATGCGTCTTTGGCACAAAGAAAACATCATCAACTAACTTAGCGATGTGCCGATCCCCAACCGTAGCGATGGCGAGGATCGGTCCGCGCCTAGCCTTGATCTCTTCGAGGTTGGAAATCATTTTTTCATAAACCCGGTTCTTAGTCGCGAGCGCGATGACCGGAAATCCCGCATCAATCAAAGCGATCGGGCCGTGCTTCATCTCTCCCCCGGCATAACCCTCCGCGTGCACATAGGAAATTTCTTTCAGCTTGAGCGCCCCCTCAAGCGCGGTCGGATAGTTGTGTCCACGGCCAAGATAAATAAAATTCTGATATTTAATATATTTTTGCGCTAGCGCTTTTATCTGTTCGTTTTTTTTCAAAATAGTATTGATCTTGGCTGGTATGTTCGCCAGCTCCGCGATGACTTCTTTGTGCAATTTGGCTTTGTTTGCGCTCAAAAATATTGCCATTTGAGCTAGAACCCCAAGCTGAGAGAGGAAGGCCTTAGTGGAAGCCACGCCAATCTCCGGCCCGGCGTGATTATAGACTCCCGCTATTGTTTCTCGCGCTATGCTGGATCCAACCGCGTTAACGATGCCCAGGGTTAGCATTTTATTAGCGGTCGCCTTCCGGAGCGCCGCGAGAGTGTCCGCCGTCTCTCCGGATTGCGAAATAAATAATGCCGCGGTACCCGGCTTCACCGGATAACGGCGATACCGATACTCCGAAGCCAGCAAAACTTCCGTGGGCAGGTCGGCCAGCTCTTCAAAAAATAATTCGCCAACCATGCCGGAATAATAAGAAGTGCCACAAGCGATGATCTCCAATTTTTTTATTTTTTTGAGCTTGCTTTCAACTTCGCTCAATCCGCCCAGCTTAACTGAATTAGTTTTCGGCATTAAGCGTCCGCGAAGCGCGGAAAGAAGTACCTCCGGACCTTCAAAAATTTCTTTCAGCATAAAATGCGGAAATTTCCCCTTTTGCGCCTGCTCTGGACTCAGATCCAAACTCTCGATCTTTGGCCTAGCCGGGCCAATCTCAAATCCATCTACCGATAGCACGCCACGCTGGCCGTCTTTCAGATAAATTACTTTTTTAACTAAGCCAGCCAGGGCCGTCGGGTCAGATGCAATATAATGCTCATCTTTACCCACGCCAACGACCAGCGGACTTCCCAGGCGCGCCAGATAAATTTTATGTGGATCTTTTTTATAAATGATAGCGAGCGCGTAAGCTCCAACAATCTGTTTAAGTGAAATTTCCAGAGCCGCCGGGAAATTCCGGCCGTTTTTCAGGCCCTCCTCGATCAAGTGCGCCACTACTTCCGTGTCAGTCTGAGAGCGAAATCGATGACCCTTTTTTGAAAGTGAATCTTTGAGCTGACGATAATTTTCAATAATGCCGTTGTGAACCAAGATCACCTCTCCGCGACAATCCGTGTGCGGGTGCGCGTTAACTTCATTGGGCACGCCATGCGTCGCCCAGCGTGTATGGCCAATAACTGCAGTCAACGGCAAGGATTTTACGCCTAAGATGCTTTTTTCGAGGTTAGCCAGCTTGCCAACCGCCTTCAAAACTTCACACCGGGCATCTTTAGCAGAATTAAAAAAGGCCACGCCCGCGGAGTCGTAGCCTCTGTATTCTAGTTTGCGTAAATTCGAAAGCACTATCGGCAACCCTTCTTTTTTACCTATATAACCAGCTATGCCGCACATGTGGATATTGTATATAACTCCAGATATGCCCAGCAAGTTTTAAACAATTACGTTGAGCAACCTGTCTTTGACGAAAATAATCTTCTTGGGCGGCTTTCCTTCCAGCCACTTCTTCACTATTTCCCGGTTCAGTGTCAGCTTTTCAGCCTCCGACTGACCAATACCCTTTTTAACCATCACGTGATCGCGGACTTTGCCGTTGATCTGTATGACCAGTTCAAATTCCGCGTCTTCAATCAGCGCCTTTTCATACTTCGGCCACTCTTCGTGATCCAGCAAGCCTTTGTTGCCCAGCATTTTCCAAACTTCTTGAGCCAAATGTGGCGCTAACGGGAAAAGCAGCTTAGCGATCGTGGGTACATGCGCGGCCGCGGCCTCCGGCTGTTTTTCTATCTCGTTCAGCAAGATCATAAGAGCGCTGATGGCGGTGTTGAAATGAAATCCCTGAATATCCTCGGTAACTTTTTTTATGGTTTTGTGTAAAAGTTGATCAAGTTTTGAATTTTGGATTTTGGATTTTGGATTTTGGATTTTTAACGCAAGGTTATATATCCTGCCGAGGAACCGGTGAACGCCCACGATTCCGGTCGGATCCCATGGTTTCGCGTCTTCAAGCGGGCCCATGAACATTTCGTATAGGCGAAGTGAATCAGCTCCGAATTTTTCCACCATTTCATCTGGACTGACTACGTTACCCTTGGACTTGGACATCTTTTGTCCGTCCGGGCCAAGAATCAGTCCCTGATTCACAAGTTTTTTGAATGGTTCACTGGTGGAAACTACGCCGATATCAAATAAAAACTTGTGCCAAAATCTCGCGTATAAAAGATGAAGCACGGCGTGCTCCACGCCGCCCAAATATAAATCCACCGGAAGCCAATGATCAAAAACCTCTTTGTATTTGGAAATTGGAAATTGGAAATTGGAAATTCCTCGCATAAGATATGCGAGGTAGTACCAGCACGAACCGGCCCACTGCGGCATCGTGTTCGTTTCTCTCTTGGCGTCGCCTCCGCACTTTGGACATTTCACATTGACCCACTTCGTTATAGCGGCGAGTGGAGACTCGGCATTACCGGTCGGTTCATAATTCTTAACATTCGGTAATTTTACCGGAAGATCTTCCTCGGCTACCGGCTGATTGCCACAGGTCGGGCATTTAATGATCGGGATCGGCTCGCCCCAGTATCTCTGACGGGAAAAAATCCAGTCGCGCAATTTAAAATTAACTTTTTTTACACCCCCTGCCTTTTGGATAGCCGTTTCTTTATCTATCAAGGGCTTATCGATAATCGGAAGATGGAAGGCTTCGGCGAATTCCCGGTCACGCTCGTCGTGTTGTGGCACGGCCATGATCGCGCCCGTCCCATATTGGGCCAACACATAGTCAGCGATCCAGACCGGAATTTTTTCTTGGCTGATCGGATTTACGGCCATGACCCCCTTCAAGGCCACGCCAGTTTTTTCTTTATTTTCCTGACGCTCCCGATCGCTCTTGTTCTTGGATTTTTGAATATACGACTCGATCTCTTTGACGTTTTCCGCGTTGACCACCAGCTTTCCGATCAGTGGATGCTCCGGAGCAAGAACCATATATGTGACACCGGCGAGCGTGTCCGGCCGGGTAGTGAAAACTTCAATTTGAAACTTAGAACTTACAACTTGAAACTTAATGATGGCTCCCTCGGATCGGCCGATCCAGTTTCTTTGCATTTCTTTAACGCGCTCCGGCCAATCCAAGCCATCTAAGTCATTTAATAACCGATCGGCGTAAGCAGTGATCTTTAAAATCCACTGCTTTAAATTGCGCCGTTCCACGGCCGTCCCGCACCGCTCACAGCAACCATCAACCACCTCTTCGTTTGCCAATACCGTTTTATCTTTCGGGCACCAGTTCACCGGAAGCTCCGCTTCATATGCCAATCCTTTTTTAAAAAGTTGCACGAAAATCCACTGTGTCCATTTATAATATTCCGGATCGGTGGTGTTGATCTCTCTCTGCCAGTCATAACTGAATCCCAGGCTTTGTAATTGCTCCTGGAATCTTTTTACATTCTTTTTAACCACCTTCTCCGGGTGCTGTTTGGTTTTGATAGCGTAATTCTCCGCCGGGAGTCCAAAGGCATCCCAGCCCATCGGGTGGACGACATTGTAGCCATTCATCCGCATAAAGCGAGAATAGACGTCGGAAGCGGTATAACCCTCGACGTGACCGACGTGAAGGCCCTCGCCGGATGGATACGGGAACATATCGAGAACATATTGCTTCGGTTTGACGGATTGGTCCTCCGCGGCCCAAATTTTATGCTTATTTTTTGCCCAAACTTTCTGCCAAGCCGCCTCAATTTTCTTAAAATTATATGCCATCTACGTGTCTCCAGTTTACTAAAATTAGAGCAATAAAAAAAGCCGCATTACTGCGGCTTTTGAATCATCGCCCGAAGCTCCTTCTTCAGGACCTTTCCGAGAATCGGATTCTTCGGTATTTCTTTTACGAACCGAACCTCTTGCGGAATCTTTATCGAAGCGAGGCCTTCCTTCCGGCAGAAAGCCAGAATCTCCTCGGCCTTTGTTTTTCCATCCTTCAGGACCACGCAGGCCACGATCTTTTCGCCTAAGTCACGGTCAGGAATGCCGACCACCGCCACCTCAGCGACATTAACATGCCGCTTGATCACTTTCTCGATCTCGCTCGGATAAACATTTTCACCCCTGATCTTGATCATGTCCTTTTTCCGATCAGTCATCCAATAGAACCCGTCGTCATCCATTCGAGCCATATCGCCGGTAGCAAGCCAACCGTCGCGGTCCAGAACTTCGTGGGTCGCTTGGCGCTTACCCCAATATCCTCTCATCACCTGAGGGCCGCGGATGAACAGTTCGTCATCCACGATCTTGGCTTCAGTATCCGGCACGGGCCTCCCCAAACTTCCATCCCGATTCGCTTCCGGTGTATTAACCATGGCAATCGGTGAAGTCTCGGAAAGTCCGTAGCCCTCAAAGATCTTGGCACCAGTCCAGGACTGAAACTCCTGCTTCAGCTTGCCGTCCAACGCTCCGGCGCCAGAAAAACAAGCGCGCAGAGTACGATAGGCGTCAGAAGAGACACCCGTCTTTAGTAGAGCGGAAAAAATCTTTGGAATCGCCGGGAGAATATTAACTTTCTCGCTAATGATTGTCTTGATCACCTGCTTCGCGTTGAAACGCGGCAACAGGACAACCTTACTGCCATGCGAAAAAGCGATATTCAAACAGACCGAAAGTCCATAAACATGAAAAATTGGTAATACACCCAGAAAAACCGATTCCGGTGAAACCAGATCACCCAAAATCGCTGCCGCTTGATTAGCGTTATTCACCAGATTGTAATGGGTAAGCTCAGCTGCCTTCAGCCCACCGGTCGTACCGCCGGTAAACTGGAGTACCGCGGTATCAGATGGTTTAACCTCGCCGTTTGTTTTCGTGGGCGCGCAAGATTCTGTTTCATGCCACCTTGGGCCTACAAAAAACCCAATGTCATTAGGATTTCTCGCCCAGTGCCATGTCTTGCCCACTAAATTCTTCGCTCCGTAGAGCATACCCGTAATCAATGGCAGGTAGTCCGCCAGACTGATCACCATAAGCATTCCATCATAAGTCGCGAAATTCGCGATCTCATAATTGTGCTCCCGGAAATCTTTGAGAGAAATGACGATCGAGGGCTTCGTTTGCTGGACCATCTCCAGAATCTCATCCGAACTCGCGAGCGGATTCATCATCACCACGATTGCTCCGGCCCTTAGGGCGCCGCGATAAGCGATAACCAGCTGTGGACAGTTAGGCAAAATCATTCCAACTCGGTCACCGTATCCAATGCCTTTCTTTTTCAGAAAATTGGCAAACTGACCAGCGCGCATATCAAGTTGGCTATAAGACAGCTCGAAGTCGAAAAATGAGATTGCCGGATGATCCGGATAAAGCCTAGAGGCACGATTAAACAAATCATTCAGCGTGCTTTCGTGGTCAATCATTTGGCCACCTCCTGGTATATGAACCTCTCAAATTGCTGGCTACTTTATAGCACGATTTTAAAAAATCGGCAATTAAAAAACCTCGCCTTTAAGCGAGGTCAAGTCTATTCATATTTCTCTCCTTTAAACGCCCGGGAGCACTTTTCGAGAACCGTCTCCCGATCTTCATCGTCTTTCTTAGCCTTGAGCACCTTATCATTGATAAATTTGGCAATTTTGTCCTCAGGGACTAAGGCCTTCCTGCACATTCCGCTTGTCTGACGATAGCGCTGGCTAGAAATTGCCCTATCAAGCCCGCCAAGCCCATAATCCGCACCAGAAAACTCCGTGAAACAGTTAAATGATTCAGCAACCTGCAACACGAAAGAATTTTTTACTGTGTCGAGACACAAGATCCAGGTTTCGCAGTAAGCGATGTCCGAATCAAACCGATACCCATGGCCACTTAAATCGTGATGCTCCCAAACCAGCTTATCCTGACTCGTAAGCTTGGCGAGGGCTTTCACGAAACCGGCGCTGAAGTCCTTGTTTTTCAAGAGCCACCTCTTTTGTTGATTGTCTTAGAACTGCCGAAATTATACCATATTTTTATATTCTTACAATGGGTTGCTTTTATGACCATACGGTCATAAAAGCAACCCGAAGTAATAAAAACCACGGCGACCGCCGTGGAATAGTGCTTTATCAGCGTCTCTTTTTGTTTTTCTTATTTTCGTCTTCCAGGAACTTGCTCGCCGCATTGGCGAAATCCGATGCTTCTTTCCGCGCGGCTTCCTGGCCCTTGCTATCGGCCTCTTCTCGTTCCTTCTTCGCGGTCGGACCGTAACCATTCCGATCCTGTCGTTCGTACTGTTTGTGAATTTCGGTGATCAACACTTCGATTCCAATGCCATAATCTTCGACCCGAGTGTCGTTAAGAGTTAAGCCTGGCTTGCCATCTTGAGGCCACCAAACAAAAAGCTTGTTGCTTTCATGCATGGCTGAATGAATATCCAGATTGGCATCCCACCGCATCTTATCGGTTTTCGTAAGTTCAATCAGCTTCGCGAGTAGTCTATTCTCGATTTCCCACATAGCAACATCTCCTTAAGAACTGCGTTAATCCTATACTAAATCCTAAAAACTTTCAATCCGTTTACGGTCGTCTGCTCGGCGGCTTCGTCCGCTGAAATACCTTTAATTTCAGCCAGTTTCTTGGCGGTTTCTATGATATAAGCTGGTTCGTTGCGCTTCCCGCGATATGGCATTGGCGCCACATATGGCGCGTCCGTTTCCAGCAAGATCCGGTCGAGCGGAATGTATTTTATAATCTCGTCGTAATCCCGAGAAAATGTGATCACGCCGCCGAAGGTAAAATAAGATCCTGCCTCCACCAGCTTTTTGGTAATGCGCATAGACCCGACGTAAAAATGGAAAATTCTCGGCGGTAAGTTTTCAAAAGTAGAAAGTATCCGGTCGGCTTCGATATAAGCATCGTCTGTTCCCTTGGCTGGCCGACAATGCAGCATCATCGCTTTTTGGAGGTCTTTAGCTATATTAGCCTGAACCTGAAACGCCTCCTGCTGATTTTCTTTTTCTTTTAACTCGTCGGTCAATCGATAATAATCCAGGCCAAACTCGCCGATCGCCACTACCTCCGGATTCTCGGCGATCTTTCGAAGCCGCTGGGCATCAAACTCTTCCCTCTCGCCCTTCGGCTGCTCTTTTTTGTCGTGATACCACGAACTCGCGAAATGATTCGGATGAAAACCAGCTGCCGCCCAAACCTCTCTCGGATTTTTCCGCGCCAATTCTACCGCCGCCTCCGATGAAGCCGCCTGCGTTCCCACGCAAAGCATTTTGACTCCAGCTTCTTTCGCGCGCTTAATCACCGCCTCTCGATCAGCGTCGTAAAGTGGAAAATGAATATGAGTATGCGCGTCGAATAGTTTCATACTTTTCAAAATATTAATTTTAGGCTACTATAGCATAAGTCTTTTCACAAACCTTGGCGCTGATGAAAGGGGGCGACTGATGAACGGCCATGCAATCGTAATCGGTGTTACCGGAGAGATTGGCGCTGGGAAAGAAACATTTTCCAGGCTATTGATCGACGAGATGTTCAATCAGCAGCTTCATCCTAGCCGAAGGACAATGGTTTTCTCGGATATCTTGAAAAAGATCTGCGACGCGGCCAATATCTTACCGTCACGGGAAAATCTCCAGAAAATGCCGGTAATCCTTAAAGAAGCCTTCCCTGGCTGGACATTAGCCGCCGCCATGGCTAAGTTTGTTGAAGAAAACCTGGCCGAAGTTAAAATCGTGGATGGTGTGCGCTGGCCGGAAGACGGCACAATGATCCGGGGATTTGTGAGAAATCTTCTGGTGTACGTCACCGCTCCGCCGGATACCCGATACCAGCGCGTCAAAGCCCGTAATCAAAAGCCTGGCGAAGCCGACCTGACCTGGGAACAGTTCTGCGAGAACGAAATGAAGCCGACTGAGATTAACATCTCGACTATCGGCGCCGGAGCCGACTTCAAAATCGACAATTCCGGTAATCTAGATGATTACCGCCGGCAGGTTAAAGAGTTCGTTGATCAGAAACTCCGGCCAATGCTGGAACACAAGGAAGAGGCGCAAGCCTAACTGCTATAGGCGAGGAAACAAAACCTCGCCTTTTTTAATTTTCAGAATTTTACCTTCGCGAACTATGCATTTAGAAATTTTCTCAGCGGTTCCCGGAATGAACGGCGACAATAATTCGGCGACATTTTCTAAAATAGTTACCAGGTCCAGTAAAACTCCCGGATCAGGATTTTGCCACGGCTTTTTTTCGTTTACATACGAATCACCGAACGAAATAAGCCCCCAAATCACGCTCGCCGCTTCATGGAATTTATATTCACCGATTTTTTCTTCTAATTCTTCGCGAGTTTTTTGAATGGCGGCTTCTATTTCTGGCGAGGCCTTACCGGCCGCAAGATTCCCCGCTTTCTCCGCCAAGGCCAGGACTCGCGCGGAAAAATTGCCAATACCATTAGCCAAATCGCCGTTATACGCCGCTTCAAACTTCTCATAACTAAAATCGCCATCTTCAAATGGCGAAACTTCGCGTAATAAATAATATCGGACCGGGTCGGTACCATATTTTTTCACTAGCTCCACCGGATCAATGACATTCCCCACGGTTTTAGAGATTTTCTGGCCATCCACGGTTAAAAATCCGTGTACGAAGACGGTTTTGGGCAGTGGTAATCCTGCCGACAAAAGCATGCCCGGCCAAATCGCAGCGTGAAATCGGAGATTGTCCTTGCCGATCACTTGTACATCCGCTGGCCAATATTTTTTAAAGTCTTTTTCAGAGTCGTCCACTTGTGGTGAGCTTGTCGAACCATAACCAAGAGCGGAAATGTAGTTGGCCAGAGCGTCCGCCCACACATACATCGTCTGCGTCGGGTCACCCGGCACGGGCACGCCCCAAGACAAATCCTTGCTGGGCCTAGAAAAACTCACGTCCTCCAATCCTTCTTTGAGGAGCGAAAGGATCTCATGCCGTTTTCCCTCCGGCACTATTCTTAATTCTTGATTCTTGATTCTTGATTCTATCTCTTTAGAATATTTGGAAAGTTTGAAAAACCAGTTTTCTTCCGCGATTATCTCCGGTTTTTTCTGGTGATCTTTGCAAACTCCGTTATCCAAATCTTTGTCAGTCACAAAAGCTTCATGACCTACGCAATACAGTCCCTTGTAGGATTTTTTATATAGATCGCCCTGCGCCGCTAAGGCATTCCAGAGTTTTTGCGCGCCAGGCCAATGCCGCTGCTGATCAGAAGTGCGAATAAAATCATCCCAGGAAAGATTCAGGGTCTCTTTGAGCGCGCGAAACTTGGCGGAAGTTTCATCTACGAATCTTTGAATTATTTCTGTCGGAACCGCTTCCCGCCCATCCGATGGGCGAGGCTCGCCCGCGAACCGGGCGGCGGCGCTTCGCGCAATTTTCACACCATGCTCATCAGACCCGGTCAAAAATCGTACATCCGCGCCTCGCTGTCGATGATAACGCGCCAAGACATCCGCGTATACGGAATCAAGCACGTTGCCCAAATGAGGCGTCGCGTTTACATATGGGATGGATGTGGTTATGTAGAATTTCTCCATAGAATCAATTTACAATTTTCAAGCAACAATTTCCAATCAATTATCAATTTGATAATTTTCAGGGTTTAAAAATTAGTTCATTGAAAATTCAATGAAAATTTAAAATTGAGCATTGAAAATTTACCTAGATACCCAGTCCTCTCCTTCGAGCTTTTGTTTGAGACCAGTTCTCCAAAAATTCCTGTAAAAGCACCGTGATCGGCACTGCTAAGATCAATCCCACAAAGCCAAACACCTTGGCGCCAACAAGTAGAGCTACCAAAATGACTACCGGCGAAATGTCGGTCGTGAATTTAGTGACGGCCGGCACCAGGACATGATTCTCGAGCTGCTGAATAATGATGAACAAAATAGCCGTATAAAGGCCTAATGACAAAGAATGGGTCGCGCCAACTAAAACGGCCAAGCTTCCACTAAAGATCGGGCCCACATAAGGAATTAGCTCAAAGATACCGGCCAAGATACCAAGAAGCAGGCTGTATTTAACCCCTAATATCCACAGCCCCAAGAAAACCATCAGGCCAATCGCAAAACTTAAGATAACCTGGCCAGACAGCCATCGTCCGATCTTCTTTCGGATCCGATAATAAAGGTCCGTCGCTACGCTTTCATAGGCCGGCGGGAGAACGTTCACCAAGAATTTCTCTACACCATCTTTGCCGACTGTAAGATAAAAGGACAAAACGAATACCGAAATCGTCATTGTTAAACCGCCCAAAAATTGTGAGCCAATATCCAGCAAGGACGAGCTGCCACTTAAAAGCAGGTTGGTCAGTCTGGTTAAACTCTGATTCACCGCCTGGATCAGACTGGAGGCGTCCACGAGGTCGGAAAGGTTGCCGGAGATCTTACCAAGGTTACCCAAGAAAATACTTAATTCTGAAAGCGCGATCGGAACAACCGCGTAAACCAGCATGCCGATCAAGAAGATCATCAAGATATACATGCCAAGCGTGCCAAGAATTCTAGGAATTTTTCGTTTCTCCATCCAACTAACGGCCGGGTCAAAAGCGGCAGAAACTACGATAGCCAAAAAGAGCGCGACCACTATCTCACGCGCCACGTAAAGAACCCAAACCAGCAGAAGCATTAAGACTATCTTCCACAGGCTCGCCCAGCTGATCATTATGCCTTTCTGTTCCATGTAAAGTGCGGACTTGCCCGCCGCAGGCGGGATCGGGCGTGTCGGCCCTATATCCCTACTATATTAGAAACGAAGTATCTCCGCAAATTGTTTCGGATCTTTATAGGGGCCGATCATCGCTAAATTCAGCCGATCGTTCTTAAATAGGTCATTTGCCACAGCCACGATATCTTCGAGATTAACGGCGTGGATAATTTTCACCAGTTCTTCCGGCGCCATTTCCTCGCGTCGCAGAATTTCTTGGCCGCCATAATACATCGCCAACGAATCCGAAGCTTCCAGCCCTAGGATCATGCGGCCGGTCAGATGATCTTTTGCCCGATGAAGTTCTTCTTTGGAAATAGAATTCTTTTTGATCTTGTTCAATTCTTCCAAAATCGCTTTTATTACGATATTTATTTTGGAATGCTCAATACCGGCGGAGATGCCGAGATAGCCATGATCACTCAACAGATCCACTCCGGCATTCACGTAATACGCCGCGCCCAACTTTTCGCGCACCCGCTGGAACAATCGTGAGCTCATGCCGCCGCCCAAAATATCCGCGAGCACATCCAGCGCGAAACGCCGCTTGTCGAAGGCGTCAAAAGCCCGTATACCCATTACCAGATGGGTCTGATCAGATTCTTTGTGCCTGATCAGAATTTCCGGCTTGGATTGCTTTTCGATAGTTTTAATTTTCCCGGACTTATCTGCCACCGTGATATTGGAAAAGGCTTTTTCGATTTTCGGAAGCAGAGTTTTTTCATTGACCGCTCCTGAAACCACGATCACCGTCGCTTTCGCCACATAATGCTCGCCGCGATATTTTAAGAAATCCGCCTTGTTGAGTTTCTGAATGATCTCTTTTTTTCCGCCCACATCCCAGCCAGCTGGCTGGTCTCCATACAACAGCTCCATAAATAAATCCTGCACTTTTCTCTGCGGAGTATCTTCGTACATATTCAATTCTTCGATCACTACGCCTTTCTCTTTCTCGATCTCTTTCGGATCAAAAGTCGGATTGAGATACATATCAGAAATGATATCTAAAACCTTGTCGGTGTGTTCCGACTGCGCTTTCGCGTAATAGCCGGTCCATTCCTGAGAAGTAAAAGCGTTGTATTCAGCGCCGATGCCATCTAGCTCACCGGCAATATCCAGGGCCGTCGGCCGTTTTTTCGTGCCCTTAAAGCACATGTGCTCCAGGAAGTGCGAGAGACCGTTTATTTTTTTCGTTTCGTATTTTGAACCGGCTTCTACCAAAACCAATACGGTAGTCGCCAAGCTGTCTTTTTTCGGAATCGTAATAACCCGTAAGCCGTTTTTTAAAGTCTTTTTAGTAAATTGTTTCATAGAGATAGTATATAGAAAAAATTCCCCGATTTCTATCGGGGAATTTATGATGGGTTATATTCTAATGTTCGGAAACTTCCTTGTGGCGCTTTTGGGGCATGACCCAAGCTGGTGAGCAAAGCCGCCAGCGAACTGCCGTGGCCAACCAGCAAGATCGCGTCCCAGGGATATTTTCTGGCAATTTCATTAATCAGCTTCATCTGCCGGTCTATTACTGCCTTTCGGCTCTCACCGCCAAAAGTCGTGTAGTCAAAGGTGTTTTCTTCGGGATTGCAGTAATCCGCCTTGCGGATATTGTAGTGATATTCAGCCTGACGCCAACTCAAACCCGCTATCCTGCCATAATCCACTTCCCGCAATCGGCGATCGCGCCGGATTGGTATCTTAGCTCCGTTCTCGGACAACTTTTTGATAATGATTCTGGCAGTTTTAGTGGCCCGCCGCAGATCCGAACAAACGATCCGCGTGATCGAAAAGATCCGCAGACGAACGCCTAGCTCTTCGGCTTGCGCTTCACCAAAAGCGTTCAATGGCGAATCCAGCTGACCCTGCATATGCCCGCGGACATTCGCGTCCGTCTGGCAGTGCCTGGCGAGAATGAACCTCATCTAGCCATTCCTTAACTAAAAAGTTCTGCGAGTATTTTAAAACATTTCCAATAATTTAAAAAGCCCTCCGACTTTAAGTCGGAGGGCTAGGAGTACAAAGAACAGAGACCAGGATTACGAAACTACTACACGACTGCGCATGCTCTCGAACCGGCTGTCGGCATAGCCCCAGCCGACGCCGACCCCGCCGTCGTCCGGAACCCAGTCCATGTACGGAACGCTGCCATCCTGAAAACGCGAGCCGGCACAGAGCGTCCAGTTCTTCTCGTCGAGGTGCTTGCCGGCTTGCCCGCCTTGGAGGGTTTCGGTGAAGAACTTCAACTCGTAGAGTAGACGCTCGATGAGAGTGATGCAGTTGACGCCGTCCCTCTTGAGATCGTCGGCTGACTTGTTCTTGAGTTCTTCGTCGGCTTCCTGGCGGTCTCGCACCCAGATGACATAGGTCTTCTTGGTGTCGCGGATTGAGGTGATCGTATCGAGGTTGTCGGTGTACTTCCAGGCCTGCGTCTTCTTCTTGAGGAGGGCGAACGCCTTGTTGGGTGTCATGCCTTCCGGGATGAGGATCAGCCTGGTGAAGCCGGGCTCGGGAGCCGGGATCTTGAGGTTGCTGATGTCTACCTTGAGACCCAGCTCGAGGTAGAGATTCTGCCACTGATAAAGCAGGTGATCAGGATCCTCCGACCTTCGATCTCTCAGCCAGCCGAATGTCTTACCATCTTTGATAGCCTGCAGTATTGCAGCTACTTCTACCGGGTCTCGCTTATCCCTCGCAACCAATTCAGCGATTCCCCCAGAGCCACTCCATAGCCTATGCATATGGAGTTCTGCCAGTTCACGGCTGGTATGCGCAGCCATATAAACCTCCTTTCATCCGGTATGCGCGGATGAAAAAAATAAAGCTTGTCAGACAGCGCAGTACTGTCAGAAAACCAAGCTTTCAAAGAGCGGATATATAGTATGACTTTTAAGCTAATTTGTCAATCAAATACTGCTTGAGCGAACTAATAGCAATCCTCTCCTGCTTCATCGTGTCCCGATCGCGGACGGTGACAGACTGATCGTTGGCGGTTTCAAAATCCACGGTCACGCAATATGGCGTGCCGATCTCGTCCTGGCGGCGATAGCGCTTGCCGATACTTTGCGTCTCGTCGTACTCACAGGCAAACTCTTTTGCCAGCTCCGCGTGTAGCGGCTTGGCTATTTTGGCGAGTTCTTCTTTTTTAGAAAGCGGCAAAATCGCCACCTTGACTGGCGCCAGCCACTTCGGAAAACGCATCACCACGCGGGTGTCCTCTTCTTCCTCTCCGTTTTCACTTTCAACTTTTAACTTTGAACTTTTAACTTCCTCCTCAGCGTACGCTTCCAGCATCGCTACCAATAACGAACGGTCCACACCCCAGGTCGGTTCAATGACATGCGGCAAGAATTTTTCTTTCGGATTCTCCGGATCGGTGTACTTCAAATCCTGGCCACTGAATTTCTCATGTTGAGTCAGGTCAAAATTTCCCCGATAAGCCAAGCCGTAGAGCTCTTTCCGACCAAAAGGATAATCATACTCAATATCAACAGTGCGCTTGGAATAGTGGGCCCGTTCTCCATCCGGGATTTCCTGCTCGTGCCATTTTTTCACGCCCAGATGCTTGAGCCAGGAGCGCATCTCCTCCAGCCACGCCTCAAAATGCTTTTCCCACTCGGATTCTTTGACGAAATATTCGATCTCCATCTGCTCGAACTCGCGGGTTCGGAAAATAAAGTTACCCGGCGTAATTTCGTTTCTAAAAGCTTTACCCATCTGCGCGATGCCGAACGGCAGCCGCTTGCGGGTCGTATCCAATACATTTTTAAAATCCACAAACATCGCCTGCGCCGTCTCCGGCCGTAAATAAACCTCGCTTCCCTGTTCTTCCGTAGGGCCAATATTGGTCTTGAACATTAGATTGAACTGCTTCGGAGCCATCAGCTCACCGCCGCAACTAGGACATTTCGTACCATCAACATGATCCGCCCGGAATCGCTCATGGCATTTTTTGCACTCCACCAACGGATCGGAAAAACCGGCCACATGACCGGAGGCTTCCCAGACTTTCGGATTCATGATCAAAGCGGCATCGATGCCCACCACATCAGGCCGCTGGCGCACAAACCGCTTCCACCATTCGTCTTTGATATTCTTTTTTAACTCCGCGCCAAGCGGGCCGTAATCCCAAGAGTTGGCTAATCCGCCATAAATTTCTGAACCAGGGAAAATAAAACCCCGCCGCTTGGAAAGACTAAGTATTTTATCCATTAAATCCATAGGAATTATTGTACCACTATGCCTTGCCCGCTCGCCGTCGGATCATCCGGCAAACTCGAAGAAACAGATTGATCATCGGCCTTGATTTCAAGGTTAGTAAATTCATCGATACCGGTCAGCGTGCTCTTCTGGATCAAATCCATGAACTGATTTAAGTTCGTCACCGAGGGTGTCGCCTCGATCTGGAAGATCGCCTCGGCTGGTTTATTCACCACGCCAGTTCCAGCCGCGATGCGGTTCACATCCCAATACATCTCCTGGGCGTTGTCGTTATAAACTGGCGACTGCCCGGTCGTGCTCTTGGAAACTCCGGCGTACTTCACATTACCGCCCAAAAACGCGCGCACCTGGATAGTTTTTACATCCGTGCCATAGTTGGTCAGGATCCAATGCACGGTGAACTGAGTCGGCTTACCGACTTTCAGCGGCAGGGGGCCTTTATTGATGATCCCCGACTCGGCGTCCCGGAAAAATACCTTAGCCTCCAGCTTTATCTGCCCGCCAACTTTCGTCTCCAGAGTAGAGGCGCCCATCGTCTTCGTGGCTTCCACGAATTGCGGAACGGTTGGAGATTCGATCACCGAGGCAACTTTCAAAGTAAAATTCTTATCACTCAAGCGCTTGATTGGAAAATCATTCTTGGCCCGGAGGGTAAAGTCCACATTGCCATTCGCGCCCGGCGGCAAACTGGCCAGCTGCGGCACATTGGAAGCGTTCCAGATGATCGTGTTGTCGGAAGAGCGCAGACTTCCATTAGTCGAAAGAGTGCCGACATCAAACATCGCGCCAACCAACTGGGCGCGGATGACCACATCCCGCAAGCCGGTATCGGTATTGTTTACATATGTAAGGGTGTAGTTCAGGCTGTCACCGGCCTTGGCTACATAATCCGGATTGTCATTAAGCTCGATGCGGATAGAAAGCGGTGATGGCGCGATTGAAAGAGTCGCGGTTTTTACATTGACCGGATAGTTATGTCCGGAAAGATTCGCCTCCACCGCGGCCTTGAGATCGAAGAAGGAACCATCGGGACCGACAAGATTGCCGGTAACTTTAAACTTCATTTCCGAACCTTTGCGAAGTCCGCCAAGCACCCAGATATTATTTCCCGTGTCCGGCTTTAAAGTAGATTTCTTGAAATTGAAAGTTGGCGGGTAGTCGAGCTTAAGTTTGAGGTCGGAGAAATCCTGATCGGAAACATTTTTATAAAAAACCTCGATATCAAAATCTTCGCCGCTGAAAGTTTTTTGCGGAGTGGAAATATCCAGCTGAAGTCCGTATCCGCCCACCGCCAACTCCTGCTCTTGCCGTCTTTCAAAACGAGACTTTAATGAACCGGAAGAATAAATGGCGCGCGCGAATATCTGCTTGATGCTATTCTCGCCACTGGAGACGATCAGCTTATAGACCTGCTGCTGAAGTCCGCCGTCGCCGATGTTTTTCATATCGCGCACATCCACGCTCTTAGTCGCCGGTGAACCCACGAAGGCCACGCCCTCCGGCAACTGCACGAATAATTGGACATTTTGAAGCGGATTTCCGGAATTATTGATCAGATTCACATCCAGATCGAACGGCACGCCCACGAAAACTTGATCGGGCATCTTTAACTCGATCTCAAAACCACTCCCGATCCTGGCCTGATAAGCAAAATATAGAATAGTCGAAAGCGCCAAAGCGGCGACTACCGAGAAAATAATAATAATCTTGGTCGTTCGAGTCATTTCCCTTATTTTAGAACAAAAACCTTTTCAGAGATAGATGCCACGGAAAGGCATGGGGCGCAGAAATAGTTCAGGTTTTTAATTAAAAAATTGAGCTGTTTTTTATCACCACACTGCTGGCAGCTGGCAAAGGTCGGGTCAAAACCCAACAAAGAAAGAACTTTGGCGGCGGAAAGTTCTCCACCAACTAGAAGATCCCAAAGCGCGAGATCCATATTCCCCTCCGGCGCGATTTCCTTGATCAATCTTAAGGCGGTCATCCGGCCGGTTGTGGAAGGCAGTTGCCCGGTCTTGAGGGCATCCACAATTTGAAAATTGGAAAAATTAATATTTCTACTGATCAGCCGGACAGACACCATATTCAAAGGCTCGAGGTGGCCGGCTAGCTTGGAGGTGATTTTTCTTAAACTTTTTACCTTACCCTGAATTTTGCCGAAATCCCGGGTGTATAAAAAAACTTTGGCGTCGTAATCGCCAACATCTTCCTTATCTAAAACAATTCCCTCGGTCGCGAATTCCACCATGTAAATAGTATATAGCGACTAGCGATTAGCCACTAGGATAGTTAAATCCGGCGCAATAAAAAATGGGCCGTGAAATTCAAAAGTCCCCTTCTTTCGAAAGGGGACTTAAATTTCTAACTGATCCAGAAGCTGCCTGGCCTGTTCCTGACTAAGTCTTATCGCCTTACCAATATCGCCTTCCTGGGTCTTGGTAGGCAGGTGAAAGCTATCGAGTCTCAAAGTAGGAAGACTGTATTCCGGACTGATCACGATAAGCTGGCGTGAATCTTTAAGGTCCAGCGCTTCCAATATCTTAGAAGCCGCGTCAGCCAGCTTTTTCTTAATCCGATCGAAGATTCCAAGATTGGAGCTGATCTTAATTCTCTTGAACTCAGGATGCTTATCTACGAAAGAATCGATTTTCAGTTCCACCAGATCGTCCAGGATCTCGTTGAATCCCACAAAAAGTCTCTGATATGAGGGCAGGGAATGAAGGTCTTTGTTCGCCTTAGGCTCTTCATTCATCAATAATAAAATTGTTTCGAATTTCGCTAAGCGCTCCAGATCGAAGCAGTAGGCATCAGAATAATATTCTCCATTTATCTCAACCGGTGGGAAAATACCCGGCAGGCTAGCTGAGGCTTTGATCGCCTTGCGAAGAATTTCTGGATTCTCTTTGATATCCAGGTCGTGATTAGAAAAAAACATCAGCTGATTAGTTGTTTCGTTCCTAACTGCCACCTCCAGCCGGATCGGCGAGGAAACGATCTTGCTCATATCGAGTTGCTTCACCAACTCGTTCAGTCCGTAATCGCTCAGGAGCGCGTTAGACATTGATATGAGATGGAAAGGCATGCCCTTCCAATTAAAAATCGAGCTGGGACCATTTCTTTCAATCAACCGCCAGCGTCGTTCAACTTCTTCGGGACCAACCTCGACTAACCCGGCGCCGTTAAGCGCGCCGACTGAAACCACCTGAATAACCGATGGAATCTTGCCTCGAGCCCAAAGTTCTTTAGCAAAACCAACCTGCTTAGCGCCGGCGAATCCGCCTCCGTGCAGCACAAGCGCGATGCCCATATTTTTTCCTCACTTTGAGTTTCAAAGTACAACTGCCCAAATTTTACATAGAAAAACCCCGCTTGTCCAGCGGGATTTTCGTCCCATACATAAAGCTTATGCGTGGGATTTACTCCGATTTCACGTGAAGTTTCTTGGATCTCTGCCGGTTCAGCTTCGGCATCCTGACCGTCAGCACGCCATTTTTTATAAAAGCCTCGGAACGTTCCGCGTCTACTTCTTGCGGAAGGATTATAGAGCGAGAAAAGCGCCCCCAATAGCATTCCTGATAAAAATAATCATCGTCGCGGACACGGCGCTCATGCTCGCGCTTTCCTTTAATAGTCACGGATTCGTTGGTGATAGAAACATCCACATCCTCCGGCCGCACACCAGCGATTGGAGATTCTAGGATGATCTCATCGGGGCTCTGATAGACATCGATGGTCAGCTGGCCGTCGTCATCGTATTCGTCGTCGGAGACGGATTTAGCTTTCCGCTCTTTAACGGAAGAACCTGACTTGGCGAGTTGTATCTCAACTTCGGCGTTATCGCCGTCCACCTCCATATCTACGTCTTCTTTTTTTATTTCTTCATTCATTGTTTTAAATTTTATTCCGGAGATGTTTCAGTTTTTCAAAATCGCTAAGAAGAAACGGCGCTACCAGAACCAGGAGCACTATCGGCAGCGTTACCGGACCTGATTTAATTATAAGATAATTGAAAATTGCGTGCAATAAAGTGGCGCCGACAAGGCCGATGAAAATGCTGAACTTTGGGTCCCGGCCCTCCGCCTTAGCCTTTCCCCACTCATAACCCACGAAACCGGAAGCAAGCGTGTGAAGCAGGGTCGCGCCCACGAACCGCAAGATAGTGGTCTCCAACGGACCAGGTTTCGGGAAAAAGGAACCAGTCGCCTGAAAAACCGAGGCCACGTTCTCCACCGCGGCAAAACCAAGCGCTCCGACTATCATATAAATCATCGCGTCCACCGGCTCATCAAACTCCGGCCGATATCGGATCACCAAATAGACAGCCAGAAATTTAAAGAACTCCTCCACGATCGCCAGCATTAAGAATGAGATCGATCCGTAGCCATCCACGCCAGAATTCACCAGCCAGCGATTCACGATCAGCTGGATCTGAAGCACCATCAGCGTGATGACGGCGCCGGACAGGAAAGTATATAAAAGAAGCTTGCGCGGTTCGGGGTGATTCGCGTCCTCGCGGAGATAAAAAACCAGCCAGGTAAGGCTTGGCGCGAGGCCGAGAATTGTAAGTAAAATATAGTTGAAGATCAGCATTCCAGGTAGTAGAAACTCGAGTGTTTTTTGCCAGGCAGGCTCGAGTTTTCACTACCTGGCATTCGTCTAAACCTGCTCAACGATCAGCCAGCTCTCGCCGGGGCGATCGGAAAGCTTTTGGTAGATCTCTTCCGTGATAAAGGGCATATATGGGTGCAAGATCTTTAATGATTCTTGCAAAATATACCCTAATACCATTTTAACATTTTCGTCTTCGCGCTTCTTGGAGGCCTCAAGGTATTTATCGGCCACCTCATGCCACACGAATTCATAAATTTTGTGCAGAGACTGGCCAAGTTCGTAGTTTTTGGTGTCTTTTTCTACTTCCGATTTCAAAGTTTCCAGTTTTGCCAAGATTTCTTTATCTTCCTGATCAACTAATAACGAATCCTTCTCTAATTTACGAATTCCAAATTCGTTTATTCGTTTATTCGTACTAAATTCGCTATTCGCTAATTTGCCTTGAATGAATTTGGCGATATTCCAAAGTTTATTGGCGAATTTCTTGCCACCCTGCACCGCCGTCTCATCCCAGCGGATGTCCTGAGTGCCCATGGCCTGCCAAATAATACCGAAGCGGGTCGCGTCCGCGCCATATTTATCGATCAGTTCCACCGGATCAATGCCCGTCCCCTTGCTCTTGGACATTCTTTGGCCATCTTTGGTTAAAATCGTGGCGTGAATCAGAACTTCCGGGAACGGTGTGGCTTTTTGGAACTCCAAACCGGAATAGATCATGCGGGAAACCCAGAGATTGATGATGTCGCGCGCGGTGATCAATACGCTAGACGGATAAAAGTCCTTTATATCCTTATCCGATAAACCCGCGAACGGCCAAAGCGCCGAAGAAAACCAGGTATCTAGTACATCGGCCGACTGCTCCATGATACAATTTTTACAAAATGGGCATTTGATAGGTTTTTCAATTGCAACAACGAAATCCTTGGTCGCCGATGAATTTTCAATTTTCAATTTTAAATTTTCATTGGAAATTGGAACTTGAGAATTGGAAATTCCTGTTTGTTTTTCGCAAAACCAAACAGGTAGCTGATGTCCCCACCAGATCTGGCGAGAAATGCACCAATCTCGGATATTCTCTAGCCAAGCCGTGGCGGTTCTTTCAAAATTTTCCGGCAAAATCTTGGTTTTTCCGGACTTCATGGTTTTGAGGGTTTCTTTCGCCAGCTCGGCCATCTTCAAAAACCACTGATTGCTCAAAAGCGGTTCCAGTACCGTGGCGGAGCGATAGCAGATCGCCACGTTGTGCTTATAATCTTCCACTTTCTCGATGAGTCCTGCCTCTTCTAGTTTTTTCACCACCTTTTCACGAGCTTCGGCCACTTTCAAACCGGTGAATTCCGCGCCAGCGACGTCAGTCATCTTGCCTCGCTCATTGATAATTTCGTATTTCGGCAGTTGGTGACGCTCACCGATCTCGGAATCCAGCATATCGTGCGCCGGTGTCACCTTTACCGCGCCCGTGCCAAAAGCCAGATCGATCTTTTCATCGGCAATGATAGGAATTTCCCGATTTTGGATCGGCAGCATTACCTTTTTACCAACCAGCTTCTTATACCGGTCGTCTTTCGGATTTACGGCTACTGCCGCGTCTCCAAGCAGGGTCTCCGGCCGCGTCGTCGCCACCACAATGTAATCTTTTTCGTGAACTTCATATGTCCCTCTTTGACTGGGACTATTAATTCTAGCCTCCTTCACTATTGGGTACTTTATATACCACAGTTTCCCATTCTCTTCTTTGTATTCAATTTCGAGGTCCGAAAGCGAGGTTTGGCAAGCCGTACACCAGCTCACGATTCTTTTCCCACGATAAATCCAGCCTTTTTCGTGATAGTGCATAAAAGCTTTTTTGACCCATTCGGCATAATTGTCGTCCATCGTGAACCGCAAACGAGACCAATCAGCGGAGGCGCCCAGTTTTTTCAACTGCTCAATGATGATGTTGCCGTATTTTTCTTTCCACTCCCAGACTTTCTCGATAAATTTTTCCCGGCCCAAATCCCAGCGGGAAATTCCCTCTTTTTTTAAATTTTTCTCAACCACGTTCTGGGTGGCGATGCCGGCGTGGTCCGTGCCCGGAAACCAGACGGTTTTATATCCCCTCATCCGGTGATAGCGGATTAAAATGTCCGTGATCGTGGCGTTGAGAGCGTGGCCCATGTGAAGCGATCCGGTCACATTCGGCGGGGGAAGATGAACGGCATATGGTTTTTTAGCTTTCTTTAAATTATCCGGATTAAAAAACCCGCCATCTTCCCAGGCTTTATAGATCCGATCCTCAGTTTGTTTTGGATCGTATGCCCCATCAATAGTCATTATGAATATAGTATATCGGTTAATTTCCAAATAAAAAGACCCTTTAGGGGGCCTTTTTCTTCCTATATATAAAGAACTGCGTAAGTATCGCGGCAGTCATCATGGCTCCAAGACTTTGTACGCCAAGCAAAAACCAATCTTGCTTTGTAAATCCGTAAGCGGACCAAGAAACCCATCCAAGAAAACTTAGAGTGTAAAGAATCAACGATAAGTGCTGGGTACTCTTGGCCTGATAGTTCTTATAAGCTTGCAATCCAAGCCCGACACTAATGACAAGAAGGTTGATGATTACTGCGCTCCAGAGAACTATTTTGTCCACTTTTTACCCTCAAAAAGCTAACCCGAGCCTAACACGCTTGGATTTTTTTATAAACTTAAATTTGAATTTGCTTCCAGTTTTAACTTCTTCTTTCTTAAATACTGAATATACGCCGCGGCGGCGATCATGGCCGCGTTATCGGTATTATATTCAAATTCCGGCACAAAAAATTTCATGCCATATTTTTCTGCTGATTCTTTCAAAGATTCCCGCAATGCCACGTTGGCCGACACGCCACCGCAAAGCAAAACCGATTTCGCGCGGTACGCTCTGGCCGCGCGCATGGTTTTACCAACCAGCACATCCAGAACCGCCTGCTGGAATGAGGCCGCCACATCTTCTTTTTTAGCTTTCGGATTATCGCGAAGATAATAAAGCACGGAGGTTTTTAATCCAGAGAAGCTGAATTTATAATTATCGTCTCGCAACATCGGCCGTGGGAACTTGATCGTGCCTTTCGGATGTTTA
Source organism: Parcubacteria group bacterium Gr01-1014_3 (assembly GCA_007376445.1). Classification (GTDB taxonomy): domain Bacteria; phylum Patescibacteriota; class Minisyncoccia; order UBA6257; family WO2-44-18; genus VMGF01. The sequence goes on along the minus strand of VMGF01000001.1, from coordinate 314,605 downwards.
CCCTGAGCCTGTCGAAGGGCTAGTTTTTGAATTTCTGGCCCGCCCGGATATGGCAACTTCAACATTCGCGCGACTTTATCAAAAGCTTCTCCAGCCGCGTCATCAAGCGTTTCGCCCAAGTTTTTCCACTTGGTCAGCGAATCCATTTTCAAAAGTATCGTGTGTCCCCCGCTCACCACCAACGCAATCGCTGGGAATCGTATTCCGTCATTGCGAGCGCTTCTACGCGTAGAAGCAAGCGCGGCAATCTTACGCGGTAACCAATTAGAATATAGGTGGCCCTCCATATGATTCGCCCCGATAAGCGGCTTATTTAAATCCTTTGATAGCTGCTTGGCATATTCGATTCCGGTCCAAAGCGCCGGTTCGAGACCGGGGCCAACGGTGACCGCGACGGCATCAATTTTAAATTTTAAATTTTTAATTTTCAATTTTTGTAGAATCTTAGGAAGATTCTTAAGGTGTTCCCGCTTGGCGAGATTAGGCACCACGCCGCCAAATGGCCGGTGCACGGCGATCTGCGAGGAGACGATATTCTCGATAACCTTAAACTCCGGATATTTTAATCCGCCCTTCGCCTCAACTAAAGCGACCGAGGTCTCATCGCAACTCGTTTCGATAGATAAGATTTTCATAAAAACTTTTGGTAGCCTCAAGGGGAATCGAACCCCTATTTGCCCCGTGAAAGGGGGCTGTCCTAGCCGTTAGACGATGAGGCCATTTCCCCGATTATACTATAAAATTTAGCGCTTGGCAAAAGTTAATATGATATACTTTTTGTATGATTACATTACTTTCAGGTTTCAGTGATTATTATTTAGTGATTGCCCGATTGATCATCGGAGCGATATTTTTGGCTCACGGCTGGCCAAAACTGCGGAATTTGCCGGCGACTTGGCAAAGTTTTTCCATGATGGGTTTCAAGCCAGGTTTTTTCTGGGGTACGATCGTCGCTCATGTGGAATTCTTCGGTAGTCTGGCTTTGATTCTTGGAGTTGGCACGCAACTCATAGCTATCTTGCTAGCCGTGGATATTATCGTCGCCGCTCTCTGGAAAATGAGCCGTGGCCAAAAGTTGGTTGGCGGATATGAACTAGACATCGCCATTCTCGCGGCCCTACTCATCATCGTTGGCATCGGTGGAGGCGTTTATGCCCTAGACAACTCCTGGCCGGTAGCGATTTATTAATAAAAATAACCCCGCTCTTTCTTTGAATCCCAGAAAGGGCGGGGTTGGTTTTAGTATTTGCACTCTTCGTAATTATCTCCGGAATATCCGAAGATGGATTTGAATCTCGCGATATCGTCCATGTCGCCAGTAGCCTTAGCGAGGTTGTCGCTCAGCTTCACTAATCGATTGCCGTTGGCCTCCACCGCCTTGACGACAAGTGAGAGCGCCGGGAAACCAAGATCGTTGGTGAGGTTGGTGCCCCAGCCGAACGTGACCTTGATCCGATCATGGAATCGTTCATAAAGTTTTTCGATCATCTCGATATCCAATCCGTCACTGAAAACGATTATCTTTTCATCCTTCTTCGGATCAATGCCGTGCTTTTCGTAAAACTTAATCGCTTTTTCGCCGAAATCGAATGGGTCGCCGGAATCCTGCCGAAGACCCTTCCACTGACGCGCCTGCTCGGCAGTCATATCCAGGAAAAAGAAATCGCTTCCATAGGTATCTGTCAGCGCGATCGAAAGGCCGTAGCCGTACTCTTCCCACCAATAACGCAAAACTTCGTTGTGCGATTGGCGGATACTTTCGTCGCTATTATGTTTGATACCGGCCATGACCATGAACAATTCGTGAGCCGAAGTACCCATCGGCGTCAGACCATGCTTCATTGCTAGATAAGTATTGGAAGTGCCGCGGAACTGGGTTGCTGGAAACTCTTTCGCAAGCACGCCGTTCACGTAATCCTGCTGATCAAAGCTAAAGCGCCGCCGAGTTCCGAAATCCGTGAACACAATTCCCGGATTTTTCTTTAAAACATCGACTTTGCGCTTAAACCGCAATACGCCCTCCGCGTGAACAGCGTCTCTCTCAAACTCCGATAGCCGCTCCATGTACACCCGATAGTAAAGTTCGTTGATGATCGAAAGCGCCATGGTCTCCCATTGAATTTCCGATGACCAAGGACCGGCAAACTCAAGCTTAATCGCGTCGCCTTCGTAGCGAAGCTCATAAGGCTGAAGTTCCAGATTCTTCAAAAACTGGAGATAATCCTCTCGGAACATCCGCTCTTTGTACTCATACGTTCCGAGCAGATAATGATATTCGCTGTTGCCAAGGCGTAACTCCATCACATGGTCCAGCTCTCGCCGGAGATCGGCCTCTTTGATGATCCGACCAAGCGGAACCTTCGCCGTCCGGTTCTTGAAAGCATACCGCACGGGAACATCCCGGAAATGCTTAAAAACCAACTGACCCATCGTGAACTTATAGAAATCCGTATCGAGAAGCGAGTTGATGATGTAGCTCATGCCATCACCTTTTTGGTGGTGGTCAGAATCGCGCCGACTTGCTTCATTACTTCAATCGCCCGATCACCATCGCCCGGCTCGATATCTACTGCCCGGCACGCGTCAAGAAGAAGATAAACCTTGAAACATTCTTTGATAGCCGAAATCACGCTTTCCTTCACGCAATAATCGGTAGCTAGGCCGCCAACATATAACTCCTGAACTCCATAAGACTTCAGGTAGTCCGCCAATGTCTCACCAAACTTGGAATATCCCTGGAAAGCCGAGTAAGCATCCTGGTCCTTCAGCATACCTTTGGAGAAAACCATCACGTCTTTCGTAACCTTGAGCGCCGGATGAAATTTGGCGCCATTGGTATTCTTCACGCAATGTACCGCCCATTTTCCGCCATATTTGGCGAAATGATTGGTCTTTTTCGGATGCCAGTCGCGCGATGCGGCCAAAACCCAGTTATTTTTCTTGGCGTATTCCATCATCCGGTTTAACGGCTCCATCACCTGGTCGCCGTCCTTAACCGGCAAAGAACCACCCGGGCAAAAATCATTCTGCGGATCAACCATCAAAAGCGCTTTCATTAGAACCTCCCTAAATCAAATCCCTGATTTGATCGGGCGACCTAATTCGCCACATAGCGAATTAGGTTTAGCCTTTGTTAAAGTGCGCCTCATTATAACACGTTATTTATTCTAAATGTATCTTCTTTTGGAATGCCTTTAGAACCGCTCTAAGGGGCGCGTATTTAGTGAGTCTGGCGTCCTCTTTCAATATGATGTCCGCGGAGGTACGGGCCATTTTAATAAGTTCAATGTTATTCAAGGCCTTCATCGCCAGATCCGGAATGCCGGTTTGTTTAGACCCGATGAACTGGCCCGGACCACGGAGCTTGAGATCTTCTTCCGCTAACTCAAAGCCATTCTTGGCGCGCAAAAGAGCGTTTAGGCGCTGACTCGTCGAATCGGAGGAAGAATCGGTAAAAAGCAGGCAATATGATTGATGTTCGCCCCGGCCCACGCGTCCGCGGAACTGATAAAGCTGGGCAAGACCGAAACGATCCGCGCCTTCGATGATCATAATGTTCGCGTTCTGCACATCCACACCGACTTCGATCACCGAAGTCGATACTAAAATATTGGTTTGACCGGCCATGAAATCCGCCATGATCTTGGATTTCTCCGCGGCTTTAAGTTTTCCATGCAGCATCGCCAGTTTCAAATCCGGGAAAATTTTGGTGGATAGCCTTTCGAACTCTTCTTTCACGGCTTTAACATCTGACCAAAGTTTTAGTTTTGGATTTGCTTCATCTGACTCTTCCTCAACCGCGGCTTCGATACGCGGACAGATCACGAATACCTGACGGCCCTGCAAAACCTGCTCGCGCACGAACTGATAGGCCTTAGCGCGATTGGTTGGAGCCACGACTTTCGTGATGATTTCTTTTCTTCCTTTCGGAAGTTCGTTGATGATCGATAAATCAAGATCGCCGAAAAGTGTGAGGGAAAGCGTGCGTGGGATCGGCGTGGCGCTCATCGATAAGAAATGAATGGTCGTCTCATCGCCTGGATTCCTCTCTTGTTTTACCAGGGCGGCGCGTTGCTCCACGCCAAAGCGGTGCTGTTCGTCCACGATAGCGAGAGCTAAGTCATTAAACGCGACCGGCACCCGATCCTTGCCGGTAGAAATAATGGCATGGGTACCAATTACCAGGGTGATCTTGCCGCTCTCGATATCTTTGAGTAGCTTGGGTTTGGTGGTTTTCGCCTCCAAGTTCTCGCCGAAAAACGACCTTGCCTCTCCGCTGGTCAAAAGTCCGATACCAACTCCATGTTTTCCGAAGATCGAAGTTAATGTTTTGTAGTGTTGGCGAGCTAATACTTCGGTCGGCGCCATAAGAGCGGTCTGCTTCCCGTTTTTGGCGGCCACGATCGCCGCGATTGCCGCGACCACTGTCTTTCCTGAGCCAACATCTCCTTGAAGCAACCGGTTCATCGGTTTAGTCCCAGATAGATCGGATAAAATTTCTTTGACGCTGGTAAGCTGGGAGGCGGTCAGTTCAAACGGCAGATTTTTAAGGATCGCGGTGAGATCTTCATCGGTAAATTTAAGTGACGGCGCTTTTTCTTTGGCCAGATCCAATCTGGCCTTCGCGTTATTTAGTTGAAGTAAAAACAAATCTTCAAAGGCAAAGCGTTGGCGGGCAATTTCAACATCTTCCATGCTTTTCGGGAAATGGATCGTCTGGAAAGACTTGGTGACATCGGGAAGCGCGTGCTCAGCCAAAATCGCTTTTGGAATAAAATCCGCGACTGGTTCTAGATTGGTCAGCGCGGCTCTCATTAAGTATCGGATACCTTTTGAAGTCAGTCCTTTTGTTTCTGGATAGATCGGGATTAGGCCGGCGGTGTGCTTAGCCTCTCCGGCGCCGACAAACTCAAAAGTTGGTCCGGATAAACAAAGTTCGTCATCCGACACAGTTACTTTTCCGGCAAAATTTATCCTGCGGCCAGGCTGAAGAACCTTTGCGATGTATGGCTGATTGAACCAAAGCGCCTTGATACTGCCCGTTTCATCCATAATTGAGGCTTCGATCACGAATATCTTTCTCCTCCAGGAACGCCTGGATTCGATCCGCTTCACGAAACCGCTGATCGTCGCCGCTTCGTTTACTTTCAAGTCAGCAATCTTCACCACGCTGGAAAAATCCTCGTATCGCGTCGGAAAGTGAAGCAGAAGGTCTTTGATCGTCAGAATATCCAGTTTTTTGAGATTACTAACAAACTTAGAAGGCAATCCCTGGATCAAAGCTATTTGCGTGGTGAGTTTGAGCATGAAAAATCTTTTGAGTGGGTGCGCCTGGATTCGAACCAGGGACCGGTCGTGTATAAGACGACTGCTCTAACCACTGAGCTACGCACCCGTATCCTCTGTTTGCCGAAATTATAGCACAGGAACCCCAAAAACTAAAAACCCCGCCCTTTCTTTGAAGTCTTAGAAAGGGCGGGGTTTCATATTAAATCGCCATCGGCTTCAAGCCGGATTTTTTCATAATTTCGTCAAACTCTTCTTGTTCTAAATTTTCTTTCTCCAATAAAGCGTCGGCAATCACCTTCAGGGTCTTAGCGCGAGTTGTAATTATCTTTTTCGCGATCAGGTGAGCTCTTTGAATAAACGCGCTAACTTCTCTATCGATCTCCGAAGCAACTTGCTCAGAATAATTACGCTCATGGGAAATTTCCCTGCCCAAGAAAATCAGTTCCTGGGTATTTCCAAAGGTCATCGGGCCCAGCTTTTCGCTCATGCCATATTTAACCACTAGGCTACGGGCCAAATTCGAGGCTTCCTTAAGATCATTTGACGCGCCAGTGGTAACATCGCCAAAAGTCTCCTGTTCCGACACGAAACCACCTAGCATCGCGGCCAACTCGGAAATAAATTGAGTGCGAGTTTTTAATCTCTGCTCATCTGATGGGAGTTTCAAAGTATATCCACCAGCTCGGCCACGGCTGACGATAGAGACTTTATGTACCGGATCGGTGTCTTTCAAGCTGGCGGTAACCAAGGCGTGACCGGCTTCATGATATGCCGTCACCGCGCGCTCTTTGTCGGAAATGACGCGACCCAGACGCGCCGGACCCAGCAAAACTTTTTCAACGGAATTTAAAACATCTTCCTGTAAGATCGTGGCCTGGTTTTTGCTGGCTGCTAAAATCGCCGCTTCGTTCAAAAGATTAGCCAAGTCAGCGCCAGAAAATCCCGGGGTGCGGGTCGCCGCCTTAGCAAGATCGATATCTTTCTCGAAGGCCTTGCCTCGAGCGTGAATTTTCAAAATTGCTTCACGATCTTTTTTGTCCGGCAAATCCAACATTACCCGGCGGTCAAAACGTCCCGGCCTTAACAAAGCCGCGTCCAAAACATCTGGCCGATTCGTGGCCGCCAACACGATTAAACGAGCGTCCCGCTCGAAACCATCCATTTCTACTAATATCTGGTTAAGAGTCTGTTCCCGCTCGTCATGACCACCTCCAACACCGGTGCCGCGCTCGCGGCCAACCGCGTCAATCTCATCAATAAACAAAATTGCCGGAGCCGCTTTTTTAGCGGTCGTAAACGCGTCCCGAGTTCTAGACGCGCCCACACCCACAAACATTTCCACGAATTCAGAAGCGGAAATGTGGAAGAACGGCACACCAGCTTCGCCCGCCACCGCTCTCGCCAATAAAGTTTTTCCTGTACCCGGAGATCCCATCAACAAAACGCCGCGTGGAATCCTGGCGCCGATCGCTAAATACTTTTTCGGATTTTTTAAAAAGTCGACTACTTCTTCAAGTTCTCGCTTGGCTTCTTTCAAACCGGCGACATCCTTGAAAGTGACCCGGTCTTTAAATGGAGTGAATAACCGGATATTCGCTTTGCCGAAGGTAAAGGCCTGAGAAGCACCGCCTTTGGCTTGGCGGAACACGAACCAGAAGATTGCCACGATAACTATCAATGGAAGCAAGGTTGGAACCAGAACTCCCAACCAAAATCTGACTCCCGATTCATCCTTCACCTCCAGGGCCACTTTTTGAAGTTCAAAGGTATCTACCCCCAAGTTCTTCAGAGTGTCGGTGAGTGGCGCTTCGCTTTCCTTTTTCAGCGTAGAGGTAGTTTTATCCTTGAGGGTAACCTCGATGTCCTGACCGCTAATCATGATCTTCGCCACATCGCCATTATTCACCTTTTCAACCAGCTGATTGATGGTTAGCGCCACGGGCTCCGGGCCAGATTGGATCAAAAAAGAAAAAACGACCGTCAAAATAAAGAGAGTCGCGACCGCCCAAACGATGTTAGAAGAGAGCTTTTTCATCTTGCGCTATATCATATTATTTTATATGATATTCAGCAAGACACGCAATGATGACCAAGGCTAAAAAGGCTCTTCAAATAACCTTTGCGGTAATCGTTATCGTGGGTCTTGTCGCCGGTTATTTCTTCTAAAGTTAATATTGCGGGTATCGTATAGCGGCTATTATAAAACCTTGCCAAGGTTTAGATACGGGTTCGACTCCCGTTACCCGCTCCCGAGTCAAACTCGGTTCACGAGTTTGCGAGGGCCAAGTCTGACTTGGCTTTTATCTATATAAATATAATTTTTAGCGAAGTTAGACTTCGCTAATATCAAAATTAAAAAAACGGCTTATCGCCGTTTAGATTTCTTTTTATTTCCCGTCACCTTCTCTACTATTTTTTCCACCCGCTGAACTTCTCTCTTAGAAAGTCCAAACATCTTTGCCGTTGCTTTCGGGTCGGGATATGGAGTGGAAATAAAGATCCTCTGTCTCTTCTTTCTTTTGCTACCCATACTAAACTCCTATATCCTCATTCCAAAGCTTGGGATTCTTTTTGATAAAGTCCCGCATTAGCTTGATGCAACGAGAATCATTCATGCGGATCAGCTTAACGCCCATAGACATAAGGTAGGCTTCGGGGCCCCTGAAAGTCTCGTTCTCGCCGATCACCACGATCGGAATTTTATAAAGCAAGACCGCGCCGCTGCACATATCGCAAGGCGAAAGCGTCGAGAAGAGTACCGACTCCTGGTAAACATCCGAGCGGAGTCGTCCGGCGTTCTTGAGGCAGTCCATCTCCGCGTGAAGGATTGGATCGCTCTTCTGAACTCGCTGATTGTGACCCGCGTAAGTATGCCAACAACGTCCATCGCTCGCTTCGGCCAAAACCGAACCGATTGGAATTCCGCCCTCCGCCAATCCTTTTTCTGCCTCTTGAATGGCTAGGCCCATGAAATATTCAATCTGATCTTCCGTCAACAAACGCATCAGGTCTTCCACGGCCATATCGGCTCCTTTCAAATTGCTGAACGAATTCTATCGTAAATATGATAAAAAGAAAACCCCCAATTGGGGGTTTAATAAAGGCCGCTTCTGATCATATAAACGACCTTCAAAACAATTTCTTTATGAAGTTCATCGATCGGTCTCGACGCGTCCAGCTTTAGGTATTTTCTCGGTTCCATGTTCTTGAAATATTCCTCATAGCCGACCCGCACATTTTTGTGGAACGACACATCCTCCATCTCAAACCGATCCCGTTTACTAACCTCGACATTCCGCTTCAAGCCAATCTCAGGATCAATGTCCAGCCAAAAAATAAAATTTGGTTTCAATCCACCGGTCGCGTATTGATTAAGCATTTCAAACGCCTGGATCGAAAATCCGCGCGCGGCGCACTGATAAGCAAAGGTCGAGCCTTCATATCGATCACAAATCACCAACTTCCCATTTTTGATCTCCGGCTCCAAAACCTGCCCAACATGCTGGGCGCGATCAGCCGCAAAAAGCATCAACTCGGTCTTCGGATCCATCGAACCCTTATATTTTGGGTTCAGGAGTACCGTCCGGATATCCTTACAGACTCCATCATCACCGCCCGGTTCTTTCGTGAGAAACATAGGCCAGCCTTTACTTACCAGTTCTTCATACAAAAGCTTGGCCTGGGTGCTCTTGCCACTGCCTTCACCACCTTCAAAAACTATGAAAATTCCGCGATTGCCCTTCATAGATTGCTCCCTTATTTAATTGTAAAGGATCTACGTCTTGGTTAATATTAAAGGAATGAAAGCGAAAATCAAGCGTATCGATAAATCTCTTCCGCTTCCGGAATATAAAACTCCTGGGGCTGCCGCTTTGGATTGCGCGGCGCGCGAAACAACTATCGCTGAACCGGGCAAGCTTACGCTAGTTCCGTTAAACATCTGTATTAAACCTCCGAAAAATCACTACGTGATGCTCGCTGCAAGAAGCTCGCTTCCCAAAAAAGGACTTATGTTGGCTAACGGCATCGGCATCGGTGACGAGGATTTTTCCGGCAATAAAGATGAGTACCGCGCGGCAATTTATAACTTCACCGATAAACCGGTCACGATCGAACGCGGCGACCGGATCGCGCAAATAATTTTCCGTCCCTATGAAAAGATCGAATGGGAAGAGGTAGAAAATCTTGAAGGCGAAAGCCGAGGTGGTTTTGGCAGTACCGGAATATAAGTTATTAGTTATTAGTCGTAAGTTGTAAGTATAATTCCGAATAGTTTTTACCGATTACTATGCTTTTTTTAGTTTTTCCACGTAGTTTAGATAAGGCGGGTGGCAAACTGATTTTGCTTCCAATTGCTTCTTCCACGGTCTCTTTGAATTTAGCCGGGTGAGCGGTCGCTAAGACTATTTTTGGAGATCGGCTTGTATCTTTCATCGCCGCCGCCAAACCAACGGCCGTGTGCGGATCGGCTATATAGCCAAACTCCTGGTAAACCTTTTTAATTGTTTCATGCGTCTCTTCTTCGCTGATCGTAACTGCCGAAATATCTTTCTGAATTTTTTCCCGATTTCCCTCATATAAATCGGCAATCCGAGCCCAGTTGCTGGGGCTTCCGACGTCCATCGCGTTAGAGAGCGTTAAACGTGTTTTGCGAATTTCCATTTTGCCAGACTCCAAAAAACGGGGGATAGCGGAATTGATATTAACGGCCGCGATAAACCGCTCAATCGGCAAACCTAAATTTTTGGCAAACAAACCGGCAGTCAGATTGCCGAAATTCCCGCTTGGCACCACGAACACCGCCTGTTTACCAAGTTGTTTTACGCCTTCAAAGTAATAAAACATCTGCGGTAAAAGTCGGCCAATATTTATAGAGTTCGCCGAAGAAAGATTTTTCTCTTTTCTCAGATTCGAATCGGCCAAGGCTTGCTTGGCGAGACGCTGACAATCATCAAAGTCACCCTGTACCTCCAAGGCTACGATATTTTTTCCTAAAGTCGTCATCTGTTTTTCCTGCAGCTCACTCACCCGTTTGCTCGGATACAAAACAAAGACTTTGATGTTGGATAAACCATAAAATCCGTTGGCCACGGCGCTCCCTGTGTCGCCCGAGGTTGCGACAACAATATTTAATTTTTCCTTAATTCCTAATTCTTGATTCTTTATTCTCATGTAATAATCCATCACTCGCGCCATAAATCGCGCGCCGAAATCTTTGAAGGAAAGTGTTCGGCCGTGAAACAGCTCCAAGACATGTATATCTTTGCTTATTCGCACTAGCGGCACCGGAAAATTAAATGCTTCCGCGCAGATTTTTTCTAAATCCTTTTCTGGAATATCTATAAAGTTTTTTAAAATCTTCCAAAATTGAAAATTAGAAATTGAAAATTGAAAATTGCCCAACTCGTTGGGCATGTAGAGTCCCCCGTCCTCCGCCAAACCACGTAAAAGCGCGGTTTTAAAATCCACCGGCTTGGATTTTCCGTTGGTGCTATAAAAAAGCATTTATTTCTTTAACCACTTCTTCATCCGAAACTCTGTGGCAATTTATAATATGATCCGCGAATTTCTTGTATAAAATGGAGCGCTCATCATAAAGGCCGCGAAGTCCTTTTTCTGCGAGACCGATTATTCCCCTATCCTTGGCGCCGCGGCCAAGTCGTCGTTGAATTTCCGTGAAAGGTAATTCTAAATAAAAAATTTCCGTTTCTTTTCTAAGCTTGTCCATCGCAGGCTCTGAATAAACGATACTCCCACCAGGAGAAAAAACCGTTTTATCTAAAGTCAGTCCAAGCGCGTACTCCTCTTCCAGGCGAAGGAGTTCGGTATCGCCCTTGGCCTTGGCGATCGCCGCGTGCGTCTGGCCCTCTTTTTCTTTGATGAGAACATCCAAATCCAAAAAATAATAATCCAGCTTTTTGGCGAGCTGTTTTCCGATCGTAGACTTCCCCGCCCCCGGCATGCCGATTAGAGTAATGCCGCGCATAAATTTAACGGGCTTTTAAATAACCCTTCTTGTGTAGAAGCTCCGCGTTTAAGATTGCCGCGCCGGCGGCGCCGCGGATAGTGTTGTGGCCCAAGACCACCATTTTGAAATCGAGCACCGCGTCTTCTCGCAAACGACCGACGGAAACTGACATGCCGCCTTCCCGATCCCGATCTAGTCTAGTTTGCGGACGATATTCATCTTCATGATAAAAAAGCGGTTTTTGCGGCGCGCTAGGTAGCTTCATTTTCTGCGGCTCGCCTTTGAAGTTTTTAATTAAACGCTTGATCTCCCCCACTTTCGCCGGTTTACGCGTGCTGAAAGCCACCGTCAAAAAATGGCCATCTTTGGTAGGCACCCGGTTGCACTGCGCGGAAATTTTGATATTGGCCAATTTGAATCCGTCTTTTTTTACGTCACCAAGAAGTTTGAGTGGTTCCCATTCTACTTTCGGCTCCTCGCCGCCGATCATCGGAATCACATTATCTAAAATATCTAGCGATGGCACGCCCGGATAACCAGCGCCAGAAATGGCCTGCATCGAAGTCAGCATAATTTTACTGACACCGAACTTATCCATCACTGGTTTTAACGCCATCACGAGTGGCACCACCACGCAATTCGGATTGGTCACGATAAAACCTGTCCACTTACGGCGTTTTTGTTGGAAAGGAATGATTGAAGCGTGATCGGGATTAACTTCCGGCACCATCAGCGGCACATCCTGCTCGGTGCGATAATTTTTCGTGTTGGAAATCACGCCATAACCGGCGGCGGCAAAAGCTTTCTCGATCTCCCCTGCCACTCCGGCGTCAAGACCAGAAAACACAAAATCACATTTCAGATTCGGCTTAGAAGCGTCCTGGATTACAATGCCGCGGATTGATTCCGGAATATCCACCTCCTGCTTCCAGCGGCCCTTAACGGCCTCTTCGTAGGTTTTTCCTGCGGATTCTTTGGAGGCGGCCAGCGCGGAAATCTCAAACCACGGATGATTTTGTAATAACACGATAAACTTCTGCCCGACCGTGCCGGTCGCGCCAAGAATTCCAACCTTCAGTTTTTTAAACGATTTCTCTTTATCCATTATTCAAATAATTTCTTGATGTCTGCCCAGACTTTTTGGATGGCGTTCTTTTCCTTTTCTTTTTCAAAAACCCAGGGCGCTTCCTCCTTAGTTAAGGGCAGACCCTCTTCTGGCTCCTCTTCTTTTGCGCGAACAGCTTCCAGTAATTCATCCGCTTCTTTTTCGGTAATTGGCGATACAGAACCAATGCCCTCGGAGCTTGGCCCTTCATAGCCCTCTTCCTCCCACAATTCTTCCAACACTACGTTAAAATATTTCGTGCCTTCCCAGTCTGGATATTCCTTAACGAATTTTTCCAGCGCGCTAAGGCCTCGAAAGCCGATATCGCTTAATATCTCTTTCTGCTCCTTGGTTAAAGGCTTTCTCTCGATCTTCGGTGTTTTGGTTTCTAATTTCATATTTTTATTGTTCTCCCTCCATGGCCTGTTTTAGACATTCTCGGACTTCCTCTGGTGTGAAAGGATTTTCTCCTTTGGTGATACTAGCATCCATAGCGAAATCATAAGTTTCCGCGTCTTCAATGCCAAATTGGCCTTTTAACATTTCTTTTTGTAACTCGGAAAGGTTTTCATATTTTGGAAATTCCGATTCTGGAGATTTTGGTTTTTCTATGGTCATTTAATTTTGAATTGCTCTTATAATACCCCTCAACACGGCCGCAGCGGTCACTTCTGCTCCGGCGCCAGGCCCTTTTATGACCAACGGCTGATTTTTATAGTACCCGCTATAGATTGCGACTATATTATCGGCTCCGCTTACATGGGCTAATGGGTTATCTAGCGGAATCTCCTTTAATTTAGCGGATAACCGACCACCTTGTACAGAACCAACATATCGTAGGACGCACTTCTTGGCCTTAGCCTTTTTCAGCTTATTCGCCATCTGCTGATCATTATATTCAGCCAGATTTTCTAAAACCACCTCCGAAAGTTCAGCCGGTAGGCCAGTAGCTCTCGCCAGGATCAGAAGTTTCCTACCAACATCCTGCCCACTCAGGTCCTCTTTCGGATCCGGCTCGGTATAGCCTTTCGCTTTCGCATCCAAAACCAGTTCGCTGAATTTTTTCTTACCATCGAAATTATTAAAAAGGTAGCTCAAGGTACCAGAGAAAATTCCCTCGATCTTTTTTATGCTATCGCCCACCGATACTAAACCTTTTACCGAGTCCAAAACCGGCAACCCGGCGCCGACATTGGCCTGATAATGGAAAGTTTTTCCATATTTTTCCAAAACTTTCCGGAAAGCAGTATATTTCGCCATCGGGAGCACGTTGGCCTTTTTATTCGGAGTCACGATATCGCACCCCGCCGCCACGAATTCAGAATATCTTTTCGCGATCGGTTCGCTCGCCGTGCAATCCACTAAAACTTTCTTATCCGACCTGTTTTTTTGAACCTCCTTTAAGAAATTATCCAGGTTCATTTTGGTTGCGGATGCGGCCAGCGGTTTTTTCCAATTTTTTAAATCAATGCCGCCTTCCTCAAGGTGCATTTTATTTGAATCGGCAATTCCACAAATCCTGATTCTTAATTCCTGATTCTTGATTCTTTCATTAAGCTGTCTAAGAAGCTCCCCGCCAACATTGCCGGCGCCGATAATGAAAATAGCCGGTGTTAATGATTTTTCAAACAAAATCCGGTGAACTGCCTGCACGGCCACCGCCTTATCGCTTTCTTGAACTACTAATGAAATATTTTTCTCTGAGCCGCCCTGAGCGATAGCATTAACGTTAATTTTTTCTTTGCCCAATACATCAAAAATTTTACCGGAGATTCCTGGAACGCCTCGCATTCCGTCACCGACTACCGCTACTACGCTCTGGCCCTTACGAACTTCTATCGACATCTTCCCCCGGCCAATTTCGAGATCAAATTCCGCTTTCAAGCCGCGAATAGCTCGTTCCGCTTCCGTTTCCTTTACCGCGAAGCAGATCGTGTGCTCGGAAGAAGCCTGGGCAATTAAGACTATATTGGCTTTTTCTTTAGCTGCCGCGCGAAAAACCCGCTCCGCCGTACCAGGCACGCCAGCGAGATCCGTACCGCCCACCGTAATTAAAGCCATTCCATCAAGTGAAGAAATGTTCTTAGCGGGACTACCAGAATTTTCAATTTTCAATTTTCGATTTCCAATGAATGTACCGGAATGCGCCGGATTAAAAGTATTTTTAATCACGATCGGAATACTTTTTTTAATCGCCGGCACCATCGTGGCCGGATGAATAACCTTGGCGCCAAAGTACGCCATCTCAAAAGCTTCTTCATAGCTCACAGCCGGTAAAGTCTTAGCCTCCGGGACAACTCGCGGATCGGCGCTCAAAATTCCGTTGGCGTCCGTCCAAATCTCGATCGCTTCCACGCCAAGCGCCGCGCCGAAGATCGCCGCGGAATAATCTGAACCACCGCGGCCGAGGGTCGTGGTTTTATTATCTTTAGTGGAACCGATAAATCCTGTAATTACCTGGACTGCCGGATGTTTTTTAAAATAATTCTGAATTGCACGATTGGTCGCCGGGAAATCCACGGCCGCGTTTTGAAAATTGTTATCGGTTTTTACCACCTCGCGCGCGTCCAAGGCTTCCGCCGGTAGTTTTTTATGTAAATAGGAAGCCACTAAGGCCGCCGACAATCGCTCGCCGAAACTCGCCACCCGATCCATCACCATCGGAGAGAAGTCGCCAAGCATCCGGGCGCCGCTCTCCACCGCTTCTAATTCTTGAAAAATGAACGCCGGGAAAGGCACTTTCAGCTCAGCGGCGGCTTTTTGATGAATTTCTTTTACTTCTTTGATCTTTAAAGCCAAAAGCTTGTCGGTTACTCCTTGCATTGCCGAAACTACCACGGCGATTCGGGCGCCCTTCGACAAGCTCAGGGTAGAATTATAAATAATTCTACATACATTCTTAATCCGCTCAGCCGAACCAACGGATGAGCCGCCGAATTTCAATATTTTCACTATTTTGCTTGTGATTTTTTTCTTCTGTGGTGACATATATAGAAAACTCCGGCCGTTTAAGGTCGGAGTCATTATACAAAGCTTTTTTAGAGACTACAACAGCTATTTCGCGCGGCCGAAAACGGAAAGATTGCGGGCTCTTTCCATTGTATCTTCAAAGTTATTCACCAGTACGGAGGCCGTCTCGCGCCAAATATCTTCATCCTCATCTTCACCTTCCTCCTTGGAATAAAAATCCGTCTTTTCCAGGATTTTGAAAGCTTTCTTGATCACGAACAATTTCTGCGCCGTTTCCATAACTCCCTCAGGTGATGGCGCTTGCTGGAAGTCATCGAGAACACGGTTAGCCAAATCATCTAGCTCCATCGCGAAAATTGTCCATTGCTCCGGCTCTCTTTCCACTTCTTGGTCTATAAATTCCGTGGCCGTCATACCCAGGTCTTCGATAGTCGGCTCAAGCTCCATCTCCGGATTCCATTCGGCAATCTTTTTCATAAAAACGGGCCAAGATTCCAGGATTTTAGCCCGGATAGCATTAGCGTGTTCGATTTTTTCGATCTTTTCTTCGGGAATCGCGGGAATCGGCGCGTTTTTTTTGGTGTAAACACCATCCTTGATCTGCTGATCAATCATAGCCTTTTCCTCCGGGTCATATTCCTGTCTTCGATATTTATCGAGCCGAGTCGCCTCATCATCATCGGCTTTTATTTTGCGCGCTAAACTTTCCGCGAAAAAATGCTCGAGCGATTCTCGATGTTCGGAATTTTCAGGTCTTGGGAATTTTTCAGCGGCCATTAGGTGTCAAAAAAACGGCGGGGGCCGACTTGCACGGTAGCGCCCGGGGGTATTATTTCGTTAGGATCTGAAACTTTCTTGTCGTTAATACGGACAGCGCCCTGCTCGATCAGACGACGAGCTTCGCTTCTACTTGAAATTATCCCAGCCACACTTATCGCGTCCAATACGGACTTTCCCGCTAAGTTTGTGTATCGAGGTCTATCGGTTGGTTTTCCGTGCTCCGAATGAATTTTTATAAATTCTTCCTGGGCCTTTGTCGCTGATTTTTCGCCATGGTACATGGTAACAAGAACTTTCGCGAGCTCTAATTTCGCTTTGAGGGGATCTTGAATTGAGCGATCCGCGTCAGTAAGTAAATTGTAATACTTATCGATCAAAATATCGGGTATTCTCATTATTTTTCCAAACATTTCATCCGGAGCCTCATCGATAGCAATGTAATTTCCCTTGGACTTGGACATTTTATGATTGCCATCAGTGCCTTCTAATAATGGCACGGTAACCATGTCTTGCTCTGGCATCTTGAAATGGCGCTGAACTCTTCGTCCCATCAAAAGATTGAATTTCTGATCGGTTCCTCCTATTTCGACATCTGCTTCAACTTTCACTGAATCATAACCCTGGAACAGCGGGTACATAACTTCAAGCAAGGTGATGTCGCTCCCTTCATCTATGCGTTTTTTAAAATCTGCCCGATGTAATACTTGCTGGATTGTCCCGACCCTGGATATTTCTATGATTGTGTCTAGGCTTTTGTTTAGCCATTTACTATTATAGTGGACCTCCGCCTTCTTAACGTTCAAAATCTTTCCGGCCTGTTTCAGATATTTTTTCATATTTTGCTTCACCTCTTTTGTGGAGAGCGGCATACGCTCTTCGGAGCGACCCGTAGGATCTCCGATCATCGCGGTAAAGTCACCGATTATTAAAACCGCCGTATGCCCGGCATCCTGAAATTGCCGAAGCTTACGAAGCGGAACTGTGTGCCCCAAATGTAAATCTGGCGCGGTCGGATCAATGCCAAACTTCACTCGTAATTTCTTACCGGATTTTAGCGCGGCCTCAAGATGGTCTTTGACAATCACCTCTTCAACTCCGCGAGTAAGCAATGAATCGTTCATCCCACACATAACAAAGAGTTTATGTATTCGCTCTTTGTTCTTGGTTAATTATTTTTATAAGTAATTCTATTATTTACGACCACTACCGAATCGCCACAGCGCTCTTTGTTATGTGTGGGATTCATAGCTATATTCTAACTTAACCTGACGAAAAATAAAAAACAGCCCAGGTGGGCTGTTATGAGTCAAGCTCTTTCTTTTTTTCGAAATAACGCTGCATGTAATCAGGTAAATCACACTCGCTAGGCGCCTCGATAGGCTTTTTGCCACGATGATAGGGATCCTCAGCGGTGACAAGTAGCTTTGTCTCGCCTTGATCAATAACGATAAACCGCAGATTATCTTTCTGATTGTAAAGATAGGTCGCTGGCTTAACGCCATTATTTAACAACCTGCCAAAGGCGACTCTTTCAGAAAGATTGGTCTTTTTGGCCTTGAGAAAGCTTGATTGAAGTTTCACGAGCTCATCTTCGGAAAATTTGTTGGCCTTGGCCTCTTTGCGCGTCATCTTATAAAACCTCTCCAAGAATCGACGCCAGGCATGATTGGAGATCACTACTTCTCCGGTTAGAGGATTCCAAACAACGATATCGGATTTACCGCCTTTAGCGGCGATAATCGCGCAAACCGGATTTTTTCTTTTGCCCTTAGGCTCTTCTGATAAAGCTATCTTTTTCGTATCAAATAGAGAATTGATAATAGATGCCGCTTTATTAAAGTCTTCTTCGGTAATGTACTCTTTAACCTGACCATCCTGCCTGATCTGACAAAAGCTGAGACTAAAAGATCTGAACACTTTTGGCAGAGATAATGATTCAGTGAAATGCGCATCGGAGCCCACAGACATTAGCTGAAAATACGCCCTGTCGTTATTTTCGGAACTGCTGGAGGCCAAGAATTTCATTAAACCCCGAATCTGAGGGAATGAAAATTCATCAAGAAATCGCGTCAGCGCCCCGCCCCTAGTAAGGTCAACCACCTTCACCCTCCTTTGAAGCTGTAAACAATCGGGACCATTCCCGATTTAGCTAGTCGTATTCTAAGACAAATACCCTATTTTGTCAATTTTACCACATTTAATTCACCGAGTTGAGAGTATCCTCTTTACGGAACATCCCGGAGGCGCGCCGGCTGTTCTCCTATAATCGGTCTCCGACTTAAGCCGGAGCGGCGCGCCGAGGGCGAAGAAAAAACGGCCGCTGGAGCCGTTTTATTCTGTTTCCGGAAAGAGGATGCTCGAACCTACTTCTTTCCTTTGATGATCTCGTCGATCAACCCGTACTCCTTGGCTTCCGCCGCGGTCATATAAAAGTCGCGATCGGTGTCTTTTTCGATCTTAGAAAGTGACTGACCGGTATTTTTAGCAAGCACATTATTCAAACGCTCCTTCATCTTAATGATTTGCTTAGCGGTGATCTCGATCTCGCTCGCCTGACCTTCCACGCCTCCCATTACCTGGTGAAGCAAGATTTCCGCGTTCGGCAAAGCCACACGCTTTCCCTTGGCGCCAGAACCAAGCAATACCGCGCCCATCGAAGCCGCCATTCCCACGCAAATCGTGGAAACATCCGGTTTTACATACTGCATCGTGTCATAGATCGCCATACCAGCCGTCACTGAACCACCCGGGCTGTTGATGTACAGTTTAATATCCTTTTTCGGATCTTCGTGTTCCAGGAAAAGTAATTGAGCGATAACCAAGTTGGCTACTACATCGTTGATAGGACCGGTTAAAAAGATGATGCGTTCCTTCAGTAAGCGAGAATAAATATCAAAAGCCCGCTCACCTCCGGCAACCTTCTCGATAACCGTCGGGATCAGGTAGTCGTTCCTAACTTCTTGTTTATTGGTCATATGATTATTTAGTCAATTAGTCTTCCTATTCGTAATATTACCTTTTTATTTGTATATTCGCGATTACTCCTATTGCTTCGCTAAAAACTCAAAGACTTTCCTATTCTGCACTAAACCGAAAGCGTAGTTGTAATACTGCTTCGGATTCACGCTCCGCTCCATGCGGCCGGTCAAAATATCCACCTCGGCCTGCACCTCTTCTTCGGTCGGCTTGAGATTTTCCGTTTCGGAGATCTTATAAATAACTAAATTGGTGGCTACATTGTTGCGTGCGCGATCTTTCAATGAATTTCGGACGTCTTCTTCTTTCAGGCCCTGCCTATCGGCAGGCAAGCGCTGCGCTTTCATCATCGCCTGCGCGTCGGCCACCATTCCTTCGAGGGTTTTCTCGATCATAACTTCGGGGATATCCATGTCCGCGTCCTTAATAATCTCCTCCAACGTCTTGATGCGCAAACGCTCGCCTTCTTTTTCGGATTTTTCTTTAATCAAGCCATCGGCGATGCTCTTCTTCAATTCTTCTACGGAAGTAAATTTTCCTAGTCCTTTGACGAACTCTTCATTGACCTCCGGAAGCTCACGTTCAAAGACGGAAATTAAGTTAACTTTAAAATCCACCTTCTTGCCGCGAATTTCCTTGTGCCAATAATCTGCCGGAGCGGTAATGGAAAACTCCAGCTTCTCGCCGGCCGAATGATTTTCTAATTGCTTATCAAAACCCGGCATCAGACGGCTGTCGCCGAGAATGAATTTATCGCCTTTCAGTTGAGCGCCTTCCACTGGCTTACCCTCAATTAACGTTTCAACATCAGTCTCCACCAGATCGCCTGCCTTAGCGGCGCGATTAACTAAAGTTTGCTTAGCGCGTGAATTACGAACCCACTCGATCGTCTTATCTATTTCAGCGGCTTCAGCTTTAACTTCTTTTTTCTCACCAAAAACTTTTTTGGCGATCTTTTTATAGTTTCCCAATTTAACTTCCGGGAACAAAGTAAGAGTTCCTTTGTACTTCAAGCCAAGCTGAGCATCCGTTAATTCGATCTTGGGAGCATCGATGATCGTCCAGCTATTATCTTGGGCAACTTCGTCCAAGGTGATCCTAACCGCTCGATTGGCGGCTTCCGAAAAAACCTTTTCCTGATCCACGGCTTTCTCGGCCAGTTCTTTTGGCGCGGCACCAGGGCGAAAACCTTTAATATCAACTGACTTAAAGGCTTTTTCATGCGCCTCTTTCCAGTAAGGCTCGAATTCTTTTTGGTCTAACTCCACTTCAAGCTCAATTTGCGAACCCGGAAGTTTTTTGAACGATGATTTCATTTCGATATATTATAGCAAATTTTAAATAAAAATCAAATAAAAAACCCGGTTTAACACCGGGTACAGGCAAACGCCCAATTCTCATCCCATTCCGTCTCGAGCCAAAATAGATCCAAACCGCGTTTCTTATTATGATCATAAGAATAAAGATACGGGAAATATCGGAGGACTGGTCCGCCGAGATAACTGCGCTCATGCCACGCTGAGCCCATGGCCACGATCGGCTGCCGGATCGATTCTTCGGGAAAGTGCTTAGCAAGCGCCAGCAGCTCCACCAGCGTAGAAAATCTAAGATTCTTGGCCGTGACTGCGGTCAGAATTTCGTTGTTATCAACCCTTCTTCCGAAAGTCAAAAGTTCGACGGAAACGATATCAGGCTTAGTCTTCCAGTAATTTCTATTCCGGAGCGGAAAGTTACGCGCGTTGATGGTGGTATTGTAGTCGTCGAATTTTGCCTCTCTGATCATCATCGAAAATGACTTTCTGAGGAATACGGGCAATTCAAAGACCATCTGCCACCTCCTTTCACATAAATCTCAGGCGCGTTGTTAGCTAAAATGTTCAGATCGCGAAGAAGTGAATCTGAAGCTGTAGAGGTCTACTGCTAGGATTCATCTTTGAAGCGAGCTGACATTTTAGCAACAACCCTTCGGGATGCGGCTATTTTCTTACATAACGTCGTTTTCGAGCTGGGTATAGATTTCTATTACCTGCGCCCTCAAGCCTAGTTCTGTAAGAAAATAGCTCGCATCGCGTCCGGGAGCTTATGTGAAAGGAGGTGGCTACACCTCCAAATCCAGGGAGTGAATTGGAAATTCAAAGAACGACCATATCTTAGCATATTTTATATAAAAATCAAGGAATAAAAACCCGCCAGAGCTCCAGAGGAGATGGCGGGTCAGCTTATCAGTTTAATTGAACGGCACCAGAGGATTGCGAGTGAAGTACTCCTCGCGCCCATGGACTCCAGACGAGATGATCCGCAAGAACTGCCGGTTGAAGTCTCGTGGCACCGGCAAGCTTTCGTGTGGCGTCAGGATGCCGATCTCGTGGACATCACCGGCCCTGAGAAACGTGGCGTCGCGATACGGATACTGGGCCGCCGCGTGTCCGATGTCTCCGTCAGGCGACGTGTCCTCGTGTTCTCCATCCCACACGGCGCAGCTCTCGTCGAGATTGTTGGCGAGCAGGATCCGGACACCCCGGTCGAGGGTGACGCGGTGTGGTGCTTTGCCCCATCCTCCGCCCCAACCGTAGTAGATTTTATTCGGATCCCTTCCTGCTTCTGTGTGCAATGCCCGGGCGTATTGTGCGCGCTGGCCTCGGTGGGGCTTCCCTTCGGTGGCAAGAGACTCGTCAATCGTCAGGAAACCGATGTCGCCCTTTCGCAGAAACACCGAATCGACGATCTCCCGATACGGGGCGTAGATGTCGGGAATCGACGCCGACCGACCCTGGATGTAAGGCATCATCAAACACCGAATACCGGAGAATTCAGGAAATGTTATTGTCCGTCCTGTGTTCGTGAGCATTGCTACTCCTCCTTTCAAGGTACGATTGTTATCTCAGCGCATTGCCAAGATTTCACCGTATCTTAACAGATTACGTTATAAAGTCAATCCTATCTCGCTAAATTAAAATGGCCACCTAAATAGGCGGCCAAATATATTTACCAACGCATCATCGCCCAGAACTCTTCGCGTGCCTGCTTCTGCCACTGAATGTTCACGGGATCAGAGTAGTACTCTTCGTACGCGCGATCTAATTCTTTTTCTCGTTTCGCTTTTTCAATCTTACGACTGCGAAAAAAGCTGACTACCCTCCATCCCACGATCGCGATAACCACCACGGCGAAGATCAGCCAACCGATCATCTGTCACCTCCTTTTAGAACTTAAAAGATAATAAACTTTTCACCGTCGGACGTCAATCAAAAAACTGACTCTCCCATAGAGGTAAATGGGGTTGATACTTGAGATTGGTTATCGCATAATTTTGATAAATGGATAAATATCAAGAACAGGCAACAAAAACAGAGGCCGAGGTATTTTCGGAAAAATCCGATAAACCAAATCTCGCTTTTGTTGACGGACAGAACATGCATTTTGGAACCACTAAATGTTATAAATGTGCCGCTAGGCTCAAAATTTCTATAAAAGAAATAAAGTTGGCGGATTGTAATTGCGGAAACGCATGGGAAGTAAATTTGGCCAAGCTGAGGGTGTACCTGAAAGAAAACTATAATGTTTCTGAGGCATATTATCTTTTAGGAAACCTAAAAGATAATAATGCGGATATGTACAATGAGATACAAAAGGCTGGTTTTATTTTGGTATTCAAAGAACATCACAATAAATCCAAATCAAAAAAGAAGGGTAATGTTGATGCTGATCTAGTTTTTGAAGTTATGAAAAATTTGATAGACAACCAAAACTTTAATCAAGTTGTCTTAATTTCTGGGGACGGCGATTACAAGAAACTGGTTAGTTACCTTATAACGAAGAAAAGGTTTAAGAAAATACTTTTCCCAAATAAACAGTTTGCCTCATCTTTATATAATGAATTAGGTGGCGAAGCATTTGATTGTCTAGAAAATTTAAAAACTTATATAGCCTAAAAATGAAAAAGGCCCCTAAGGCACCAACACCTTTCGGGTCCTTCTTCGTCTTGATGTCCTAAATATAGCGTACTATCACCCCTTTGTCAATATACGACCCCTCGTATGTTTTAGCTCTATATGTGTCTTTTATAAGAACGGTACCAATAGCAAGGCCACAATATTTATCACCTTGATCAACGGATTGATGGCCGGACCGGCGGTGTCTTTATAAGGATCGCCCACCATATCGCCGGTGACTGCTGCCTTGTGCCAGTCGGTGCCTTTCGCGCCTGCGGCTTCTATATACTTCTTCGCGTTATCCCAAGCGGCGCCACCAGTTGTCATTGAAATTCCCAGGAACAAACCAGCCACGATGGTACCCATCAAAAATCCACCCAGCGCTTCCGGACCTAAAACCATACCCACCAGCAAAACCGAAGCGATTGGGATCAAAGCCGGCACGATCATCTTTCGAAGCGCCGCTTTCGTAACAATATCCACGGCTCGGCTGTAATCCGGCTTACCAGTGCCATCCATAATACCCGGGATCTCCCGGAACTGGCGGCGGACTTCTTCAACTACCGCGCCCGCGGCATCACCCACGGCTTTCATAGCAATGGAAGCAAAAAGATAAACCACGGCCGCGCCTAAGAAAAGTCCTACCACTACCAATGGATTTTGAAGTTCAAAAACTACATTCTTCGCCAACGCCTGGAGTTCTTCCACATAACCGGCGAACAAAACCACGGCCGCCAAACCAGCGGAAGCGATCGCGTAACCTTTCGTAACGGCTTTGGTAGTGTTACCCACTGCATCCAAGGCGTCGGTAATTTTCCGGACTTCGGCTGGAGCGCCGCTCATTTCCGCGATACCGCCGGCGTTATCCGTGATCGGACCGAAAGAATCAATCGCCACCACGATACCCGCGACTGAAAGCATGCCTACCGCCGCGATGGCGATGCCATAAACTCCGGCCAAAGCGTAAGCGCCAAGCATACCGGCCACTATTACTAATATAGGAAGCGCGGTGGACTCCATTCCGACCGAAAGACCCATGATGATGTTCGTGCCATGGCCGGAACGAGAAGCTTCAGCGATAGTTTTAACCGGGCGGAAATTTTTCGCGGTGTAATAGTCAGTTACTATAACCATCAAGGCGGTAACTACTAAACCGATAACGGCCGCGCCGAAAATATTCCAATAATTTTCCGGGAAATAAACTTTGGAAGCCCAATAAAATAACCCAAGTGAGATCACTAAAGACGCGATCAGGCCTTTGTACAAAGCGCCCATGATAGCCTGAGATTTTCCGATACGGACAAACCAGCCGCCCACGATTGAAGCGATGATCGCGAGACCGCCAAGTACTAATGGAAAAGCCAGCTGGCCGCCAGTTAAGGTCAGCGCGCCCAAAAGCATCGCCGCCGTCAGCGTGACCGCGTACGTTTCAAAAAGATCGGCGGCCATGCCAGCGCAGTCGCCGACATTGTCTCCCACGTTATCCGCGATTACACCAGGATTCCTGGGATCGTCCTCCGGAATACCCGCCTCCACTTTACCCACCAAATCCGTACCAACATCCGCGGCCTTGGTAAAAATACCGCCGCCCAAGCGGGCGAAGACCGAGATCAAGCTGGCGCCAAAGCCAAGACCGATCAGCGATTTCACATCGCCAGTCATGAAATAAAATCCCGCGACTGATAACAAACCGAGAGCCACCACCAGATAACCAGTTACCGAACCGGCTTTGAAAGCGAGCGTGAGTGAAGCTCCTAAGCCTCGAGAAGCGGCCTCGGCGCTCTTCGAGTTAGAACGGACCGCGACCTTCATACCGATAAATCCGGCGAGAGCCGAAGCGGAAGCTCCCACTAAAAATCCCAACGCCATGGTGGCGCCGAGAGTGAAATACATAATTAATAGGATTGGCAGAGCCACCAACGCCACAGAAATATATTGGCGGCGCAAAAAAGCATCCGAACCTTCCCGGATCGCTTTAGAAATCTCCTGCATTTTTTCATTGCCGTTCGGCTGCTTCTTCAGCCAAAGCATGATGTAAACGCTATAAACTATCGCGATAGCTACCGGAGCGAAGATTAAATAATAAAGATTCATAGAGTTATTTTAATTTATTTTTATTTATAGTGAGCCCGCCTGCCCCGCCGTGGCGGTGGCCGAACTATTCGTCTTTCTTTTCTTTCTTAGTCTCGCCCTCTTTCTCCAAAGATTCGGCGACACCGCCGGCCAGAACTTCTTCCGGCTTGGCTTGGGATCGTACATCGATCTTCCAGCCAGTCAGCTTGGCGGCCAAGCGCACATTCTGTCCGCCTTTGCCAATCGCCAGACTCAACTGGTCTTCCGGTACATAAACCCGGGCTTCACGCTTCGGTAAAATTTCCACATTGGTAACTTTTGCCGGAGACAAAGAATTAGAAATAAATTTCGCCGGATCTTCAGACCATTCCATGATATCCAACTTTTCCTGGCCAAGTTCATTGCTGACGGCCATGACGCGAGTTCCGCGCTGACCAACCATGCTACCCACCGGGTCCACGCCATCGGCGTTGGAGATCACAGCCACCTTAGTTCGGCTCCCCGGCTCACGAGCGATCGCTTTAATTTCCACGACACCATCATTGATTTCCGGAACTTCCAGGGCAAAAAGTTTGTTTACGAATTTCGGATGAGAGCGGGACAAAATAATTCCCGGAACTTTCGCGTCCGGCTGAACCGCGACCACGAAAAACCGCAGGCGCTCTCCCTGGCGATAGTGTTCGCCTGGAATAGTTTCATTGCCGAATAAAATTCCGGTAGCCCGGCCTAGATCAATGTAAATATTTCCGCGATCAAAGCGCTGAACCACGCCACTGACAATCTCGCCCTCGCGATTCTGGAATTCGCGCACAATCGAATCACGCTCCGCTTCGCGCAAACGCTGAAGAATTACCTGCTTGGCGGTTTGAGCGGCAATGCGACTGAAGTCCTCCCGGGTTTCCAGCGGAAACTCCAATTCATCGCCAACCTTGGCGTCTTTCTTTTCTTTTTTGGCCTCATCCATAAACATATGACGATCAGGATTATAACGAGGCAGAAGACCCTCTTCTTCTACTTCTTCCCGCGCTGGCTCAGAGCGTAGCTCGGCTCCTTCTTCGGCAACGGTCTCCTCCACGATCCGGACGGTGGTGTCATCCACCACGGTTTTCACCTGCCAGAATTTTAACTGACCGGTTTTAAGATCAAATTTAGCTTTAATAACTTCGCCTTTCTTTTCGTATTCTTTTTTATAGGCAGCGGCAATCGAAGCCTCGATAGCTTCCATGATTTTCGCCGCGTCGATCCCTTTTTCTTCGGCAATCTGTTCGATCGCCCGCTTTAATGTTTTTAAGTCCATCATATATTTAGTTGTTTTAATTATTTTTAAAGGCCGCCCGAGAGCGACCTTTTAATAGATTCATTATATATTGTTTAATCTTCGGAGTCAAGCCGGACCAGTTTACAGAATGTCTTATAGTCCCCTTCGCCGATAAACCCGTACTTGCGAAGCAAATTTACTTTAGCCCGAAACCGAAAATCCTTCTTGAATTCTGGCCGACTGAAAAGTGGCATATCGTCGGTAGCCGGCATCCTGAGTCGATGGTAAATCATTTCTACATACACAGCCACATCTTCCATCTGAGTCCGGCTGCCGTACCCGCTCAAAATTCCGTCCTTCGGGTAAGTTGGATCGCCAGAATAACGGTTGGGATCATAAAGGCCCTTAGACAATTCATTCCACTCCCGATCAAAAGGACTTTTGATCATCCTGAGATAGAAATGATAGGCATGCCCTGCCTCGTGCCATATAGCAATGAGGTGTCCCGAAAGAATACAAATATCCCGCGTGTGATGGCAGTGACCAGCCTCATTTGGTCCAAGATAATCGTAATACACCAAAGATACGGAAGAAATAGATTTTATGACCGAAGGCGGGAAAGCCATCAAATTCCTATCTAGCTCAAAAACATCTTGGTGATTAAACGGACCACGCAAGACCACACCGTGCGCTGATTTTAAATCAGATATCGGTTGAAGCTTTGGCTGGGTAGCTACACATCCACCTATTAGCGCCAACAATAGTAAGGCGGCCACAATGATCAGAAGAGCAGTGATGTTCAATGACCATCTCCTTTTTGTAGATTTTTACCTTGTGAAAGTACGCTACTAATCTACATTATATAATCAAAACTATAAAGCTTTGAAAATTTTGTTGGCCGATGAATAAGAAGACTGCAGTTTTCCGCCAGTCAGACTAGAAAGCTGTTGGCTCTGCCGGGAAAGCTCTTCCGCCACCACGCCAGCCAACCGCTCACCTTCCTCGCCTAACTCTCCGGCCTCGATCCCCCGCGCCAACTCCAGCACCTCGTCGCCGTTCAGCGAAATAATAAAAACCGGAAGCCCTGTATAGCTCATTTTCTCAACACCGTCCTTAGAAAGACCCACGCCATATTTCACCACGCTGCCTTTTTGAATCTTATCCATTATTTTTGGCAATTTACTCTTCCAGTCGAGTGTCGTATCAACCGCCGCGAGCGGTTGGAAAGTATCTCGGTCTAAGATCAGCTGATCAACCCCGTTCGTATAGTCATCGAATTTTGAAGTTCGAACCGCTACCAATCGTCCATCAAACCAGAATTTATTAAATACTAAGGTTTTTACAGCCTCAAGAAGCTCGGCGATCTTTTCCGATTGGCTGTTTTCAAATCCAGCTTCGATCTTGGAAACTTTTTCCTTATCGCGCTCTAAGACTTCTTTTGAATATAGATCTTCAAATTCTCGTAAATCGATCCGGCAATCTTCATCTACTGGAAATCCCTCGCTCCGGAGCCGCTCGCTTTCCGCTGACAAAAACTCCGCCATCTTTTCCAGATGCTCACCGGCCGCTTCATTTATATCCCGCTTCTCCGCCGCCCGCTCGGCAAATGCTTCTTTTTTCATTGAGATTATTATACCGCAATTTACCCCAGCACTAATTTTGCCATTTCAATATTTAAATTTTTATATCTTTAAGTCTTATCTAAATTAAAATAGCCGGGTGTATGACCCGGCTACTATATTGGTCCGCCTCAGTAAGGCGGAATAGAGAAAATGAGATGTTTGACTTAGGCAGGATGCCTAAATCTCACGTTAAGGTTTTATCAAGGGACTAACCTTATTAAAATACAATTGCCGCATTATGTAAATGCGGCAATGTGGATAACTTTCAAAACGCCATGTTAGCTTATTTTGTCAAATAATGCGGCAACCTATTCGGCAATTGCCTCTTTTGCCGCATTGCCGGATTGCCGTATTGTTTGGCGTTAAACAATCTCTCACAATTTATACATTCTTATAGTGCCGAATAATCGGATCCTGCCAGTTGGCCAATTCTACCGCAACTAAATCAACCCTGAATCCCTTTTCTTGATTAATTGATGCGTCATTAGATCCCGCCCAGAGAGATGCTGTTCGGTTAATCTTGGCAATTTTCGAACTACTCATATTATCTTCTGGGGATAATGAGCTCGCCCTGCGTAATGCCTTAACCTCAACGAATACAATGGTCGCGTCGTTATCCTTCGCGATGATATCTATTTCTCCACATGGTTTCCTGAAATTACGATCTAAAATTTTATACCCATTATTAATTAGATACCTGCATGCTAGGTCCTCCCCTAAATTACCCGTATTCGCTTTACTGTTCATTTGGATTGTTTCACGTATTACAAAGAATTTAGTATAATATATGTTATACAGTGAAACATGTTCTCTGTTTGGTATCAAGTAAAACGTGAAACATTATTAATATTATGAAGCTAAGCAATGAATATATCCGTGGGTTAGTAGATGGAGAGGGCTGTTTTACATTTCACACCCGGAGCACAACCAAAGATGGATTACCAGTAAAAGAGAAAATGCCGGCCTTTGCGCTAGTTATGCATATTAGAGATAAAGAGTTAATCGAGGCCGTTAGAGATCATCTTGGCCTTAAGTCTCGAGTTTATATACATAAACCCCAAGAAGTAGTTGGCTCTATTCGTGGATTACGGGCTGCTTTAATGGTGCGTAATTTTGGGGATCTCAAAAATATCATAATCCCCTTTTTCTATGGGAAATTAAAGGGTCATAAATCTAAGCAATTTGTAGATTGGCTAGAAAAGATCGGCTCAGATCCAATGGTTGCCGATACATATAAAGTTTTACATAGACTCTATAAGACAGGGTGGTGGGATAGAAACGCTCTTCGAGATTAGGCAATTTGTTTCACGACAAACGAACCATTAGTTTTGTGCTTAAATTCCGAACGGTGTTTGACACTTTTTTCGCTAAACATTTTTATTACCAAGTGTGAAACATTTTAAAATGTTTCACACTTGGTAAGTTGAAGCTAAATGGTCTGTTAAACAACCCACGCACTAATATTGCCTGTCAAACAAAAAAAATAGCCAGTAACTGGCGTTACTGGCTAAATACTGCTTGTTTACCCGCGGACAGCCCTGATGAGGGGCTTAGTTTGATCGGGGAGGCTGAGGGTTTGGAGCCCTTAGCCTCCCATGGCCGTCGTCCTGGGAATAAATTACATGGTGCTGTTGAAGCGATTCACGCTCAGCTCCTTAAATGTACTTCTTGTATATTAACTTAATTAGGCCACTCTGTCAAGTAATCCATCATTTCGTAGTCGCGAGCAGCCTGACATAGCCTCTTGAGGTGGGCGATATGTAAAGACGGCAATCCAAGCTGTTTGGCGATCTCGGTAGTCGTCGGTGTTCGCCGAAGCTTCGCGTGAAGCTCCTGGACACATTTCTGGTAGAGTCTGAGCTCCAACCTTAGACGGCTCACAAAATCTTTGAACTGTGATTCTGTTTCTACCGATCTTCGGATTGAGTTTATTATTTCCCGTTGAACATAAGTCGAGAAATTTCCACGTATGTCCGGATCTTTCGCGATCTCTAAGAGCGCGACCGCGGCATCCTGATAAACATCATCCCAATCAATCCGGCAATCTTGACTCGCCAATCTTTTATAATCGGCAATCGATGAAAGAATAAATTCGTTGTACCGCAAAAATAATCTTTCGTTGTCGCTCCGGTTATTTGGCGGCCGCGATTTTAATTCGCGCAGAAATTCCTGGATCGACTTATGTGAATCCATTTTTTACCTTTCAAAAATCCGAATTCAGAATAACTTTTATCGAAACTGAAAACAATATTTACAGTTCAAAAATTTGTGGTTTGATTTTTGAATTAACATTTGTTATTATTCAGCTGAACATTGAAAGGGGATGAATGATGGGTGAAAAAAGATGGTTCTGCAGAGTATTTTATTATACAGGTGGCAGGGGAGATCCAAATAATACGTTAGTGGAACAGAAGGTGGTCGATTGGCTGATCAAGAATCAGCTTGAGCCAGAAAATTTCAAAGTGCTCGCCGCTCATACCAACGAAGACCAAATCGTGATAATGCGCATAGTGTACTTCGCAGAAAAAGAAATGGTAGATTAAAAAATATCCCCGTGAAAGCGGGGATTTATATTTTGTTAGTGGGCGCTAAGGGAATCGAACCCCTGCCAGTCGCGTGTAAGGCGACTGCTCTACCATTAAGCTAAGCGCCCGAGGAGCTAGTTCCGAGCCCCGCCATGGCGGGGCACAAATTTTCTACAAGAATCCGTCGTTGATGGACGATTGTCTAGAAAATTTGTGCATCCACCAGGGATCGAACCTGGGACCGTCTCCTTAAGAGGGAGCTGCTCTACCAACTGAGCTATGGATGCGACTTGTCTCGCCCTTGGGCGGGATATCCTGTGGATAACTCGTTTTGTGAAGGAATCCTGATAAAAGAATACTGATTTTGAGCTTAAAAGGCAATAGCCATCAACCCTCTGGCCAGATAAATAAAAAGCCCCGGAGACTGATCTCTGGGGCATGAATACTAGTTATGTTAACGTGGCAACATGTTTCTGAGAAGGTTGCTGAGCGATACCAAGAACCGGTGCGACTTCCGCCAGCAATTTCTGGAAGAAGCCAGATGGCAGAAAAATTTCTTGCCGGCCATTAACTTCAAGCGCAGTCGCGATCACCACACCATCCTGGATTTTCTCACCGATAACCTTGACCGTCGGCCGAGCTTCCAATGGCATCTCGCAGGACGCATCAATCGAATCGATCAGTTGCGGGTGAGAGATGTTGTAAAGTAGTACATCATCTTCTACCGAAAAGTTGTAGATTAAATTCCCAACATGGGAGTCGCGCCACACTCCCTTACAACAAACCCCGATGGTCTGCTTGAGCATCTCCTGCGTGGCTCGAGAACTTGGCACAATGACTCGTAGCACTGCATCCGCTTTCTTAAGAAAGACCACGGAGCTGGAATCAAAAAGATTTGGCGTAGCAATACCCCGAATATGTTCCCGAGATACTTCAGCGCGAAGCGAATTACTCAGAGCATGTTCAACTCTAAACGGCCTCCATTCGCCGGGAATCACGCCTTCAACTACTGGCAAACTGACCGATCGAAGCGTAGAGAACTTTTTGAGAATTTCTCGCAACTGGCACGATTTAGCGAAATCAATTTCATTGTTCGATAAAATTTTAGCCCTCTCTGGCTTATACTTTTTCAAATACAAAAACGAAGACGCAAAGATCCATATAAAGACAGTGGCCGAAGATACGACAATGCCTGGCGCAAATCCGCCAGCACCGAAGGTTATCGGTATAAAAATCACCGACGCCACAACGAAGAAGATAATCGGGAACGCAATGTACATATCCTGTTCGTCTTTTAACTTGTAGCCTGCCATATCAGACAAGGGCATCTTTGCGCCGATTTTCATACATCCTCCTATAGAGTTTTAAAGGTACGACCAAATATTACGCTATTTTGCTTAAAAGTCAAATTTGGTGCGCCCACCAGGACTCGAACCTGGAACCCTCTGCTTCGAAGGCAGATGCTCTATCCAATTGAGCTATGGGCGCGCGATAACAGAATATCTTGGCGAAGCTTATTTAACAAGGCGGTCAATTACATATATATTATAGGTAATGTTGAAAGTTCCCTCGGAAGTTAATGAGGTGGCGAAAAAACTGGCTGAACACAAGCATGAGTCCTATCTCGTGGGCGGATGCCTGCGCGATCTTCTGATTGGCCGGACTCCACACGACTGGGATCTAGCCACCAGCGCCACGCCAACCGAATTACAGAAAATTTTTCCGGATAGCGTTTATGAAAATCAATTCGGTACCGTTGGAGTTAAAACGGATTCAAAAGATCCGGATTTAAAGATTATCGAAGTCACGACTTTCCGCAAAGAAGGGAAGTATACCGACAAGCGGCATCCGGACGAAGTAGTCTTCGCGAAAAATATTGAAGACGATCTGGCCCGCCGGGATTTCACCGTCAACGCGATGGCCTGGAATCCAAAGCGGGGCATCGTCGATCCTTTCGGCGGCGAAAAAGATCTTAAGAAAAAAATCATCCGGGCCGTTGGAAAACCAGCAGAAAGATTTAATGAAGACGCGCTCCGCTTGATGCGCGCGGTCCGTTTCTCGGCGCAACTAGATTTTGAAATCGAAAAAGAAACTTTGGCCGCGATCAAGAAATCCGCCGGCCTGATCGAGTTCATCGCCAAGGAAAGAATTCGCGACGAGCTTTCCAAATTGCTGATCGCCGACAAAGCCGCGGAGGGAATTGTGGCCATGCAGGAAACCGGATTATTAAAATTCGTCTTGCCGGAAATTGAAGAAGGCGTCGGTGTCGGACAGAACAAGCATCATATATATAGCGTCTTTGAACACAACTGGCGATCGTTGGAATATGCCGCCAAGAAAAAATTTCCGCTGGATCTCCGCATTGCTTCACTTCTTCATGACGTAGGCAAGCCTCGAACGAAGAAGGGGAATGGTTTGGATTCTACCTTTTATGGCCATCAGGTAGTTGGGGAGAAAATAGCGCTCAGGCTTCTGGATAGGCTTAAGTACCCGAAGGCCATGATAGAGAAAATAGCCTTGCTTATTCGGGAGCACATGTTCGTCTATGATCCGGAAAGCGTGACTTTAAGGGGGGTACGCCGACTGATCAGCCGGGTTGGTCAGGATAATATGGATGATCTCATTAAGATCCGTGAGGCGGATCGCATCGGCTCCGGTGTGCCTAAAGCCCAGCCATATCGCTTGCGATACCTTCAGGCCATGATCGAGAAAGTTAAAAAGGATCCGATCGGGCCAAAGATGATCGCGGCGAATGGTACTGACATTATGAAAGCGCTCAAGATCGAACCAGGACCGATAGTCGGCTACATTATAGCTATCCTTTTAGAGGAGATTTTGGATGAACCGAAGCTGAATAATAAGGAGAAGCTCCTTGATCGCGCCCTTGAACTCGGAAAACTCTCTGAAAAAGATCTAAGAACACTTTCCGAGAAATCCAAAAAGTCGGCCCAGGAAGCGCAGGGGCGAATTGACGAAGAGATAAAAAAGAAATACTTTGTGTAGGTAAGCTTCAGGCTGTAGTGTAGCGGCAGCATACCGCCTTCGGGAGGCGGCGGCCCCAGTTCAAATCTGGGCAGCCTGACCATAGAAGTTCGACTCGCAGTGTGCCGATCTGGTATAATTTAGCATATGCCAGAGGTGCGGTGTAATAATTGCAGAAAAAAGTTTTTTAAACCCAGGAATAGATTTAACGAAAATCAAAAATTGGGGCATAATTTTTATTGTTCCAAGGAGTGTCAAGGCCGTTCCTTTAATAAACAAGTATCATTTGTTTGTGAAAACACTGAATGCGGCGCCGAATTTAAAAAATTTAGAAAAGAAGTTGGGGCGCATAATTACTGTTCTATGAGGTGCGCCGCTATTGTTAATAACAAAAAATTTCCTAAACATGTTATTAAGTTAAAAATTTGCCGAATCTGCGAAAAACAATTTACAGGCGGCAATATCTATTGCGCAAATGTTTGCTATAAGAAATCTCGCGTGCGACATAAACCAGAGGATCTGATTAAATCTCTAAAACATACTTATGAGAAGCTGGGAAGGGTCCCGGCAAAACGTGAAATACCCGAACTAGCAAGTCCATGTATATATGCATTCGGTTCTTGGGGCAACGCCATTAAAGCCGCGGGCTTGGAACCTAATCGTTCTCACGAGCACAGAATGTATAAACGCACGATGACCAAGGCGAAAGATGGCCACTCTTGTGATTCTATCTCCGAGGCGTTGATTGATAACTGGCTATCCGACAACGAAGTTAAGCACCTACGAGATTTCCCTTATCCCAATAGTGGTCACAAAGCGGACTGGGCTATAAATGACACATTATTCATAGAGTATTTCGGTCTCGCAGGAGATAGTCCGCGTTATGATCGAGATATGAAAATTAAGAAAAAAATTTGTGAAAAACTTGGAATACGCCTGGTCGCAATCTACCCTCAAGACTTATACCCCAAACTGAACTTAAATTCTAAATTAAAAAATCTGTCCTAGTTCCCAGCGGCCTAACAAAAAACCACCTCGATAGAAGTCGAGGTGGTGCCAGTTTCAACTGGTAGTGATTTTTTTACTGAGCAGACAAGCCGTGATTGCTGATAGCATCATTGCAATTCCAACGACGCTTCCGATCAGCAGGCCAAAGAGTCCGACGGCCACGGCGCCGATTATGACTGCCGATAAGGCGTACTCGATGAGAAATCGAGTCGAGGGACCAAGAACTTCTTTCTCGATATAACTTTCGTGATTGCCTTCCGATTGAGCCATCAAGGAATCTTTCGGATCCTCGGCTCCTTTCAAGCTGTAATACTTCTTCGACAAAGGCCAAAACCAGGCAATGCCGCCACCCCCAAATCCTCGGGTATCGTGAATGTAGTGCCAAAAGACACAGGCGCCTCCAACGATTCCCCAAAAAACTCCTCCCAGGAACCAGCCGAGTAGCACTACAACCGGAATCACGATGGCCGGCCTGTGAGGCCACATCTGATGGTGGTCTCCATAGACCTTACCTCTGCCAAGAAACATGAAGATGACATCGAAGTCCGGAAGGACGGCCAAGATGGCGCCGATAACAAGTGCCGATACTGCGATCTCACGGCCCGCCACCTTACTCGCCAAGAAAACGATGAAAATTCCCATCGAAAGATCCAGCGCCGCCGCCATGCCGTTACCAACGACCTTCTTGAGAGCAAGCACTCCTTATCTCCTTTCTATGTAAAGATTCTGCGCAAATTATAACAAAAAATTATGACTATGTAAAGGCGGGTGCTTTAAAACAAAACCTAACACCGCGTCAGCGGTGTTATAGTTTATATATGAAGTATCTTGTGGTGGGGGGAGCGGGATTCATAGGTTCGAATTTAGTCGATGAGCTTATTAAACAAAAGCACGAAGTGGCCGTCCTAGATAATCTTTCGACCGGAAAAAAATCCAATATCCATAAAAAGGCCAAATTCATTAAAGCCGACATCACTAAGCTCAAAAAACTCCGTCCGCACTTTAAAGGCGTGGACGGGGTTTTTCATTTGGCCGCGATTCCGCGCGTCCCGCTCTCAATTGAGAAACCAATTGAAACCCACGAGGCCAATGTAAACGGCACGCTGAATGTTCTGATGGCCGCCCGCGATGCCGGAGTAAAAAGGATAGTATACTCCGCTTCCTCGTCCGCTTATGGAGATACCAAGGTTCTACCGGTACATGAAGAATTAAAACCCGCCCCGATGAGTCCGTATGGTTTACAAAAATATATCGGCGAGGAATACGCCCGTATCTTCGCGCTTCTATATAATATGGAAACCGTCTCGCTTAGATATTTTAATGTTTATGGTCCACGAATGGCGGACGCCGGGTCTTATTTGAGTGTGGTGAAAACTTTTTTGAACCAGAAATCCGCCAAACAGGCGCTCTCAATAATCGGAGATGGCGAGCAAACTCGATCCTTTACGCATGTCAGTGATGTGGTTAGAGCAAACATTCTCGCGATGCAAGGTAAAAAGGTGGGGAAGGGAGAAGTGATCAACATCGGAACGCCGAAAAGTTATAGCGTAAATCAGATCGCAAAGTGGATCGGCGGACCTCGCATCTATCTTCCGCCACGCATTGAACCAAAACATTCCTGCGCTGACATCACCAAAGCCAAAAAACTTCTTGGCTGGAGTCCGAAGATTTCCCTTGAAAAGGGGATAGCTGAGCTACTCGTGGTGAGTTAACCGAACCAATATAAACCGGCTTGCCAAAAGTCGGTTTTTCTTGTATTCTTTTTGCGTTCGTTGATAACTTGTTTAGGGGGTAAAGATGGTGGCAAAAATTATTGCCGGAATCGGAACTTTTTTCGTATTGGTCATAATTGTCTTTTTAGCAAAGCGCGCAATACGAGAAAAAGTCGGTAATTGGTTTAAGGAAAAATCTTGGCGGATTTTCTTGATCCCTACAGCTATCTTGGCGTTAAACTTCGTACTCACGTACATTGCTGGCAATTGTAATTTAGAGCTATTCGGCCGTCTCGCTGTCTATCTGATGGCGCCGACATTGCTTATTTATTTTACAAGAAACGGAAGTGGCAAGCTTGGATTGGTTTTGCTCTTGTTCACGGTGTTGCTTTGGCTGCCGGTGGAATTCCGTTGGATATTGAAGAGTTGGAAAATCGGTGGCATTGGTTATCCGCTGACTGCCTATACCGCTATCGTTTTCGTTCTCATGGTGATGGAAATTCGAAAAATCGATTTGAAGTTCGATCTTAAAATGAATAAGGGCGACTGGAAAATGATTGGACTGATGATCGGTGGCCTATCGTTGCCAATCATTCCCATCACATTGGCTATTGGTTTTACCAAACTAGCGCTCAACCCAGTCGCGGAAAAGTATCCGATAGCAGTACCGATTGTATATCTACTTTTTCTATTTGCTCCAGCGCTAGCAGAAGAAATTATCTTCCGAGGTCTTATTCAGAATGTGCTGGGGAACTACTTGAAGCCGACGGTGGCGATTATCACATCGTCGCTTATTTTCGGATTTGCTCACATCAATAACAAAGTTGGCTCCTTCGATTATCCGAATTGGCATTATGTTTGTTTCGCAACGCTTGCTGGACTGGCATACGGCTACATCTACTGGCGGCGACAATCCTTGACCGCCGCGGTCGTTCTCCATGCAAGTGTTGACTTCATCTGGTGGCTCATTTTGAGAGGTGTGTAGTGACAGAAATCTTTGTGGTTTTTGGATTAATAATGGGCATTGTATGGATTTTTCCTAAATCAATCGCAATGATTGCCGTGGTCGCTATTCTCATATTGATATTTCGAAGTTGGCAACTTTATTACAAGGAAAATAAAGAAAATGCCGGTCGAAAAACCCTAGAACATATTGGAATCCAACCAGCAGATTTTAGTCAGGCTCTGCCGATACTGTTATTAACCACAATTTCTTTTGGGGTTATGATTGCTATATTCTTCACTTTTTTCCCCGAATCTTCACAAAAGCCTGATTTTTGGAAAAAATTCTATATCCAACTCAAGGGTTATGTGATATGGGCATTTATTCAGCAACTGCTGTTGCAGGGATATTTCACCAATCGTCTGGAAAAGGCCCTAAAAAAAAGGTGGTTGGTGGCGTTGGTTGCTGGAACTTTATTTGGAATCATTCATTTGCCTAATCCGGTGCTTGCGCCCACGACTTTCATTTTCGGTGCTGGCGGAGCCTATTTCTTTCTTAGATCTCGAAACCTGTACCTTTTGACCATCTGCCAATCGATTCTGGGAACGGCCATAAAATATTTCATAGCTAATCCGCTCTTTGGTAACGGCAGCATGAGGGTCGGCCCAGGATTTTTGGATTAAGTCCCGCAACTTTTGTTGCGGGTTTTTATTTGAAAAATAACAGGAATTATTGTATAGTTTATGCGGCTTTTTGACAGAGGTAAAAAATGCGCTTTCTGGTGATTTTGTTTTTGTCAGGCTGTTGTTTTATTGGCCAGGAAGAAATCGATGGCTATTTGCGCGCGGGCGCGGCTTCTATTTCTATTACGCCTCCAGTGGGAATACCGATGGGTGGTTACCTTCATAAAGATCGTCGAGCATTGGGAATTCATGACGATCTATATGCTCGCTGCCTCATTCTAGAACCGAAGTCCGGCAAACGATTGGCAATTATTTCAATAGATCTTGTCGGATTTTTACCGTACGACTTGATTCAAATAAGAAAAGAGGCTGAGGAAGAAAATATTTTTATTTGTTCAACGCACAATCATTCCGGTCCAGACTCTCTTGGTATATTTGGTGTTGGTCGGGATGAAAATTATATGTCGGAAGTCCGGCAGAAAATTGTTGAGCTTCTTAAGGCAACTGCCAAAAATCTTGAACCCGTCCGGCTTTATTTTGGCAAAGCGGATAGCGGCGAGATATCTATTAATTGGAAATCAACCGAATTAGACCGCGATATCAATTTTTTGACCGCGGTGGGAAAAATGGGAACGATTGCTACTTTAGTAAATTTTGCTTGTCACCCGGAAGCTTTGGGCAAAAATAATCGACTAATTACTGCCGACTTTCCTGGTTATGTAGTAAAAGAAATTGAAAAAAGATTTGGAGGAGTCGCTTTATACGTCAACGGCGCTCTCGGTGGAATGGTCTCAATCCATCCAGAAACTTTTCTAGCGAAAGAAAAGGGGTTTGAAAGGGCCGAAGAAGTTGGGGATCTGATTGCTCTTCGCGTTAAAAATAAATTTTCTTGTCAGCGCTTAATCACATTCAATGACTTTGCGATTAAAAAGGCTGTGGTCGCGATACCGCTTCAAAATGAATTTTTCCAAAAAGCCATTGCAACAAAGTTGATTCCGACATTCTCCGAAACTTACGCCAACGGCATAATTAATACCGAAGTTAGCGTAATCCGTTTTGCCGATCTAGTGATTTTGATGGTGCCGGGAGAAATTACGCCTGGACTCGCGAAAAAGATAAAGCAAATGCTTAGGCGCGGCGGCAGAGCGGAAATAATGATTTTTGGTCTTGCTAATGATGAAATTGGCTACATTTTGCCCACTGAAGATTTCGATCTACCGAAATACA
Organism: Parcubacteria group bacterium Gr01-1014_3; assembly: GCA_007376445.1. Lineage (GTDB taxonomy): Bacteria > Patescibacteriota > Minisyncoccia > UBA6257 > WO2-44-18 > VMGF01. The sequence continues at coordinate 275,552 of VMGF01000001.1, read as the reverse complement.
AGCAGGAACGCGCTAAATCTTTAGGACCGGAAACTGGAAGGCGTATTTATACAGCCTTTCAAGCCTTGGTGGAACCTTGAGGAATCGGTGACGCATGGAACAAAAATCACTCAGGAACGAAACGATCCTGGTTTGCGTAATGATCACGGCCACGATCTGGGCCTTCGCGATCGGCGCCTGGCTCTCGGTGATTCTTGGCACCGCTTCGATGATATTGATCATCCGGAGCTGGATACGCCGTCAATTTTATCTAGCCGAAGAAGGCGGATTAATTGAGAAAATTGAAAATCGAGGATTGGTCACGATTATCGAAATTAAGACCGAAAAAGAAACGAAAGAATATACCCTCTCCCATGTAGTCGCCACATCCGTTAAGCGTGGTGATCGCGTGAAGAAGGGTGATCAACTTTGTGTGATTGGCGATAACGGACAGACGATGGGGTTTTGCCCGGACTCTCTCCGAATCGCAAAACCACTGGCGATCTTTTTACTAAGCGCGGTAATCATCATAGTCGCAATCGGCTACTTGATCGACCCCAGATTCTACGAACGTAAAAACTTCGTGGACAAGCTATACCAGCAAGCGCTAGGTCCGTATCTGATCTGGTCGGTCGTTCAGGAAGGACTTTTGAACGGCTACTTCAGCAACCGCATCGGCCAGCTCGTCAAAAGCGAGTGGAAGAGCGCGCTGATCGTAGGATTATTCTTCGCTTTCCTGCACCTCCCGAATCCAGTGCTGACTATCGGAACTTTCTTCTGGGCCAGCACCAGCTGCTATCTCTTCCTGAAATATTCCCGGAATGCTTATCTGCTTGGCTTCGCTCATTCGATTCTCGGAACAGCGATCAAGTTCATGATCGCGGCTCCGCTCATCGGATCCGGATGCATGCGGGTTGGTCCTGGTTTCTGGTGGAAATAGTTTAAACCCCTGGTTTTCAGGGGTTTTTTAATTTTAAATTTTTAATTATAAATTTTAATTTAATTTCAAATTTAAAATTGAGAATTTAAAATTATCTTGCGTTTTTAATAATTAATCGCTAAAATACAAGCGTCCTTTTACATATAAGGAGGTGCGGATGTTGCGTATCGCGGTGCTCAACAAGATTTCTCGCGACATTCTTAATGGGCAGTTTAATCAGTACCAGGAAGTATCTCTGGAAGAACATCCCGATCTAGTTTTTGTGCGCTCGCATGATCTCAATAAGACCGATCTTCCAAAAAGCATTATCGCCATTGGGCGGGCCGGGACCGGCGTGAACAACATCCCAATCGAGCAGTGCAATCAGAAGGGGATCGCTGTTTTCAACGCGCCAGGCGCGAACGCCAACGCGGTGAAAGAGCTGGTACTTTTTGGATTGCTGGCTGCCGCGAGACCAGCAATCGCGGCTACGATGATGATTCGCGCGGCTAGTGAGACAATCGACGCCGAATCCGTAAAGTCTCATTTTGTCGGTTCGGAGCTGGCCGGAAAAACTATCTTTGTCATCGGACTCGGAAAAATAGGGATGGAAGTAGCGGAGATGTGTGTCGCCCTAGGAATGCGGGTGATCGGGCATGATCCATTCGTCCGATCGGAGAACATCCGCGACTCTAGAATTCACGTTGCGATGAACGTTAAGCAAGGGCTCGAAGTCGCGGATTACGTAACCCTGCACTCCGCGCTTACTCCCGAAAGCACTGGAATGGTGAACTCAGAATTTCTTAATCAGATGAAACGCGGCGTCAAGCTATTAAACTTCGCCCGCGGCGAGATGATCGACACGGTCACCGTCCGGCACGCGCTCCAAAACCAACACCTCGCTAAATATGTTTCCGACTTCTATGACCGGATGTTCGCAAGCGAAGCCGTAAGCGGGCAGGCGATTTTCTTCCCGCATCTCGGCGCTTCAACCGAAGAAGCCGAAACTAACGCGGCCACGATGGTGGCGAAACAACTTGATGATTTTTTCCGCTTTGGGTATGTGAAAAACTCGGTGAATTTTCCGGAGATCAACTTCCTGGTTCCGGCTGGAAAAAGCCAGAATCGGATTCTGGTGCATCACAAGGATTCTCCCGGAATACTGACACAGATCACTGGAATCGCGGCTGGCCTGGGCTACAATATCGCCGGCTCTCTCAATAAATCCAATAAAAATCGTAGCCACGCGGTAACGATCTTAGATCTGGATTTCTCCGGAAAACCTCCCGTATTGATGGAAGTAACTTTCGGAATCGAAAAGTTAGAGGGCGTAACCTCCGCTCGAATCTGCGACCTGAATTTTTAAAAATATAAAGCTCCGACATAATGTCGGAGCTTTTTTTAATTCACAAATATTTTTCAATTTCCCAAGGCGTCACCTGGAAGCTGTGGTAGTCGCGCCACTCGGCGCGCTTCCGGTCGCTGAACTTCTGCATAAAGCTTTCATTAAAAGCAAGGGATTGCAGATTGGAAATGTTGGCCTCGGTCATCGCTCGATCCAGATTACTGGGAAGAGAATAAATGTTCCGCTCATCCCTCTCATCAGCGGTCATCTTGTAAGCGTTCTCTTCGATCGGTTCTGGCAAGCCGCTCATACCCGGCGCTCCGTCCATTCCCTCAAAGCCAGCCATCGCCATGGCGGTATAGGCGATGTAGGGATTACAGCTGGGATCTGGACAACGCAGCTCAACGCGCATGCCCTTTTCCATCTCTTCTTTAGTCATCGCCGGCAAACGCAGAGCGGCAGAGCGATTCTGCTTACCCCAGCAAACATACACCGGGGCTTCATATCCGGGAATCAGGCGCTTGTAGGAATTGACGGTCGGCGCGATGAAGACGCACATATTCTCCAGGTACTTCAGCTGGCCGGCCATGAACTTTTTGGCCAGATCCGAAAGATGGCTTTTGTCTTTCTCGGTTTCTTCCGGATTATAGAAAAGATTCTTGCCTTCCAGGTCAGAAACGCTCTGATGCGTGTGCATGCCGGATCCGTTCATGCCAGCAAAGGGCTTTGGCATAAAGGTCGCGCGATAACCATGCTGGCTCGCCACATACTCAATCGTCATCTTCAAAAGATAAATGTTTAACGCGGACTTTTCAGCGTCATCAAATTCGATCGCGATTTCGTGCTGACCTGGAGCAACCTCGTGGTGATGCGCTTCGGGCTTCACGCCCATTCGGAAAAGATAGTTGCAGATTTCTTGCCTCATTCGCTCACCTTCATCGCCGGGCTTGAAATGGAAATATTCCCCAGCGTCATGCGGCACCCAGCGATCGCCGTCCTTCTTCAAGATAAAGAACTCGACCTCGGAGCCAACTTTATAAAGCCAGCCATTTTTCTTATAACGCTCCAAGATATTCTTGAGCATTTGCTTAGGATCATCCGTGTATGGCTCACCGTCTTTAGTAAGCACATCGCACAAAACCACAGCCGTCTCAAATGGAGACTCGGTCCAGGGAAGTACATGAAAAGTACTCTCGTCCGGCTTCAGTCGCATGTCGCTGTTTTCGATTGAATTAAACCCAGCAATCGAAGAGCCGTCAAACCATTTGTAAAATTCTACGTCTTCCTTGTCCTTCTGTTCAGCTTTTTTTAATGCTGCCTCTTTCATGCCGGCTGCATAGCGCTCGTAAGGCATGCTGACTGCCTTCCGCATGCCATCGATATCCACAAACAATAGGTCAACGAAATTCACATGACGCTCGCTTCGATCTTCCAAGGTAATACTCCTTTGTAAAACAACCACCGATATATTAAGAATAAAAACCGAGAATGTCAACCGAAACCTGTGGCTAAACTGGGGTGTTTTATTAACCAGAAGCACTTTGAATTAAGGCAGATGGGGGGCTTGCCCGCCTCTGGCGGGGTATTGACAAAATATCCCTATCTGCTATAATGAGCGCAGATCTTAAACAAGGGCACAACGTTACTCCGGCCTCTAGCTATGTGGCTCGAGGTTGATTTTTTGGAGTAACTTCTGGTTTTTTGGTTTCCTTTTCTGGAGGTTTTTCATGAAGGGATCGAATGGCAAGGACGAGGTCCGAGAGGACCAGCGAGCCGAGGGCCTCAAGATGGCTCGGGCAGAAGGCAGCGAGCCCGCCCCGATGGCGGACAAGCCGGTCAAGCGCGAACGGAGCGACAAGCCGATGACGTCGGCTGAGATGGCCGAGAAAAACAAGGAGCTCAAGACGAAGGGGTACAAGCCCCTCTCGCTGGAAGGCTACTGTGTCACCCCCGTGGCGCAGGACTACCTCATCGCCGGGGGCTACGCGGACACCCGTCCCAGCCCGGTGAATCCCAAGGCCGGTTTCAACTACCGGCTGCGGTTCCAGATCCTGAAGAACCGGGCGCTGGGCCTCGGACGTCAGCTCACGCTGGCGGAAACGAAGGAAGCCATCGTCTGGCTGCAGGACAAGCTCACCGAGGAAGGCACGAAGGCCGAGCAGCTCAAAACGCTGCGCGACGTTCGCCCCGACGACACGACCTCCGGCCTCGCGATGTGCGACATCGGCGAAGAGGAGTTCCAGGCGATGTCCTGGACCTCCGTGAAGGACGACAGGCCGGTCATCAACCAGAAGACCGGTGAGCCGTATCGGAGCGGGAACTTCTTCGTTCTCCCGAACGAGGATGGAACCTTCCGAGTCGGCGCGATCTGCCGTGACTGTGTGAGGGACTACCGGGAAACGTTGCCTCAGGGCACGGACTCCAGGATCTTCCACGGTCACACCCACGCCGAAGCCACCAGCATCGCGGAGGAGATGGGGGCGGAAATCGGCGAGGTCAAGGCCCAGGACGAAAGGCGTCGGGCCAAGCTCACCAAGCTTGGATCCAACGTCAACGCCCTCGGCGAGGTCAACCGCTCCGCGAAGCACGGCTTCCGGGGAGGCAGGGACTTCCGGCGTCGGGTCTAATCAGCCGCAACGGCTGATCAAGCGAGAACCAGCAACGCCCCAGTGGAGTGTGCAAAACACTCCACTGGGGCACCTTTTTAAAAATTAGAGAATTTATCATTAGTTGTTAGCAGTCTTTGCAAGCTTGCCCGCCTATGGCGGGTGAAGCGGAATCTAGCCACTAATGATGAGTTCTTTAACAAAAGAACAAAACTTTGAACTCTGCTCATTTCGAGCAATGGTTCTTTTCACTCTTTTTTAGGAGCTTTTAGTATGGTTCGACAAATGCGAGAGCTTGAAGAGCGTCTGTTTACGCTCATGGGCAATCCGGTAATCGATGATATCGATCGGATTTCGAAAAGCATTCAAGACAAGTCGGAGCAGCAGCGCCGTGATATCGGCGGATCTTACGCGGTCGCGAACTTATTGGTCAAAACCTCAAAAGAATTTATCAAGGCTCTGAAGTATGGTGACCTTAGCAAGGCTGACGAATTCCGACAGATCTTCGCAGACCTTTGGAAAGAGCTTTCGGACCTTGATCTACCCCTGCACTTCGCCTCTGAAAAGGACACCGAATCCGGTGGCGAAGTAGTGGAGGCCGAGGGAGTTTTTCATCTTGTGCCGCTGTTGCATCCCGAGTATGCCCAAGACCGGGCAACGATCCAAAAGCGGACCCAGGAAGTTCTTCAGAATCTCTGGTACAAGATGGGGGATCCGAAAGCTGATGATAGTCTCGACGAACTGGTATCAACCGAAGAAGCTCTGCCTCCCGAAGAGCGGCATCACAAGCTGAGCATCCCATTCCCAGGCTGGCTGGCGGGTCTCGGCGATGTGATTGGCGAGCTGAGCAAGTTCGTTAAGGAAATGATCCTCGCCAAAGAGCTCGAAGATGGACCGGCGCTTAACCACGAAGAGCAGAAGCTTCTGATCAAGCGTTTCATCTTCATCAGCCGAACGGTGTATAAATTTCTGGATCGGTTCGAGACCTGCTACGGCATGGTCATCAACGCGAGCCAACGTCCGGGATGGCATAACACCTACCGAGCCATGCTCGGACGCGCTGCCGGATTGATCGGTCACTACGAAGAAGTGCTGGTCGAAATGGTAATTCGAGAAACGAAATAAAACATCGCCCCCATTCTGTTAAACAGAATGGGGGCTTTTTATATAAAAATCTTTCATTTAGTTAACAAAGCGGAGGACAACTGATTTTTCGGAACATCCCGGAGGCGCGCCGGCTGGTCTATCCTAAGATCGGTGTCCGACCAAAAGGTCGGACCGGCGTGCCGAGGGCGAAGAAAATCCGGCTGCTGGAGCCGGATTATTCTGTTTTCGAAAAAGTAGTTGTCTGGAGCCCTTATTTTGCAAATGGATTCCTGGCCCCTCTGACTTCAAAATGAAGATGGCATCCCGTCGGGCCGTGCACGTTGCCGGTGTTGCCGATGTAGCCGATCAGATCGCCCTGAACCACATAGTCTCCGGTCGAGACCGCGTTTTTCTGCATGTGAGAATAACGAGTGATCGCTTTATTTGGATGTTCAATTTCAATATAGTGGCCGTAGCCGCCGTTCCAGCCATAAGATTTCGCGTCAGCCACCAAGCCTTCAGCCGCCGCGTAAACAGGCGTGCCGCAAGAGTTGGCGATATCGACAGCGTTATAGTTATGCAAATTTCCCCAGTTCCAACCGATCGTCGGCAAAATAAAATATCCCGGATAGCTCGGCAAGTCTTTTACGGAAACGGTCGTTAATCCTTTCTTCGGATTCGCGCCCGGAATCACCACAGTCACGCCAGGCTTCAGATAGCCACCCACGATCTTGTTATATTTTAAAATTTTCTCGCGCGGCGCGCCATAAAGTTCCACCAAACTATCCACGGTATCGCCGTCTTCAACCTGATGAAGCACGCCGGACACCGGTAAGATCACGATCTCCTGGCCAGGCTTGATGCTGTTCTTCACGCTCTGGTTCGCCCAGAAAATAGTATTAAGCGAAATGCCGAAGTTAGCCGCGATCTTAGAAAGCGAATCTCCTTTTTGAACTTTATAAATAATTAATCCATCGCGAGTCGGCAAGATCGTACTCAGGGGATTATTCACCGCCAATAAAGAATCGGCGTCCACTAGCACGAAGCCACCGGCATTATCTCCGCCTTCGGCCAAAGTAAAATCTTCTTCAAAGATCGCTCCCTCGGAAGCCGAAACTTCATTAGACTCCTGACTGAAAGCATCGGCAACTTGGGCCAAAAACGGGCCACCAAGAGACTCTTGGGGTTGCTTGTTACCACCTAAAACAAGTAGATTTAATAGAATTCCTGATAGAACGAAAACAACCGGTAATGCGGTTGTAATAGATAGCTTCTTTATCAGTTTTCTAACGATCGTACTAATAGCCTAAATATACCATAAATGGAGCAAAATAACAATCGACTGAATGACAGGCAGCAAGAGGCTGTAGACCATGGAAATGGGCCTATTTTGATCGCCGCCGGCGCTGGTTCCGGCAAAACCAAGACCCTAACCACTCGCCTGATGAAGATCATCGAACGGGGAGTAAACCCGGCCAACATCATCGCGATAACCTTTACCAATAAAGCCGCCAATGAAATGCGAAACCGAATTGAAAATTTAAAATTGAAAATTGAAAATTTGTTTATAGGTACTTTCCATTCGCTGGGAGTAAGAATCTTGAAAGAAGAGGCGAAGCTACTCGGCCGGAACGCTTACTTCACGATTTATGATAACGACGATTCCTTAAGTTTAATCCGCCAAATTTTGAAACAGCTGGACATTTCCAAGGAGGCCGCCAATCCCATAAAGCTTCAGAATAAATTTTCCTCAATAAAAAATGAACTGATCGCGCCCAAAGAATATCTGGAGCCGCAGCTCATTCATCTTTTCAATAAATACGAACAAGCTCTTAGGGAAAATAATGCCTTTGATTTTGATGACCTCATAGAAAAACCGGTGCGTCTTTTTGAGGATCATCCGGAAATCTTAACCAAATATCAAAACCGCTTCCAACAGGTCCTGGTAGATGAGTATCAGGATATAAACACCAGCCAGTATCGCCTGATCCGCTTGCTCGCTGAAAAACACCAAAATATCAGCGTCGTCGGCGATGACGCGCAAAGCATTTATCGTTTCCGCGGATCGGACTTCCGCAATTTTTTGAACTTCGAACAGGACTGGCCGAAGGCGAAAATCGTAAAGCTGGAGCAAAATTACCGCTCTACCGCCAACATTATTAACGCCGCCTCAGCGCTGATCAAGAAAAATTCCATGCAAACTCCGAAAACTCTTTGGACCGATAATGAGGCCGGAGATCCGATCTGGGTTGTTAAGGCTTATGACGCCGATGAGGAAGCGCGGTATGTCGCAAGAAACATCTTGACGATGACAAATAACAATGACAATAAAAAACAAGGATTGGTCATTGGTCATAGTCATGGTCATAGTGAAACTACGGCCATTCTCTACCGGACCAACGCGCAATCCCGCGCGATCGAGCAATCGCTGATCATGAACCAGATTCCATATAAAATTTTCGGCGGACTGCGTTTTTATCAAAGAAAAGAGGTAAAAGATATTCTTGCCGGTTTACGCGTTGCTTCCAATCCGAAGGATAGTGTCAGCATTGACCGCCTGGAAAAAACTTTTCCGAAAAAGATCACCGGCGAGCTGATCGGGGAGCTTCAGCGCCTCGGCGAAAAACTCTCGATCCTAGAACTGATAAATTATTTCCTGGAAAACACCAACTACTTTGATCACCTCGGAAAAAAATTCGACAATGTAAAAGAGAGGACTGAAAACATAAACGAGTTAATAGTTTTTGCCGGCACATTTAAATCCTTGCCGGAATTTTTGGAACGGGTGCTATTGCTACAAGCCAACGATATGCCGGCCAATGAATCCCTAAACGCTAATCGCTATACCCTAAACCCTGTCCATCTCATGTCCATTCATCTCTCCAAGGGCCTGGAATTCGACCAAGTTTACGTAATGGGATGTAATGAAGGCCTTTTGCCCCATCAAATGTCCTATGGATCATTGGATGAAATCGAGGAAGAGCGGCGTCTGATGTACGTGGCCATGACTCGCGCAAGAAAACGGCTCTGCCTCACTTTTACGCACATTCCATCAAGATTTGTGTATGAAATTCCGCCGGAACTGACCGAATTTGCCGACCTCAGCGGCAACAAAAACAATCTTCCGAACGAAGAAGATTCGTATATCGAAGATACTTGGTAAAAAAGTTTTTCCTAGAACCAACTTTCTTTCTTTTTCTCCTCTTCCTCCTTCTTTTGTTCGTTAGCTAAATTTTCCCAAGAAATACTCCCGGAGGTTTTCTTGCGCGCCACGGCTTCTTTTTCAGATTTGTTTTGAACTTCTGCTTCCTTAAAAATATCCTCTATCTGTCCCCTCAAAACTTCTTCCGCGGCTTTGTTTATAACTGATCCCGCTTTTTCTTGTTCCTTTTCTTTAACTACCTCTTCCATAGAAGATTCTACGGCTTCTTTTTGTTGAGCTTCCTGTTCTTTCTTTTCCGCGCCAGAAATTGTGGACTCCAATAAAACCTCCTCTTCAGTTTTGGGTCGGAATTTTGTTTCTTCCATCCTTGAATTATGCCATAAAAACTTTTACCCTGTGAATACCCATGCCAAAAAAACTAGGTCAGCACTTCCTAAAAAATAAAGCCGCGATCCAAAAGATAATCGCGTCTTTAGAGCTGAAAACTGGCGAAACCGTCATCGAGGTCGGGCCGGGCAAGGGAGCGTTAACCATTCCTCTGATCGAAGAATGCCGAAAAGTCGGTTGTAATTTCATCGGTATCGAAAAAGACGCGCGTTTAGCGAATCAGTTAATGAGTTACGCTAGCGCTACAGTTAATCAGTTTGAAATACTGACAGGCGATGCATTAAAAATTCTCCCCGATTTAACTGAAAAACTGAAAACTGACAACTGGAAACTGGTTGGAAACATCCCTTACTATATCACCGGAAAACTGCTGCGCGTATTAAGCGAACTGAATCCGCCAGCTGGCGGAAAACCGGCACTCACCATCTTAATGATCCAAAAAGAGGTTGCGGAAAGAATAATTGCCGAACCACCCAGGATGAATCTGCTTTCGGCCGCCACGCAGTTCTGGGCTGAACCGAAGATCCTGATGAATCTGAAATCCACCGATTTTGATCCGGCGCCGGAAGTTGATTCGGCAATAATAACATTAAGAATCAAGAATCAAGAATTAAGAATCAAGGAGGCGGAACGATACTATAAATTCATAAAAATCGCTTTTAAGCAGCCTAGAAAGACCCTGCTGAATAACTTATCTGAGGGACTTGCCCTGAGTAAAACCGAAGGGCTTGGTAAAAATAAGGCTGAAATTACTAAAATTCTCGAACAAATAGGCCTAAAACCCGACATTCGCCCCCAAAATCTCGATATTGATATGTTAAAAACCCTAGCAAATCATTTCTAATTTTTGCCTTATAGACTTTACGAACTTTATGGACTTTTGACTCGCGCGCCTTACGGCGCGCTTGTGAATAAGTTCCTTTAGGTTTTCCTCTATGTGAGAGTATAATTAATGTATGCGTCTAGCAGGCTTTATTGCGGTTTTTATCCTTATCGGTTCACTCGCCACCAATGCGTTGGCTGTTTCACAGCCAACTCGTTTAGAGCTACTCAAAAATCCGCAACGAACTGTTAAAGAAACCTTGAAATCTGGCATCAGCGCCTATGATTTCTGGAAGGCCCGGCCATCCCTTAATACCTTTACAGGATTTGAGAAGTTTTTCGCCAGACAAGCCACTCATAATCCGACCGTCTGGCGCCAAGGAGGTGATTATACTCCGCAGACTGTCCCAAGATTCTACGCGGTAGCCGGTCCGCCGTTTGATATTCATACACCCAGTGGAACCATACCTGGTTGTTTAAATCTTCTCTGCCCGCCACCTCAGGGCGCGCTCTGGGTGCTGGGAATTTGTTGGTGCTCTCAATAATGGTTCGGTAAACTCACCACAAGATGTTCAAATTTCAAAACATACTCGCGATTTTACTCCTGGCCGGCTCGGCTACTCTGGCAATTTTTATCGTTAGTGAAAAAAACGGCGCTGGTACAGAAACGGGAATCGCTAATCTCTCAGCCAATCCGCAACAGCTGCCTTCTTTCATAGATATGAATGAACCAAAAGCCACCAGCGCTGAGCTAAATAAACTCTCTCAAAAGATCACCGAAGAAATTATTAAATTAAATCCGGAAGGTCCTTCGGTCATTGGCGGCCAACAACAAATCAACGCGCTTGAGCCGGATAAGTTAGCGCAAAAAGTTTTAGAGGCAGAGCTTGGCAATATCAACTATCCCGATCTTAGCCCAAGCATCGAAGCTGCCGCGTTAAAGATCATAAAGACTTCCGATAAAACCGTTTGGGGTAATTATTTAAAAAATTTCCGATCAATACTTACCGGTAACTTCTCTACTCTCGGTATAGACTTTCAAAAACCGAACACTGAGGACTTCCAGAAGCTAGTACTGGCCTACGAAAAGACGCTTGATCAGTTTTACTCACTGAATGTTCCGGAAGTACTATCCGGCATTCATCAAGAAGAAATCAAATTGCTGACTATTCAAAAAAACATCTTCACCAGCCTAGCCAATTATGAAGATGACCCGCTAAAAGCTCTGGTGGCCGGTAAAATGATGCCGGACATTCAGAACCAGCTTGCCAGCCTAGGGCAAAAGATCACTCAATTTATGTCGCAAAATGGCCTGACAATCTAACTATGAAAAGACGAATCTTAACAATCCTTCTAGGAATCACGATACTGATGCAGACCATCGGGTCGTTTCCAATCCCAACCGCCAAAGCCGCTATTCCAGTTATGATAGCCGATGCTGTTATACATGCCCAGGCAGCCGCGATTGCCGCCGCTACAACCAAGTCAGCGGCGCAACAAATTTTGGATTGGCTGGAAACTTTTGCCCTCTCCACGCTTAAGCGGCGACTGTTAGATGTCTTGGTTGACCAGGTTGTTTCTTATATCCAGGGTGGCGGTCAGCCACAGTTCGTTACTGACTGGAAAGGTTTTCTGGAAGATGCTGGTCAAGCGGCAGCGGGAGATTTCGCCAAAGAACTTGGCGCTGGCTTTCTCTGCGAACCATTCCGTTTTGGTATCCAGATAAACTTCTACAAAATTCCAACTTTCGCGCAAAAAGCTGAATGCACTCTCGATAAGATTGTCGGAAATATTAACAATTTTTATAATGACTTCAGAAATGGCGGTTGGCTAGCTTATGGCACTTCGCTTCAGCCAAGAAATAACTATTTCGGAGCTTTGATTATGGCCCTTCAAGAAAATGAGATCCGAAAATCCGCGGCCGCCTTTGCCGCTTATAATGAAGCCCAGGCAGGCGATGGATTTATATCACAAAAGAAATGTGAGCTTTTTCCTGATGGCACGGAAAAATGCCGTATCATCACTCCTGGCTCTACGGTTGGCGACTTAGTATCTAAGGCCGTTGGAAAAGACTTTGACTTTATCTTAAACGCCCAACAGCTTGGTGAATACGCGAGCGCGATTGCTAATTCTCTAGTTAATCGTCTGGTCGCCGAGGGTTTGACCGGCTTGCAAGAATCTATTACTGACAAGCAGCAAGATGACATCACTAAAATATACAACGAAGTGCTTAATAACAGTTTCGATCAACAAAAAACTACATTCTTAGACGAGATCGATCAGACTCTCGTTCCTCGTCAACAAGCTGGGATAATTGTTAACCTGACCATCGATGCTTTGATCAAGTTCAAGGCTGATCTTCAAAAGCTTCATCAAGACTTCACCAATCTCCCTACTACGATCTGTATAGCCACGCCTCTTTTCCCGTCTATAGTCGTAGTAACGCAAGTCAAAGACGCGATCTTAAACGAGATCAGCGCTACCGATGCCACTATCGCTCTCCTTCAAGCGGACAAAGCCGCTAATCAGGCGATCATAGATCCGCTGGTTCAAGCCAAAGCCGACATTGCCTCTCTCCAAAAAACTGAAACTGATTTTGCCAAGATGGGCACAATTTACAACTCGATTACCTCCATCTTAAAACCAATCGATGCTTCTTCATTTAAATCCGCCATTGAAGCAATGGATGAAGAGGTAGCTACCAACATCACCCAGAAACTTGCCGGATTTAACCTGCAACTAACCCAATGCCAGCTAACCAATCCATAATGAAAAAATTCCTCTTGGGTTTAATGATGGTTTCGGTATTATTGGCACCAGCGCTGGCTTTCGCGCAAGAAAAAACGCCTGAATGCCAGTCGGGCTGGATACTCTGTGGCTTAATGCAGTTTTTCAACTGGGGCTCATTAGCGGTTGGCAACATGATAGGCATAGTGGCGGGATTTTTAATTTCAATCGCCAGCTCTCTTATAGGTGTATTGATTAACTTAGGCCCGCAAATTACTAGCAGCCCTCTTGTGCGTGAAGGATTCAGATTGACATTGAGTATGACAAATTTAGGCTTCGTCATTGCAATTATTGTCATTGCTTTTGCCACCATGCTCCGCCTGCAAAACTACGGCTTTAAGCAGATGATTTGGAAATTGGTCGCGGCCGCTTTGTTAGTCAACTTCAGCTTCACTTTTGCCGGCATCATCATCGATTTCTTCAATGTTTTTGGTAACTACTTCATTCAAGCTGCCTCTCCAGAAAATATTAATAACTTTGCCGCCAATTTGGCGCAAAGCTTGAATGTAAGCAGCCTGAGCGGCATTAAAATCGCCGTTCCAGAAAATATCAGCGGCGACATTTTAAAGTTCGGATTAAGTTATATCAGTGCATTCGTTTCGGTGGCCTCCACCGCGATATTTATGACCACCCTCGTAATCACTTTCTTCGCGATCGCTTTCATGCTCCTTGTCCGGTATATCTATCTGATCTTCTTGCTGATTGTGATGCCACTCGCCTGGTTAGCCTGGATATTCCCGAATCTAGCTAAGCACAGCTCTGAATGGTGGAGTACTTTTTTGAAATGGAACGTATTTTTCCCCGCCATTTCATTCTTCCTTTACTTAAGTATTCTTACCTCCGATAAACTCGGCGCGGTATTAAAAAGCCAAGCCAGTCCGGAAGCCTTCGCGGCCGCTAAAACGATCTCCGGGCTAAGTGAGGGCGTCTTGATCGGCTTTTTGCAAATCATAGTCCAGGTTGGAATGATGTTCGCGGGGTTAATAGTAGCTCAAAAACTTGGCGCCGTTGGCGCGAATACCGCTATGGGCATGGCGAACAGCGCCAAGGGCTGGATTATTGGCGCGACCGGGAAAGCGGCGAGATTACCATTGACGGGCGCTCGGGCCGGGGCACAAGAGCTTGGCACGCGTCCAGCTAAAGCCGGCGCCAATGCTCTCGCCAATCTATTAAATACTAAAGCCCTGCGTTGGATTCCTGGCAGCAAAGCCGCCGTGGCGGGGCTGAATGTAGCTGCCTCTCGATCTAATGAAGTAGGTGATTATCAGAAACAATATCTATCTAGCCTGACTGAACAGCAGTTTGCTGAACGCCAAAAAACTACAAGAATCGAAAGAATCAGTCCGGTGGAACAAGCAGCTCTTTTGGCTGAGTCGGTTAAGCGTAAAGAAGTTGGCGGATTAACCGCGCACTTGGCAACTTCGGAGGAAAAGGACGCGCGTCTTGAACAATTCATTCAAGCTTCACGAAAGGTTAATCCAGGCATTGCCGATACCGAAGAAATCGTGGACGGCAAAAAGATTAGGAAAAATATCGAAAACGTTCCGAATGTTAAAGACGCGCTCTCTACGAGCCCAAGATTAACCGCCAAACTTACCGGCAAGACCCTCAAGCAGATTGCCGAGAAGATGCGCGCCGATAAAGCCGCGGACGTGGAAAAAGAGATGTTTAACGAGGTGGATTTTGTACTTGGTTTAAGTCAAGCGGCAATTAGTGATATCTATCGCAGGGGCACTATACTTCAACGATCCGCCCTGAAAAAGACCATGGAAAAAGAGATCGGCGCGGATCTCCGGAAAATCAATGAAGATATCGCCCTTACTCTTAAGCAAATTACCGAAGCTAAAGAAGTCGGCGATAAGAGCAAGGTTTCTACTCTGCAGTCAATTTTGAAAGTCTATCGAGCTGATGAGAAAACCAAATTAACAGCCGGAAGTGATACTCAAAAGATTGCTTATAAAAAATTAAAGTTTGCCCAACAAACTATCGGCGATGATGAATAAAGCTGATTTAAGAAAAAAATTTGACGAGCTTCCGGATAAAATCCGCGAATGGCTGACCTCCGAGAGGGCGACTTATGTGGTTATTGATATTAATGAAAGGCTGGATATGGCCGGGCCATTAGTAAAAATAATTCCGACTACCATTCTCCGGTTAGTTACCAAAGATATTGAGCCGGGTGAATTTATTAATATTCTTTCCGAAGAGTTGGATATAGATTTTAATAGCGCCAAAAATATCGCCCAAGAGATCGAAGAAAAAATTCTCCGGCCGATCGAAGGACAACTGAGAAGGGAGGCGGATATAGATATTAAATTAATTTATTTCGCGAAACCGGGGCCCGGTCATCCTGAGGCGCAGCCGAAGGAACTCGAGATTCTTCTCCGCCAGCCGGCGGATCAGAATGACAGCATAACTCCGGCACCAGCCCAACCAATCCAAACACCAATAGCCATAAGAGTTGAACCTCCGAAGGTTGTCGTAGAACCCCCGGTTCGCCAAATTCCAACCCCGCCCCCGATCCCGCAAAATCGCCCAACCTTTCAGCCCCTCCGTCCACCAATCGTGAGATTGCCGATAAATTTTCCTAAGCCAGACCAAAACCAATGAGCCAATTTCAGGTTCCACAATTTATCGAAACGGAAACTAAGATAGTCGGCCCGCTCACACTCAAGCAGTTCCTATATATAGGCGTGGCCTCGCTAATCAGCTTTTTCTTGTTCTTTGTGCTCCAAATCTGGCTTTGGCTGATTATCACTGTTATTTTGGGCACCGCGGCGGCGGCTTTAGCGTTTATTAAGTTCAACGGACGGCCTCTGCCGGTCATTTTAAAGAGCATAGTGAGCTACTTTTGGCAGCCAAGAATGTACCTCTGGCAAAGAGAAGACGCCACGCTTAAATTGACCGAAATCCGCCTGCCTAAAGCCGGCCAAATGAGCTCACCTGAAGGGAAAACTTCAATTAAGAGCCTTTGGACCAAACTTTTGACGACCACAGCCGGTATCGTTGGGCGAGAAAAGGCTTCACCGACAGCGCTGAAACAGGCGCAAGATTCTAAAGACTCGTCATTCTAGTGTTCGTATATTAGTGCTTGATTCGTATATTGGTGAAGTTTGTTATAATAAGGAAGATGGCACAAGCGAAATCTCAACCGACGCAGAAGTTTATTAATATTGAAACAGTCCAGGAGAACACCCTGATCTTAAAAAATGGCGGATTGCGCCAAATTTTGATGGTCAGCGGAGTTAATTTTGATTTAAAGTCCGAGGAGGAGCAAGGACTGCTTACTTATGCTTACCAAAATTTTCTAAATTCACTGAATTTTTCCGTGCAGGTCTTTATTCATTCCCGCCGTTTGAATATTGAGGACTATTTGCGCCGTTTGGAGGGGATCCAGGCTCAAGAACCAAACGAGCTGCTCAAGACGCAATTAACCGGATACCACGATTTCGTGCAAAGCTTCGTTTCTCAAAATCCGATCATGTCGAAAACTTTTTTCGTGGTCGTTCCTTTTGATCCGGTCTTTCTTCCAACCAAGGGCGGCGCCGGAATCTTTAATAAGATCTTTGGAATCTTTGGCAAAAAGGCTTCTACCTCGGCTAATTCAGAAATGGGTCCGCAATTCCAGCAGAATCTCCAGCAATTAACCCAAAGAGTAGACGAGGTTATCGGTGGCTTGAATTCTATGGGCTTAAGATCGGTACTTTTGGCCAACGAAGAAATCGTGGAACTTTTTTATAATCTATACAACCCAGAATCGATTGAGAAAAAAAGATTAGAAATTGCCCGAGCCGAACCAGCGCAATAAAATAATGGAACAAGAAATAAAAAACATCATCGCCCCACCGGCTATTGAGGTAAATCCGAATTATGTGAAGCTCGGCAATAAATTCGCGAAGACGCTTTTTATTTTCACCTATCCTCGTTATCTCTCGACCGGTTGGTTCTCGCCGATCATCAATCTGCCGAATCTTTTAGATATCTCCGTCGTCGTTCATCCGGTGGACACGCCGATGGCGCTCAAAAATCTCCGTAAAAAAGCCGCCATCGTGGAGGCGGAGATCGCTGAACAGCAAGAGAAGGGCTTAGTCCGGAATCCGGTCTTAGAAACTGCCATTCAAGACATCGAAGCGCTCCGAGATTCTCTCCAGCAGGGACAAGAGCACCTTTTTAATGTCGGAGTTTATATCACGCTTTATGCCGACACCATCGAAAATCTGAATAAACTCGAGTCCGAGATCACTTATGTCCTGGAAAGTAAGTTGGTTTACGCTAAGCCGGCGCTTTTCCAGCAGATCGAAGGCATCTCTTCGGTTCTACCACTCGGCACTGACCAGCTGGACATTCACACCCCGCTCAATTCCAGCCCATTATCCTCGTTCTTTCCGTTTGTCTCGGCCACACTAACCTCGGATGAAGGAATTTTGTACGGCATTAACCGCCACAACAGCACCCTCATCATCTTTGACCGCTTCTCGCTCGAAAACGCCAATATGGTCATCTTTGCCAAATCCGGCGCCGGTAAATCTTACGCCACCAAACTCGAAGCGCTTCGTCTTTTGATGACTGGCACCGATGTTTTGATTATTGATCCGGAAAATGAATATCAACAGCTGGCTAATGTGGTGGGTGGGAGCTTCTTTAAGATTTCGTTAGCTTCGCAAAGCCACATCAACCCTTTTGATATTCCGGTGATCCCGCAAGGTGAAGATCCGGCGGATGTTTTGAAGTCTCACGTGGTAAATCTGACCGGTTTAGTAAAACTGATGCTTGGCGAGATCAATCCGCAAGAAGAAGCCTTGCTGGACCGCGCAATCTCAGAAACTTACGCGGCTTTTGATATCGTGCCTGGTAAAGATTTCTCGACCGCCAGGCCGCCACTCATGGAAAACCTGCAGGCTGTTTTAGAAAATATGGAGGGCGGCCGCGAGATCGCCGAACGTCTTTATCGCTTCACCAAAGGAAGTTATGCTGGCTTCACTAATCAGCCGACCAATATTGATGTCAAAAATCGTCTTGTAGTATTTTCGATCCGTGACCTTGAGGACGAACTTCGTCCGATCGCGATGTATATCGTACTCAACTTCATTTGGAATATCGTCCGCGCTCAATTAAAACGCCGTGTTCTGATTATCGACGAGGCCTGGTGGATGATGAAATATCCGGATGGCGCTTCTTTCTTGTTCGCCCTGGTAAAGAGAGCCAGAAAATATTTCCTCGGCATCAGCACTATCACTCAAGACGTGGAAGACTTCTTGAGCTCGCCATTCGGCCGCCCGATCATCACCAACTCTTCAATGCAGCTTCTTTTGAAACAATCTCCGGCGATGATCGATAGCGTAGCGAAAACTTTTAATCTCAGCGAAGCCGAAAAAAACCTTCTGCTTCAGGCAGAGATCGGATTGGGTTTGTTTTTCGCCGGCTTGAATCACGTGGCTATCCAGATAGTAGCTTCGTATGGGGAAGACCAGGTGATCACCACCAAGCCGGAACAGATATTGGAAAACAAATAATTATAAATTCTAAATTTTCAATTTTAAATTAAATTAAAATTTATAATTCAAAATTTAAAATTAGTATTTAAATAATTCATTACTCACATGGAGCCCAAAATCTCACTTCCCATCGCCTTTTTACTGGTTTGCTATATCGCGCTTACCGATATTATCGGCATCATCCTGGTTTTCCTGGCCTTAGACGACTTTTGGATCATCGATATCCTGACATTTCCGATAACCCAATTATATTTTAGAATGAAAGGGATAGGGGCGGAGTATGATTTATCGATGAACCTGCTTGAGCTTATTCCCTATGTCGGCGCTCTGCCGTTAAGAACAATCGGGGTCTGTATGGTGATCTATGCCGACCGCCATCCGGAGAGCCAAGTAGCTCAAAAGATCCAGTCCATTGCCCAAAAAATGCCCGTTAAAAAGCCCGGTGTGCCGAAAATACCAATAAGCACTTCAAAATAAACAGAATTATGAATCAAGAATCAGTGGCTAAGAATCAAGAATCAAGAATCAAGAATTATGGGTTAATTTTTATTGTATTTATTCTTTATTCTTTATTCTTGATTCCTAATTCTTCTACCGCCCAGCAGGCGCCAGAGCTTCTCCTCAGCTGGAAAGCGGGCAATAGCGTTCCGCCGGATTACGCCGGGAAAGTCCTGCCAGTTAACGGAGCGCGTGTAGTGGCCGGCGTAGATCTCTTGGAAAATAATCGTCTCGTTGATCTCGCGCCATATACGATCCGCTGGTACGTCAATGACGAACTAGGACAATCGGGCAGGGGATTGCGTAGTTTTTCTTTCATAGCTGACTCTCTAAGAGGTGACGCCACGGTTCAGGCAGTCGTAGTTGGCTATAAGGGTAATGATGTATCCAAAACTATCACCGTGCCGATAGTTAATCCGGAACTGGTGATTGATGCTCCATTTCCAGGTAATTTAATATCCGCCGGACTTAATCCGATAAAAACGCTCCTTTATTTCTTTAACATTACTGGGCTAGATCAGATCAACTTCACTTGGACCGCCAACGGCGCTGCTACCGAGGAAAATGCATCGAATATACTAGACTTAGATACACGGGGACTATCGAGAGGAACTTCAGTTAAACTCGAGGCCAGCGCGCAAAATATCCGCCAAGCTCTCGAAAGCGCTTCGGCCTCAACCAACCTAATAATTCGTTAATATGAAAAAACTATTTTTTATTTCCTTAACCTTCGGCCTGCTGATCTCCTCCAATCTTGCTCTTGCGCAAATAAAACCCACCACGTTAATCGTGCCAATTCCAATCGATGGTGGAGTTACTCAAATAACCAATCCTGGTGAGTATATACGCTACATCTATCTTTTCGGCCTAAGCATTGGTGGTTTGCTGGGCATGGCCATCATCGTTTATGCCGCGATCGAAAGAATCGTATCAGCCGGTAATGAATCGAAGATTAAAGACGCCAACGACCGCATCACCCAAGCCGCGATCGGCTTAGTGCTTCT
Organism: Parcubacteria group bacterium Gr01-1014_3; assembly: GCA_007376445.1. Lineage (GTDB taxonomy): Bacteria > Patescibacteriota > Minisyncoccia > UBA6257 > WO2-44-18 > VMGF01. Next base: position 255,461 of record VMGF01000001.1, on the reverse strand, counting down.
CTTTGGCGCGTATGTCATCCTCCGCGCCATCAATCCTAACCTTACCAACCTTACTCTGCCGGAGCTTCAGAAGGTTTCTTTGCCGACAGCCAAAACCAAGACCTCAATCGGCGAACTGCTCGAAAAGTATGAAACAGAATTAGAGCAAGCTAAGCTAACAGCTGCCCAAAGAGATGCAGAGCTTAAAACGGCCGTTGAAAAAGCAAAGCTGGCTAACCAGCAATATGAAGACAATAAAAATCAGGAAAACTTGATCAATCTCCTACAGAACAATGTGAATGCGTCAAAAGCTCTGTATTGGGAAATTGTAGCTAACAATGACGAATTAAATCGTCAACTTGCGGTTATTGGCGCGAAGGCAGATGAAGCAAAACTTGCCGGTAATAAAGCCGAAGCTGAACGATTAAATAAAGAATACGAAAAACTGTTTGCTCAATATGAACAGGGGAGAAAGGACTCTCAGCATCAACAATTACTCTGGCAGAGCGAGGAAGACAAGCTTAAAAAAGCCTTAGGCCAATAATCCATGAAGAAGATTCTTTTAATCATTGGAGTAGCCCTACTGGTTGGAGGCTCAGGATATTTAATCTGGCAATTTATGGCTGACCAAAACGCTGGCGCTCCTGCAAGCGAAGATATCGCGACCGAAGAACCAAGGCTCAAAAACGAGCCAAAATCGGTTTCCGGAGAATCTATTCTGGCTTACTGGATCAATAAGACCGATGGCGCTCCATTTTATATAAACTCAGCGGGCCAAGTCGTAAAAATTGACGGCAACGTGGCGCAGACCGTCAGTAGCCAGGCTCCAAAAAGTATTAATTCGCTTGAGTCATCCGCCGATGGAACTTCCGCAATCGTAGGGTTCGGCTATCCGCAGGGCCTGTCATTTACAATCTTTAATTCGGTTAATAGCGGGTGGCAGGGATTACCAAGCGGTACGCTGGCCGTCAGCTGGAGTCCGACCGACAATAACCGCCTGGTTTATCTCCGGGAAAATGGAACTCTGAACCGGCTTTATACTTACGATGTCAGCCTACGCCGCTCCACCGAAGTTTTCCGAACCGCTCAAAAGGATATTGAGATAGATTGGGCCACACCGGACTTGGTTTACTTTAAAGAACGCGCCACCGCTGGGTTAACTGGCTCATTGTGGTCTTTTAATTTGAAAACCTCCGCTTTCCGCCGCGTGATCAAAGATGAGGCTGGCCTTATTTTAAAGTGGTCCTCAAGCGGACAAGAGGCAATAAAGTTCAGCTCATTAAATCGGCAGAACTCCCTCGCCCTAGTTAATGCTGCCGGCATCAGCCTGGGGAATTTAGCCAACTTAATCACCTTGCCATCCAAATGCACCTTTAATCTGGATAGAATAGAAATTTACTGCGCCGCCCCAAACTCTTTTGGCTCATCAGCTCTGCCCGATGATTACTGGAAACGCAAAATTTACACCGCGGACAATATTTATATAATTCCGCTATCCAGCGAAGGTCATCGGCCACTAGGCGGCGCGCTTCCGCTCTTCGTCTCCAGCGATGATTTAATTATTGATGCTGATCAACTCGAAGTCCACGGAGATAAACTGTACTTTATTAATCGATATGATAACAAACTTTATTCTCTCGCTCTTTAATAACACCAATCCACAAATGGCACAAATGCCACGAATAACTAATTCGCCACTCGTTTTGGAGTCAGATACTTTGGGCGAAAATTTACAATAATTCCTAGTCTTTTATTGGAAGATGCTAGGTAACGTCGCATTTGAAAATAATCATCCTTAGTGATGAGTCGTTTTGCTTTTAAATCAACTATGACCGTATTATCGATAACGAAATCTGGTATATTTCTCCGAGCTTTCTCGCCTTCAAAGCTCCTTGCCAATGCAGTTTCTCTAACGTATATAACCTTATCTCGAATAAGAAGTTGCTCAAGGGCATCGGTATATTGTTTTTCATTCAAAAATCTGCCGAGCTTATTGTGAATCTCGAAACAAAGTCCGCAAATTTTATAAGACAACTCTGGATATAAAACCTTAGATAAATCTCTTGTCGACAACATTTGTGTGTGCGTATTTGTAGTACGCTATTCGCATACTATTTGTGGCATTCGTTTTAAATTTTTAGATTCGTGTTATAAGGGCTTTACCACCACGCACCGTTCTTTTCCTTCACCAGCGCTTTCACTTTTCACGTCCGGTCGGGTTGAGAGTTCGGTATGAACCAATCGGCGTTCATATGAATTCATGGCCGGAAGCTTTACTTCAGACTTCGAAGAAGTGGCTTTTCTAGCCGCAGCCTTGGCTATTTCTACGATTAAATTCTCCCGCTCTTTCCGATAATTATTGATATCCACGAAGATCGGAGAAATATTCTGCTTCTTTCCTATCAAATTTGCTATCCGCTCCACGTCGGAAACAAAAGAGGGGAGCCACTTTTTCAGCCACTCACCCTCATTAATAAAAACTATTACTTTTTTATTTACAGCGTCAACGTCAACAGAGACTTCGCTAAAGCCTATTAGTTCAAGAGTTTTTTGAATTGTTTGTTTTATCTCCTCCATATTCTTTATAAAGTGTCTTGTTCACGATGATCTGCTGGACTATCGAGAAAGCCGAGGTGGTCGCCCAATAAAGGCCAACCGCGCCAGGCAAACTATTTAAGATCAATAAGGTCAGGATTGGCCCGATAAAGACCATCTGCCGGCCAACTTTCGCCGCTGGCGACTCTTCTCCTTTGGCGTCTCCAGATTTTTTTGGCAAAGCCAGCTTGCCCTGAAAATATTGTAAGATAGCGGCCAAACCAACAATTACTATACTGGATTGCTGAAGATCTATCAAGCCAAGAAGAGAGTGATTAAGCACGGCCGGCGGAGTTATGAAAGAATAAAGATTACTGAAAGACTCCAGGGTAAAACCCTTAAGGATCACATGGTAGAGAGAAATTAAGATAGGGAGCTGGATCAGGATCAATAAAAATCCCATGAATGGATTAACTTTGTGCGTACGGTAGAGCTCCATCAGCACCTGCGCCTGTTTCTCTTTATTATCTTTATGTTCGTGACGAACCTTCTCAATCTCCGGCTGGATCTTCTGCATCATTGATTGATTGTGCAGGCTCTTATAGAAAAGGGGATATAAAATTACCCGAATGACGATGGTTAACAAAATGATGGCAATGCCGAGATCTTGAAAAGACACATACTCATATAAGAATACGAGCGTATTAAGAAGAGGCTGGATTAGAATTGCGTTAAAGAATGATCCCATGGTTAGTTGTAAGGTATAAGTTTTAAGTTAAAAGTTTTAAGAGTTCGGTTTTGAGAGCTTCTTTTGATAAGCTCGCCGCCGGAGGCAATATACTTATTATATAGTCGCCAACCGAAATGTCATCTTTTTTAGTTCCCACTAGGTCATAAACTATTCGCTTCAGCCGGTTCCGGTCTACGGCCTTCTTGGCCGTTTTCTTACTAATCACCACGCCAAAGCGGCTATATTCAAGGTCGCCGGGCAGTATTTTAACCGAAAAATAAGAGCTTTTTAGCGAACGATAGCGCTTTTTAAGCGCTATCTGAACTGGTAAGCGATATTTCTTAGCTAACATTAAACAGACAGCTTATGGCGTCCCTTCTGCCGTCGCGCCTTCAATACCCGGCGTCCGCCAAATTTCCGGCTCCGCTTCAAGAAACCATGGGTTCGTGCTCTTTTTCTTTTTTTAGGCTGATAAGTCCGTGACATAGTGATTTATTGTATACAGATATATTACTCCTTTGCTATAATTTTATCAATATCAGTTCTTTATTTAGAAATCTTATCCACAGGTAGTGCACAGATTATTAAGTTTCTTAGTTTCATTACTTATCTAAACAAGAATAGAATAAAAAACATGGAGCTCGATGAATTTTGGAAAAAAGCTTTAGCTGAAATTGAATTACAAGTTTCAAAAGCTAATTTTATTACTTGGTTTCGCAACAGCCAGTTATTGGAAAAACAAGACGGGGGAGTTTTGATAAGTTTTCCCAGCACTTTCGCGAAAGAGTGGGTGGAGCAAAAATATTCCAAAACAATTCTAGGAATTTTAAGGAATATCGACGACACCACCAAGAAGGTGGAGTTTATCGTACACAACAAGAACAATCCGCCTAAACAGATCGTCCAACAAGCTTCAAAGCCGGTGGATGCCTCCAACCAAATGATCTTCAACGAGATGAAAGTTGATCCGGAAACCAATCTTAATCCTCGCTACTCGTTAAGTTCCTTCGTAGTCGGATCGGCAAATGAAATGTGCTACGCGGCCGCGCTCGCGATCATCAAAGACACCGGTAAAAAGTACAATCCATTGTTTATTTATGGCGGTGTTGGCGTGGGAAAGACTCATTTGATCCAGGGAATCGGAAATGAAATAAAGAATTTATCTCAAAACAAAATAAAGGTTAAATATGTTCCGTCCGAGAAGTTCACTAATGAAGTAATTTGGGCGATGCGAAATAAGCGGATGGAAACTATCAAGGAAAAATACCGGATGGTAGACGTGCTGATCATCGATGATATTCAGTTCATCGGCGGCAAGACCCGGACCGAGGAAGAGTTCTTTCATACCTTCAACGCTTTATACGAAAACAATAAACAGATCATCATCTCCTCGGACCGCTCGCCAAACTACATCCCAACGCTCCAGGAGCGCCTGCGCTCACGTTTTGAGGGTGGAATGATCTGCGACATCGGTCAGCCGGATTATGAGCTTAGATTGGCAGTTTTGAAGTCAAAAATGACCGAAAAGGAGATGGTGATCGCTCCAGAGATCATTGATCAGGTGGCGACTAAGGTTAAGAAGAATTTCCGTGAATTGGAGGGCATTTTGAACCGGATAGTATTCTATCAGCAGGCTAAAAACATGCCGGTAACCTCAAAGATCGTCGATCAGATCATCAGCGAGAACGTTCAGGACGTCGGTAGCCAAACTAATCCGGCGATGGTTATAAAGGCAGTGGCGGAATTCTACGATATTTCCGACAAAGACCTTATCGGCCGGTGCCGCAAGAAGGAAATAGTGGAACCAAGGCAAGTGGCGATGTTTTTATTGCGTGACATGTTAGATCTTTCGTTTCCTTTTATTGGGGATAAGCTGGGGAAGAGAGATCACACCACCGCGATGTACGCTTTCGAGAAAATTAACCAGGAAATCAACAAAAATACCGGGTTGAACCATAAAATTCTGATGATTAAAGAAAAGTTAGTAAAAAGTTAATAATTTTGGGGATAACTTCAATGAATTTCATGAAACCCGGAAGTTATAAACAGTATCCGAAAATTATTAACAGACTAACCGGAAATTCTAAATCAAATTAAACCAGACTAGCTATGAAGAAAAAGACTTATACACAAATCCACAGTTACTAGTACTACTACTACTAATTCTTTATATTAAATAAATAATAATACTAAGAGAATGAAACTCATCATCCTAAGAAGTAATTTAAAAGAAGGATTGTCAGCCGTTGAGAGGGCTGTATCGGATAATAATAATTTACCGATTTTAAGGAACGTTTTAATTAAAACTTATAATAATAAAATTAAGATCGCGGCGACCAATCTAGAATTAGGCATTACGAAATTCACTTCCGGAAAGATCATCGAAGAAGGCGGCATTACTGTGCCATTCTCGACTTTATATAGCATTGTTAATAATACCGACAGCGAAAGGATCAATCTTGAGACGAAAAATAATACCCTTATTTTCAAAACCGATAATTACGAAGCCAAGATCCAAGGAGTTACAGAGGAAGAGTTCCCAATCATTCCGAAGATTGAGAACGAGGATTACAATATGGAAATAGAGGCGCCGATCTTTAAAGACGGGGTGTTTAAAGTGGTTAGCGCGGCTCAAATTTCCGAAATTAGGCCAGAGATCAGCGGGGTTTTGATCGATTTTCAGATGACCCTGATGAAACTAGTGGCAACTGATGCTTTCCGTTTGGCCTATAAAACGATCAATACCAATCAATTCAAACACAATTTTAATCATGGTTTTAAAGTGATTGTGCCATTAAAAACTATCTCGGAAGTTGTGCGTATTTTTGGCGATAATCAGCCGATTAAGATCTATATGGATAATACGCAGATTCTTTTTAAAAACGAGGAATTAGAGCTAATTTCAAGGATTATAGACGGGGATTATCCTGACTACGAACAGATCATTCCAAAAGGAATCGAAACGGAGATTATTTTAAATAAAGATTATCTAGTGAATGCTTTAAAACTAGTTAGTAACTTCGCCGGCCGGACCAACGATATTAAATTAAAAATAGACGAAGGATCGAAGGTGGTGGAGATTTATTCCGTGAGCCAGTCTTTGGGAGAAAACAAATATCTGATCCCGGCGAAAATAAAAGGAGAGAAAGTCAGCGAAATATCTTTCAACTGGCGTTATCTGATGGATGGTTTGAAAGCGGTGGATTCGGAAAATCTTTTATTTGGAATCAACGGCAGTGTTAAACCGGCGAATATTAAATCTCCGGAGGACGAGTCTTATAGTTATATTTTGATGCCGATCAAATCGGTGTAACTCAACGAATATACTAATCAAGCACGAATATTCGAATTTATGTATTAGTATATTAGCGCTATATTCGTATATTAGTGGAGTTTATTTATAGAGAATAATTTCTTTCTCCGATTTATTATTCAGTTCGTCTAATACTAGGATTTTTAAAGTATTCTGAAGTTCAATATTCTGAAGCGAGAGGTTTTTAGTGTAAATATAATATTTCCCGACATTCAAAACCCGATCTATTAATTGGTTATTAAAATAAACCTCTACTGTTTTAATATTTAAGTTTGTTTTTATTTCCGCGTAAACCGAAAGAGGATTTTTAAGAAAAGATCCGTTTTTTGGAGAAATAATATTATTACTGATGATTTCTTCCGAAACTTGCGCGGTGGCATTACTAGGAACCGGGCGATTATAAGTATCAAAATTAGGCAGATGAGTCTTGGCCCATTCAATTACCGGATCTTCCCAGTTGGTAAATTGAGAATCTTCTTCCGGATTCGCCGGCGCCGGACCTAACGGATCGCTTTTATCCACATAGTAAAGAAGATCATGGATCTGTGGATAATTCTGGCCGGCCACGGAGTAATTAACGATATACTGGCCGTTTAGCATCGGTTTATCGGTGAAGATCGGATCGGGACGGCTAAAAGTCGTGGTCGGCTGGGTTGGTAAAGCTTCCCGGAGGAAAGCGCTCCAGATCGGAACGGCGGCTAAAAGACTGCTACCGCGTTTTTGCATCGGAGCGTTATCGTTGTTACCGGCCCAGACGCCGACTACGAACGACGGCGTGTAGCCGATTGTCCAAGCATCGCGATAATCATTGGTCGTACCGGTTTTCATCGCTACTTCATGATTTGGAAACATCGTTAACCCTAAACTTCCGCCAAATAAACCGGAACGAATATCGATGTCAGTTAAAATATCGGTGATCAAGCGAGTATATTGCGATTCGATGACTTGCTCCGATTCATCAGAATATTGCTCCAGCATCTTTCCGTTTTGAGCGACCGAAAGAACCATCGCTTGTTTATGGTAAATGCCTTCCTGGGCGAAGACCGAATAAGCCCCGACGATCTCATTTAATTTCATCTCGCCGCCGCCGAGAACTAAAGATAAACCATAACGGCTTCGCTCGGTGAGCGTGGTTACGCCGAAAGTCTTTAAAAGTTTTAGTAAATTATCGATACCGGCTAAATAAAGTGTTTTGATTGAGGGAATATTGATTGATTGGCCGAGCGCTTGGCGTAAAGTAACCGGACCCCGGAATATTTCATCGAAGTTTTGCGGCTTATAACTTTTTTCCGGATCGCCGGTCGCGTCAAATTCAGTTTCCAGATCGAAGACCATCGTGTCCGGCGTAAAGCCTTTTTTAAAAGCGGCTAGATAAGCGAATGGCTTGATCGTGGAACCCGGCTGGCGCAATCCCTGAGTGGCGACGTTAAAATTTCCGACTCCCTCTTCGAAATAATCTCTAGAGCCGACCATCGCCAAAATCTGGCCAGTAGTCGCGTCTTGAGCCACCAGAGCCGCGTTCTTGCCGGCATACAACTCTTCGTTGCGTTTAGCGCCGTCATAAACGACCCGTTCCGCGATCTGCTGAAGGGTCCAGTCTAAAGTGGTGATAACCTTCAGTCCGGCGGTTTGCACGAAGCCTTCGCCGTATTTTTCATTAAGATAATCCTGGACCGCGACGACGAAATGCGGAGCTTTAATGCCCACCGAGCGGGAAGAGAAATTTAACTTTTGTTTTATAGCCTGATCTTTGGTTTTTTCATCGATATAACCGAGCTGGAACATTTTCTCCAGAACCGTGTCTTTACGATCAAGCAGCTCCTGATAATTCGCGCCCCACGGCGAATAATAAGACGGCGCTTGCGGCAAGCTGGCTAGAATAGCTGCTTCGGGCAGAGTTAAAGCTTCTACATTTTTAGAAAAATAAGTTTGCGCCGCGGCCTGGATGCCGTAAGCGTTTGAGCCATACGGGATCTGATTCAGATAAAGAGTTAAAATTTCATCTTTGGTGAATTCTTTTTCTAACCTTATAGCGAGAACCAATTCTCGGATCTTTCTGGTGAGTTTTTTCTCATCGGACAAGAAAGCTTTTTTCGCCAGTTGTTGGGTGATCGTGGAGCCGCCCTGACTACCGTAGCCATCGGTCAGGTTGGAATAAACTGCCCGGAGCAGAGCCTTCAGGTCAAAAGCGCCGTGATTATAAAAGTTCACATCTTCAATAGCGATCGTGGCTTGCTTTACGACTTCTGGGATTTTTTCCAGCGGCACCAAGGTTCGTTTTTCTTCTCCGTGAATTTCGTACAGCAAAACTTCCCCGGTCCGGTCGTAGATCTTAGTGGATTCCGAAACCTGCCGGCTGCTCAAAATTTCCGGGCCTGGAAGGTCGCTGGTGATCACAAAAAAACTGATTACGCCGATTAAAAAAAAGCCAAAAATAGCCCCACCACCATATATAACGATCTTACGCATTGGTATATATACACATTATAGTCTAAAAAAGTCAAAACCTCCTAAATGGAGGTTTTGAGCGCTATTGTATCCCTTCTTCGTCTTCGGAGAGCTCTTCCGCATCTTCTACGAGCTCATCACCAAGTTCTTCCTCGTCTGTACTGCCACCGCCTGTGCTAACGCCATCATCGATACCCTCATCGCCATCAGGCTTCTTGGCTTTGCGGGCGTTTTCAATTTCTAAAAGCATGGAAACTTGTTTTATAGATATAGAAATTTGTTCGCGACCTTTTCCAGGTAGTGAAAGTTCGATTTCTCGCTTCGCGAGGCATTCAAAGCGATCGAACTTCTACTACCTGGTTTTAAATGTAATTTATTAGGTGAATTATATATAAACTCATTTTACTGTCAACCCCGCACCTTTCCAAGGGTAGCACCCAATTTGGATAATGCCCTTGGAAAGGTGCGGGGTCAACCCCCATTTAAGCAAGCCAGGAAGTGAAAGTTCGACTTCTCGCTTCGCGAGCGCATTCCAAAACGGTCGAACTTCTACTTCCTGGCAAGTCCAGCCAGCTTTTTATTAAAAGCCGTTGTCAGCGCTATCGCGATCGCGTCGCTGGCATCGTCATATCCTTTAAGCTCTTTTAAATTTAATATTCGCATCACCATTTTAGCCACCGCTTTTTTATCCGACAATCCATACCCGGAAACAGCCAGCTTAACTTCATTCGGAGTGAACTCCATGATCGGAATCTGATTCTTCTGTATGGCCGCGAGTATGACTCCGCGGGAATGCGATACATCGATGGCGGTCTTGGTGTTTTTAGCAAAGAATATTTTTTCTACGCCCGCCAGTTCTGGTCGATGTTTTTTAATAAGTTCATCAAATAAAACTGACAACCGATTGAGCCGGCTGGGCAAATTATTTTCTTTGATTTCTAAAACTCCATAATCAAGGAGCTTCAAGCCTACGGCATCTTCTATAATTCCATAACCGATTCGGGTGCTTCCGGGATCAATACCTAGGATCTTCATACCCCTAGTCTAAAGTCGAAAGTTTATAAAGTCTATAAAGTGGATTTGTTTAATGACCGTCAATAAAAAACCCGCTCATTTCTGAGCGGGCTATTACTACCTTACGATGCCGAGCTGTTGTTCTGCCACATGGGCGACGCACACCGCGCGCTCGGTTTTTCTTCCGAAGCTCCAGTTCTTGTGTTCCGGATCCTCTGCCTTGTAGGCCGCGACGAACATCTTGATGATTTCCATTCGCGGCTTGCCTTCCTGGACGTAGAGTTTTGCGATCTCCACGTCCTCTTCCGGTACTTGCACCGGAATCTTGCCGTCCATCCAATAATGGATCATTCGTTTCTCCTTTCTAGCTTCCACCATCGCGGTAGAGGATGACGATGACCAGCCATCTGGTATCTACCGTTGTCTTCGTCATGACCTTGTCAATCTTGATGCGTTCTTGTTGTGAGAGCCACTTATTCATCTCTTCTTCGAGTTTTTCGTAATGTCCAGCAAAGATCTTCACCTTGAGCATGCGCTTCTCCCTAAATCAAATCACTGATTTGATCGGGCGACCTAATTCGCCACATAGCGAATTAGGTTTAGCCTTTCTTGTTTCGGGGAATGGCCAGGAGGGGAATTGTGGAGTCATCCGACTCCACATCCGGTCGGATGACCAGATGAACCCTCGGTGGTAGGGGAGGTGGGAATTGAACCCACAAAACCCGAGTTTTAAACCCGGTACGTATGCCTGTTCCGTCACTCCCCCCAATTCCACCTGCCTACGGCCTCGCCCGAAGGTCATTACTGCTCACGACCCACTGTTCGCAGACGGGACGCTGACCATCGTACCAGTACCGATACGAAGCCGTACCGACAACTTCATGGCACTCATCTTTGGCGAGCACCATCAGACACGAACGTCCGTAAGGCACTCGCACCTGATATGACTCTCCTGGGTTGACCCAGTCGACGAGCCGGCCGTTGCGCCGGATTTCCAGCACGAAGCCGGAGTCGTTGAACACGTTGATCTGGCAACCGAACATCAACGGGATGTCGGTGTCGATCGAGATCAGGCCACAGCCAATGAGCGACAGGCCCATCAGCGCCAGCATCACGATTTTCATCTGGCACCTCCCAAAAGTAGTTGTTAAGTTACCAGGAGATTATAGCATACTCTTGAAAAAAAGTCAAACTACTTGTGATTTGGCTTGTCAGCTATTAAAAAGCACGATACTCTTTATTTAGAGACTCTTCTAATTTTATGGTTCCGGATCCAAAACTAGGACTGAATGATCAGTTGGCTAAGATTCGCCGTGAGGCTGAAGAAAAAGCGGCTGAAAAGACAGCGCAGCAGGCCAAGCTGTCGTATTTAAACCTATCCACTTCTCCGGTTCAGGTGGATGCTTTGAAAATAGTTTCCGAGAAAGAGGCGCGCCGTCTTCAGGTCGCGCCTTTTCAATTAAAAGCGAAAGAGTTGGCGCTGGCCGTGGTGGATCCGGCCGCTTCCGCGGTTTCAGATCTGGTAAAAAAACTTCAGGCCGATGGTTATCAAGTAAAATTATTCGTGGTCTCCGCGAGTGCTCTCTCTTATGCTTGGACTTATTATAAATACGTCGGCGAGGTCTCGGAAAATATTACCGGCAAAGTAAATATTGAAGAAAAAAAATTCAACGAACTCACCGCCGAGCTTACCGATATTCAAAAAGTTAAAAAAGCGATCACGGACTTTGATTTTAAAACTTTCCAGACTGGGCAGATCCTCGAGGTCGCGCTGGCTGGCGCGATTTCCAACCGGGCTTCAGATATTCACTTTGAAGCTGAGGAACACGGCGTTCGTCTACGTTACCGCATTGATGGACTGCTCCATGATATCGTTCCGGACCTTTCTAAGGATATTTATAGATTTTTACTTTCCCGCATCAAGCTACTTTCTAATTTAAAACTTAACGTGGCCGACGCGCCGCAAGATGGCCGCTTCACGATCGCGCTTCCGAAAAAAGAAATTGAGATCCGTGTCTCCATTAACCCTTCCGAGTTCGGCGAAGCCGTCGTAATGCGCGTGCTAGACCCATCGGGCATCCAGCTTTCGCTCCAGCAGCTTGGTTTGCGTAACGACGATCTCGCTATTATCGAAACCGAGCTCAAACAACCGAACGGCATGATCTTGAACACCGGTCCGACCGGCTCCGGCAAGACGACCACGCTTTATGCTTTTTTACTGCACAAACGGGATCCGGAAACTAAGATCATTACTATTGAAGATCCAATCGAATATCGCCTCGAGGACATCGAGCAGACCCAGGTAAAGCCGGAAGCGGGATATACCTTCGCGAGTGGTCTTCGTTCGCTGATGCGCCAAGACCCGGATGTGATCCTGGTAGGTGAGGTACGCGACAAAGAAACGGCCGAGATCGCCATTCAGGCCGCCTTAACCGGTCATTTGGTATTTTCCACGGTTCACGCCAACTCCGCCGCCGGCGCGATTCCGAGATTTTTAGACTTAGGTGTAAAAGCCGCCAGTATTGGTACGGCGGTGAATTTAATTATTGCTCAGCGTTTAGTTCGCCGGCTTTGCGAGTGTAAACTTCCGGAAAAAGTTTCCGACGCGGATGCGACCAAGATCAAAAAGTTCTTAAACGGTCTTCCCGCCCGGGTTAATAAGGGTGATTATAAAAAAGTTGAGATGTTTAAACCAAAAGGCTGCCCGAAATGCAGCGGGATGGGTTATCGTGGCCGGGTAGCTTTAATGGAACTGATGGAAGTGGGCGATGAAATGGAGGATTTGATCAAGCCGGATGTTTCCGAGTTGAAAGTTCAGCAACAATCCGTCAAACAGGGCATGGTTACCCTGCAACAAGATGGAATTTTGAAAGTGATTACTGGTCTTACTACCTTCGAGGAAGTGGAAGGCGTCACTGGACCTTTACAATATTAATTTCTTTGAATAATTTTAAATTCTAAATTTTTAATTTTAAATTAATTTATAAATTTCAAAATTAAATCATTCATTAAAAATTTAAAATTGGAAATTTAAAATTCAAGGATTTTCGAGTTGAGAACATTGATCTGTGGGCAAAATGCCCGGTTAGAGGCAAAAAGTAGAGACTCTTCTAAAATAAATTTTAAAAGAGGTTAGAATTATTCCGAGGAGTGGTCCAGCCGGAGCCAGGCCATCCAAAGTGTCTAAGAAGAATTCCCGCCCACAGATCAATATCTTCAACCTTAAGGAACTGCCGATATTCTAGCACAGTTTTTTTAATTTGTCAACCCCCTCATTCTCCTCAACTGGGTGTATAATTAAAAAAGGGCTAAGCGCCCAGGATATATACTTATAGAGAATTTAGGAAAAAATGTCAAACGAAATCGAAGTTATCAAAAATTCAGGCGAAGATCAGACCGTAGACTCACTTTTACGTCCAACCAGCTGGTCGGAGTATGTCGGTCAGGACAAAGTTAAGCGGAATCTGAAGATCATCCTGGAAGCCGCCAAAAAACGGGGTGAAGCCTGTGATCATTTGCTGTTTTATGGCCAAGCCGGTCTCGGTAAAACCACCTTAGCTTACCTGGTCGCTCGTGAGCTTGGCGCGAATATCAAAGTTACCTCCGGTCCGGCACTGGAGAAGATGGGGGATCTCGCGGCCGTGCTGACCAATATCGAAAAGAACGATATTTTGTTTATCGACGAGGCGCATCGTATCAATAAGACTATTGAAGAGGTGCTTTACCCGGCCATGGAGATGCGGAAGCTACATCTGATGGTCGGCAAGGGTCCGGCGGCTAGAATGATCACGCTTGATCTCCCAGCCTTCACTCTCATTGCCGCTACTACCAGAGCGGATTTGTTGTCCGGCCCGCTCCGCTCTCGCTTCGGCGCTTCTTATAAGCTCGACTACTATGAAAACCCGGATATCGAAGCCATCGTGAAGCGTTCCGCGGATCTGTTAAAAATTAAGGTGGATTCTGCGGCTGTTAAGATCATCGCAAAGGCTTCCCGGTTTACTCCTCGAGTAGCCAATCGCTTATTAAAACGTGTCCGGGATTACGCTCAGGTTAATTCAAAAGAATTCGTGGACGGTGAATCAGCCAAACAAACTCTAGATCTATTAGAAATAGACTCACTTGGCCTTGAACCACAGGATCGCCAGCTTTTATTGGCGATTATTCAGAAATTCAAAGGTGGGCCAGTTGGCGCTAGCACTCTCGCCGCCGCCTTAAATGATGAGCGTGGGAATATCGAGGAAATGTACGAGCCATATTTAATGAGTATCGGATTACTTCACCGCACTCCTTCTGGCCGCGTAGTTACCGAAGCCGCCTACCGGCATTTGGGCTTGAATCCTCCAGAAGGATTGCTAATATAGGGCGGTGATAATTCAAGAATTTCTTCCTAATCCTGTCGGGAAAGATACCGATGGCGAATACATTTTATTATTTAACGATTCCGCTGGCGCGGTGTCGTTGGACGGCTGGTCACTCAAAGACGCGAGCGGCAAGATTTTTAAGTTGAGCGGGAAGCTGACGGCTAATCAGCCATTAAAGCTGAATTACGCCACCACCAAGATTTCTCTTAATAATTCTGAAGAGACTATTTATTTAATTGATCCAGCCGGTAAAGAGATTGATCGCTTAACCTCCGGTAATTTATCGGAAGGTTTTCCGGCCCAGCATGATGTAGATTTAAATTCCGGGACTTATTCCGGAATATTCGAGAAGTTGTCGCCGATTTCAGCCGGACCATTGGCGAAAAATGAAGCTACGGCCAGCGTTTTCATTTTCTGGATTTTGAGTGCTATGATTTTGGCATCACTAGCGGTTTATATTTTAAAGAATGTATACGACCAAGAAAGCGGAACAAACTAAAAAACTAGCAGCTAAGCTAGCTAAAGAGATCCTAAGTCCGCCAGCTGGCGGAGGACCCCACCAAAAGCACGCCCGGATCATCGGTCTGGTTGGGGATCTTGGCGCCGGTAAAACCACTTTTACTCAAGGATTCGCAAAAGCACTAGGAATTAAAAGGCGCATGGTGAGTCCAACTTTTTTGATCTTTCGCACATATCCAATTCCAAAACTTACAACTTCTAACTTAAAACTTACAACTTTTTATCACGTTGACGCCTATCGGATTAAAAAAACCGCCGAATTAAAAACTCTTCATTTCGATAAGGTCCTGAAAAATCCGAAGAATATTGTGGTCATCGAATGGGCTGATCAGATAAAAAAGATTTTACCTAAAGACACTATCTGGATTCGCTTTGAGCACGGCTCTCAAGAAAAAGAGCGGAAAATTCATTTTTAATTGGCTCGTCTTGACCCCGCACCTTTCAAGCACAATACTTCTTCCATGTACTGGATATATATAATAAAAAGTGCCGTGAACGACACTTTATACATAGGCTATACGAATGATTTAAAAAATAGACTAACAGAGCATAACGATGGTCTATCTAAAGCGACTAAGCGTTATAAACCGTGGAGGTTAGTCTACACAGAAGGCTATCGCTCTAAAGAAGACGCTATACGAAGAGAACATAATCTAAAGTATTTTGGAAAAGCATACGGTCAATTAAAAGGACGGATACGCGATAGCCTTCTCGGTGCTTGAAAGGTGCGGGGTTGACAAAAGATAATCTTAGGATAATCTTTAAGTATGAACAAAATAGCCGGTTTAAGAGAATTAAGAGAACACACAGAGCAATACATTGACGCTATCCAAAAGAAGGGCGATTCTTTTGTCATTGTTCGTCGGTCTAAACCGATATTCAAGATAGTCCCGCTTTCCGAGGAAGATGAAATTTGGGAAGAAGTCATTGACTTTACTAAAATTAAAAAAGGAGGCGTTCCGGTGGAAGAAGTTCTCGCCAAGTTGCGATCATGGACCAATTCGAAAAAGCGTTCAAAAAGTTAAGCGTCAAAGAACAGAAACAAATCGAGGAGATTCTAGCCCGGTTAGAAGCTGGGCTTTTTAAAAATCTAAACATTAAAAAACTGAAAGGAAGCGACAATATTTACAGAGTTCGTAAAGGCGACATTCGGGTGATTTATCAGACCAAAAACGATAAAGTTTTTCTATTAAAGATAGACCGCCGTTCCGAGAAGACTTATCGCGACTTTTAAAAAATTTGACTTTTTGGAGGTTATGCGGTACAATTCGAGCGTTCATTGATGTATGATTCTTGTGTTTCTGGAGGTATTTCGCCTTCAGGCAGGAATCAGGTTGTCCCGCTAGAACCGGGACATTTGAAAGGATGGTGTTCTATGGTCGCGAAAACCGACCCCTGGAAGAGGTTCTTCGACCTCTGGGCATGCGTGATGGAGTTGGTGAGAGAAGGGAGGCGGAGCCTCGAGGAGGTCTGCGACATTCTCCAGGCCATCAAGGACGGCAAGAAAAAGGAGACGGCCTTCGATGTCGACTCCCAACTCGCTGCGTGGCAGAATCTCTACCTCGAGCTGGGTCTCAAGGTAGAGATCACCAATCTCAAGATCCCGGCCCCCGAGCCCGGCTTCACCAGGCTGATCCTCGTCCCGGAAGGCCTGACCCCCAACAAGGCGTTCGCCCTTCTCAAGAAGAAGATGCAGGTCTGGAAGTACACCGACAACCTCGACACGATTACGTCGGTGCGTGACACCAAGAAGACCTACGTCATCTGGGTGAGAGACAGAGTCGAGGCCGACGAAGAGATCAAGAACAAATCGGCAGACGATCTCAAGAGCGAGGGCATCAACTGCATCACTCTCATCGAGCGTCTACTCTACGAGTTGAAGTTCTTCACCGAAACTGGCAAGCACCTCGACGAGAAGAACTGGACGCTCTGTGCCGGCTCGCGTGATCGGGATGGCAGCGTTCCGGGCATGGGCTGGAGTCCGTGCGGCGGCGAGGTCCGCGTCGGCTGGCGCTATGCCGACGGCCGGCACGAGGACATGCGCGGTCGTGTAGCAGTTTTGTAATCCCGTTCTCTGTTCTTTGTACGCCTAGCCCTCCGACTTAAAGTCGGAGGGCTTTTTAATTTGTCATCCTCATAGTCATTTGTCATAGTAAATACAAATGAAGACCCTCTTCCTTATCGATTCTCACGCGCTGATCCACCGGTTTTATCATGCCCTGCCGCCGCTGACGGCTAGCGACGGCACTCCGACCAACGCGCTTTATGGCGTGGCGGCGACTACTCTAAAGATTCTGAAAGAAAATAAACCGGACTACATCGCCGCGGCCTTTGATCGGCCGGAGGCGACTTTCCGCAAAGAGGCTTTCAAAGAATATAAGGCCCAGCGGCCGGCGGCTCCCGACGACCTGATCCCGCAACTTCAAAAAACCCGGGAAGTCTTTGACGCTTTTAAAGTTAAAACTTTTGAGATTCCGGGCTATGAGGCCGACGATATTATCGGTACATTGGTTGAAAAGTTTAAGAATGATCCAGGAATGGCCGGCGGGCGGATCATTATTTTTTCTGGCGACAACGATGTGCTCCAGCTCGTCGAAGGCCAGAAAGTTCTCGGACAGATCATCAAAACCGGCATGAGCGAGACGGTTTTGTATGATGAACCGGGCGTGGAGGCAAAGTACGACGGATTGGGGCCAAAGCGCCTGCCGGATTACAAAGGCTTGATCGGCGATACTTCCGACAACATTCCTGGCGTGAAGGGCGTTGGGCCGAAAACCGCCGTTACTTTATTAAAAGATTTTGGCACGATCGAAGAAATTTTCGATAGCTTAGCCATCATCAATCCAAAAATCTCTAAAAAACTGGAGGGGCAGAAAGAGATCGCCTTAATGTCTAAAAAATTGGCGACGATCAAGCGGGATGTGCCGATCGAGATCGGCGCGCTGGAAAGTCTCAAGGTTCAGCCCCTGGATCGCGAAGGTCTTATGGCATTTTTCAAGAAATATAACTTTAGCAGCCTCATCAACAGACTTTAGACTACGCCAATATACGAATCGAGCACTAATATACTTATAAAACAAACCAGTGAGCAGAATTGGTATATTCGCGCTTTATTAGTATATTAGTGGAGTATATATGACCGATTTAAAGAAAATTGAAATCGCCAAATGGTTGCTTGACGCCGAGAATCAGCAAAATCTTCCGGATGATTTGGAGTCTTTAGAAAAAAAGATTACCGAGGAGGGTTTGGATAAGGTTTATCGGGAGATTGAGCTTCCGCTTGTGCCGATATTAGATTCAATGCACGAGCTGGGCATTAAAGTTGACGCGAAGATTCTG
Organism: Parcubacteria group bacterium Gr01-1014_3; assembly: GCA_007376445.1. GTDB lineage: Bacteria > Patescibacteriota > Minisyncoccia > UBA6257 > WO2-44-18 > VMGF01. The sequence goes on along the minus strand of VMGF01000001.1, from coordinate 237,223 downwards.
GAGAAAGTCGCTAAAGAGCTGAACAAAGAGATCGCCACGCTTGAAGAGCAGATACATAAGGCCGCTGGGTTGCCGTTCAATCTAAATTCTCCGAAGCAACTCTCGGAAGTGCTATTTGAAAAGTTAAAGATCGACACCAAAGGAGTGCCAAAGCGGAAAACCGGCGCTTTTTCCACTGACGCGGAAACTTTGGATAAAATAAAAGACCGCAACCCCGTTGTAGCCTCAATCTTAAAATACCGGGAGCTATATAAGATGAAGTCTACTTACGCCGAGCCGTTATTGGAGCTGGCCAAAGCAGATAAAGAGAGCCGGATACACACTACTTTTCTTCAAACAATTACTTCAACCGGCCGGTTGAGCTCGAAAGATCCGAATCTGCAAAATATTCCAGTTCTTTCCGATTGGGGTAAGCGGGTTCGTGAAGCTTTCGTGGCCGAAAAAGGCCATAGTCTGCTTTCTTTGGATTATTCTCAGATCGAATTACGGGTGCTGGCTTCGGTGGCGAACGATGAAAAGATGATCGAGGCTTTCAGGCAAGGCGAAGACATTCACCGCCTCACCGCTTCGCAGGTTTTTAATATCCCGCTGAAAGAAGTTACTAAAGAGCAGAGGCAGATGGCGAAAACTTTAAACTTCGGCGTGATCTATGGCATGGGGGCGGATGGATTGGCGCGGGCTAGCGGTATGAGCCGGGAAGAATCAGCCAAATTCATCGCGGAATATTTTGCCGACTTCGCCGATATCAAACGCTGGCAGGAAAAAACTATCAACAAGGCTCGTCAGACCGGATATGTGGAAACTCTTAATGGCCGGAAGCGTTGGCTACCAAATATCATGGCCGGCAATCGCCGGTTCGCGGCGGAATCCGAGCGGATGGCGACCAATATGCCGATCCAGGGTTTGGCGGCGGACATTATTAAACTGGCGATGATCCGCGTGGCGGAGATGCTGAAAAAGAAAAAACTTGAGGACAAGGTGAAAATGCTTTTAACCATTCACGACGAACTTATTTTTGAGGTGACTGACGATCTGGCAAAAGAAGCCGAGGAGCTGATCCGCCCGGAAATGGAAAAGGCTTACGAATTAATTGTGCCGCTGAAAGTCGATAGCGCAATTGGCAAGAACTGGTCGGAAATTTAATGCCGGAACTTCCAGAGGTACAAACGGTTGTTAACGACTTAAACAAAAAAGTAGTTGGCCGGAAGATCACCGGCGCGTGGTTTGATTGGCCGAAGATGATAAAGGACCCGCTGGATCAGAGCAAAAATAAAGTGGCCCATAAGCACGTCGCTGTTTTTGAAAAATTTTTGACGGGCGAGAAGATCGTTGAAGCGAAGCGTCGCGCGAAAAACATTTTAATTTACTTAACTCACGACAAACTGCTTTTGGTCCACCAAAAAATGACCGGGCATATGCTGGTGGGGAAATGGCGAATCAAGAATAAAGAATCAGGAATCAAGAATCAGGAAGTTATTCCACTGGAACCGAAGGCTATGATAACCGACCCTTATAATAAATACGTGCATCTTATTTTATATCTTGATAATGGGAAGATGCTCGCCCTTTCTGATCTGCGGAAATTCGCGAAGGTCATTGCCGGTTCTGTCCAAGAAATCGAGAATCTGCCAGAGCTGACGAATCTCGGGCCCGACGCGCTGGATCCGAATCTTACAGTTGAGAAATTTGGAGCCACCCTTCGGCAAGCTCAGGGCAAGAAAATCTATCAGGTTTTAATGGATCAGCAGGTTATTGCTGGTATTGGCAACATCTACGCTAATGAGATATTGTGGCTCGCTAAAGTTTACCCCCTGACACCAACTTATAAACTTACAACTTCCCAACTTAAAAACTTATACAGGGCGACGCGAAAAATTTTGCCCCGCGCCCTGAAACTCCGAGGGACTTCCACTAGCGATTTCCGTGATACGGACGGGATGAAGGGCAAATATGGCAATGAGCTTCTGGTTTATCAGCGAGGAGGCGAGCCCTGTTTCCGCTGTAAGACGAAAATTAAGCGGGTTAGTATGGGCGGCCGTTCCGCGCATTTCTGCCCAAAGTGCCAAAAAGCGTGAATTAGGAATAAAGAATTAAGAATCATGGAACGAAAAACTCAAAAGCGTTATCCTTAATTCATAATTCTTGATTCATGATTCTATATTTATACGGCCCAGACTCCTATCGGCGTAGGCAAAAATTAAACTGGTATCTGAATAAATTCCGGGAAAAGCACTCCGGGCTGACTATTAGTAGCTTTGATTTATCCTCCTCCGCCAAGGCTTCGGAGGACTTGAGCAAGCTCAAGGACTTTTCGACCAGTCAGTCTTTATTCGTAAAGGCTAAGCTAGGAGTTTTGGATAATGTTTCGGAATATGATGGCAAGGAGCTGATCCCAATTTTGAAATCTATTTTAGAAACTAAAGAAATTACTTTAATAATCTCCGAGGACAAAAAGTTAACTAAAGAATTTGATTTTCTACTCAAGCAATCTTTCGCGGTGGAGGTATTCGAGGAGCCGACGATGGCGGAAATTCTGTCTTTCATTAAAAAAGAGGCAACTAATCGGAAACTTGCGCTGGATAAAGGCGTCGCGGAGAATTTACTAGGAATGCATGGTTCAAATCTCTGGGGGATCGTGACTGATTTAGATAAGTTAGCTCTCGGCGGCAAATTGGAGGAACATTTTGAGCGGGGGAACTTTTTTGATCTTCTTATGAAAGTAAAAAGAGTCGGCGAGGCCCGATATCGTTTGCCGGCGCTGGAGGCTTTGCTGAATTTTGAAGACGCGGCGAAAGTTTTTAATATGATCGCTTCGCAGGCGGATGTGATCCAAAAAAGACAAATGGCCGATTATGATGCGGCCATTAAGTCTGGAAAACTTGATTATGAGGAAGCCCTTTTGGAACTAGCGATTAGCGGTTAGCGTTTAGGGTTTAAGTGTTTGGAAAGGCGGGACTTTAAACGGGAAGCGGTGTTCTTTTTAATGACATTAACTTTCGCGGCTTTATCTAATTTCTGAAAAACTAAGGAAAGAAGATCAGCGGCTGGAGCTTTTTTATACTTTTTGATGGCATCTTTCAAAGCCCTGGCTACCACAACATTCCGCTCGTGGCGGCGCTTGGTTTGTCGTAAGGCTTTTTTAGCTGAGCGTGTGACTGGCATGTAAGTAAGTACAGAATACACGCAAAACAGGCTAAGGGCAAGTGCCTTGACAGAACAATAAGACTATGCTATAATCCAAGCAGAACGTTGAATGTTTCAACACAAGACTCACTACATTTTCATGGAGGGTTCAGATGCGACTCATCGTTTTCGCTTTCACGTATCCGGACTACGACGAAGGACCTCGCGGAGGATGGGAGGATGTTCTGAGGGACGCAGAGTCCGGGAAGGTTCTCTCCTTCGAAACCATCGAGGCCGCCCTACAAGGGACGGTCGAGACGTTTGCGAAGAGTCACGGAATGGATCTGAAGAAGTACAAGACCGACGTCCTTCCTTCCCGATCCTATGGGAACTGCGGTGTCCAGGTCGTCAATGCGGAATCTCTGGAGCTAATGTTCGAGTGCGCGCAGAACAAGATCCTTGATCAGCTCCAGCCCAAGTAGCAAAAAGGCCCGCTTAAAAAGCGGGCCTTTTCTATTCCGCGTCTAAATTCGAAAGCTGAGTCAGCCGATCTTCCATAATCGGCTTATTCAAAGCAGTCGGCACCATGCCGATTTTTTTATTGAACTTGATCTGGATCTGCCGTCGGCGCACAGTTTCCGAGATAGTCTTTTTAATAGAGTCGGTCATTAGGTCGGCGTACAAGATTACCTGGCCGTTGATGGATCGGGCCGCGCGGCCGGCCATCTGGATCAGTCCACGATAGTTTCGCAAAAATCCTTCCCGGTCCGCGTCTAAGATCGCGACCAAGCTAACCTCCGGCAAGTCCAAGCCTTCGCGGAGCAAGTTCACGCCGACGAGCACATCGATCTCGCCTCGGCGCAAAGCCGACAAAATTTCCGGCCGCTTCAGCGTTTTAATATCCGAGTGCAGATATTTTGTTTTAATGCCATTTTGTAAAAGGTATTCGGTCAGATCTTCAGCGGAGCGCTTGGTCAAAGTCAAAGCCAGCACGCGCTCATTACTTTTAATGCGTTTTTGAATTTCCGTCAGCAAATGCTTCACCTGCTCTTTGGCCGGGCTGATGCGGATCTCCGGGTCTAAAATACCCGTTGGCCTGACCATCTGTTCGGCAGTTTGCTGGCTGATCTCCATTTCATATGGACCTGGTGTGGCGGAGACATGAATGACCTGGCCGACTTTCGATCTGAATTCATCAAATCTTAATGGCCGGTTGTCGATGGCTGATGGCAGGCGGAAACCATAATCAACCAGGGTGCCTTTGCGCTGACGATCGCCAGCCGACATCGCGTTTAGCTGGGGCATCGTGATGTGAGATTCGTCGATAAATAACAAAAACGGTTTCGGGAAATAATCGATCAGGGTCATCGGCGGCTCACCTGGTTTTCGGAATCCCATATGACGAGAATAATTTTCGATGCCGTTGATATGGCCTTTCTTTTCCAGCATTTCCAAGTCGAACATAGTCCGCTTTTCAATACGCTCGGCTTCTTCGAATTTTCCGGCGGATTGCAATTCTTCCACGCGCTCATCCATCTCGGTCCGGATATTTTGAAGAGCCAGCCTCATTTTATTTTGCGGAGTGACCCAGAATTTGGCTGGAAAGATCTGAATAGCGTTTAACGTATAGGGTATAGGGCTTGAAGAATTCACGTCGACGATTTTTTTGATTGAAGCAACCTTCTTTTTTTCGACAACTATCTCGATAATCTCATCAGTGACCAGATGAATTTTAATTTTATTGCCGCTCACGGAAAATTCGCCGAGCTTAGAGTCCGCGTCGTTTCTCATATATTGAAGGAAGTTTAAATGGCGGAAGAGATCGGAGGTGGCAAGGGTTTGACCAACATTAAGCTCCAGCCGAGCGCGGCTATATTCATCCGGGTCGCCGATGCCGTAAATACAAGACACCGAAGCGATGACGATGGTGTCTTTTCTAGAAAGCACGCTCTGAATGGCGGCATGTCGGAGCTTATCGATCTCGGCGTTGATGCGCGCGTCCTTCTGTATATATGTATTGGTTTGCGGAATGAAGGCTTCCGGCTGGTAATAGTCGTAGTAAGATACGAAATAATGCACGGCGTTGTGCGGGAAGAACTGCTTAAATTCCTGGTAAAGCTGGGCGGCCAGGATCTTATTTGGTGAGATGATCAGGGTCGGCTGGCCGACTTTTTCGATGACCGAGGCCATCGTGAAAGTCTTGCCGGAGCCGGTCACGCCCAAAAGCACCTGGTTTATATGACCGGTGTCGATGCCGTTGACCAGCTTTTCTATCGCCTGCGGCTGGTCGCCTTTTGGTTTAAAACTTGAGACTAGTTTGAACATGTCGTTTGTCATTTGTCATAGTATACTGAAAGTATGATTTATTCGGTTTCCGGGACCCTCAGCTTGAAGCGGGAAAACCTCATCGTGGTTGAAGCGGGAGGAGTTGGCTACAAGCTGTTTGTCGCCGAAAATGTCGCCCAAAGTTTACCACCGATAGGCAGTCAGGTCAAAGTTTTTTCTTATCTAAACCTCAAGCAAGACGGCCTGGATCTTTATGGCTTCGCTAGCGAAGCGGAATTACGGCTTTTTGAGAGGCTGATCTCGGTTAACGGCGTCGGTCCAAAGTCGGCTCTCGGCATTTTGAGCGTCACCAAGATCGATCAGCTGGTGGCGGCGATCAATGGCGGCAAAGTGGAACTGCTCACCCGCGCTTCGGGCGTAGGTAAAAAGACCGCCGAGCGGGTAGTTTTGGATCTTAAAGGAAAACTAAGCATAGAAGGTCCGGAATCCCGCCAAGCCTTGAGTCTGATGGAGTCGGATGTAGAGCTCGAAGAAACTCTCGCTAGCCTTGGCTATTCCCGCCAGCAAGCCAAGATCGCCATCTCTAAGATCGATCCGGCTATTTCCGGTTTCAAAGATCGCCTGAAAGAAGCCTTGAAGAAAACGAAGGGTTAATTTACCTTGAAAGCGATGTTTTCTTTTTTCAAAAATATATATCACTACACACTGGCACTTCTCGGCAGTATTTTTTATGGGCGCCCATCCAGGAAGCTCTTTGTGATCGGCGTGACTGGCACTAAGGGTAAATCCACTACTGCGGAGCTGATTAACGCGATTTTGGAAGCCGCCGGTAAAAAAACAGCGCTGATCTCTTCGGTGCGGTTTAAGGTTGGCGATGAGAGCGTGAAAAACGCTACTTCCATGACTATGCCCGGCCGGTTTTTTATTCAGAGCTTGCTCCGACGGGCGGTGAATAAAGGCTGTGAGTACGCGATCATTGAAGTCACCTCGCAGGGCACGCTTCAGCACCGGCATCGCTTTATCGATTGGGACGCGGCGATGTTTTTGAATCTTCACAAAGAGCACATCGAAGCTCACGGTTCTTTTGATAAATACCGCAACGCCAAATTGGAATTTTTCCGCTACGCCGCCAAAGATTCCCGCAAAGCTAAAAAACTTTTCATCATCAACGAAGAAGATCCGGCGCGGGAATATTTTGCCAACTTGGTAGCTGGCGCCGGCCGCACGATTTATTTCAGCCGAGAGGACTTCATTGAGAAAAAGCTGGATAATGGCCGGGATTCGGTCAGTGACTGGATCGGGAATAGTTTTAATCTGGAAAATGCCGCCGCCGCCACGGCTTTCGCGGAATCACAGGGTATCGGCTGGGATAAGATCCATAAAACTCTGGAGAATTTTAAAGGCGTGCCGGGGAGAATGGAAATTATCCAGACCGAACCTTTCCGGGTAATCGTGGATTACGCGCATACGCCAGATTCGCTGGAAAAACTTTATCGGGGACTTTCAGAGGATAAAAATAAAACGAAGAAGTTAATTTGCGTTCTCGGGGCCGCGGGCGGTGGGCGCGATAAATGGAAACGGCCGGTGATGGGGGAGTCGGCGGCCAGATATTGCCGCGAGATTTTTCTGACCAACGAAGATCCTTACGATGAAGATCCGGAACAGATTTTAGCCGATATAAAATCTGGAGTTCTTAACTCTAAATTTCCGATTTCTAATCTGCATGTAGTACTGGATCGCCGCGAAGCCATTCATAAAGCCATCCGGTCGGCGAAAAAAGGCGATACCGTGATAATCACCGGCAAAGGTAGTGAGTCCTGGCTCCACATCGCTGGCGGCAAAGCTATTCCGTGGGACGAGCGTGGGATTGTGGAAGAGGAACTAAAGTAGATGGAATGAAATCCCGTTAGAGGCAATAAGAATTCAATGTATAATGCTATGGTATATACAATTAATATGTCGACTAAAAATAAACGGCCAAAGTACGACTGCCTAATGGCAGTCTGCCTCTAACGGGATGAAACTTACATTTCACGGGGCGGCACAGCAAGTTACAGGATCCAATTATTTACTTGAGCTGGACGGCGACCCTTCGACGGGCTCAGGGCCAGAAAAGATTTTGATTGATTGCGGTCTTCATCAAGGCAGCAGTTTCGTGGAGAAGCACAACTTCGATCCATTTCCGTATAACCCGAAAGAAATTTCCGCGGTGATCGTGACGCATCCGCACGTGGATCATATCGGTTTGCTTCCCAAGCTTTATAGGGATGGTTTTCGTGGAACTGTTCTTTCCACTCCGCCAGCCAAAGATTTCGGAAATCTTTTACTTTTGGATTCTGAGCATATCCTAATCGAAGCGGCCGAGCGGTTTCAAATGCCGTATCTCTATGGAATCCGCGAGGTAGAGGAGCTGATGACTCGCTGGCAGACCGCCGAATATCTCCAGCCGACCAAGGTTGGGAAATTTACCGTCACCTTTTATAACGCCGGTCATATTTTGGGCTCCGCTTTTGTAATTATAGAGGCCCCTTCGACGGGCTCAGGGCAAGCAATAAAAATTCTTTTCTCCGGAGATCTTGGCAACTCTCCAGCGCCGATCATCGGTAAACGCCAGGATCCGCCGGAAGACGTGGATTATTGCGTCATTGAATCAACTTACGGCAATCGAGTTCATGAACCGATGGTGGAAAGGAAAAGTGTGCTGGAAGACATGATCGAAGATACCGTGCGGCGGAAGGGAATATTGATGATTCCGGCTTTCGCGATGGAGCGCACCCAAGAGCTTCTATATGAATTGAACGAGCTGGTAGAAAATGACCGGATTCCCAAGATACCGATTTATCTGGATAGTCCGCTCGCCATCAAGCTGACCGAAGTTTATAACCGCCATCATAAATATTGGGACGCGGCTTCGATGAAACAGATGAAGTCCGGCGACGAGCTTTTTAAATTCCCTGGCTTGAGAATGACCCTGACTACCGAGGAATCGAAACATATTAATAAAGTTCCACCGCCGAAAGTGATCATCGCCGGCGCGGGCATGTCTAATGCCGGCCGGATCTTGCATCATGAAAAGCTATATCTTTCCGATCCAAATAATTCCCTGCTGATTATCGGCTATCAGGCCGAAGGCACGCTAGGGCGGCGGCTCTTGAACGGTGAAAAGGAAGTTTCTATATTTGGCGAGAAAATCGCGGTGCGATGCCAGATCAAAACCATCGGCGGTTATTCCGCTCATGCCGACCAGCCCCAGCTTTTAGAGTGGCTAGGTCCGATTCGGCAGAAAGTTAAGAAAGTTTTTCTGACGCACGGCGAATCGGACAATCAAACTGGCTTAAAGCAGAAGCTGGTTGATGATCTCGCGGTGAGCGTGGAGATTCCAGCCCAGGGGGATTCGTATGATATAATTTAGATATGTCTAAGTTGAGTCAGCGAAACCATCTGAAATATAAAATAGCCGTTTCCGGCGCGGCCGAAACTGGCCATTGCGCTATCGACGCGGTAGAGAAAGCCGAAGAGCTGGGCAGAGAGATCGCCAGAGCCGGAATGGTGACGGTTACCGGCGCGACTACCGGCATTCCCTATTGGTCAGCCAAGGGCGCGAAAGAGGCTGGTGGTATTTCTATCGGTCTTTCACCGGCGTCCTCGGAATTAGCCCATATCAAGTCGTACAAGCTTCCGATGGATTATATGGACCTCATTATATATACCGGTTTCGATTATTCTGGCCGTAACCTACTTTTAACCAGGGCGGCGGACGCGGTAATCACGATCTGCGGCCGCATGGGAACGCTTAACGAATTCACGATTGCTTTTGAAGATAATAAACCGATCGGAGTGCTCACGGGCACAGGCGGGATGGCGGATTCTCTGAAAGACATCGTGGAGAAATCGCATCGCGGTCCGGGTAAAGTAGTCTTTGATTCAAACCCGAAGCAGTTACTGGAAAAAGTCATCGCTCTTATAGATAAAGATAAAGAAAAAAACGGATATCATAAAACCAAGTAATCGCGAATGTACAAATAAAAAATTAATATTGCGAATAAATACCATGAAGAAGAAAGTTATAAAAAAGAAAGTTGTGAAAAAAGCTAAACCGAAAGTTAAGGCGATCAAGCGTGAAAAGCCGATCGGCGCAGTCACTCATTTCTACGGCAACATTGAAGTCGCGATCGTGAAATTTAAAAAACTGGTGAAAGTTGGCGTCAAAGTGAATTTCCGTGGCGCGACCACTGATTTTGAACAGGTCATAAAAGAGATGCAGTACAATCATAAATCCGTCCCCGTGGCCAAAAAAGGCCAGGATGTGGGTATTAAAGTGGATGACAAGGTCCGCCAGGGTGATGAGGTCTACGAAGTAAAATAAAATGGATTTTATATTAAATTTTCTTTCTGGAATATTTACGGGAACCGAGCGCGATATCTTAGAGATCTTCATGCAGCTTTCCTTGGCTGTTTTATTGGGTGGACTGATCGGTTTTGAAAGAGAATTAGCCAAAAAAACCGCTGGTATGCGCACATTCGCGCTGGTAGCGCTTGGAGCGGCGATGTTTTCAGTTATTTCCAATTACGGGTTTAAATCCTTGATCGGATTGTCAGGATTTGATCCATCTCGTATCGCTTCCCAGGTCGTTGTCGGTATCGGTTTTATCGGCGGCGGTTCGATCATTTTTAGTCAGTCCAAGGTGAAGGGCTTAACGACCGCGGCCGGACTCTGGGTAGCGGCGGCGATCGGCATGGCAGTAGGTTATAAGCTGTATTCGATCGCTCTTTTTTCAACGGCTTTAACGATCTTCGTGCTGGTGGTGATGTGGTACATCGAGCATAAATTTGTGAAGAAGCTCCAGGGCGTTGCCGCGCGGGATGACGAAGACCATTAAAAATTTCTTTCTGGCGACCGGTTTATTGGTCAGCACGATCATCGGCGCGGGAGTTTTTGCCCTTCCGTATGTTTTCCAGAATTCGAGTTTTAAGCTCGGATTTTTTTATTTGGCGCTGGCCGCCCTGGTATACACCATCATTCACCGGATGTACGCGGAAATTATCTTCAGCTCAAAAGCCGAGCACCGTTTTGTGGGTTTTTCAGAAAAATATTTCGGTAAGGGCGGATTTTGGCTGGCGATCTTAATAGCGGTGGTGGAGATATTTTTAGTTTTGACGATTTATCTTATTCTGTCAGTCAGCTTTGCGAACTTATTATTCCCGGGTATCGCTGACTGGTTGAAGGTGGTCATCTTTTGGCTTTTCGGCTCTGCAATAATTTTTATCGGTTTGCGTCGGCTGGCTTCCATCGAATTCATTATCGCTATTCTGATCTTAGCGATCATTATTCTGGTGCATTATCTTGGTTTTGCTAGGCTGAACGAATTTTCTTTTTTAAGCAGTGGTTCGCTTGGTCTTTTGGCGCCGATCGCGCCGATCCTGTTCGCGCTTTCCGGGCGCGTTGGCCTACACGCCGTCGCCGATCTTTTTCGTGGAGAAAAGGAACCTCTCAAAAAAGCGAGTCTGGCTATTTCGCTAGGCACGATCATCCCGGCCGTTGTTTATGGATTGTTTGTGATTGGTATGATCGGTTTGACGCCAATCGCGAGCGAAGATTCAATTACTGGCTTGTCGGCAAGCTTGCCCGCCGATGGGCGGGTACCGAACTGGCTAGCACTGACCATCGGGGTTTTAGGGATCATCTCATTATTAAGTTCTTATGTCGCAGCTGGTTTTGATATTAAGCATGTTCTTAAGACGGATTTGAAATTCCCGTCTTGGCTGATGGTCTTGGCGGTGCTCGGAGTGCCGCTGGGTTTATATTTCGCGAATTTATCCAGTTTTCTTGGCTTGATCAGTTTGGTTGGAGGAATCTTATTGTCCATTGAGGGGATTATGATCGCCCTGATGTGGCAGAAGTTAAAAGGCCGCTTCTCGCCTTTAGCTTGGGCTCTCGTTTCAGTTTTTTCGGTAGTGCTGATACACCAAATCGTTTCCCGGTTATAATTAGAAGATGATCCGATGGTTAGTTTATATTTCGATAGTTATTCTGACTTTTGGCACAAGAAAACTGCTTGGCCATATCACGCCGGGGTTTGATGAGTACGAGTCTTTTTTTCTATATCTGAGCGACTTAGTTTTATTACTTTTAGTATTTGGTAATTTTAAATTTTTAATTTTAAATTTTAAATCAATTTTTAAATTTTCCAATATTTCAATTGCCGGATTTTTAGTGATTGCTTTTATTTCAGTTTTCTCCGCTTTTTCCGCGCCGCTCGCCCTTTATAGTTTCGCGAGACTGCTCTTAGTGATTCTGGCCGCGGTCTCCACGGCGATTCTTATTCAAAAAGAATTTTTGAAAACAGAGTGGATATTTGGCGGCATAGCGATCGCGGCCGTGATTCAATCGGTCATCGCACTCGGTCAGTTCATTTTCCAAAAAAGCCTGGGACTTATTTGGTTGGGCGAGCCGGTAGTTGGCCCAACGATCGGAGGCGCTTCGAAGATCGTCGTGGAAGGTTTCCGGATTCTCCGGGCTTACGGCACATTTCCGCACCCGAACATTCTTGCCGCGTTTTTATTGCTCGGTTTGATCTCTCTCTGTTATTTTTGGCTAAAACGACCGATCGTCGCAGGCAAAGATGGTATTCTGAGCGATCTTAAATTTGGCTTGCCGATTTTCGCAGTTTCGCTGGGATTGGTGATGGCGTTTTCCCGCGCCGCCTGGCTGGTCGGCGGATTCATCCTCGCAGTTTTCTTACTCAAGGCGATCTTCTCAAGGGAAAATTTCCGGCAAGGTATTCGCTTGGCAATATTTTTAGTAGCCATATCTATTTTGCTGATCTTTAGCTTCGGGCAGTATATTTTTCCGCGCGCGGCGGTTTCAGTCAGCGAACCGTCTGTCACTCAGAGGATTTCTTATAACCAGCTGGCATTTGAACTTATTAAAAGCCGGCCGCTTGGAGTAGGTGTTGGTAATCAGGTTTTATACGCGGTCAAAAATGAAGTTTATCAGCGCTTTGGCATGAACGAAGTTTGGCAGTGGCAGCCGATACATAATATCTATTTATTGATAGCGTCGGAGGTAGGCGTTTTAGGGTTATTGGCAATTTTGATATTTTTGGGACGTTTATTAATTTTCAATTTTAAATTTTCAATTTTCAAAAAAGCTCCAATGACCAATGACCAATTACTAATTACCACAACAATGCTCTCGGCATTATTACTGCTCGGTCTTTTCGATCACTTTCTTTGGACTCTTCAGCCCGGAAGAATTATGTTGTGGTTGGTGATTGCGTTGGTTTTAGCAAATAAAAAACCCGGTCGTCTGACCGGGTAATAGGCTTACTTCATAGCCTTACCGCACACCTTGCACTGATTTTTCTTGTAGGCGCAGGATTCGCATATACGATATGCATCGATGCGCGTTTCTGCTCCGCAATACTCACACTTTCCTGTTTCAGATGCGCAGAAGCCTCGTTTTGTGCATTCATCGCAGATTCTGAGGCGCTTTTCGCAGTATTGGCATACTCCGAGATGCTCGGCACACTTAGTGCAGAACTTGAACGCGCCACTTGAAGTCTCGCCACTGCAATAACCACACTTGCCCACATCCATCGTCCAGACGCCATTCTTATGCTCACCGCAAAGCGTTGGTAGGCGCTCGGGAGGCCAGGCACTCTCCTGTTTCGTGGGTTTTTGCTTTCCAAGTAAGAAGCATCCAGTCGAAAAAATACTTGCCGTAACGGCTAAGATCGCAATCAGCGCGATTCGCGCCTGTCTCATAGACACCTCCTAAGAACTAGAAAAAATGATACCAAAGCCTTATAGTACTGGCAAGCGCCCGTAGTTAAGCGGAATAACGCATCCCTCCGAAGGATGAGGCCGAGGTTCAATTCCTCGCGGGCGCACACTTTATTTTTTCCTTCAATTTGTTAGAGTGAGGCCAGATTCTTTAAATAGAGGTGATTGTTGGATACTCACTTCCGGAGCTGTCTTCGGGATCCCTGCAGATGCGATATCAAGCGTTATTGGCTGATCTTGGCCATAGCCAGCGTTATAATTCTGATAGAGATTTTAGGAGCCATTGTTTCCAATAGCTTAGCGTTACTTTCTGATGCCGTTCACGTATTGACCGATGCTGGCGCGATCAGCGTGGCTATCATTGCTGAACATATTGGCAATAAGAAGCCGGGACGGAGAAACTTCGCGAGAAAACTGGGCGCTTTCGTGAATGCTATCTTGATCCTCGGTATCGTGGTTTTTCTGGTGCTGGAAGCGATTGAGCGCATTGAATCGCCCCGCCAAGTTATTCCATTACCGCTGATCATCGTGGCGATCATTGGAGCTGTCGGGAATTATTGGCAGGCTCAAATTCTGGAGTCGAGCGAATCAGAGCATGAAGGACATGACGCTCTCCATCTCCATATCCTCTCCGATCTTTGGCAGAGCTGCGCGGTGATCCTGGGAGCTTTCTTGATCCTGATCTTCAACCAGCCCATCATCGATTCGATCATTTCTCTAGTAATCGCGGCCGCTATGACCGTCTGGTCGCTTCGGCTTCTGTATAAGATTTTTACCAAGAAGGAAATTAACCCCGCCTAATGGCGGGTTTTTAATTATCAATTTCCAAATACCAATTTTCATTCAAGGTTTAATAAGCTTAATTTAAGTGAATTGACCTTTCATTCATTGAAAATTGACTGAAAATTGCAAAATTGAGAATTGAAAATTTAAAAGATATAATCAGTGCATGCTCAAGGCGGAGAAACTAAAAGAACTGGAGGCAGAAATTTTAGCCGACAAAGCCTTGCCGCTTCAGGAATCCAATCTAGTTTTCGGTGAAGGCAATATTGATTGCGATATTTTATTCATCGGTGAAGCGCCGGGAAAAACCGAGGATGAACTTAAGCGTCCATTCGTGGGCCGCTCCGGCCAACTTCTTACAAAGACCCTGGGCGAGGTTGGTATCAAGCGCGAAGACGTTTATATAACCAATATCGTGAAGCGCCGACCACCAGATAACCGGGATCCTTTGCCCGATGAGATCGCGGCCTACAAACCATATCTGACCAGGCAAATAGACATCATAGATCCAAAAATTATTGTTACACTCGGCAGGTTTTCGCTTAATTACTTCCTCCCGGAGGCCAAGATCACTCGGGATCAGGGTAAAGTGTTCATAGGCAAGAAAAGATTGCTTGTGCCCGCCTTTCATCCTGCCGCCGCGCTTCGATCCACGGAAACTTTGAATCTTTTTAAGCAGAGCCTGAAGCGTTTACCGAAAATAGTCGAAAAAGCTGATGAATTGTTAAAGAAAGACGGGAAACCCACTTTTTAGGTATAATGAACATATGGATTTTTTCAAAATTGATTTTCACATTAATAAGGTAGTGCGCCTGCTGGTGATCGCGGATTTCTTTTTTAACTTCGCCTTTGCCTCATTCGCGCCGGTTTTGGCTATTTTTATAACCAATTCTATCACTGGTGGGTCCGCTAAGGTGGTTGGCTTCGCTACAGCCTTTTATTGGTTGACCAAGTCGGTGATTCAGCTCCCGATCGCCAAGTTTTTGGATAAGACTGATGGTGAAAAAGATGATTTTTGGGCGATGGTGGCCGGATATTTCTTCGCCGGCTTCGCGCCACTCGGTTATCTTTTCGCTACTGAGCCGTGGCATCTTTACGCGATCAATGCTTGGTTTGGTTTTTGTATGGCCTGGGCCGTTCCGGCCTGGTACGGGATCTTTACCCGGCACGTGGATAAGTGGCGGGTGAGCTATGAGTGGAGTTTGGATAGCGTCTTTGCCGTCGGCCTTTCCGCCGCCGCCGCGACCGCTTTGGGCGGTTATATCGCCGATAGCTACGGCTTCGACCTCTTGTTTATAGGCGCTTCGGCCTTCGCGTTCTTGTCGGCCTTCTTATTGCTTGGTATTCGTAAAAAACTGCTTGCCAAAAATCATCTGGAAAAAGTTTTTCCGGATAAGGGGAAAATAGAATCTAGAAACTAGAATATTTGAAGCCATGGATAATAATTCGATTGCCAAAATTCTATACGAAGTTGGCGAGTACTTAGAGATGCAAGAGGTGCCTTTTAAGCCGCGCGCTTATGAGAAAGTCGCTCAAGTGATCGAGTCTTTGGAAGAGCCGGTTTTGGAAATTTACAAAAAAGGCGGACTGAAAGCCGTGGAAGAGATTCAGGGTGTCGGTTTGTCGATCGCGGAAAAGATCGAAGAGCTTTTAAAAACTGGCAAGCTGAAATATTATGACCAGCTTAAAAAGAAAACTCCGGTTAATTTATCGGAACTTTCCAAAATAGAAGGACTTGGACCAAAGGGGATTAAAAAGCTTTATCAAAAACTTGGCATCAAAGATATGGCTGACCTGGAAAAGGCGGCGAAAGCTGGAAAGATCGGCAAGTTAGCCGGTTTCGGTCCGAAGAGCGAGGAAAATATATTAAAGGGTATTGGATTTGCTAAAAGCTTCGGCGGGAGATTTTTGATCGGTTCCGTAATGCCGGGAATCCGACAAATACAGAATCGACTAAGAGGTTTAAATAATGTGAAACGAGTTGAGGTGGCGGGATCGACGCGCCGGCGCAAAGAAACTATTGGCGACGCTGATTTTTTAGTGATTTCTGACAAGCCCAAGGAAATCATGGATTATTTTGTGGCGATGCCGGAAGTTTTGAAGGTTTTAGCGCATGGAGATACCAAATCGTCAGTTAAATTAAGAAATGGCATGAATGCCGATCTGCGGGTTTTGCCTGAGGAGTCCTATGGAGCAGCTTTAAATTATTTTACCGGTTCTAAAACCCACAATGTCGCGCTCCGGCAGATCGCCATCAAAAAAGGCTTAACTCTGAGCGAATACGGCCTTTTTAAAGGCACCGCCGAGAAGCGAGGGAAGCTGATAGCCGGAAAGACCGAAGAGGAGATCTATGAGGCGTTGGGAATGGACTATATCGAACCGGAGATGCGGGAGATGACGGGTGAGATTGAGGCCTCCCTTCGACAAGCTCAGGGTAAACCCAACGGACTGCCGAAACTTATCAAATACGGCGAGATAAAAGGCGACCTTCAAATTCAGACCAACTGGACCGATGGCGAAAATTCGATCGAAGAGATGGCGGAAGCGGCAATTAAGGATGGCTTGGAATATATCGCCATTACGGATCACACTAAGCGACTAGCGATGACCAATGGCTTGGATGAAAAACGGATCCTGAAGCAAATGGCAGAGATCGACGCATTAAACTTAAAACTAAAAACTAAAAACTTAAAACTAAGAATTTTGAAGGGTAGTGAATGCGATATTTTGAAGGACGGCTCAATGGATCTGCCGGATTCGATTTTGTCGAAGTTGGATGTGGTTGGCGCGTCAGTACATTCGCTCTTTAATCTCCCGCAAAAAGAACAGACCGCGCGTATTGTCCGGGCGATGCGGAATCCGAACGTGGATATTCTTTTCCATCCGACTGGCCGCATCCTCCAGCGCCGCGAACCTTACGCGGTAGATATGGATGAGATCATTAAAGTCGCTAAAGAAACGGGTACTATACTAGAGATCAACGCCTCGGAGCGGGCTGATCTTAAAGACGAATATATCAAGAAATGCGTGGAAGCCGGAGTGAAGATGGCGATCGATTCCGATTCGCATACCGCTAATCATTTCTCTTCTATCGAATATGGCATCGCCCAGGCTCGCCGCGGCTGGGCGGAGAAAAAAGACATCATCAATGCCTGGCCAGTAGAGAAGATGTTGAGTTTCTTGAAAAAGTAGTATATTCTAGGAACGCTCATTGAAAGGAGAGTCTATGGATGAAGCCATGATGAAGGCGCTTTTAGAATATGGATTAACTATTCAGGAAAAAGGCTGGAAAGTCGGGGAGCCACTGATTACGAAATACGAAAAGCAATTTAAAGGATTTCAGCATTGGGCGCATGCTCTAGGTGTAACTTTGCGAGCGTATGAAATTATAGACACCAAAGACAACTCTTCATTTATAGGGACAATGTTCCTTATAGACAATCTTGATATGCAAAAAGTCCGTAAGTGGCAGGACGAGCATCCCTGTAAGAATCGTGGAAAGTATCAGGGAGCGATCGGCGGCGCGTTTACATTCACTTTTACCAACACCAGCATTGGGCAGATCCAGATGGTGAAGTGCGGCTGTGGCGCCGATTTAATGATATCCGACGACCTATGACCCCTATAAACGGGGTCTTTTATTTTCTGAAAAAACCTGGTATGATATGAGCGTACTTTGAGGACGAGCAAATGGGCATGATAGAGGCGATCATCCTTTCGGTAGTAATGATATTTGCGTCGTTTATGTTCTCAATTGGTTGTTATAAGATCGGCGGCTTGGCGATATTCGGAGTGGTTGTGTATGTCGTGTTGGCTTTGTGGATGCGCCGAAATAAGAAAAACGTAGAGGAATAACATCACCCCGTAAATAGCGGGGTGATTCATTCCGTGGTAAAATTCTAAAATAATATGCCAAAAATCATTTCAGCAGGAATAATCATCTTTCGTAAGACCCCAGAGGGGCCGAAGTTTTTGTTGCTTTATCACGGCCATGGATATTGGAATTTCGCCAAAGGCAAAATGGAAATGTCCGAGCGGAGCTGGCAGACGGCTTTACGGGAAGTCCGGGAAGAGACTGGCTTAAAATCCAGCGAGCTCAAATTCATCGAGAACTTTAAAACTTATGAGCGGTTTTTCCTCACGCGCGGTAAAGAAAAAGTTTTAAAAATTGTCATTTTATATTTAGCGGAAACCCGCCAGCCGCAGATCACCGTATCTCACGAACATGAGGGCTATGGCTGGTTCTCATTCAACGACGCGAAAAAACTGATGATCAAATATAAAGAAAATATAAAAATTCTCCAGAATGTTTACGACTTTTTACATCGTGGCCCAGCGGCTCCGAACCGCGCCCCAAAGCCAGCGCCAAAAGCCCCAACGGTTTAAGATTCCGGTTTCGAATTTGTACTTTTATTTATTGTGTTGTATAATGTTGTCGTTCTTTGAGGAGGCGCCGAATGGCCAAGTACCAGCTTCGGTTCAATGTGCCCTTTGAATTTTATTCGATCCAGGAAGACGTCACTCGTCCGCCCAATACCGGCATTGAGTTTAAGTACGAACGGCGAGATGGCCGAAAGGATTCCATCCAGTTAAAAAAGCTGGATTTTTATGACGCTGACAAGCGGGTGATTGTTCTTAAGGATGGCTGGACGCTTTATAAGAAGGAGGAGATTAAGGATGAGCATGCCGAGACGATCGTTATGTTCAGTCCGCCACCGGAGCATAACAAGAGCGATGATAACTGGTGGGAGCGTCTGATATTCTCCGTTGACCCGGAAGGTCAAATGGGACTGCTGGCCGAAGTGAAGGACCTCGAGACCGGAGAAGTGCTCTGGCCTTGGCCGAAAACCAAAACCCCGACATAAGTCGGGGTTTTTTACTTGTAGTGAGCTTTGCCGAACTATTTCACTGCTTCCACTACTTTGCCGAAGACTTTTGGTTCGAACTCGGCCATATGGGCCAATATCTTACGATCTAACTTAATGCTCTTCTTTTTGAGAGCGGAGATGAACTGATTGTAGTTCATGCCGAGCGGGCGGATAGCCGCGTTGATCTTCACATTCCAAAGGGCGCGGAAATCACGCTTCCTTTCCTTGCGGCCACGGAACATGTGGGTATAAGCATGAGTAAGCGCTTCTTTAGCGGCCTTCTCTTTGGTGCTGCGGCCCCAGCGATAGCCTTTAGTGGCTTTCAACCGGCGCTCTCTTTTTTTGTGGGCAACTACGCCTCGTTTGACTCTGGTCATTGGTTAATTGAGATATTGTACTCGTTTACCGGTATCTTTGCAAGGCGCGGAGATCTACCGCCGCGATGACGGCTTGGTTCTTTTTATTGCTGATCTGCTTCCCCGTCTTTTTGGCGAGGAAGTGATTAGCGCCCATTCTACGCCGGATCATTTTGCCGGTTCGGGTGATTCTGATTCGAGTTGTAACTGATTTTTTTGCCATTTTATTTTTTTTATTTATAGTGAGTTTATCGAACTATTTTTTAGTTATTAGCATCGCGATGCCGCGTCCGCCGATCTTCGGCTCCATGATCACTTTGAATTCAACTGGGATCATCTTCGCGAAATCTTTTAATTTACCCATCGCGTAATCTTTATTTCCCTTTTCCCGGCCCCTCAAAACCATGATGATCGTGATCTGATGCCCTTCGGCGAGGAATTCCTCGATCTTTTTCATCTTTACCTGAAGGTCGTGGAGAGCTTCGCGCGGGCTGATCTGGATCTGCTTCAATTCCTGTACTTTCTGCTGGGAGCGCTCCTTCTTTCTCTTCTTCTCCTGCTGATAGCGGAATTTATCGAAGCTCATGACGCGGACTACCGGCGGCTTGGCGGTGGGAGCGATCTCGATGAGATCCATCCCTTTCTCTTTCGCCAGCTTCAAGGCCCCTGCTATCGGCATTACGCCAATGAACTGAGCCATTTCGTCGGTAACTCGCACCTCTGGAGCCGTTATTTGATTGTTGATTCGGATATTTGCGATAGCTTCAAATTTAACAGAATAGGCCGGAAAAGTCAAAATCCCCGCCGTTAAGCGGGGATTTAATTTTTTTAATGCTGATGCCAGCTGATCAGGAAGTAGCGGCCCAGAGTTCTCTGTAGTTTGAATTTCATCTTCAAAGGGAAAGGATCGCAGTCGCTCAACCACTTAGTCAGCTTGCTTTCAAGCTCACTACGCTTCCATTGAAGACTCTCTGTCCGATTCTTTTCGGCAGCCACGAAGTTGATAACGAGTCTAGGTGAAACCTTTTCTGCGGCAGAGAGGGCGGTTTGAACATAACCAGCGATAATTCCCTTTTTGAACATTGCCTTCGCTTCGTTTGCGAGGCGAAGTTCTTCGTTTTTGACCTTTCTTTTCAGGCGATTCTTTATCACGGCGCGCAATTGTTCAATCGTGGCTTCATTAATATGCCGCTTTTCGCATTTCCCAGGTCCGCCCTGCCCGCTGTCATTGCATGCCATAAAGTAGCCTCCTTTCAAAGTACGCCATCATTATACATATAAATACAAATATGTCAAAACAAAATTCCCCCAAAGCGGGGGAATTTTGTTTTGCGAAGTAGTGGAGATGGTCGGAGTTGAACCGACATCCGAAAATTTTCAGTAATAACTTCTACAAGCTTAGATCTGATAAATCAGAACGAATGATTCATTGGTTTTCGTAAATGATCCCGGAATCACGAGAGCATTTCTTAAGTCCTAGATATAACACCGGTGATGACCCGATAGGACATCAAGCCGCCGATGAGCAAACGCTATTACGCGTAGGCTAAAGCTAATTTTTGGTTAGCAATTAAGATTTTGAACCGGTTTTACGAGCGAGTTCAGCTCGGCTTGCGATTATTAAAGAAAAGTCTTCGTCGAGGCCTTTCATCCCCCTAAAACTTCACTAATATACGAATATAGCGCGAATATACGAATTCGTATATCAGTGCTTGATTAGTATATTGGCGTAGTTACGATTTTAACGTGCGCCGGATCTCGCGTTGAACTTCTCGTTTTTTGATCTTCTCGCGCTTTTCGTATTGCTTCTTGCCGCGAGCTAAACCGAGCTCAATCTTGATCCGACCGCCTTTATTATACAACTTTAAAGGCACTATTGTCAACTTATCGGACTTCATCTTGCTGATCAGATAGTTAATTTCCTTCCTATTTAAGAGGAGGCGGCGGGGGCGGGTATGGTCATAGCCGGCGGGGGTGTTTTTCGGCTGATATGGCTGGATGTCGGCGTTGGTGAGCCAGATCTGATTATCTTTGACGGTCGCGAAAGCTCCGGCCAAATGAGCCCGGCCGGCTTTAACTGCTTTCACTTCATACCCCTTCAATTCAACTCCCGCTTCGTATTTTTCGAGAATCTCATAGTTGAAGTAAGCCTTACTATTTTCTACTATTAAGCTCATTGGTTAATTATAGTACACTAAGAGCAACGAAGACCAAAGAAAGCTAAAAATCATGATTAATAAGATCCAGAACATAGTTACGAAGGCGCTTGGCCGGGAAGTGGGCCAGGTGATGATGACCGACCGCGTGGAATACGGCCATTATTCGACTAGCGCGGCTTTTTTGCTGGCGAAAGAATGGAAAACTCCGCCGATCGAGGCCGCTAAAAAACTGGCTGACAAAATCAGGGCCGCTGACGAAGAAAAAATATTTCAAAAAATAGAAGCGGTGGCGCCGGGTTATGTGAATTTCTGGATATCGGCCAAAGTGCTCGCCGCGGAACTGCAAAGCATCTTAAAATTCCCTTCTTCGCGTAAAGCTACGAAGGGTAAGCAAAAAATTTGCTTAGAATTTATCTCCGCCAATCCGACCGGCCCGCTCACGATGGCCAACGGCCGTGGCGGTTTCTTGGGAGACGCGCTGGCGAATATCTTGGAAGCAGTCGGTAATAAGGTAACTCGGGAATACTATATAAATGACGCTGGCAATCAGGTACGGGTGCTTGGCGAAAGTATTTTAGCGGCGATCGGCAAGGCTGAACCGAAGGAAGAGCACTACAAAGGCGCCTATGTGCTGACGCTCGCGCGAAAAATCCAGCCAAAAATCAAAACCGATGACGCGCTGAAGATCGGCCAGCTGGCGGCGGGGGAATTATTGAAAGAAATTAAACAATCGGTGAAAAACGCCGGGATCAGCTTTGATGTTTGGTTTTCCGAACAAAAGAATCTTCATCAGAGAAAAGAACTCCCAAAAACTCTGGAATTTTTGAAATCAAAAAAGCTGGTGGCCGAACACGATGGCGCCGTCTGGCTCAAAACGGAAGGCATCGCTGACGACAAAGACCGCGTCTTAGTTAAATCGGACGGCAAGCCAACTTATTTCTTAGCCGATCTCGCTTATCACTACGACAAGTTTATAAAACGCGGATTCGATATCTCCGCCAACATCTGGGGCGCGGATCACCATGGCTATGTGGCTCGGTTGAAGTCTGGCGTGGAGGCGCTGGGTGTGGATCCGGAAAGATTGAAAATAATCATCACCCAGCTGGTTCGCCTGATAGAAAATGGCGAAGAAGTGAAGATGTCCAAGCGGAAAGGCGAGTTTGTGACGATGGACGAACTTATTAAAGAAGTCGGCAAAGATGTGGCCCGGTTCTTTTTCCTGATGCATTCACCGGATACGCATATGGATTTCGATCTTGGTTTGGCGAAAGAGCAGTCATCGAAGAATCCGGTGTTTTACACGCAGTACGCCTATGTGCGGGCGGTGAGTATCTTAGAAAAAGCGGGAGTGAAGCCGAAAATGGCGGCTCTGGCGGATGTTTCCGCTGATTCCGAGGTGCAACTGCTTCAGATCCTCGGAAAATATGACTATATGATCCAGCAGACCGCCAGCGATTATCAGGTGAGCCGCGTGGCTCGCTATGCTCTCGAAATCGCGCGAGCTGTGCACAATTTTTATGAAAAAGAGCGCGTGATCGATGAAAAAGGAAAAGTAATTCAATCCCGCCTGGCTCTTATGGCAGCCACGGAAAAAGTACTCAAACAAGTTTTTGGTTTGCTTGGCATTTCCGCCCCGGAGAAAATGTGAAGTCGCCTCAATTATTTATTTTAAAATAGCGGCGACGGAATCCCGCAAAGAATCGACTTAAGTCGATTCGTGCGTAGATAAAAAAACCGCCCATTTGGGCGGTTTTGGTTTTATTTAAATCTAATAATTATGCCAATTCCGATCATCCAGCGGTCTTCGTTGTCGATGGTGAAATAGTGGAGATCACCGAAAGCGGAGAATCCTCGGTAGAGCGGATAGGATATTTCCGCTTTGAGGCCGTAGCGGTCGGGACCATCAGAAAATTCCGCATAGGGCCAGAGTTGAAGATCCAGACTGCCATAGTTTAGCTTCGCGCCCAGGCTGATTTTGGCGTAAGCGGCCGATTCATCGCCGTCGTAAATAGTTTTAAGCTCTGCGGGTTCGGCGTTCTGAACATAGTAAAGCGGCTTCAGGAAAAGATCGAGATGGTTCTCGCCGCCGAGACTGATATTCCAGAAATTCAATTCCATGGAAAACCAGTTCTGGCTCCGACCGCTTTCGCTCGGAGAATGTTCGTCGGCGTTGTGCCAGCTGTGGTGGCCAAAGCCAACATCTAGCCAGTCGCCCCAGAGATCATAATGAAATTCTCCGAAAAGTCCGACGCGGGCGATCTTGTTTTCTTGTGAATACCAGAAATATGGATAAGCATCGAGGTGAAGCTTTCTCCAGAAGTGGAAATGACCCGACAGACCTACTTCTTGATCCGGCGTAGAGTCGTAGCTTGAATAGTCCATCTTCATCAGATCAGGTTCATCCATGACTACGAACTGCTTAACCCTGGCTTCGCCGGACATCGAAAAATCTTCTTGGGCGTAGGCTATTTTCGGAATCGCGAAGATCAGGAAGGCCGCGATTATCTGTTTCACCGTTTTTGCTCCTTTTAAAGTACAAAGGCTATTTTAAAGTCTAAGGCTCGTAAAGTCCATAAGGGCGGTTGAAATACGCTTAAATTTTATATATCATCAAGGATATTATGTTGCGTGGATTAAAGCAGCTTATTCTTTCGGAGATCGAGGAGAAGATCCTCAAATTTTGGAAGGAGAACGACATTTTTAAGAAGTCTTTAGCCCTTCGGCGGACTCAGGGCAAAAAACCTTTCAGGTTTTTTGAAGGGCCGCCGACGGCTAACGGCCGCCCGGGGACGCACCACGTGCTGACCCGCGCTTTCAAAGATATCATTTTGCGCTATAAAACTATGCGCGGGCACTATGTGCTACGCCGCGCCGGCTGGGATACTCACGGTTTGCCGGTAGAGTTGGAAGTGGAAAAAGAACT
This sequence comes from Parcubacteria group bacterium Gr01-1014_3, assembly GCA_007376445.1. Classification (GTDB taxonomy): domain Bacteria; phylum Patescibacteriota; class Minisyncoccia; order UBA6257; family WO2-44-18; genus VMGF01. Next base: position 212,940 of record VMGF01000001.1, on the reverse strand, counting down.
CGGCATCAAAAATAAATCCGAGATAGAAAAATTCGGCATCGCCGAATTCAACGCCAAGGCCAAAAATTCAGTTTGGAAATATAAAAGCGAGTGGGAAAAATTAACCGAGCGGGTCGGTCTCTGGCTGGATTTTGATACCGCTTACGTTACCTACGCGAATTCTTATGTCGAAACTTTGTGGTGGGTTTTTGGCGAGATCAATAAGCGCGGACTTTTGAAAAAACTTTATAAGATCGTTCCGTGGTGTCCGCGTTGTCAGACGCCGCTTTCCAGCCACGAGCTAGGCCAGCCAGGTGCATATAAAAAAGTTAAAGATCCATCGGTCTACGTAAAATTCGCGCTCAAAGGTGAAAAGAATACTTATTTATTGGTTTGGACAACCACGCCGTGGACTTTGCCGGCAAATATGGCCGTTGCCGTGGATCCGAAGCTGACTTACACGAAATATAAGGCTGGCAACGAGTTTTTTTGGTCATATAGCAATCCGCCGTCGGTTGAGGTGGATGGAAAAAAAATAGAGGTGGAGGTGGTAGAGAAGATCTCCGGAAAAAAACTGGTTGGCAAAAAATATGAGCCACTTTTTCCGCACAAAGATCTCAAAGGCGCCGAGGGCGTCTATGAAGTATTACCGGCCGACTTTATTTCTACCGAAGATGGCACCGGTTTAGTTCATATCGCCCCGGCTTTTGGCGAAGACGATCTTAATTTATTCCGCGAGCACGCCAAGGGGGAGAACTGGCAGGAAAGTATTGTCGTGACTATCGATGATCGCGGTATGGTACAAAAAGGCCTACCGGGAGCTGGAAAATTCGTCAAAGAAGCTGATAAAGACATCATTGCCGATCTTACCGGGCGAAAACTACTTTATTCCGCCTCATCTATCGAGCATGAATATCCGCATTGTTGGCGTTGCTCTACACCGCTAATCTATTTTGCTCGCAACTCTTGGTTTATCGAGATGAGCAAATTGAAGAGTGAACTTTTGGCGGCCAATAAAAAAATAAATTGGACTCCGGAGCATTTGAAAGAAGGCCGTTTTGGAGAATGGTTGAAAGATATTAAAGATTGGGCGATCGCTCGTCAGCGTTATTGGGGTACGCCTCTACCAATCTGGGAGCATTCCGGCAAAGCCGCCGAAAAATGTGAGAAGAGGATCGTGATTGGTGGTCTTGCCGACCTGGATAAGCATGCTCTTAGCGCCAATCAGTTTTTCATCGCCCGGCACTGCGAATCCAATCATAACGTAAAAGATTTTGTGGCCTCTGGACCTGAAAAAGGAGACAACATTTCTAAGCTAACCGAGAAAGGCGAAAAAGACGCGGAAAAATTGGGCAAAGAATTAAAAAAGGAGAATATCGATCTGATTTTTGCTTCGCCGTATTTTCGAACGATGCAAACCGCCAAGATCATCGCCAAAGCCACTGGAGCCAAGGTGATCAAGGATAAGCGATTAAGCGAGGTGAATGCCGGAATCTTTAACGGCCGGCCGGTTAAAGATCATACTGGGTTTTACGCCAACTTCGCTGAGCGATTCATAAAGACTCCGCCCAACGGCGAAAATTATTCTCAGATCCGGGCCAGGATGATGGAGGCAGTTCGGGAAATAAATGGACAGCACAGCGGCAAAAATATTTTAATAGTCAGCCACGGCGATCCGCTTTGGGTGATGGAGGGAGCGTTGGCTGGGGTTTCTGCTGAAGAGACCGAGAAGATGCCATATCCGAAAACTGGAGACTATCGGAAGATCACTGTTCACAACTGGCCTTTTGACCGGAACGGCGAACTGGACGTGCACCGGCCGTTTATCGATGAGGTCGCCTTGAAATGCCCAGACTGCGAGGAAAAAATGGATCGCGTAAAGGAAGTGGCGGATGTCTGGTTCGATTCCGGAGCGATGCCATACGCGCAGTGGCATTATCCGTTTGAAAATAAAAATCTCTTGGATAAAGGAGAGCAGTTTCCGGCGGATTATATCTGCGAAGCTATTGATCAGACGCGAGGTTGGTTCTATACACTTTTAGCGGTTGCGACTTTACTTAAAAAAGACACGCCTTATAAAAATGTGATCTCTCTCGGACTTTTACTGGATAAACATGGGCAGAAGATGTCTAAATCGAAGGGAAATGTGGTTGATCCGCATCAGCTGATCCAAAAGTACGGCGCGGATGTTTTGCGCTGGTATTTCTACACCGTAAACGATCCTGGCGAGCCGAAGCGTTTCGATGAGAATGATCTTGGTAAAGTTTTGAGGAAGTTTTTCCTGATCCTTTATAATTCTTTTGTATTCTGGGATAGCTATGCGGATAAATCAGCGACCACTCTAGAAATTAGCAAGTTGAACGTCTTAGATCAGTGGGTCTTGGCGCGATTAGAAGAGGTAACCCATAAAGTAACCACCGACCTGGAGAATTTCCAGATCGGTCCGGCGGCGAGAGAATTGGAATCATTTATAGATGATCTTTCCCGTTGGCACATCCGCCGTTCACGCAAACGCTTCCAGAATCCGGGATCGGACTTTAAGGGCGCCTCGGCGACCCTAGCGAAGGTTCTGACCGAAATGAGCCGCTTAATCGCGCCATTCGCGCCATTTTTTGGAGAAGCGATGTGGCAATCCTTGAATCCAGAATCAAGAATTAAGAATCAAGAATTAAACAAAAAGCATAATTCCTCATTCATGATTCGTAATTCTGTGCATTTACAGGATTGGCCGGAGTTGAACAAAACTTTATTCAATAAAGATATTTTGGCGGCGATGGCTGAAGTCCGCAATCTGGCCAGCCTGGGTTTGGCTGCTCGAGAAAAGGCGGGAATAAAAATTCGACAACCACTACAAAAATTAAAAATTAAAAATTTTAAATTTAAAATTAATGATGAATTATTATATATTCTGGCTGATGAGGTAAACGTGAAAGAAGTGGTGGTAGATTCCAAAATCAAGGAAGAAGTTGAATTAGACACTGAAATTACCGCGGAATTAAAGCGAGAGGGATTGGTGCGTGAAATGGTGCGCGCGGTGCAGGGTTTGCGGCAGGAAGCCGGTTATAAGCTCGGTGAGCCGATCTTTTTGATGCTGGAAGTGCCGCCAGAAGTACGGGAAGCGATCGAAGAAAGTGAGGCGGAATTTAAAAAGGACATCAGCGCGAAAACCATTGATTTTAAGCGTTCGGATAAGTTTGACGCCGAAATTACCACGAAGTTAAACGGCGTGGATATCTGGATCGGGGTTAGAAAGTAAGGGCTCCGGCAACTGATTTTTCGGAAACAGAATAAAACGGCTCCAGCGGCCGTTTTTTCTTCGCCCTCGGCACGCCGCTCCGACATAAAGGTCGGAGACCGATTATAGGATAGTCCAGCCGGCATGCCTCCGGGATGTTCCGAAAAATCAGTTGTCCTCCGCTTTGTTAAAAAAGACCCCCGATTTATTCGGGGGGTTTTGATTTCTCGTATTTCAGCAGGATTGGTTTTACGATGGCATAAGGGATCATTCCGGCCAGGAAGACCGCCAGCGCCATGATTAGTCCGGCATACAATCCATTGAGAGCGCCGCCGCCTAACGCGCCAGGCAGGAAGGGGGTCATGACCGCGGAGCCGGTAGCGATTAACATCGACTGGGCGTATTTTGTAGTGGTGATACCGATCAAAAATGCCAGTACACCCGCCAAGGCCGCTCCAGTAATGCAATTCTCCAGGCTTGGATTTCCTATCAGAACCAGACCAGCTACAAATGAAATGAATAAACTGCTACCGACCGCGGCCGCGCTTTCTGAGTCGGTGGATGTGTCCAATTCTTTGACGCGGGGAATGATCCAAAAGAATCCGGCCAGTATCAGGTTGAGATGCAAGGCCACAAGAATCAGATCAAGCCAACGACTAACATTCCAAGAATATCCGAAGGTTTTGAATTCATAACTAGCGGATAATACCGGTATACTCAGCCAAATAAGTAGCCAGACAGCGGTATAAATACCCATAAACCAAGCCGTAACCTTCAGCATATTCTTGGCGCAATCCTTCAGCTTCATTTGTTCCTCCAGCTTCAAAGAGCTTAATTACGATATTCTGGAGATGGCGGTTTGTCAATTTTACCGCGGAGTGTTAAAGTTTGGGCAGTTCTAGAATATAGAAAGGTTCTCAAATGGCAGAAAAGCCCAAGCTCACGCCGAGAGAATATATTGGCTACTCGATACTAGAGATCGCGCGGATAGCTACCATCTGTTTCACGGTTTCGATTGTGGGCCATATGCTTTTTTCAGATCAATTTATTCTGATGGCCGTTGGGATAATCGCGGGGGTGATCGTGGGCCTTACCTCCGCGATGCTTTATTTTCCGGCAACTCTCTTGGCGCTCTGGGTAGTCTGGCCTTTACTGGCCTTTGGCGCGCTCTTTGATCAAAAGACTATCGGAGCGCTGATAGTGACTACGTTTATGTGCATGGCCGGAGCATTTATGGTGTTCGCCCGTCTCTATCGAATCGGGAATAAATTAAATGACAAAAATCCGCTTAATCGTTAAGCGGATTTTATATTTTCTGTAAACCAAGCTTTTCCTTTATTTCTATTATTTTTTTCGCGGCTACCTTCGCTGCTTTTTTTGATCCGGCATCTATAATCTTTTTGATTCCGGCTGGTTTTTGAAGAAGCGCCGCCTTCTTCTTACGGAATATGGCAAAATGATCGCTAACTAAATTAGCGAGTGATTGTTTGAATTTTCCATAATTCGCGCCGGCAAACTCCTTTTCTATGGCTGTAATGGGTTGCCCGGATAGGCCGGACATTATAACCAACAAATTGGATATGCCGGGTTTTTCTTTTTCATCGTATCTAACTTCGCTACCCGAATCGGTTACCGCCGATTTTATTTTTTCCTCAATAGTTTTTGATTCATCGTCAATGAAAAGGCATCCTGTAGGTCGAGACTTGGACATTTTTTTACTCGGATCATCCAGGCTCATTAATCTTGGCGTGGAAGTCATTAAAGCCTTCGGTTCAATAAAGGTCTGACCGAATTTTCTGTTGAATTTACGGACTAACGTACGAGCAAACTCAAGATGTTGTAATTGATCATTGCCAACTGGGACAAGTTGTCCATCGTACATTAGAATGTCCGCGGCCATGAGAACTGGATATTCTATCAGTCCAAAATTTGTTTGCTCCACTATTTCATCAAACTTTTCTTTGGTAATCTTTTCCCGTTCTGATGGTTTGAGCGCCTGCAAAACCTTTTCTTTAAATGCGGTCATGCGCAACAACTCACTTACCGGAGTGAGCGTGCTTAAAATCCACTTGAGGTCTTGAAGAAATTTAATTTGGGATTGCTGAAAAATAATTGATTTTTTAGGATCCAGTCCGACCGCCAAGAAATCCGCGGCCAAACTATAAATGTTTTTTCTCAAATCTTCGGCGGCAGGATTTTCGGTCAAGGCGTGCAAATCAGCAATGAAAAAATAGCACTGATATTTACCGGAATTCTGGAGCTCTACGAAGTTTTTGAGAGCGCCAAGATAATTACCGAGATGGAGCCGGCCGGTTGGTTGGATTCCTGATATTAAAACGGGTTTAACTGACATTGAATTTTAAATTTTTAATTATAAATTTTAATTTAATTTAAAATTAAAAATTTAGAACTTAAAATTTGATTATACTTCAATGACGACCGGGAGAATCATCGGGCGTCGCTTGGTCTTAGTATACAATAACTGGCCAATTTGGTCTCGAAGGATAGTCTTTAAGTAATCGCCATCTACCTCTTTCTGTTTAATGTTGCCAAGAATACTCCGGATCTTGCGGCGGATATCATCTAAGACGTGCTGATTGTCTTTCAAATAGATAAATCCGCGGGAGATGATGTCTGGATTTTTAAGCAATTGTCCGGTTTGCCGGCTGAGCGTAGTAATAATAACCAACATGCCTTCCTCGGCCAGAGCTAATCGATCGCGCATAACGACTTCGCCGACATCACCAACACCAAGGCCATCAACCATGATATAGAAGGTGTCCACGATCTCATTCGTGACCTTATAGCTATCTTTCGTCATTTCAACTACCTGGCCATTGTCGATGAGAATGCAATTTTCTTTTTTAATGCCGACGCTTTGGCCGACCTCTGAATTAGTCGCGCGCATAAAGAAATAGCCGTGTACCGGAATTAAGAATTTCGGCTTGATCAGTTTAATAACGGTTTTCAATTCTTCCTGTGGAGCGTGGCCGCTGGAGTGGATATCCACAATGCGGGAATGATAAACTTTACCGCCCTGACGGCAGAGATTGTCTTTCAAAACCTGAATACTGCGTTCATTGCCAGGAATAGCGGATGAAGAGAAGATGAAGGTATCGGTATTTTTGACCCGGACCTGGCGATGTTCGCCGTTGGCGATGCGCATCAAGCTGGCGTTCGGTTCGCCCTGCGCGCCGGTGGTCAGCATCAGAATCTTATCGTCTTTATATTTGTGCATTTCTTCGACTGGCACGATCGTGCCAGTTTTTGGCTTGATGTAGCCGAGGTTTTGGGAAATCTGCACGTTGCTAATCATAGTGCGTCCGCCCAGAATGATTTTCTTACCCATTCGTTCGGCGATTTTTATAATTTCAGCGATGCGGGTTAAGAGTGAAGCGAAAATAGCCACGACAATTCTGCCTGGCGCGGCTTTAAATAGAATTTCCAGATTTTTTTCTACCACGCGCTCGGAAAGGGACCGGCCTTCTTCTTCCGCGTTGGTGCTGTCGAGCAATAACGCCAAAATGCCTTGTTTGCCGACTTTCTCGAATTCATCCAATTTTTCCGGATTGCCCGCTTCGTCATAGCCGATCTTGAAGTCGGCAAAATGAACCAGGTTACCGACCGGGGTTTTGAGAATTACGCCGGTGGTGTCCGGGATATTGTGTTCTACTCCGAAGAATTGCGCGGAGAAATGTTCACCGAATTTAATCTCATCCCAATTTTTAACGACATGGATCTGAAGTTTAGGAGCATTAATAAACTCTTCCTGGCGTTTCAGGACGATGGCTTTCGTGAGTTCGGTGCAGTAGATAGGCGGATTGCCCAATTTCTCCATCAGATAAGGAATGGCGCCAATATGGTCGTAGTGGCCATGAGTCAGAACGATGGCTTTGATATTTTTAACTTTATCTTTGAGATAAGAAACGTTTGGGATAATAAAATCGATACCCGGAGTTTCTTCTTCGGGGAACTGCAAGCCAACGTCCAGAATGACGATCTCATCTTTATATTCGAAGACGGCGCAATTGCGGCCAACTTCCTCAAATCCGCCGAGCGGAATAAAGCGAAGGGCGTCTTTGTTACCGCTTCCTGCTTTCGGCTTCGCGCCTTCGGCGGACGGATCAGCTTTTGCATGCTCACCCATGCGAGTTCGCCTAGTGGGGCTTGCTTCAGCGGGTAAGTCAGCGTGATTAGCCGGCGAGGCGGGTTTATTAAGTTTAATCATTAATTTTTTTAATTAGTTTATATTCAACGTTTAAATAAACAGTTGTGTGCCGAGGAGGAGATTTGAACTCCTATAGTCTTGCGACTGCTGGCACCTGAAGCCAGTGCGTCTGCCAGTTCCGCCACCTCGGCATATATTTCTGAGGAGAAGTAAACGTTAACTTGATAATAGCACGCTACTCCAAATTTATCAAGTAGGCTTATTTAAATACTCTCGCGGTCTTCAAATACCAGTGATTGATGTTTTCAAACCGATTCGCGGAGGTGGTGATCAGTTTAGCGCTGAAACCGCCCAGGTTTTGCGGGGCCGCGTAGAAGTATTTCGGAGAGAATAGGAAGCTAGCCGGCTTTTGCTGATAAATGAGAGTTTGGATCTTAAACAGATCGGTCTGACGGGCAGTTTCATCAAAATTCTGGCGAACCGATTCCAGCAGAGTATCCATCACTTTGTCGCTATATAAAGCCAGGTTCAGGCCTGGATCGAAGCGTTTGGAGGAGTGCCAGAAGTCAAAAAGATCCGGATTGCCATTGTGAAGAATGTTGCCGAAGATGACCATTTTATAATTTCTGGTCTTGATAACGTCGCGGACCTCGCTGGATTTTAGGATTACCGGTTTCAAAACTACGCCGATCTTCAGCCAGTCTTCTTTGATCAGATTGGCGGTATCGGTCAGGAATTTAGCGTCGGGGATCACCATTTCAAATTCCAAGATTACTTTATTTTTCGAGATAACCTTAGAGCGGAGGCCTGTATCATCGGCTTTCCAGCCGGCCTTATCGAGGCTGGCTTTGATCTGATCGATAGTTGGCTTCGCGTCATCGTAAATTTCTGGATCATACCCAGCGACGATCGGCGGGATCGGGCCATCAACCCGGACGGCGTTATCTTTGAAAATTTCCTTCAAGATACGGGCACGATCAATGGAGGCGTCCAGCGCGGCGCGGATTTCTTTTTCTTTCAGAGCCGCGTGCAGGCTTTGGTTGAAGAAGATCGCATAGTAGCGCGGCAAGTCAGCCTCCAAGACTTGGTGAGAGATCTTGAGGCTTTCCGCTTCCGCGTAATCCAAGCCGCCCAGGCCATCGATACCGCGGCGATCAAAAGCTTCGAGCGCGTCTTTGCGGGACGGGAAGAAGCGGAAGTTGAAATTTTTGATCAGCGGTTTTTCCAGCGCGTAGAACGGATTAATGACCAAATAGTATTTATCGATAAAACCGTCGGCTCGTTTTTCATAACCGGCATATTTGTATGGGCCGCTACCGACTGGTTCGAGATTGAAATTAGAAAGGCGGTAGTTTTGCGGAGGGATGTTGTCGAAAATATGCTGAGGGGCTACCAGCAGATTTTTCAGATTGTCCGCGAAGAAAGCGTATGGATTTTTCAGGTTAAAACGGAATTCCCGCTCGCTAAGGCGCTCCACGGAGACACCTTGCCAGGAGCGATTTTCCGAATCCTGAAGCACGCCGAGGGTGAAGACCACATCATCGCTGGTCAGCGGTTCCTCATCGCTCCATTTTAACTCCGGTCGGAGCGTGATGGTCCAGATCTTTTTGGTGTCGTCCATTTTAATGGTTTCGGCGAGATCGGCCAAAGAGGCGAAAGTCAGGGTCATCAAGTCGCGGTCAGCTTCATTTTCAGAGGAGATGAGCGGGTTAATGGCAACCGGCTGGCCAACCATGCCTTCGGTGTAGGTGCCACCGCGGATCGGAGTGGGAACAGTGTTGGTGTAGTAAAGATAAACGATCCAGATGGAACCGGAGACGGCCAAAATTGCCGAAGCGATGAAAAAGATCATTCGCTCGGTCTTAGACAAAGACTTTAATATGTAAGCTATTTTATAGAACAAGATTCAGTAAGGCTAACACTGCGAATGCTATTACTAATAGGATCGTGAGTACGAAAATAGTTTTCTCCATACCACGGCGGGTTTGATAAGCCTGATCGTTGCCACCGCCAAAAAGTCCGCCCATGCCGGAGCCGCGCTCCTGGATTAAAATGAGGCCGATAAGAATAACGGAAACTACGATTTGCGCGATTGGGATAAGATCTGACATAAATTTAGCTTTGTTTGAATACTTTAGCTCCGTAGGCGAAGGTCGCGTTGACCATGCCGATAATGATTGTCGCGTAGAGCAACGGCATTAGTCCACTTATTGTAATGTTTGCGGAGAAAAAATCAACTAGATAGATAGTAGCGCCATTGAGGACTAAAGAGAATAGGCCGAAGGTAATCAGGATGATCGGCTTTAAAATGAAGCGCAACATCGGGAGAATTAGGCCATTCGCGAGCATAAAAAGCACGGCCACGATCGCGAATCCGATCGGTTCATGGGTAACTTGGAAGCCGGTCACGAAATATTCAGCGGCCAGGATAGCTACTATATTAGAGACTAAGGAGATAATTAACTTGAGCATATTTGAATTATAACAGATTGGTGATATTCTGCGGACAGTCTTTTAGGAGGCGCCAATGGTTAAGATCAAGGTAGTCTGCTGGACAACCACACTAGATCAGGTGGTAGCTCGGCTGGAAGAGTGCGGGTTTATCAAGCTGGATGTGGGCGGACCTATTAAAGGAATGATGATGGTGCGCGGATCGGCTTCGCAGGCGGCCATCGAGATGCTGGTTGGGTTGGGCGGCAAGGGAATTATCATCAACTGGGTGTTCGATGAGTAAGGATCGAAAAAATATCATAACTTAGCGGCTGCCCCAGGCGGCCTCTTTTATTTAGAAAATTATTCCAAGTTTACAATATATTTTCCCAGGAATTGTTCTACGGCAAGAACAGTTGATGTTTTTACGTCTGGGGAGCTGGCCGCAACCCATTTAGCAAAGTTGTATAGGCTGGTGTTATCAACGCTAAGCCATTTTTTGTTCTTGAAAAGAAAAATCAATATGGTTGTAACGGCAATTCTTTTATTGCCATTCTGGAATGGATGATTTTTTATCATTAGATAAAATAAAATACCCGCCTTACCCAGCAATCCCTTATACGGGGATTGGCCGGCAAACTCTTGAAATGGCGCAGCTAAACAGCTTTCAAGAATATTAGGAAAACGTGTACCGAAATCTGGAATTGGCTCATTCCAACTCATCCACTCTTTTGCTAATCGATGCGCGGCATATTCAGCTTCTTGAACAGAGACGGTGTTCATATTTTATTCTTTGCCAAGCAACTTCAAGGCCTCGCCGTAATCCTTCACTGTTTTTTTAATAGCCTGATCGATGATCTCCTTTTTTTCTTTGGTAAGTTTTCCGCCATGCTTTATAGGCAAATCGTCGGCGTGGATAACATAATTACGGCCAATTTTTTGGGCCTTCAATTTTCCAGAAGTAATTTTTTTAAGCACAGCCGTCCTGGATATACCGAGGTTTTGGGCTACTTCTGAAGTTGAAAAAAACTCTTTTTTATCAGTGTTCATACTAGGAAGGTTATCATATGACAACCAGGCCGTCAATGGTTATCATATGACAACCTATTTGCCTAGAAAAGCCTTATTGCGGACGTTGCGGTGATAACGAATTACAAAGTGGTGGGTCTGGTAGATAGCGTGTTCGATAACTTGGCGGAGTTCTTTGTCGAGTTTTTCGATTGAGGTCGGTAGATCATTTTCCGCGAGACCGTAAACCAGTTTTTGTGGTTTGGCCATTGAGATCAGTTTAATTTTTTGGATTTCCGGGAATTCATTTTTCAATTTTTCAAACACGGATTTCGCCGCGCGGTACTGGGTAATGCCGCCATCGATGATCATCAGTTCTGGGTAGGGCCATTCGGGATGGCGCAAGCGGCGCCCTACGACTTCCGCCATCATTCGCGGGTCGTCTTGCGTGTCGGCCGATCTTATTTTAAATTTCCGATAAGAGTTTTTGTCGGACTGCCAGGTGCCATTAACTTTTACGAGCGCGGTCAGCGCGCCGACGGCTTCTTTGCCGGTCAGATGCGAATTATCGAAGCATTCGACACGGGTAGGGTTTAGGGTATAGCGATTAGCCAATAGGGAATTCTGATTCTCGTTTTTTCTAATAACTCTTTTGGCTAAACCCGATTGGCCATTGGCTACCAAATAGGGCTTGTGTTCAAAAATTTTTTCGAGCGCCATTTTTTCATTCTCATTTTTTAGAGTTTTCAAGAGCTTCTGGCTTTGGCCGCGCAAAATCGCCTTTATTTTGCGAATGTTTTTGGCATATTCCGCTTTTTTGTCATCGCGAGTCCCGACTTTAGTCGCGGACGTGGCTCCGATCGTTACACGATCGAGAGTCCTCGATTCTGAAAGAATCGGGACGATCTTACCTAAATTTTTGTAAGATTGCTTCGCTTCACTCGCAATGACGGCGGGATCGGTTTTCTTGTCCCGCTTTGCGGGATCTCGCGTAGCGAGACAACAAAACCCCAGGCACTTTCCAATTTGCGCGTTAAGACAATCCCGCAAGTGGGAATGCATGCACGTACAGTATGGAAAGTACCGGCGGATGGTGTTGAGAGCGGTCCGGAGCGAGCCACTGTCGGTGAAGGGGCCGATGCGGGAATAGCGTTTAGCGGTTAGGGTATAGGGTTTAGGTTTTTGATGACCAATCAGAATTTTAGGAAAAACATCCTTGGTGAAATAGACATAACTATAAGACTTGTCGTCGCGCTGAAGGACGTTGTATTTCGGCTTTAATTCCTTGATCAGCCTGGATTCTTCGATGAGCGCCTCGATATCCGAACGGAGTACGATCGGTTCTAGTGAAGTTGATTCATTTTGAAGAGCCTCGGTTTTGTAGTCTGTGATCTTTAAGTAGGATTTTAACCGACCGCGCAAATTGGCCGCCTTGCCTACGTAGATAGGAGTTTTATCAGCATAGAATATGTACACTCCCGGGTCTTTCGGAGCGGCCTGTATGGTCTTTTTTATATCTAACCAAGTTGACTTCATTTGAACAAAATGATAATATATAGCCAGATTTTTAACAAGGAGGAAGGCATGAAAGCAAGTTGGCGACTCTGGCTATTGGCGGCTTTAAGCTGGGCCATTTTTGTAATCACCGTCGTATTATCATTAAGTTTTATTCAGTCTGAACATGTTGACCATCGGTATGACATTGTCTTTTTAGTAGGAGGCTTGCTCTTGCCGGCCGCGCCCGTGTTTTTTACAAGAGTTCTAATTCGCGAAATTCGGAAGAACGCTGATAAGAAAAAGGCAGCGCGCCAGGCAGAAATCGAATCCAGGCTCAAGGAGATGGCAGGATATGATGAGCGCAGACTCCTAGAAGTTCTTGCCGAATTCGGCTATCAAGATCAGTTTTCTGATTTGATAAAAGCGACAGAGGATGGCCGATTGCGCTGGATGATGGAAGAAGTACACGGGGATGGCTTTACCAAAATTCTGTATAAGAATTACACCCCCGAAGAGATCGGGAGCGGCTCAAGGCGAACGCTATTGCTAGAAGTATGGATGAAAGAAGTAGCGGGAACTTATTCGCTGAATTTCCGATGCGACACCGCTTTCGGTGAGACTATTTCATACCATTATCAGCAATCTGCGGAGTCTGGCGATAAGCGAGTGAAAGAACTTTTTGATTGCGCGATGCAAAAATCCGGGAAGCCCCAATAAGGGGCTTTTTTATTTTCGACTAAGCTGTTAGGGTATAGTCAGCTTTTTCACAAGGCTAAATCAATTCGTTTGTGCGAATTGATCGCCCGAAGGGAGAAAAAAATGAGCGGCTTCGCTGTCATCGGAATGATGGTCGCTGTTTTGGCGCTGATACTTCTCGGGGTTCGGATGCACGAGGCGTATCAGGCCTACAAAATTGATAAGGCGTTAGCCAATGATTCCCCGAAGGAAATGGTAGCGGAACACGTTAGCATTTCTTTAGCCGAGAAAGGATTCTCGATGAGCGAGGTTAACAAGCCATGGGGTATTGAATTCAAAATTCACGAAAGCCAGGCGGCGAAATTTCTGGAAACTTTCTTTGAAAAGAGCAGTCGGCTTCAGGAAGTATTACTTCATCCGGTTGGTCCAAAGATTTTAGCGATCGAAGAGTTCAGGCGGCTTTCATGGCATGTCCATGAGCGAAAAGATGCTTATCTGAGAGTTCTTCGCGGCGAAGTGAATGTATATGTTAGCTGGTCGGATCTAGAACCGCGTCCAACCAAAGCGATCGCCGGCGACTTGATCAGAATACCTCCGCTCCTTCGGCACCGGCTTGGCAGCACCAATGGCTGGGCGATTCTTGCCGAGATTTCACGGGATAAGGATCCCGATTATCCCTCCGACGACATGGACGAACGAAGGATCGCCGATGACTTCGGCAGAGTTTAAAATCAATTTGAAAAAGACCCATCCATTGGGTCTTTTTGTTTTCGATTGACGCAGCATGAAAATAGTCTTATTCTTTAGCCGGATTCTTAAAAAGAGGTGGTTGATGAAGAACTTCGGCGAGCTATTGCTCCGGATCGCATTCACGATGATCTGTGTCGGCTTGATCGTTCTTTTCGGTTTTTGTCTGCCACTCGACAAGGCGCCGATCATACCGATGATCAGCAGTTTAGGGCTGATGGTGTTCGGGATCATTTTTATCGGCATCCGGGTTTTGATGGGCGCGGATCATTGCGAGCATTGTGCTTGCGAAGGATGTAAAGCCGAGACTGATCAAGAAGGACCCAAGTAGCCCATAATCCCGATATCAATATCTGCCGCGATGCGGCAGATTTTATTTTCAGAACGAAGTTGCGAGGATGAAGGTGTGGAAATCTACTCCGAATCCGAGCAACAAAGTTATGAATTAAAATCCGCGCATCCCTTCGGGTTGTTGCTAAAATGTCAGCTCGCTTCAAAGATGAATCCTAGCAGTAGACCTCTACAGCTTCAGATTCACTTCTTCGCGATCTGAACATTTGTAGCCAACAACGCGGCGAGAGCTGATATCGGGATTATGGGCAAGGTCTTTTAATTTTGGCGAAAAAGCACTAGTATAATGGTAGTTTTGGTGAGGTGGCCGAGAGGCTGAAGGCGGCAGGTTGCTAACCTGTTATACGGATTTAAACCCGTATCGAGAGTTCGAATCTCTCCCTCACCGCACTTCGGCAAGCTCAGTGCAAGCACTTCGGAAATCATTACAGAAAACTTGTAGTGAGCAAGGCCGAACTACTCAGTGCAAGCACTTCGGAAATCATTACAGAAAACTTGTAGTGAACAAGGCCGAACTACTCAGTGCAAGCACTTCGGAAATCATTACAGAAAACTTGTAGTGAGCAAGGCCGAACTACTCAGTGCAAGCCAATTGTGGAATAACTAAAATGTGGCACGTATACCTGCTTCTTTGCGATCAGAAAACTTTTTATGTAGGCATCTCAGATAACCCCACGGAAAGATTATTAGAGCATAGAAACGGAAAGTCGCTTTTTACAAAAAAGTTTTCTGATATAAAGTTCGTCTATTGCGAGCAGTGGCCGGGGAAACATGAAGCCGCGATGCGCGAAAGACAAATCAAAGGATGGTCTCGCGCAAAGAAGCAGATGTTGATAGATGGAAAATTGGGATATAATATTTGTACTGAGCTTATCGAAGTCTTAGTGAGGGGTGATGACTTGTCCTGAGCATTTCGGCGAGCTCAATGCGAGCCGAAAGCCGAAGGGAATCTCTCCCTCACCGCTAATATGATACAATCATCTAGTCGTTATCTCTGTATATTATAAATTAACTAATTTAAAAAAATGAAAGAGAAAATGGAACCAGCAGAACAGAAGCCAAGCATGGAAGAAATTAGAGAAAAATTTAGAGAACAGCTTGGATTACAGGCCGCCGCCGTTGGCAACCTTGTCATGCTCGCTTGTTTTGCGGGATTTTTGACCAATGCAGAGGCTGATAAAATTCGTGAAAGCTTTGTGAATGCTAATTGGATGGAAAAATAGCATTTGCCCGTTAACGTAATTTCTATTAAGCTATTTTCAGCACTTCAAAGGAGTTGGCGAGATGGTGAAAAAATACGACCGGCATGTTCTTCACGAGAATCCAAAGATCGAGGTGGTTCACATCAAATGGCCGCCGGGGGCTGAAAGCCGGCCGCATGATCATGGTAAGTCGTACGGCAAGGTAAAGGTTTTGAGCGGTAAAGTTTTCCAGCTGGTTTTTGATAAGAAGACCAAGAAGTTCTTGCGCCGTGATGTGATGGTGGCGGGCGACGTGATGATCGAGACCCCGGATCTGATCCATATCATGGGCAACGATTCGAAGACCGAGATCGCCGAAACGCTCCATGTTTACACGCCGAAGCTAGTGATGAAATATTATTCGCTGGCGATGTTCAAATGGCCGGGAATGCCGAAGCTAAAAAAGAAGCGGCGCCGGAAGTCCTGGCCGCCCAAAGAGAATCTGACCAAAAAATGGGGACCGAAGTTATAACCGTCAGCCCTGGGCTGACGGCTTTTTATTTGTTAAATTATAGGTAATTTAAGCTATGACGAAATTCGAACAACCGGAGGGGAACAAATCAAATTCGCACCTTAAGGCGGAGCTTGAGGTAATCAAAAAACTTCCGAAAGAAGAGCGGCGTTCGCGTATCCAAGAATTCAAGGAAAAAATCGTCGAGCAGAAGCTAGGCCTCGCTAATATGCAGGAGAAGTTTACGGAGATAATCCACCGCGAGAGCAAGATGCCGCTTAAGGATCTTGGAATTATTTTAGAAACGGCGCTTGAGCAGTACGCGAAAGAATACGATCTCGATGATTATCAAAAAACCGTCAGCCGCGAAGTGATCGGCCGGTTTTTAGAAAAACACAAAGCCATTGAGCGGGTGAGCGCGACCTTTAAAAAGGACGAGGATATGTTTGTGGCATTATTTGGACGAAAACCCAAGGGCGAGATAAAAATCCGGACTACGCCCGCAATGATCTATGTGCAGTGCTTCGATCCGGAGGATTACGCGTATTTGAGCACTGAAGAATTTACCGGCAAAGAAGATCTGTCAGACGACGAAAAACAAGTAGCCGCTATGGCCTATGGCATGGCTATTCACGGATCCAATTTACCGAGCGTTAAGGGTTTAATTTCGGCGGAAAACTCATCGCGCGTTGGTGTAAAATACGGAGAAGATCCGAAAAGCGACATATTCGAGCATGAGGAACAGCATGTTATTAAAAGATTGTTTGACGAAGAAAAAGTTCATGAGCTGAATAAAAAGGGAAGCAAGATGAATGAAAAGCAGTTCAGAGAAAGGTTCTCCGAAAATCTTCGGAGTTTACGTGAAGATGCGGCGGATCGTCACGCTAAAGACGAAATTCTCGCTTATTTTAAAGGGGGAACGGCCAAGGAAAAAATCTATCATTCATTAACAGAAAATCCGCTTTATGATTACCTCAAATCGCTTCGCGAGGGATACGCGAATCCAGACCCTAAGATCTATAAACGCTACGCGCCAGTCGTAGGAGAATCCGTCCAGAAAATTCTAGTGGAGGAGTATCACGAAATGATTAAAGACGGCATCGAGGCGGTAATGGCGTTAGAGCGGGCTGGTTACACCAAAGATAAAGTCATCGGACTTTTAATTATTGAACCGCTGGCTCGCTGGCCGAAATTAGTAAAACGCATTTCCGAAAACAAGAATGGAAAATAAACGAATTCGCGTAGTAGTTCTGATGGGCGGGCCGTCGGCGGAGCACGACATTTCTTTAGCGACCGGTGAAAAAGTACTGGAGTCTTTGGATAAAGAAAAATATTCCGCCAAGGCCGTGGTCATCAGCAAAAAAGGGAAGTGGCCGGTCACGCTCGCGAAAGTGAAGGCGAATTTTGACGTGGCTTTTGTAGCGATGCATGGAGAATACGGTGAAGATGGTCAGATTCAGAAAATTTTGGAAAAAGCACAGATTCCCTATACCGGTTCGGATTCGCGCGCCAGCGGGATCGGTATTGATAAGGCCGAATCAGCTAAGTTTTTTGAAAAGGCCGGTTTGCGGACGCCGAAATTCACATTAATGACCATTAAAGATCCGAAAAAGATCAGCCTAGAGCAGATCCGGTTTATTTTCCCGATGGTGGTCAAACCAGCCGACCGGGGATCGAGCGTGGGCATAAGTATCGTTAAAAAAGTTCAGGATTTACTTCCAGCTCTTCAGAAAGCCGCCAAGTTTTCTAAAAAAATAATGTTGCAGGAATATGTTAAGGGCCGGGAGTTTACCTGCGGTGTGGCGGAGATCAACGGCGAGATTCAGGCGCTTCCTCCAACCGAAATCATCACTTATCACTCAGATTTTTTTGATTACGAAGCGAAATACACACCCGGAGTCACCCGAGAGATCACGCCGCCGGAGATCCCGAGCGTGGAGATCGAGAAGATCCAGGAGATCGCCATCAAAGCCCACCGCGCTATCGGCGCCCGGCATTTTTCCCGCACCGATGTGATCCAGGATAAAGATAAAAATTATTATGTCCTGGAAATCAACACCATTCCCGGCATGACGGCGACGAGCTTGCTCCCACAACAAGCTAAGGCCGCGGGAATCAATTTTTCAGAATTGTTGGGCAATATAGTTGATTCTGTGTTGAGTAAGTCATGATCTAAATCAATAATTTTCAATTTCAAATTTTGAAATTTTAATTTAATTTTAAATTTAAAAATTATAATTTAAAATTATCTTACAGAGATTTTTGTAGAGATTTAGTATAATGAAACAATGAGTGAAAAGGAGATCAAATGGACAGCGCCGGAGTATGAGCATTTCAGCAAGGGCGCGGATTGGCATTGGTTGAGCATTATTTTGGCTATTGTGATCATCGGTATCGCGCTTTGGCAAGGGAATTTTCTTTTTGCCGTCTTCGCGGTACTAGCCGAGATCATGATCATCGTCTGGGGTACCCGCGAGCCGGAGTTCGTGGAATTTAGATTGACCAAAGAGGGCGTGGCGATCCATGATCACAAATTCTATCAGTACGCTGACTTGAGCGGATTCTCTATGCGCCGATTGGACGAAATAAGTAGCGAGTTAGTTTTGACCAAAAAGGGACAGTTTTCTCCGCATATTAAAATGTTATGCAGTACCTCTGATTTTGAGAGGATCAAAGATTTTATCCATCAGCACCTTCCGGAGCTGGATTACGAAGAGTCTTTAGTGGAGCATTTAGGAAAGTTGATGAAATTCTAGATTGCTCGCACTGAGTAGTTCGGCCTTGCTCACTACAAGTTTTCTGTAATGATTTCCGAAGTGCTCGCACTGAGCTTGTCGAAGTGTGCCCTCGTGAGGAATTGAACCTCAATTGCAAGATCCGCAATCTTGCGTCCTTCCATTGAACGACGAGGGCGCTGAACCTGATTATTATACAAGTTTACTAGAAAATTTACAATTGACTGTATCAAAGTGGTATGGTATCATCCATCCCAGTACATGGCCGTATCTTGAAAGGAGGTCGGAATGATCATGGCGTTGTTATCGGTGATCGTCGCAGTGTTAATATCCGCTGGACTTCAGCCTTCCCTTCGAAGATCTAGGTCATTTAATCTTTTTTGCGGCATGGCCTGTTTTGGCGTGGTGATTGCCTACATCGCCCAGGCCGTTACCGGAAATAGCTGGTGGTTCACTCCGGCGGGGATTGGACTGTGGCTTTTCACGGGATCAATTAAGCTGTTCCATGCTTATAATCTGTGTGAGCCAAGAAGTTAGTGGACATTGAACCCCTGGAGATATATTTTCTTCCCGGGGCTTTTTTAATTCCGGTCTGAATTTTCAAGCTGATAAGCGCAGAAAATTAAGCCACCGGAATTAAACCCCGTACTAATTTTGCCGATATATAAACAGCGATACGCGGGCGGCGAATAGCCGTGATCTCTAGCGTATCGCTGTTTTAATTTAGAAGAGACTTAAGATTAAAAAATATTTGAATATTGAAAAAGCAAAATTAGTACGTGGGTGATTTTATTTCACGCAATCGCTTAACTCTTTCTTCAACGGGTGGGTGGGTAGACAATAACGACATCACCAAAGAAGCTTTGAACGGATTAACGATAAACAAATGCGCGCCCACCTCGGCGGGTAAACTCGCTGCGTGGCGGGGTTGGCCGAGGAGCGGACGCATCTTGGAAGACTGGTGAAGTTTGATGAGCGCGCTCGCGAGGCCTTCCGGATTCTTAGAAATTTTCGCGCCAGTCGCGTCGGCCTGATATTCGCGGGATCGGCTGACGGCCAGGTGGAGCAGGGTAGCGATTAATGGAGTTAAAATGAGAAGCGCCAGCATTCCGATCGGGCTACCGCGGCGGTCATCATCGCTCCGGCCACCAGCGAACATACCGGCCCAATAAGCCATCTGCGCGAGATAAGAAATCGCGCCAGCCAGCGTGGCGGCGATGCTGGATATTAGAATATCCCGGTTCTGAATATGCGAAATCTCATGAGCCAGTACGCCTTCCAGTTCTTTTTCATCCAAAAGCTGGAGAATGGCCGGGGTGACGGCAACCACGGCGTGATTTTTATTCCGTCCGGTGGCAAAGGCATTTGGTACTGGCAAATTGGCGAGATAAATTCTTGGTTTTGGCATCTGGGCTTCGGCGGCCAGTTTTTCAATCATCTGATGCAAGCGGGGATTGTCGGATGGCGGGATTTCTTTAGCTCCGTAGATCGCGAGCACGATCTTATCGGAGAACCAGTATGAGCCGAGGTTCATCACAACAGACAAAACCAAAGCCATCGTCAGGCCATTTTGCCCGCCGAGATAATATCCGGCGCCGAGGAGGAGGCCGGTCAGTCCGCCGAGTAGTAAAGTGGTTTTAAGCTGGTTCATAATGCCTATTATATATGAAGCCGGTCATTTGACCTAAGGCAAAAAATATGGTAAAATCGAGCTAGTTTATTAACAATAAGGAGGGAATCTTGGATCTCAAGATCAACTTTCACGCGACCAAAGACTTGGTGCTTTTCAACTATAAATCTATAGATAAGCCGGTTGAAGAGGTCATGGGTTCTCTGGAAAAGTTAGGCTTCAAGGCCATAAGACCCGGGAGAAGTATTCTACCCGTTCCGTTTAATCCAGTACAAGCCAACATACTTTTAGCCATGAATTTACAAGCGGCCCTACTTCTTTCTGGTCAATATCAATATCGGCGTGGCGCAAAACCAAGTGAGGCTCCATTATGTATGGACTGCTCTAGTATGGTGCAGTATTTCTATCGAGGAATTGGTGTGGAAATCCCTAGGCTATCTATCGAACAATCTGAGATAAGCAAAGAAGTGTCGGTTTCCGAAGCACAGTTTGGAGATTTGATTTTCAAATCTGGAAAGAAAGATAGGTTCGAAAACGACCCTGGGGCCGGTATTGGTCATGTGGGTATTGTGGTGGAGAGTAATGGCTTGAGCGTTATTCACATGACTCCCAGTGAGGGATTGTGCCTTGCGCCTCTATCAAGATTTACTGAAGACGTCAGGCGGTTTAGGGGTATTCGGCGCATTGTCCCTCGACTTTCGGAATGGGTCGTGTTGGGCATACCAGAGGATTTAAGAGAGGTCATTACCCACACAAATAGCGTAAAATGGCGGGTCTTGACAAGCCTGGAATAGTGTGCTATAATTCAACCAGTTCCTCGTAATGAGGAGTGGAGATAGAGATTCAAAACCCCCTTTTGGAGGCAAAACAATGAAGATCGAAGCGGTGGTTCTGGTTTCCCTGGCGATCATTTTCGCGATCCTGGGGATCGTGTCCCTGATCAAGATGGTCTCGGCGCGCAGGCACAAGCAGGAAGAGCAGGACGATCAGGAAACCCCAACGAACACGGCGACGGAGAGAAAGTTCGATGGGCGCCTGGTGCTCTGGTTCGACATTCCGGGCAATCACAAGGAGTTCTCCCTCGGGAGACTTGAGCGAAAGAAGGGCCGTCGAGCGATCATCCGTCTGTTCAACGGCAAGCGAATCCGTCGGAAGGCATACCTCGTGTATCTCCTGAACGGAACGCCGCTGGATGTTCCTCCGATGAAGGAGCCGAAGCCGACGCCGATCTCCCGCAAGCTCGAGGTTTCGAGCGAGCAGGACGAGGTGACGGCGACCCTGCTGGACCTCGAGCGCAAGTTCGAGTCCTCGGCGGCCTAACAAGCTCTCCCTCCCCACCCCCGCCCCGGGCCATGGCCACACAATAAGTGGATTCTGGCCCGGGGCAGCCCCCGCAGTATGGCAATCACAACCCAAGCCATCTGCGGGGGATTTTTATTGTTTGACTTTTGCCATTTTTTTGATAATATATACCCAGTTTCTTGAAACCTATTTGGAGGTGCTCCGATGGACGAACACGATGGCGATCTATTGAAATCTTTTCATAACGCGATTGATCAGGGAGATTTCCATAGGGCTAAGCGTGCTGCCAATTCTTTGTGTAACTTCATGTTGGATTTTGACGACCCAAGGTACGAACCGATGCGATCGAGATTGCAGGAGGCAATTGATCGGCACGATATTAAGCAGGCACATAAGATAGCTGATGAGCTGGTGAGTATGAAGGTTGAAGAGAATAATGCCGTAGCAAAGCGTATTAAGCCGCCGGCAGAAGAAAAAGAGATCTCAAAGTTACTAATAGCATGGTACATCTTTATATTCTCCATCCTGGTCAGCTCGTTAACAATCTTTATCATCTTAACGCTCATGCCAGTTTTTGAATCAAAAACTGATTCTAAAGAGGCTGAGAATATCGCGACTCAGAACATATCGCCAGAAAGCATTTGTTCTACCGACGAACAACGCGAGCTGATCAAGAAGTATCCGCCGGAAAATTGCTGGCTGATCTTTGAGAGGCGAGAGAATCATGATGATTATGGAGTCGTTACGGAGAGTGGCTACTTCATTTATCCGATCGGCAAGGATAGCAATACCAAGGTCGAATCACCGGCCCGCCTGGAAAAAAATCCAAGCAACGCTGCGTTCATGAAGAAATATCAAGACGCTTTCTGCCGGGCATATACCATTCACGATTGGCGCACCGGACAGATTCCAAGCCTTCGTTATTACAAGATGATTTACTTTTTTCCTCAAGCCAGCGATTACGCTGTTGTCGGGACGGGTTATAACGAAAGAGGAATGCGGATCTTGTGTGATCAAGAGGCAGCCGCACAGATCAAATTTCACTGCGGGGGTTCCTGGAGTTCAGACGAGAAAATCATAAAAAACACATCTCCTGATAAGATTCGGATAGAGCTTGGCAGAGTTCATCTCATGGAGATCGGTGGCTGGGTAATTCGGGTTCCGAGCTATTCTGGCAATCTCGGTTTGTTTATTCCTCGCGCTTCTGACCATCATAGGGAGCGTCGCTGGAGCCGGACTGATGAAACTTACAACACTGGAGATACCAGTTTTTATGTTGACCTTGATCGGAAGCCAGTAGGCTATTATTCATTGAAGCAGGGCGATGAACCGGTCTTAGACAGAGATCTGGCTAAGAAGCTGACTGGTTACGCTGTTCTTCAAAAGTTCTGCGAAGAACAATTTGTAGTGATCTATGCCTCGAGGGCCGACTACGATTATCGCAATGACGACAGGAGAGTGGTGATTTGGCCACGTTATCGATTAGCCAAAGAATTGGAAGCTTTTGCCGATAAGGCTTTCGGCAGCTTCGAACTACCGCTGAAACTCCCCGAGCGGAAAGAATACTAAAACCAAAACCACCCATTAATGGGTGGTTTTTTTATTCCGGGGTGCCCAACGGGATTCGAAACCGTGATGAGAGTTCCACAAACTCTAGTTTACCAATGGTAGGTCGAGAAGTTCGTCTGACCACTGATTGCCTTTTATGCACCGAATATATTGCTGCCCAGTTGGCGAAACAGCGCCGAATACAGAGATGATGGTGTCGCCGACCTTAATATAGGCCTGGCCTTTCTTGTTTACAATCCAATCAAACATCGTGGTCCGTGAAGATAAGCCGCTTTCAAGGCTCTGTTCATTTATCCACTTGAAGTTTTCGATAGTCAAATGGGCCTGAACCTTATATGTGGGAACAGGTACGATTTTAGGCGCGATATGTGTTATTCTGACAGCCATATTAAATGAATTTTATATAAATATTGTATCACGAGAGCACTAGAAAAACAGGAGGAATTTTTTGTCTGAAATTTTCCTTAACTTATCAGCCGCGGGCGTATTGTATATGGATTCAATATCTCTAGAAATGGCCTCAATTAATTTTTTGGACGGGTCATTCGCTGACAGGCCACCTGTACCCATAGCTACCGCCACCGGCGTATCACCCACAACAGCAGGAGCCTCAACCTGGATAAATCGACTATTTTTTGATTCAGCGATGGATTTAATTATCTCATCTAGATATGTGGCGCTTGAGAAAAACTTACTGATCAGATCAAGCTCCGACTCCGTCAATTCTCTGATAAACAAATTGATATTTCTATGCCAGCTATTGGTCGGCAATATCTTTTCGGTAAAATTATAGCTGTCATATGTTCTATAATTCCTCACTTTTTGATCGGCGTAGCGTATTTCTTGAAGAATGAGCTTCGCCGCGTCTTTTTTGTTATCACTCCTCCCTTTGTAATAGATAAAAACCGCTACGAGGCCCGCTAAAAGAGCGATCAGCCATTGATGTTGATCAAAGAAGGAAATTATTTTTGTTAAAGCAGAAACAACCATGTTAATAAAAGGCATTACAGGGTAATTTAGGCTAATTTTTTAAAAAAGTCAATCTACCACGCAACGGAAAAACTTATTTCTGTAAGGTATGGGGTGCCCAACGGGATTCGAACCCGTGATGAGAGTTCCACAAACTCTAGTGTTGCCGCTACACTATGGGCACCATCAACCTCGATATTATATCACGAGAAAACTAATTTTTCAATCTAGGCAGTTTTTTTGCTTTAAAAAAGTTATAATAGTATCTATGGGTTTTCTAGAACAATTCGTTGTGTCTAATCCGGCGATCGCTTATTTAATTTTATTTGTCGGGATGTTCATCGAGGGTGAGATTTTTTTCGTGACCGCCAGTATTTTCGCGATTCAGGGCGAGCTGAGCCTCACGCGTATCGTGATTATTTCCTTAATTGGTGTGATCCTAGGCGATATTACCTGGTATTATATGGGTCGTTTTTCGAAAGACACAAGGCTGGGTATCTGGCTCTCTAAAAAAACTAAGGGCTATGAACCCTGGATAAATAAAAATCTCATTTCTAATTATTGGAAGATGGCTTTTTTCTCTAAGTTTTTATATTACGTAAACCGCTTCGTGCCACTGATGGCTGGTTGGCAAAAAATGGATTTTAAAAAGTTCTTAAAGATACACGTCGGCGCGGCAATTGCTTGGGTATCGGTTATGTGGGTGGCGAGCCATTTCTTGCGATTCATCATCGAGGCCATCGGCGCAAAGGCGGTATTGCACCGCATCGAATGGGTATTTATCGGCTTCGGCGTTTTGTTTATCGGCGGAGAATATCTGTTAAAGAACTTGTTTGCCAAGAAGATCAATAAAAGCGATAAGACGGCAGTTTAGTTAAATGAAGTACAAATTTTACACTACCTCAGAAAAAGCCTGGGTAGCGATGTTAGAGACGATCCACCAGGCCAAGCGATCCATTTATCTGGAGAGTTTTATTTTGAGCGACGACGACCGGACGCATTACTTTTTTGAAGCTTTACGCAAAAAGGCGGCGGAAGGTGTTAGGGTAAAAATTGTGATCGATCGGGTGGGTAGTTTCTTTTTCGGCTCAATTGATAAAGATAAATTTGAGAAAGTCGGCGCGGAAATTTTATTTTTCCGGCGTTGGTTTTATCGCACGCATCGAAAAGTTTTGATCGTTGATGACGAGGTAGCTTTTCTGGGCGGCGTGAATATCCGCGGCGAGTACGCAAACTGGCTAGACCTGCATATGCGCCTAGACGGTTTATTGGTGCGGCAACTTTTAAAGTCTTTCGCGAAAATTTACGCGCTTGCCGGCGGGAAAGAACAGTTAGTTTCCAATCGCAAAAAGGGCCAACCCAGCAAGGCGCGGTCAGTTTTGTACAGGGCCAAAACTTGGCTAATCGAACGCTGGCCTATTCGCGGCAAGTCGGCGCTAAAAGATTACTATAAAAAACAGTGCTTCGGAGCCCAGCAAAGCATCGTGATCGTGACGCCGTATTTTTTGCCACACCAATGGCTGCTTAAGTCTTTGAAATCGGCGGCTAAAAGAGGCGTCAAGATAGAAGTGCTAATACCAAGAAAAACGGATATATCATTTTTTAATGTCTTCCATAAAATTATCGCCTACAGCTTGAAAGATTATATCCGGGTATTATTTATCCCAGAAATGAATCACGCGAAAGTTTTGTTGGTTGATGACAAGGAAGGGCTAATCGGCTCAAATAATATCGATGCCAGGAGTTTTGATTATAATTTGGAGGCGAGCGTGATTTTTCAGCGTAAAGACATGGTTGGCGATCTTAAAAAAATCCTGGAGACCTGGAAAAAAACCGCGCTTCCGATCGAAGCGATCGAAAAGGATTATCGTTTAACAATAACTCGCGTAATTTTGCGGTGGATCGCGAAAATTCTGCAGCCGATACTTTAAGACATTAAATTTCCAATTATCAATTTGCAATTTTCAATTAATTCGCAAGGTTTAATTTCCAAAGGATTTGATGCTTGAATATTGATTTTTGAATGAAAATTGGTATTTAAAAATTGAAAATTTTATATTTACAAAAACAAAGAAGTATTGTAGTATTTGGTGGTTAATTGAATTCTAGTTGAAGGGAGGTCGTATGAGCGCCAAAGTTCTCCTCGACTCCAGCCGACTGGCCAAGATCTTCAACCGGCAGGCGGCCAAGCTCATTGATAATAATTTTCACTACCTGGCTGGCGATAATGACCAGGAGTTCTTAAAAGGGCTGGAGACGCTGGGCAGCGAGATTAAAAAAATGGAGGATCGTGAGTTTCACCGCGATGCTCTGCCTCTTTTGATCGTTATTCCACGCCGAACAATTCAGTTGCGTTATCAAGTGGCTAAGCTGAAGGTGGATGGGCGGAAAGGCTTCATGGATGCCGGCGTCGTTGATAACACGCTTCCGCCATCGCATGACCTTTATGTCATTTTTGATGTTGAGGCCGGACATGGTCAGAAAGAAGGTGACCCATCTGATCACGCCGGATCTTTCAATATTCGCGGCCGGCGCGGCCTAAGCATTGAAGAAGGGGTAGCTCTGGCTTTCCAGGACGAGCAAGTCTTTGATGGCCGGCGATACCTCTATCTGCTTGGAGCCGATGAGAAAATCATGCGCTTCCGTAGCAATCTGACGCACAAGAACAAGAGCCGTGTTTATCCGGCGCTGATGAATTCGGATAACGGCCCCGGGCTTGTTTACTCGAACCCGAAAGACAACAAACATTTTTCTCACAGCGTTCCTTCGAGGCCAGCCAACGAAATTATTTACTACGATTTCCCAAAGAGTATTGTGATGGGGATAAAATCCCGACACACCACCTTCTAACGAAGGTGTTTTTTATTGCTTTTCCTGAACTAAAAATTTAAAATTAGAGCATTGTCTATGAATGCCAAGAGTCAGAAAAAAATTGTCGTCATCGGCGGAGGCACGGGAGTTTTTACGGTGCTTTCCGGTCTCAAAAAATATTTCGAGAATCTCACCGCTATCGTGACGATGGCTGATGACGGTGGTTCTACCGGAATTTTGCGGGAAGAGTTCGGTATTTTACCGCCAGGCGATATTCGCCGAGCTCTAGTGGCGCTCTCGCACTCCGACAATCGGGTTTTGTCCGAGTTATTTTTATATAGGTTTCAGGAGGGGAGCGGATTATCCGGCCATAGCTTCGGTAATTTGATGATCACGGCCTTAGAAAGGATCACGGGAAGCTTCGAAAAGGCCGTTGAAGAAGCGGGGAAGATCTTGTCGGTCAAGGGCAGAATCTTGCCAGTGTCGCTGAAGCCATCAAGGCTGATGGCTGAACTGGAAGATGGATCAGTGATCCGGGGCGAGGTGAATATAGATATTCCCAAGCATGATGGCACAAAAAAGATCAGCCGAGTTTGGCTGGAACCAAATGTGACGGTTAATCCGGTGGCCCAGCGGGCGATATTGGAAGCCGATCTGGTAATTATCGGCCCTGGCGATCTTTACACCAGCCTGATTCCGAATCTTTTAGTGCGTGGCGTGAAGGAGGCGCTCAAAAAAACCAAGGCCAAGACAGTTTATTTTACTAACCTGATGACTAAGTTTGGCGAGACTAATGGTTTTCAAGCTTCTGATTTTATAAGAACAGTGAATCAGCACTTACTGCCCGGTACCGTGGATTACGCGATCGTGAACAAGACCAAGCCGAGCGTGATGCGTTTCCGGCCGTACGCGGACGAAAAATCTGAGCTAGTGGAAGCTGATATAGATAGCTGCGGAGCGCGGCCGATCCCGATAGCCGCTGATTTGTTGCGCCGATCCGGTTTGATCCGGCACGACCCAGAAAAGATCGCCGAGTTGATCAGGATATTGGTATAAATATCTTAGACTGCTATGGCTAAAATTTTCTTCTCGATATCCTTCAAGAGTTTTTTGTCCTCCTTTAACTTAGCTTTGATATTTTCAATGCCCACGCCAAGCTTTTCCCCTTCAAAACTATAAGTAGCGCCAGTTTTGGAAATTACTCCATGTTTCAAGGCGGAGTTAACCACATCGCTTTCATAAGAAATTCCCTCACCATACATGATGTCGAATTCCGCGAATTTAAACGGCGCCGCGACTTTATTTTTGACTACCTTTGCCTTAGTCCGATTACCAACTATGTCCTCGCCTTTTTTTATTTGGGCAACGCGCCGGATATCGATGCGAACCGAAGCATAAAAGCGGAGCGCGCGTCCGCCAGGGGTCGTTTCCGGGTTGCCGAACATCACGCCGATCTGCATGCGGATCTGATTAATGAAGATGATCATCGTGCCACTTTTAGCCGCGATGGCGGTCAGTTTACGAAGCGCCTGAGACATCAAGCGAGCCTGAAGGCCCATGTATTGAGCGCCCATTTCTCCTTCAATTTCAGCTTTTGGAGTCAGCGCGGCGACAGAGTCTATTACGACAACGTCAATCATTCCCGACCGCACCAAACTTTCCAGTATGTTTAACGCTTCTTCGCCATTGTCCGGCTGGGAGATCAATAATTCTTTTATTTTAACTCCAAGCTTGGCGGCATATTCCGGATCCATCGCGTGTTCAGCATCGATGTAAGCGGCTTTTCCGCCCTGTTTTTGAGCTTGCGCGACCACATTCAAAGCGAGCGTGGTTTTACCGGAAGATTCCGGACCATAAATTTCTATAATTCTACCCTTGGGCAAACCACCCACCCCTAACGCTAGATCTAAAGAGAAAGAACCTGTAGAAACAACTTCGACGTTAACCTTTCTGGCATCGCCAAGTTTCATGATCGAGCCCTCGCCGAACTTGCCCTGAAGACTTTCGATAAGCTTATCGATATCTTTTTCCTGATCCGGTGTCTTTTCTTCTGTTTCTTTTTTTGCCACCATATGATTAGTTATAAGTTTTAAGTTTATATTTGTTTTTCCTCCAAGGGTTGAGCGGTCGGCTGATAGATCACTTTTCGAACTTCGGTAGTTTCCCGGCCCAGGAACCTCTTTACCGTGAACTCCAGCGTATTCAGTCCCGGCTGGAGACTGACTGATTTTTGAAACTTACCGGATTGGTCCACGAAAACCTCTTCCCTATTTATTAAAATTTTGTCCTTGGGATCGATTATACCTGTCGCCAGGAAATCGGCCAGGCCGACTATCTCTGTTTCGCTGGATGGCTGATTTATCGCGAGGCTAGGTTTTCCAAAGAGCTGACCCGCATTGATCCCGAGGTAGGCGATAGCGACAACTGCCAGCACTGCCAACCATCCCCAGCCTGCCTTTTTACTCTTGATGGCGAAGCGATTTTCCGGCAATCGGTCATTAGATCCGGAAGCCTTAGGGCTCTGCTCAACTTTATACATTTCCCAAAGAGTACGAGGGTCTAATTCCAGAGCAACCGCTATTTTTTGAAGATAACCGCGGATATACGGAGCGGCCGGTAATTTGTCGGCCTCCTCTTTCACCAGCGCGTCGAAATAATGACGGGGAATTTCCGTCATCTGAATTATTTTCTCCGCGGTGAGCTCCCGCTCCTCAATTCGCTCTAAAATTAATTCTTTTAGTGATTTGTTCTCCCCCATAGAAAAATTATTGCTGATTATCTTCTGGCATCGGCACAGGATTATTCAAAAATACTTCCCGCGGCTTCGCGCCATCTCCAGGTCCAATAATACCTTTTGCTTCCATAATATCAAGCAGACGAGCGGCGCGGGCATAGCCCACTGAAAGTCGCCGCTGCAAAAGCGACGCCGAGGCTTTTTGCGCTTCGGTGACAACTCGTACCGCGTCTTCGTACATTTCATCATTTTCTTCACCGCTTCCGCCTTCCAAGTATTGCGTTGGTTCGGTGTAGGCTTTATCGGTAACATTGGGATCAATTTCCGGAGCGCTGTTATTCGCGCGGATAAAGTCGGCTACTTCATGAATCTCATTTTCGGTGACATAACCTCCTTGGATACGTTTGGGTTTAGAGAAATCTGAAGAAATAAATAACATATCGCCGCCGCCGAGAAGTTTTTCGGCTCCAGCCATATCCAAAATAGTTCTCGAATCCACCTGGCTAGCTACCTGCAAGGCGACACGGGCGGTGATGTTGGCTTTGATCAAGCCGGTAATTACTTCGACAGAAGGCCGCTGGGTGGAAACTACCAAGTGAATTCCAGTCGCGCGAGCCATTTGAGCCAGACGAACTATAGAGGTTTCAACTTCACGTCCGTGAGCCGCCATCAAATCAGCTAATTCATCAACCACGATAAGGACAAATGGCAGGATATCCGGATCTTTAGCCATCATCTTCTTTTGATTGTAGGACTTGATATCACGCGCTCCAGCCCCTAAAAGAATCTCATAACGGCGCTCCATTTCGCTGATTGCCCAACGGAAAAGTCCGACGGCTTTTTTGCCTTCAGTAATTACCGGAGAGATAAGGTGCGGTAAACCGGCATAAATTGAAAGCTCAACGCGTTTCGGATCGATCATCGCCAGCTTTAAAGTGGCCGGTGAGTTTTTATACAGCAAAGAGAGGATCATCGTGTGAATCGCCACGGATTTTCCTGAACCAGTAGCTCCGGCGATCATCAGATGCGGCATTCTTTCGATGTCGGCAAAGATGGCCTCACCGGTAACGCTCCGGCCAAGCACGAAGCTTAGTGGGCCGGTATTTAAGAATTCTGGATCCAAAAGCAAGCTTCCTAGGCGAACGATAGCGGCCGATTTATTTGGAACTTCAATTCCGACTAATGATTTTCCTGGAATCGGAGCTTCGATGCGGATCGGGTGCGCGGCTAAGGCCAGCGACAAGTCTTGATTCAGCGCGGTAATTTTCGCGAGCTTAACTCCCTCGGCTGGTTTTAAGGTGTAGCGGGTAACTTTTGGACCAATACTGATTTCACCCATCTCGACTGGTATACCGAAGCTATCGAGTGTGCGCTTGATAATATTGGCGTTGGCCCGAAGATCGCCGGAGGTCGGTTTTTCAACGGAAGATTTTAAAAGTGAAAGCGGTGGCGGGACATATTGGGTTGAGCTGTAATTGGCCAGGTTAAGATTTTTCGGAGTGGAAAAAGCCGGATCTTCTTCAGAAGATTTTTTAGATTTTTCTTTAGCTTTGGCGGTTTTGGCTTCAGCTAGAGCTAAGGCAGCCGCGCCTGGAGCGGAAGCGGGTGTGGCGACTATCGCTTCAGAAGCGCCGAGTTCGATGGACTTAGCCGCTGTTTCTTCTACCTCATTTTCATCCTCATCTTTTTTTCGCAATTTAATGGAAGCGTTGAAAGTGATCAAAAGCGAAGCCGCCATAAAAACAAATCCCAAAATAATGGAGACGACATAACCAAATGGGACCTGGAGCATCCCCACTACTTTCCCAATCAAACCGCCCTGATGATTAAAAATAATATCGATGAGTCCGAGTCCGGAAATGATAAAAAGCGCGGACCCGATCAGGCTGCTGCCGATGAAGACATTTTTCCGGTTGAAAAGAAATAAAGCGGCGACCAGCAGGGAGATGGTGGGAACCAGATAATATCCCCAGCCGAAAAGATAATTCAGCCCCATATAGATCAGGCGGCCGGCGGGACCGGCTTTGTCAAAAGCGGCTAAGAATAGAACTACGGAAAGACCGGCCAATAGAATGGCAACAATACTGTTTTTAGTTTCCGGATTGATGTGAATCTTAGGTTTTAACTTCGTATGCTTGGACATGAAGTAAAGATGATTATATCATATCACGAAATGGTATACTCATGAGAGTATCTTGGAGGTGAAGATTGAAGACATTATTGGTCGCGCTGATCTTGGCATTCGCTCTGGCTTTGCCTGGTTGTATCCATCGGCATCATCACAATCAGTCCGCGCCGGAAAATCCGCCCGTTACGATTGATCCGCCGCCGGCCGACGAGGAAGAAGATTGCCATAAGGCAAAGCATCCGAATTGTAAAAAGTGCTGCAAGAAAAAGCACTGCCATAAAGATCACTCGGAAGACGACTAAGGGTCTCAACCAACTCTTTTTCCGAAGCAGAATAATCCGGCTCCAGCAGCCGGATTTTCTTCGCCCTCAGCACACCGATCCGACCCAATAGGTCGGATACCGATTTTAGATAGACCAGCCGGTGTGCCTCCGGGATGTTCCGAAGAAAGAGTTGGTTTCGCCAACTTTAAAATAATGTGGACGGCAGAACTTCCTCGCTCCACCTTAACGGCACTTTCGCGATTTCCGAAGAGAATTTATCCGGAATTAAGAGATGCCCCTGTTTTGTGGCTAGTTCGTAAAGCTCTTTCGTGATTTTGACGTCATTCAGGCAGTAATTTTTTAGCTCCTCTAAATTGCCTTCATTATAAAGCGTAATGGCCTCCAGGCTGTGATGAGTTTTTCCGATGCCGAGATTGGCTTTGGCTAAAATATCCAAGCCGATACGCTTGCCATGGGCTAATTCTATTTCTTCTAAGAGATCCAAGCGTTTTAGCGCGAACGGATCAAACTTAAGATGCTTTTCCAAAACTGGAATATCAAAACGGTTAATACTAAAACCGATCACTAATCCAACTTTTTGTAAAAAAGCGTTGAGTTCTTCCATCTGGTGTTCGTAAAAAGAAAGATATTTATCCTGATTATAGGAATAAATACCGACAAACGAGACCTGGAGGTCTCGTAGATTTGCTTGCCCGCCAACATCGGCGAAGCTGTTTTTGGTTTCGATATCAATTACGATCTTATCCATGACGATTATGTATAAATTTTCGAATCTATAGATGAAGAAAATTTATCTACAGAATCGGCACCCCGCCCTCTAAGCCCTAATCTTTGTTTTAAACCACGCCAAGCGCTTCCATAATATTTAAGTTTTCTCTCTCGTTCTCTAGCGGATTTTTCATCAGAGTAAGCTTCGTAATAAATAACTTTGTAGGAAGCGTCTTTATTTTTCCGATGTTGTTCTAATCGACGCAAAAAATCATTGCTATATCCAATGTAATATTGGTTTTTTTTATTTTCTATAATATATACGTAGTACATGAGCATAGAGGGCGGGGTATAGGTTTTGTTCCTGAAATTTGCGCGCCAGAGGCTTCAAATTTCAGACAAAGCCCTATACATGTTTATCCGCCACACTGGTCGCGGCGTAGCTGTCCGGTTTAGTTTTTGCCTCGAAATTGTGGGCGCGGATCATGCCAACCAGTTCCTGCAACATTACCTTTGTCGCGCCGTTTTCTCCCACGTCGATATGAATTTCAAAATCAAACTTAGGAACCACGGTTTTTTTCGCTTCCTCGTCCATGAGCGACACGAATTTCTGCGCGATATCGAGTGAAGTTAAAACTTCGTGAGTGATGCGGTCGCGGAGCGTGTAGAATTTATCCATCGCCTCGATCCTTCTCCAGAAGTACCGGCCGCCGTTGCCGACGCGGTGAACCACAATAGCCGTGACGAAGTCGGCCAAGTTGTCGTGGGTTTTAAGGGAATCGGTGCCGATAGTGATTTTATACTGTCGTTGAGTGTCCTCCTTCATGAAGCGGATGATTTCCTGAACAACTTGTTCATGGTTCATCCGAAGACCAACGGAAGTATTAAAGACCTTATCCATGGCCTCAATTATAGGACTTTTCTGGACAAGTGGCAAGTCTTACTATATATAGGAAGGCAGTATGACAAATAAGGACAGAATATATTTAGACTATGCCGCTTCAACCCCAGTCGATCCGAGGGTAGTTAAGGCTATGCAGCCTTATTTTACGGAGATATATGGTAATCCGCATGCTCTTCATAGCTTCGGACAAGAGGCCTCGAGGGCGGTTTTTGAGTCCAAAAGAGTGATCGGTCAGGCTATTGGCGCCGATTATAAGGAGTTGGTGTTTACTGGTTCGGCGACTGAAGCGAATAATTTGGCGATAAGGGGAGCGGTTAAAAGTTATAAGTTAAAAGTTAAAAGTTCCGGCAAGCCGAGAATTATTACTACTACGATTGAACATGAATCTATTTTGGAAACTTGCCGTGGCCTAGAAAAAGAAGGTGTTGAGGTAATTTATATTCCCGTAAACCGCGATGGATTAGTGGACTTAAAAAAACTTGAAGCCGCTCTTAATGACCGGACGGTTTTAGTTTCGGTGATGATGGCGAATAATGAGGTCGGCACGATACAGCCCATCTCTGAAATTTCTTCCATAATTAAAAATTGGAAATTGAAAATTAAAAATTCTGCCTATCCTCTTTTCCACACCGACGCCGTACAAGCCTTTCAGTATTTGGATTGCAACGTAAATGAGCTGGGAGTAGATCTCATGACTCTTTCCGCGCACAAAATTTATGGACCGAAGGGGATTGGGGCGTTGTATGTACGAGGGCATAGGGCAAAGGGTTTAGGGTTTAGTGGCGAACAGCCGAAGGGCTCGCTAGCCCCTATTGGCTATTGGCTACACCCTATCATTACTGGTTCTGGCCAGGAGTTTGGCTTACGATCCGGGACGGATAATGTCCCTTATATCGTTGGTTTCGCGAAGGCGGTAGAGTTGAGCATGGCCATGCAAAATCGGGAATCAAAACGGGTTGGCGAGTTGCGTGATTATTTTTGGAAAGAACTCCAAAAAATAAAAGTAGTTCCTCGACAGGCTCGGAAAATATTAGTCCCCGAGCGAAGTCGAGGGGCTTCAATGCAATTGAATGGTTCTATGAAATACCGCTTGCCGAATAATTTAAATATTTATTTCCCAGGAAAATCGGCTCAGGAATTATTGATCAAATTGGATCTGGCGGGAGCTTCCGTGTCTCCAGGCGCGGCCTGCTCTACGCGGACCTCTAAGGCCTCGTTTGTGTTGGAAGCGATGGGATTTTCAGAAGACCGTGCCTCGCAAAGTCTGCGATTTTCTTTTGGTAGACAGACTACTCAGGCGGAGATTGACCGCGCAGCGAAAATTTTAGTTACGGCAATATTGTCAAAATAGGGGAGGAGTGTTAAAATTTGCTACAATAATAATAAGGAAGACCCACGCCGTTGGCGGGGTGTCGATTCTGTAGATAAATTTTCTTTGTCTGCAGACTCGAAAATTTATACATAATCAACATGGCATCATTTAATCGTTTTACGATTCGTGCCCAAGAGGCCCTGCAGGCCGCCCAGGAGTTGGCGAGTCAGAAAAATCACGGTGAGTTTAAAGTTCCTCACCTTTTATACACGCTTTTAAACGACGAGCAGACCTTGGTTCGCCCGATGCTGGTTAAGGCCGGTATCAATTTAGATCAGCTTTTTAAGGAATTAGAGGATGAGCTCAAGAAGACTCCGAAGATCTTTGCCGCGTCTAGCACCGGTCAGCTCTATTTGTCGCCAGAACTGATGGCGGTGTTAGACCGCGCCGGTAAAATAGCCGTTTCCCAAAAAGACGAATATATCTCCTGCGAGCACTTACTTTTAAGCATTATCGAGACCCCTTCCGCCGCTCAGAAGATCATGGAGAAGGTGGGCGTGCGTCGCGATGCTGCTTTCCGGGCTTTAGCTCAACTCCGTGGTTCCACCCGGGTTACCGATGAGACTCCGGAGAGCAAGTTCCAGGTTTTGGAGAAATACGCTATTAATCTGACCGATAAAGCCCGGGCTGGAAAGTTAGATCCGGTTATCGGCCGGGATGAGGAGCTTCGCCGCTTAATTCAGGTTCTTTCCCGCCGAACTAAGAATAATCCGGTTTTGATCGGCGAGTCGGGTGTGGGTAAGACAGCGATAGTCGAAGGTTTGGCTCAGAGAATAGTCTCCGGGGATGTACCGGAAACCCTCAAAGACAAGGAGATCATTATGTTGGATCTTGGTTCTTTGATCGCCGGGACCAAATTCCGAGGTGAGTTCGAGGATCGCCTGAAGGCTTTTGTGAAGGAAATCCAGAATTCGGCCGGACGCCTGATCCTATTTATAGACGAGATTCATATGATTGTCGGCGCAGGAGCCGCCGAAGGAGCGATAGACGCCTCCAATTTATTAAAGCCGCCGCTTGCCCGAGGCGAACTTCACGCTATTGGCGCGACTACTATTAAAGAGTATCAACGGCATATCGAAAAAGACCCGGCCTTAGAGCGCCGTTTTCAGCCGGTCATGGTTGAGGAACCGAGCACCGAGGACGCGATCTCGATTTTGCGCGGTTTGAAGGAAAAATATGAATCCCATCACGGGCTGAGGATCAGCGATGAGGCTATCGTGGCGGCAGTTAATCTTTCCGCTCGGTATATTACCGACCGTTTCTTGCCGGACAAGGCGATTGATTTGATTGACGAAGCCTCCGCCGCCCAGCGCTTGGAAACCGAGACGGTTCCAGTGGATGTGGATAAGGCGCGCCGCGAAGTTACTCGATTTGAGATCGAGCGTTCCGCGATTGCCAAAGAAAGTCCGTCTAAAAATAAAGTCCGCTTAAAGGCGCTGGATGTCAAGATTTCCAAGCTTAAAGACAAAAGCGATGATCTTTCTTCTGATTGGAATGCCGAGAAGGCCGCTTTTGAGAAGATGAACATTCTTCGGAAGAAAATAGACGATCTCCGTAGAGAGTCCGAATTGGCTGAACGCGAGGGCAGCTTAGAGCGTGTGGCGCAGATCATTTATGGGGAATTGCCGCAGGCGGAAAAAGACTATAAAAACTTTGAGAAAAAGAAGCTGTTTTCCTCTATTAAAGAGGCGATTGGAGAGGAAGATATTGCCGCGGTGGTCGCGCGCTGGACCGGAATTCCGGTTCATCGGATGCTGGAGTCTGAGAGCAAGAAGCTTATGAGGTTAGAAGAAGTGTTGACGGAACGGGTGGTCGGCCAGGAAGAAGGCATTAAGGCCGCCGCCAGCGCTTTGCGCCGCGCCAGAGCCGGTTTGTCCGATGACAATCGGCCATTGGGCTCATTTATGTTTCTTGGTCCGACTGGTGTAGGTAAAACTGAACTCGCCAAGGCTTTGGCAGAGTTTATGTTTAACGATGATAAGGCATTGGTGCGTATTGATATGTCCGAATATATGGAAAAGCACTCCGTAGCCCGCTTAATCGGTTCGCCGCCGGGATATGTGGGTCATGAAGACGGCGGTCAGCTGACTGAGATTGTCCGACATCGCCCATATAGCCTGATCTTGTTTGATGAGATCGAGAAAGCCCATCCAGAGGTTTTCAATATACTACTTCAGATCCTGGATAATGGCCGGTTAACCGACAGCAAGGGCAAGGTGGTTAACTTCAAGAACACGATCATCATCATGACATCGAACGTGGGCAGTCATTACTTTAAAGCAATGTCTAATATCGGTTTTGCATCAGGAAATAGCAATGACGCTTCGGCTAAAGAAGCTGATTTTAAGGAAAAAGTCCGGGAATCACTAAGAAATACTTTCCGGCCGGAGTTCTTGAACCGCATTGATGAGGTGGTAGTCTTCAACGCCTTAAAGAAGGCGGATATCGAGAAGATCGTGGATATTCAGATCGGTCTTGTTAAAAATCGTCTAAAGGATCGGGACATTGTTATTAACATTGACCAGTCGGCTAAGAAGTATATCGTGGAAAATGGTTTTGATCCTGATTATGGAGCCCGTCCGATCAAGCGAATGATCCAAAAAGCTATACTAGATAAATTGGCCGATAAGATTATCGGTGGAGAAATTAAAGATGGTGACAAAGTTAAAATCAGTTTTTCACAGTCAGCAATTACGGTTAGCCGTTAAGGCGCTTATTTTCGGCGGGTTTTTGGTGCTGGCCAAGATCGGTAATTTAGGATTATTTCCGGTTCTATTTTTCATATTCGTGGCGTCTTTTTTGTATTTCAAGCCGATCTTTAATCCCACTAGCCAACTTAACAATTTAACTTTGCTTCTGGTGGTCTCGATAATTTTCGCGAATCTGCTGAATAATTTTGATTATTTTCTTGGCTCGGCGGTATTTGCCTCGGTAATTTTCTACTTGATCTTGGGGGTGAAAGACCTGGTTTTGATTAGACGCGAAGCTTGGTCCAGGTTTATTGCCCTGGCTCTGGTTCTCGCCATGGCGTTTTTGTTCTTTAACTCCGCAGCTTTTTCTGGCTTAGTTTTAAAAACAGTCGTGTTATTTATTGGATATTGCTTGGTTTTCCATGGAGTATTTTCCTCCGAAGGAGGATCCGCCTCAGGCGGAAAAAATCGAACTCTTACGCTTTCGGCCGCGCTGATTTTACTAGAGCTCTCACTCGTTGCCAGGTTGTTGCCTCTTACCTCGCTGAACGCGGCAAGTCTGGTTTTGTTAGGTTATTTCGCGCTAACCGATTTAACTGATGGGTATATTAATAAAACGCTAAATCGAAAGATGATTTTAACCGACCTTACAATTTTTATTGTCTTGTCGCTACTTATTTTTGCCAGTACCGAGTGGTCACTAATTGCATAGAAGTATAAATTGGAGCATAGGATAGTCTAAAGTCGAAAGTTCTTAAAGTCTTTAAAGCTTTATGGACTTTATAGACCTGATGGACTTTTAACTTATTGTAATTATACTGATATCTAATGTCTATTGATCAAAAAGCCAAAGAAATTTCTTATGCCCTGTTTCGGGTTGCCGTATACATCCGCCGGACCTACCTTAAAGAGCGCATCGAGCAGTTAGCCTTTCAGCTAGCCGAACAGGTAGCTACGGAAGACCTTAAAGCGGGGATCAGGACCCTGACTTCTCTTTCGGTCCTCGTGGAACTTGGTAAGCAGGTCTATGAGATAGAGAAAAATAATGCATTGGTGCTTTTGCGGGAGTTCGGCGCCTTGAATGCGGCAATCCGGCAAATTGCCGAATTAGATTCGGCAAATACAGGTGTACCGGTATTGGAATCTATGTTTTCCAAACAGCCAATTACCCTTCCAACCACTAATGCGGCAATTGTTAATGAGGGTTCGGCAAGACCATTGCCAGGTATAATGCAGGATTCGGCAATGAACCAGGCAAACGGTAACGGTATTACGGCAACAATCCGGCAATCGGCAATTTTGGACAAAATCCGGCAATCCAACGCCAGAGGCGGGCAAGCCGGCAATTTGCCGCTTAAGGATATCATTGCCGCATTCCCGGAAGTCAGCGAAAGGACTATGCGATATGATCTCCAAAAACTGTGCGCCCAGGGCTTAATTGAGAGGGTAGGGAATGGAGGGCCGGCAAGCTATTATGTAATAAAATAACCTCTGCCTCGTTATCCTATCTGATACCAAAAATTGAATACTAAAGGTTCAGTGTGAGGCTGGA
Organism: Parcubacteria group bacterium Gr01-1014_3; assembly: GCA_007376445.1. Taxonomy (GTDB): domain Bacteria; phylum Patescibacteriota; class Minisyncoccia; order UBA6257; family WO2-44-18; genus VMGF01. The sequence goes on along the minus strand of VMGF01000001.1, from coordinate 173,749 downwards.
TCTTCGTTTTAAGCGACTTCCCCCTCCTCACGAGGGGATTAAGCTTTAAAAACGATCTGTTTGTTTACCGGCCTCCACAAAAGGCCTTTTTTGTTCCTCGTTGACATTTTCGGTATTAGACACTATCTTCATACGATACCAGGAATGGTTTTCTATCGTGGTCGAGTCTCTATCGCATGAGCGGTTGGGAATGATGGGAGACAATTTTTGTGAAAAAAAGCAAATTATAAATTAACGTAAATAAGTAAATAAAAAGTAACAATTATGAGTAATTCAATAACAAAGAAACTCACTTCAGTATTGCTTTCCGCAACCACTGTTGTGTGGCTTACTGGGTCCTCGTTATTGGCTCCGGTTGCCTTTGCGCAATCGACCGATTTACAGGCTCAGATTAATGCTCTGTTAGCTCAGATTGCTGCTCTTCAAGCGCAACTTGCGTCTGGCAGTTCTTCTTCCGCTCCGTCATACAACTATACTCGCAACCTCACTGTGGGTAGCAGGGGTGCTGACGTAACGGCTTTGCAGAACTTCTTGATCAGCAAGGGTCATTTGAAGATCGCGTCTGCTACAGAATACTTTGGATCATTAACTAAAGCCGCGTTGGCTGCCTATCAGGCTTCTGTGGGCATCTCTCCGGCCGTTGGTTATTTTGGTCCAATAACGCGTGCTAAGGTTGCTTCTGTTGGAGCAGCCCCATCACCGACCCCATCCCCGGCTCCTGGCCCAGTAGTAGGTGGCTCAGGCTTGTCCGTTTCCTTAGCATCTGATCAACCCGCTTCGGGTCTTTTTGGCGAATCCTTCGCTAGCCGCCCATTCACCAAGTTGGTGTTAACGGCGTCTTCCGATGGTGATATCACCGTAGCCTCGTTGTCCGTTGAGAGGACTGGCCAAGGTAATGACGCCGCTTTCAGCGGTGTTGTTGGCTTGGATGAAAACGGTATCCGAATGGGTGATACTAAGACTTTCGGTTCCGACCACAAGTTGAAATTAACCGACAAATTCGTAGTTAAAGCCGGTCAGTCCAGGACGATCACCTTATCCGGTGATTCCGATGCTGATCAGAATGATTACAATGGTCAGTTAGTCAGCTTAAGCTTGGTTGGCGTCGATGCAGGTTCAGCGAATGTTAACGCTGGTTTCCCGTTAGTCGGTAACTATATGACCGTAAACAGCACGCTTACCATTGGTAGCATGACCTTGGAGCGTGGTGCTTTGGATCCAGGTACCGCTGCAACTAAGGAAATTGGCACCGCTGGCTACATCTTTGCTGGCTTGAAGCTTACCGCTGGCGCTAACGAAGACATCTTGGTTAAATCCATTCGTTGGAATCAAGGTGGTTCCGCGGCTGCTTCTGATTTGGGTAACCTTAAGACTTATTTGGATGGCGTTATGTATGACACCACCGTTAGTACGGATGGTAAGTATTACACCGCTATCTTTGGCACTGGTATTACTATTGCCAAGGGTCTTAATAAGGAGGTTTACATCAAAGGCGATGTATTAAGCGGTTCTAACCGTGGCGTTGACTTCGACTTGTATCGCTATGCCGATATTAAGGCGACTGGTATGACCTATGGTTATGATGTCTTGCCGACTGCCACTGATTCTGCGGATTCATCCACGGATGATGATGGTACGTTGCAAAACACCCAGCCGAACTATGATGCTTATGAAGTAACAATTGGCGCAGGTAGCTTGTCCGTTGAGAAAGCCACTTCCGTCGGCTCTCAGAATATCGCGGAGAACTTGGCTGACCAGGTACTCGGTGGTTTCGTTGCCGATGTAAAGGGTGAAGACGTGACGGTTGCCGCTATGAACTTCGACGCGTCTACGATTGAAGCTGCTGGTACTGGTGGTACGATCGATTCCAATGATTTGACCAACGTAACGTTGGTTGATGAAAATGGTAAGGTTGTAGCTGGTCCGGTTGATGGTCAAGTTGGTGGCAATAATGCCTTCCGCTTCTCCGATACCGTTACCTTTAAAGTTGGTCGCCACACTTACACCTTAAAAGGTAAGATTGGCACTGATTTTGCCCAGAATGACCAGTTTGCCGCTTCTACGACTCCGTCTTCCGATTGGACTACGGTCAAGGGAACTAATTCTTCTCAGACCATTACTCCTTCTGGCGGTACGGTTACGTTGAGCACAATGACCATTAAGACTGGAGCGTTGGTGTTAACTATTTCAACCGACACCGCTTCTTCCAGTCCGAACCAGAACGTTGTAAAGGGTACTGGTGCTTATCAGTTTGCCAAGTATATTTTGGATGCCAGCGAGTCTGGCGAAGATCTCCGCATCACTTCGATGCAGCTTGATCTGACCACTTCATACCCAGCGAACACTGCTGATGAGTTAACCAACTGTCAGCTGAAAGATGGCGCTACTGCCTTGAATACTGGTACGAACATCGTCAATCCGTCTAACGATGATGCCGCGGGTGTGGATAAAACCTTCACCTTCGACACCAGCTTGGTAGTTCCTAAAGGGACCGCTAAGACGTTGGCCTTGGTTTGTAACCTGACTGCTGGTGGAACCGTAGAGTATGTAGGTTGGGGAGCTGGTGGTCTTACGACCGCGGCTAACCAAGCTGTTGTAACCGGTGTTACCTCCGGTACTTCAGTTGCAGAGACTGTTACCACTGACCTCGGCCGCACGATCGTTGCCCAGACCGGTGGTACTCTGACCCTTGCTCTTGATTCTTCGAGTCCGTCATTGAAGTTGATTCAGGCTGGCGCGACTGATCAGACCTTGTCTGTATTGAGGTTCAACGCTTCTTATGAAGATGTTCGCCTTGATCTGTTGGGTCTTCAGTTAGCTACTACGTCTGCCGCTAATGATCAGGCCAATGCTTCCAACTCTCCGTCTGATTTGACGAAAGTCACTCTGTGGGATGGCGCGACGAAAGTCGGTGAAGTAACCTTTACCGGTGATTACGCGACTGCCACTTTGTCTAACTTCGTTATTCCGAAGGATGGCCAGAAGTTATTGACCATCAAGGCCGATATTTCTCCGATGAATACGACTTTGTCTCAGGCCGTTCCTGGTCACTTAATCAATGTTGACTACAACGCCGCTTGGGGTGATGCTCCAGACGATGACGCGAATGAGGGCGCGCAGGGTGGTAAAGCGATTGGTATTTCGTCCGGTACGACTGTCTACACTGCTGGAGTCGATACGGCTTCCAACGGCGCTAGGATCGTCAAGGCGATGCCGACCCTTTCCAAGCTCGCGACTTCCGGCAAGTTCACCAATACCTCTGACCAGACTCTCTATCGCTTTAAGATAGACGCTCCGGCCGGTACCAATGGTGTAAGCCTGTATAAGATGACCTTCAATGTTTCTACCTCGACCACCGCTGTCACCAATTACGAAACTGAGGACGCCGGTGTGTTCCGAGTTACGAACTTGAGGCTCTACTGCTACTCCGATGCTGGATTCAGCCAAGGTTCTTGCGGTAATTCCAGCGGTTTGTTGAACCAATTCGGTTTGGCAATTGCCGATGGTACCAACGTTGATTTCGAGGACGTCGTTTCCAACGCCGATCCAGATGTTGATGTTGCGGTTCTCTTCAATCCGACCGCTTCTAGCGGCGCGACTGCTGAGGCCATCCGTATTTCAGCTGGCGAAACTCGCTGGTTTGAATTGAAAGCTGATGTAACCGGCGCTTCTAGCACCCCAAACATCTCGACCAAGATTCTTGGTGATGCGGGCTGGAACGCGGTTCATTGCGACGTGGCTGCGAGCGAAAACGTTGTTTCCGCTTGCGACTACTCTCCATCACCTAACGTTGGTCAGGCTCAAGCTGGTCGGTTCACTGCTACCGCTGCCTTAATTGACGCGGTGTCAGCTGGTACCTTCACGGCTACCACTGAAGCTACCATCGTAGCGGGTGATGACGACAACTTTATCTGGTCCGACAACGCGACAAACTCCACGCAAGGTATTGCATCCGATGACTGGTTCACTGGATTCTTACTGCCTGGCGTTCCGTCCGTTTCGACCTCAGCTGAAGTTCTCACTTTCTAATAGGTTCTTGAGAGACCTGTTAGTATAGAGGCAATACACCCCGCGCAAGCGGGGTGTATTGTTTTTAAAGCAAAATTTGATAGAATGGGCATATGAAAAAAGTACTGGGAATAGGATTTTTAATATGGGTGGCCCTTGTCGGCATATCAGGCTTTTATTTTTGGTTTTCTGGCCATAAGATAGAGTTGGCGGCCGAGAAGGAGAAAGCTTCAGAGGTGGCCGTCACTGCTTCGACTACTGGTAACCCAAAAATAACAACTAACAGCGAACATCCCGTTCGACAAGCTCAGGACAAGCCGATAGTTAAATTACCAAAGTATACTGGCCAGATTATTAACATGATTGGCGATGATCCGATGATTTCACAGTTGCCAGCTAGCGCGATTGCGATCAAAAGAGTGCAGTTGACCCATTTGTCCGCATCCCTATCTGAGGATTCAAATGATTTTAATAGCTGGATGGCGCTGGGTAATTTTAAAAAGTTTTTTAATAATTTTATTGGCGCTCGCGATGCCTGGGAATACGCAAAAATAGTGGCCCCGAATCAGCCATTGACCTACTTAAACCTGGCCAACCTTTATGGGTATTATTTGAAGGAACCACAGAAAGCCGAATCGAATTTTCTTACGGCCATCAGTATAGACAGCCAGAATGCCTATGGTGGTCTAAATTCGATTGCGAATTATTACAAAGATTTCGGTTTCAAGGATAAGGCGATAGAGTTTTATAAAAAGGCCTTGGAATTAAATCCCAACGATTCGTCCTTGATGGTAGAGATTCAACGACTTTCTGAATAAACCCGAAGTGTTTTAGACCCCATTTGGGCTATATTTAGCTCACCCCTTGCTTTGAGAGCGGCTTTTTTACCCATGTCGACTGCAATCTCTTTATTGTCTATAAGATAGCTTATAGCTCTAGCTAATTCGGCCGGCTCCTTGGGCGGCATTACCAGGCCGCAGGTTTCTTTATTGTTTGTAGCCAGCATTTCAGGTATGCCGCCTACTCGTGTGGCAATTACCGGCAGTTCGGCGCTCATTGCTTCGAGGAGGCTATATGGAAATCCTTCCTTGATCGAGGACAGCAAAAAAATATCGAAAGCCTTCAAGAAGTTGGCGGCAGGCGAGAGCTGGGGAATTAGAAAAAACTTATTTTGCAACCCAAGTTTAATGATGCGGTTCGTTAATTTATTAAAATCCTCGCCGCTTCCGATTATGAAATAACGGACCTGGGAGTTTTTCACTAAGGCCGCGGCTTCGACGAAGTCCAGATAGTTTTTTTCTAGAACCAACCGGCCAATAGAACCGACCCAGGTGTCGTTATTCTGTAAAATTTCCTGTGGTAAAGATGCCAGGCGTACCAGCGTCTTTCTTGCCCCCGACCGGTCGAGAAAGGTTAGTTTATTATAGTCTAGGCCGTTATGAATGGTTACCAGCTTATTTTCTTGAGCGATTTTATTTTCTATTGCTAGGGCTCGATCAAATTCGGACACGCTGATTATCATATTTTGAAACGGCGAAGTCAGGCGGTGAATAAGCACATATATTTTCCTTCGCAACGTTCCAAGATGATTACTTGGATTGAAGACCCAGCCATGCGCCGTGAAGATAACTTTAGCAGTGCTTTGCCCGGTCAATTTTCTAAGACAATTATAAAGGAGAGCCCCGAACGTTCCAACGATTCCGGTCTTCGAGCTATTTAAATGGATTACATCCGGCTTTTTCTTAAGAAATAACAGAGCGATTTCGGCTATGGCTAGCCAATCATTAACGAACAAGATATAGGGCATTAACCTATTAGAAAGAAACCTGACTCCACCTTTGCCACCGGCTATGATTGAAACTTCATGGCCGGCCTTAGCCATATAATCAGCGAGATCGGAAACATACTTTTGAGCGCCACCCACGTCGTCTTTGGTAACCAGATACAGGATCTTCATTTGTATAATAATGTAACCATAGATTTGTTATGCTGGTTTTATAACATATGAAACTTGCCGTCTTTAGCCTGGCCTATGATCCATTTTCAGGAGGAGCCGAAATAGCGCTTAAGGAGATTGTTAGCCAATCTAACGATCACTTTACGATCTTTACCCACAAGTTCGACGATTCCTGGCCAGCTACCTCCGAAACAAAAAATACTAAAGTTGTTCGACTAGGAACCGGCAATTCGGCAAAAACTACGGCCGATTACTATGGACGTTTTTGGGAAAAGCTGACCTACATTTTTCGCGCTTGGCGGGCGGCTGAGCGCGAACATCAGAAGAATAAATTTGAGGCTATTTGGGCAATGATGGCATCTTATGGCGGGTTGGCCGCTCTTTTCTTTAAACTGCGTCATCCATCAATACCGATGTTACTTACTCTTCAGGAGGGTGATAGCGAGAGGCATATTCTATCCCGCGTCGGTTTATTTTATCCGCTCTGGAGATTGATCTTTAAAAAAGCGGACTATATTCAAGCTATTAGCGGATATTTGGCCGACTTCGCGCGCCGCCATGGGGCGATCTGCCCGATCGAGGTAGTGCCGAATGGAGTCGACCTGGCAAGAATCAAGAATCAAGAATCAAGAATCAAGAATAACGATAAAATAATAATAACTACTTCACGGTTAGTCCATAAGAATGGAGTCGATATTTTAATTAGCGCATTCGCAAGGCTGAAGAATCAAGATTATTCTTTACAAATTTTAGGCGATGGACCAGATCGAGCATCGTTGGAAAAGTTAGCCCATGATATGGGGGTTAACTCACGAGTGAGCTTCTTAGGGCAAGTTTCTGCGGATAAGATTCCTCAATATTTAGGATTCGCGGAGATTTTTGTCAGGGCATCACGCTCGGAAGGATTGGGCAACTCCTTCTTGGAAGCCATGGCGGCTGGCTTGCCGGTTATTGGAACACCGGTCGGGGGTATCGTAGATTTTTTGAAACATAATGAAACCGGCTTGATCTGTAATTCAGAAGATTCGGAAGATCTGGCTAAAAAAATCAGCGAGCTGATAAATGACCAGAAGCTCCGCGAGCGGCTTGCGGAAAATGGGCGAAAGTTGATTTTGGCCAACTATTCATGGGATTTAATTTCTCAGAAGATGGACAAAATTTTTCGTTCCATGATTCACGATTCTAGATTCATGATTCGTGTCCTTCTGGCTACCGGTATTTATCCGCCGGAAATCGGCGGGCCGGCCACCTATGCCGTTTTGCTGGAGCGAGAATTACCGAAACGAGGATTTGGGGTAGCGGTTTTACCGTTCCGCCTCGTGCGTGGCTGGCCGCCGGGAGTTAGGCACTTGTTGTATTTTTTTAAGGCGCTTCGCAGGGCAAGGAAGGCGGATATTGTTTTCGCCCAAGATACGATTAGCGTTGGCCTGCCGGCGCTTTTAGCGGCGAAGCTTCTCGGTCGTCCCTTTGTCCTTCGGGTGCCGGGTGACTATGTCTGGGAGCAGTCCGTTCAGCGTTTTGGCGTAAAAGACGGCATTGATGAATTTCAAAGCAAAAAACATGGCTGGCGAGTCGAATTGATGCGAGCGATTCAAAAGTTTGTCGTAAGAAATGCCGATGCGGTTATTACACCCAGCAAGTATTTTCAGAAACTGGTTGGCGGTTGGATCAAACATCCGGAAAAAGTCCGGGCAATTTATAACGGAATTGATTTAAAGCCCCTATATCCTAACACGCTAAGCGCTAAGCGCTCTAAGATTATTATCTCGGCCGGTCGCCTGGTGCCATGGAAAGGATTTGATGTGCTAATTGAAATCATGAAAGAATTACCAGATTGGCGCCTTGAGATTATTGGCGATGGCCCCGAGAGTGAAACCCTTAAGTTAAAAGTTGAAAGTTTAAAGTTACAAGGCAGGGTTTTGTTGAGTGGTCAGATTCCCAGGGAAGAGTTGTTAAGGCGACTGGCGCAGTCCGGTATTTTTATTTTGAATACTTCATTCGAAAGCTTCTCATTCCAGTTAGTTGAGGCGATGCATGTTGGCGCGCCGGTTATTACCACGAATATCGGCAATTTATCAGAAATCGTGGAGAATAATAAAGAGGGTATTTTGGTTGAGCCGAATAACAAACAAGAGATTCTGGCGGCAATTCATAAGATTGATAGTGATCCGGAATTTCGCGGGATGATTACGAAAAACGCCAAGGAAAAAGTTAAACAATTCTCAATCGAAAATACGATCAATCAAGTAGCTCAACTTCTATCAACGCTATGAAAATTTTAATGCTCTCAACGGATCAGAATGTCTTCATAAAAAATTCTCCAACATGGGAGAGGATGATTGAATATGGAAAATTGTTTAATGAACTACATATAATCGTTTACACCCATAAGAAATTGGGAATGCATGATCAAGAGCTGAGTAAAAATGTTTTTGCGCATCCGACCAACACTCAATTCAAACCATTATATTTTATTGACGCTTATTTGATTGGCAAGAAAATCATCCGTAACTCTCAGTTTCTAGTTGATAATGCGGTCATAAGCTCTCAGGATCCGTTTGAAACTGCCCTGGTGAGTTATTTTTTAAAAATAAAATTTCGATTGTCCTTCCAAATTCAGAGTCACAGCGATTTTCTCAGCCCCTATTTTTGGAAGGAGTCATTTAAAAATAAAGCTAGAGTTTTGTTGGGAAAATGGCTTATCAAAAAAGCGGACGGGATTCGCGTTGTTAGCGAAAGAGTTAAGCGCTCATTGGTAAACATTTTAGATGTTCCCGCCGCTAAGATTGTTGTTTTGCCAATTATCTTTGATCTTGATTCGGTCAAGCATTATCCTATTAAAACTAATCTGCGCAAAAAATATTCCAATCACGATTTTATTATTTTGGCAGCTTCTCGGTTAAGCACCGAGAAGAATATTGGCTTAGCAATACGCGCGATGGCCGAAGTCATGAAAAGAAACCCCGGGTCTTTGTTATTAATTGTTGGCGGCGGACCGGAAGAAAAAAAACTCAAAGCTCTTATTGAAAAAAATCGATTAGCCGACAATGTCATATTTGAGCCCTGGACCAATGATATTATTTCTTATTACAAAACGGCTGACTTGTTCGTATTAACTTCTAATTATGAAGGCGGCGCAAGATCTCCTATTGAGGCAATGGCAAATGGCTTACCGGTAATCATGACTGACGTAGCGCCGGCTAATGAATTCGTGATAAATGGCCAAAATGGGTTCGTGGTGCCAGTTGGAGATTGGAAGGCTTTGGCGGATAGGATAAATCAGTTCATCGGCATGAATCCGACAGAGCATAACGCATTCAGCAGCCAAGGAATCACGACCGCCGATCATTTCCGCACCAAAGCGGAGTATTTGCGGGACTACCAGGCTTCGTTAGAGGTCACCCTTGATTCTATATTTAAGAATTCTAAATAGTTCGCTAAAAATATAGAAAAATCTTAGAACTTTTTTGTCCTTTCCACGGGAACTTTCCACGAGATCAAACCAACTATATTCAGCAGGCGGGTGGTTTATGATTTTAATCCGGCCTCCAAGTTTTTGGTTGGCCATCCGGAAAGATAAGTGGGCGCGCAGTTGATGATGGGGTGAAGTTATTAAAATAATTCTCATCCAGGAGTTGTCGGTGGCTATTTTCAGGACATTGTCGGCATTCTGACGGGTGTTGGAAGATTGGCTTTCAAACCGGATGCAATTTTCCGGAACGCCGTTTTGAACCGCGTAGGCAGCCATTTCTTTTGGGGGGCGACTACCAGTTGAACCGACCATCAGCAATAATGGCGCCCAGCCAGCCTTAAAGAGCTTAACCGCATGATCGGTACGTTCAAAGCCGTTGCCGGTCAGCACAACAAGAACATCGGACTTTTCAAGCGGATCGCGAGGGATTAGCTGAATTGACATAGGGTAATTTTAACTGTAAAATGGTACGCAGAACGTTGCAAGCTTTCTTGGAGGAAAACGAATGAGTAAGGTTCTCGTAACTGGCGGACAGGGCTTCATCGGAGGCCATGTAATTCGGAAGTTGATTGAGCGCGGCTATCAAGTTATCAGCCTTGACAGGCATTTTTCCAAGCCATTCGTTGGCGTGGAATATCGCGCGAATGATATTTGCGACGCGGAAGCAGTTGATCAGGCGGTGTTCGCGGTTGACGGTGTGATTCATCTTGCCGGCATCCTTGGAACAGCCGAAACGCTTCAGCATATTTCGGAAACGGTGAAGGCGAATATTTGCGGAACGATCAATGTTTTTGAAGCGATTCGGAAGTATCAGAAGCGCTGTGTTTACATCACGCTTCCGGATGTTTGGATGAATCCTTACGCGATTACGAAGCGGACGGCAAAGGATTTTGCTTTCGTTTACAACAACGCGTTCGGCACAAAAATAAACGTGGTGCGTGGATTCAACGTCTACGGTGAAGGGCAGAAGTATAAGCCGGTTCAGAAATTCGCGCCGAACTGGATTATCGGAGCCATTCAGGGCAAGCCCCTCAAGGTGTACGGCGACGGTTCGCAGTTGATGGACCTCGTGTACGTCGGTGATACTGCCGAAATTCTCATTCGCGCGCTGGAAAGCGACAAGACGATGATGAATTCGGACGAAGTGATCGACGCGGCGCCGGGTCAGGGAGTGCCGGTAATCGAAGTTGCCAATCTGTTTGCTAAGATGCTGGATGCTAAGATTGACTTCCAGCCAATGCGCGCTGGCGAGACCAATAAGGCGATTATCCAGGCAAACGTGGAGACTCAGAAGAGATTCTTCGGCGAAGAATGTAAGTTCACTTCTCTCGAAGACGGTATGACTAAGACAATTGAGTGGTATAAGGAGCATTACCAGGAGCTATTATAAGCTCCTTTTTTATTTCCAGAACCCGTATCTTTTTAAGGGTTTTTCGTGTTTTATAATCAATAGACACATGAGAATTCTTTTTATTACTCAAAAGGTAGATTTGAACGACGATGCGCTTGGCGCCTATCACCGCTGGATCGAAGAATTGGCCAAGAAGGTCGAGATCCTGAATGCTATTTGTTTATATCAAGGCCGCACCGAATTGCCGGCCAATGTACGGGTTTATTCGCTTGGCAAAGAGACATTAAGAATTAAGAATCAAGAATTAGGAATTAGGAAGTGGTTTTTGAAAATTATTTATGCCTGGCGATTTTATAAATATATTTGGCTGTTAAGAAAAGATTACGACACAGTATTTGTCCACATGAATCCCGAATACGTGATTTTGGCCGGGTGGTGGTGGCGATTAACAGGAAAGAAAATAATTCTATGGTACGCGCATTATTTGGCCAATCTTAAATTACGCCTGGCCGCGTTTTTTGCGAACATTATCGTGACCTCAACCCGGCTGGCCTATCCGCTGATCAGCAAGAAATTGCGCGTTCTCCAGCAGGGAATTGATACGGACCACTTCATTCCGCTGGTACTACCTAAAACTCCAGGCCATAAAGTGTTATTTTTAGGTAGAATTACCCCGGTCAAGAATATCGAAACTTTATTGCTGGCCGTAAAAAGCGTCGTTCAAAATATTCCTGATACAACCTTAACTATTGTCGGAGAACCCACGATCGGCAAGCCGATCGAGGGAGCGTATTATGAAAATATAAAGAGAATGGCGCGTGAACTTGATCTTGGAGGACGAGTAACCTTTGTTGGCCGGGTCGCTAACAATAGAACTGTTTCGATTTATCAGAATCACGATTTTTTTGTTAATCTTACGGTCGCCGGAAGTTTTGATAAAAGCACATTAGAATCAATGTCCTGTGGTGTGCCGGTATTCGTAAGCAATCCGGCTTTTGAGGAATATTTTGACCAGGAGCTTAAGAACCTCCTAATGTTTAAGGAGGGCGCGGCCGAAGATCTTCAGAAAAAAATAAACGGCTTTGTGGCTTTACCAACGGAGGAAAAACGAAGAATCGGCATGAAGCTTCGCGATATTATTAAAGAAAAACATAGCTTGAATCGGCTTGTCGAAAGAATTGTGACGCTGCTTTAATATGGAACAATCAAAACTTTCCCACATTTTTATCAAAGGTGAATCGGCGAAGCGGGTTTTTGATTACTCCGCTAATCTTATAGGTTTGGTAAATTCATTTTTCACCATTCGGTATTTAAGTGTTTTTAATTTCGGCGTATTTCAGCTGATCCTGGCATTTTTGAACTTACTAGATGGTTTCGATTGGAAAAATATGGATGGTCCAATAGCCGTAGAAATGCGTTATTGGTTTGCTCAGAAGATGCCGCAAAAAGCAAAGCGTTTGTTCTGGGAATCAACTTTTAGCCGGGCGGCCATCATGTCGGTTTTGGCGATTGGGGTGTTTCTAGGATCGTCTTTAATAGCCGGTTATTACGGTCAGGATGTCGGCAATTTGATAAAAATAGTCAGTGGATTGCTTTTGCTAAATGCCGTCGAATCGTCATTGAGCGTTTTCTTAAAATCTATAGTCTCTTTCGCGCATTGGTCATTTCCGCTTTGGCGAGAATTAACCAAGGCGGTTTTTTTAACCTCTTTCTTTTTAATGAACGACTTTAACATCACTACGGTGTTGATATCTCACGTTGCTGGGGAAGCGGGGGCGGTGATGGTGGTTGGCGTTTTTATATTCATGAAACAATATAAGAAAACCTTTGCCGGAATTACGGCTGGCACAGAGATGATGTTGCCGGCTTTTTTGAAAAAACATGGCAGTCTTATCTTCTTTCGATATGCGATCTCGCGAGTTACCAAGAATCTGATGCCCTGGTTCATTAAGTTTTTCATCAATACCGAGGCGGTAGCTTTTTATAGCGTCGCTAATAATCTAGCCGCATTTGTTCAGAGCGTAATTCCGATGAATGGCATCACTATTTCTTTATTCAGCAAGATCGGACTAAAGGATCAAATGGCTTACATTTTTAACCGGAGCGTTAAGTATACGGCCTGGCTAAGCTTCGGATTAATGGCGGCCAGTTTTGTAACTGTGCCCTTTGTCATTCCCTGGCTATTCCCGCAATATACTTCCTCAGTCACGCTTTTTGTACTGTTGATGCTTAGTTTGCCGATTTATTCGTTCTATAAGGTTCTGAAAGTTATTTTATCTATGTTGCGTGAGTATAGGGTATTAACAATGCGGCTGGTGAATGAGGCCTTGGTCATACCGATCACTTCCGCGATTTTTTTGCCGTTATTCGGCATTTTAGGATCTGGCGGCGTGTATATGGCAATTTATCTTGAACGAACAATATTTTTCTATAGCCGATTGCGCAAGCTGCATCCAGAATTTAAGATTAGCACTGGGCAGATGTTTAGGTTTGATCGACATGACAGAGATCTGTTTGTCCGGCTTTGGATCAGCTTGAAAGATTTACTCAAGCGTAAAGTACCCGCTAAACCATAATGAAAACCATATTTATAACCTGTTTTTTTAATCTAGTGGTTAGAAATTTGCTTGAGACGAACTTTTTTAATCTCTTGAAACAGCAGGAAGGTATTAGAATTATTTTATTAGTCCCAGAAAAAAACAAGGATTTTTATCAGCGCGAATTCGGCGCGCCAAATATCATCATAGAAGCGATCCCGTTTCGTCCATTATCCAAAATTAATCTGCTGTTTCACGTATTGTTTTGGAATTTGTTAAGCACATACAGCAAAAAAATACATAAATTAGTCCAGCGAGGGAAAGATCATAATTATTTACGATATATATTTAATTCATTAATCGCCTGGACTGGCAGTTTTGGCTTTGTTAGAAATTCGGTCCGCTTCTTAGACTACCGCTTTACGCCGGGCGGTGGATTTGATGCTTTGTTTGAAAAATATAGACCGGATTTGATTTTCGCGACGGACTTACAGGATTTACGAGCGCAAGAATTTAGCGATTCTTATCTAGTCCGAGAAGCAAGACGACGAGGGATTTATTCAGCTGGTATGGGGCGTTCTTGGGACAGCATGACGACAAAAGGCCTATTGCGAACCCTGCCGAATATCGTGGTAGTTCAAAATACCAATATCGAATCCTGGGTCATTAATTATCACGGCGTTCCGAAGAACAGATTGCGGGTTGTTGGAATTCCTCATTACGATGATTATCTTGTTGGTCAGCGTAGCGATAGAAAGGAATTTATGACTCGGCTTGGGCTTGATCCGGCCCGCAGATATATTTTTGTTACTCCGCCAAGCGATATCTGGACTGGTGACAAATCTTTCAATAAATTTTTGTTTAACGAGCTAGCCAAGCTAGAGGAGCAGACCGTAATTCGTCTTCCGCTTTTTGGCGTTCTTGAGACCGGCGGGTTTAAGCCGCCGGCGGGAATGGTTTTTGATGTCCCGCAAAACGTAGTCAAGCTGGAAGAGTCCATGCTGAGAAGGAGTGACGACCAGCATTTAGCGAATCTGATTTATCACAGCGCTGTAGTTTTGACGAGCCCCTCGAGTATTATTTTAGATTCGATGATCTTCGACAAACCAACTGTATTAATTGGCTTTGACGGCGAGAAGGCAAAGCCGTTTTGGGATAGCCTTGTACGATATTACGAATATGAACATCAGCGGGAAGTGATTAAAAATGGCAAGTTATCAATCGCCAAAAGCCCCGAAGAAATGCGGGATTTGTTAAAATCCTATTTAGAGCGCCCCGAGCAAGACGGGGAATACAGGAAACGGGTTGCTGAGGGCGCCTGTTTCAAGTTAGACGGCAAATCAGGCGAACGACTAAGTAATTTATTATGGAATATCTTAACCCCGACGAAATAAAAAATAATAAAAACCGGCTTTTTGAATTACAGCAACGCGCTAGCTGGGATATCCGAAGCGGGCGGATTTTGAATTTAACTAAAGAATTCATTTCGAATAAAAGTAGCGTGATAGTGGACGCGGCTTCGGCCGACGGATCACTTTTGGCGCAATTATCGGAAGCTGGGTACAAAAATCTAACCGGAGCGGATATAGATGATTATCGGCATGAAGCGGCTCAAAAGTTCCCGTTTAAAAAAATAGACTTCTGCTTCGACAAGTTTCCGTGGGCCGATAACTCCGTGGACGCCGTAATCTCTTCGCAAACTATCGAGCACCTGGAGAATCCGTTTCATTTCGGGCGGGAGGCTTCAAGGATTCTGAAGCCTGGAGGAATTTTCATTATCTCTACTCCAAATCCATTTCATATCCTGAATCGGCTACTTTTTTTACGCCACGGCGATATTTATCATTTTTTAGAGGGAGATAATCACATCACATTTTTCACCCGGTCAATTTTTAAAAAGACTTTCTTAAAATATTTCCGCCTCTTGGCAGTCCGTTATGGCAAATCCGAGCTCAAGCACTGGCTGTTCAATTGGCTTCAGCCCCTGAAACACATCCTGCCATCCAATCAGTGGTTTGGCCGGTATATTTATTATGTTTTACAAAAACCCCAATGAGATATATGTCTAAAAAAGAAATTCAAGAAAACAACGAAGAAGTACGGGATCGGCTTGGAAAGTTCGTTGGTCCCGCGGTGCGTCATAAATACGCCATTGGGGTTTTTAAAAAATATGTTTCGATTAATAATGGGCCGAAAGTTTTGGACTGCGGCGTAGCCTCTGGTGGTTTTGCTGAAGATCTTAGGATGGCTGGATTTGAGGATCTTTACGGACTGGACATTGGAGACTATCTTCCAGCCGAAAAACGACCACTGCTAAAGGAATTTAAGCTTGCTGATTTGAGCTTCGATAAAATTCCTTGGTCCGATAATTTCTTTGACGCGATTACCGCTTGGTGCGTGGTGCCGCACCTAGAGAATCCACATAATTTTTTCCGGGAAGCCGCCAGAACTTTGAAACCGGGCGGTTTGCTGATCATTTCTTTGATTAATATTGCCTCACCGCCAAATCGTAAATATTTTTTTAAACACGGTGAATTTCCTGGGTTTCATGAACGGAATAATCACATCACTTTTTTCACGGAGGCGGTTTTTAGTAAGACCGCGTTAAAGTACTTCGATAGGATTGGAATCGAGTATTTCACCACCCCAAGAATTTTTAATGGTTTTAGGGGATTGATCCGTAAATTAATCTCCGGGCTTGCATCTCTAAGGCCGTCTTGGAAGCGCGCCCTTGAAAATCGCTGGGGCCCAAAGATAATTTACATTCTAAAAAAGAAATAGAAAAATATTTAAATTTTTAAACATTTAAATATGAACCCCATGAAAATTGTTTACCTAAACCATGACTTTCATCCCAACACCGGCGCTGGTCGTTTCGGCCGAGCGCTGATCAGCGGTATTAAGTTGGCTTGTCCGGATCTGGATCTGCAGCTTCTTAGTTCGGAAGCTGATCCGGATAGTCAGTTTCCATCCCGATCATTATTGCCCTCCAACCGATTTAGATTGTTGCTTACTTTTTCTAAAATCAGAGCGATCATTAAGAATGGCGACTTAATACATGCCCTAGATGGATGGCCGTATGGCTTTATAGCGGCATTAGCTTCATTTGGCCTTAAAAAACGGCTTATTATCACGGCCATCGGCACAGGCGCCGTAAAGCCATTATATAGCCCAATTAAGAGGGCCTTGCTCGGCTGGGCTTATCGGCGAGCTGATCAGTTAACCGCCATTAGCAATAACACCAAGCGGGAAATTTTAAAGATTTTCCCGGATCTAAAGATAGAGGTTATTAATCACGGAGTAGATAACGATAAATTTCAAATTTCAAATTTCAAAGCACAAACAAATTCAGAATTTCAAAAATTAAAACCATATATTCTAAGCGTTGGCGCTCTTAAGAAAAGAAAGGGTTTAGAATATTCAATCCGGGCTTTCGCGGAGATTAGTAAAAATTTCCCCAGTTTACGTTACTTAATATTCGGCAAAGGAGACGAATATAAAAATTTGCGCAGCCTTTCCGAAAGCTTAGGAGTTTCTAATCGAGTAGAATTTTTATCATATGCCCTAAATCGGCACATATCAGACGAAGAGTTGGTAGATTTATATAAAAATGCCGAGTTGTTTATTTTATTGCCCCAAGATTTTAAAAAAGATATTGAAGGTTTCGGCTTGGTTTTTTTAGAGGCCGCCGCCGCCGGATTACCAGTGATAGGCGCGAGTGGAACCAGCGCTGAAGATGCGATTTTAGATAATCAGAACGGTTTTTTAGTTGATGGCGGGAATCCGAAAGTCGTCGCTGAGGCGATAAGTAAAATTCTTAATTTTCCGGAAACTAAGTTAAGATTCCAAAAAAAATCCATTGAGTTCGCGAGATCAATGGATTGGAAAAACAAAGTTCAACAATATCTAAAGTTGTACTAGTTAGTTTTTTACCCTAGCCAATACAAATAGCTCATCTTTGAAAAGCCGCAGGCTGTTGTTAAGAATCTTTCCAATTAGAGGAAGTCTCGCGATGGAGGCAATCACAAGTTCCGTAGTTGAAAGCTTAACGGTTCCTTTTGCGGCATTTCCAATATCGCGGATTCTAGCTTGTCCATGAATGGAAAGAACTTCAAAGCCAGATCTTTCAAGCGCTAGCCGGAGAGATTTTTTATTGAAATAAACGAGATGCTCCTTTGGTTTGATCTGATACTTCCTGGCCAAAAAACTGTCAATATCAGGAGTTACTATCACAAGATAACCATTTTTAGAAAGGACCCGTTTCGCTGTTCTTAGTAAAACCAAAGGATCAAATAAGTGTTCAATAACATCGCCCATATGTACCGCGTCAATCTCTATACCAGGATACGCCTTAGACAATTTTTCAGGAAAATTTTCATCAAAGAATCCCTCAATGATCTCCCCGCCATCTTTACGAGCAATTGATACTGCCTTGGGAGTTGGTTCTATTCCAATGCCCCGCCAGCCGCGCTCTTTGGCGGCTAGTAGAAATGTTCCAACATTGGCTCCAACGTCCAGTATAGTTTTTGGTTTTTGATACCTTTCTAATTCCTTTAAAGTTTTTATAAAATTTTTTCTATCATTCGGCGCGGTGATAAGATGATATTCGCTAAATGAAGTCGCGTCTGATTTATATTGTTCTTCCGGATTTTCCGGGTAGCCGATTTTTGAAATAAAAATCAACCCGCAGTTATCGCACCTCAAGAAATTATATGGCCCATCCTTTTTCCATTCGGATGTTTTAGAAGAGGCGCAAACAGGGCAGTTCATTATTGTTTTTTATAAATTTTTACAGATTTATTCTCATATATGATCTGTAAATTTTTATTGTATTGGAAATTAGGCAATCCAAGCTGGCGCTCCCAAGGCCCGACGTAGACGTACTCGGCATCAATAACTTTCCAATCGAGATTAATTTTTTGGTAACGCGATATAAGCGAACCAATATATTCTTTGGTGATCGATTTTGGAGAAATCATAAATTCATTGAAATCGGAATCGCGGAAAAAGTGGCCATAAAGAAGCCAGGTATTTTTGCGAAGATTGTCTTCGGTATTTGACGGGCAGCCTTGATCGCATTTTATTGGAAGGCTGGAATCAAGCACCTTGGCGAGTATTTCCGGCGAAGTTCCGAATAGTCGATGAGCAATTAAAAAGCGGTTTTCTAATTCATTAGTAGATCTTGGCGAAAATAGCCCGAGTGGAAGAAACGGCCTCGCTGATGTGTAGAGGCTAAGATAAGACGAAGTCATATAAGAATTACTGGCGATTTTTGATTCCGGCGGTAAATTGACATTGATCCAGGCGAAAGAATCCATAAAATCTTGATCAAGGGTTTGGCCATTGAGTATTCTTGGTTCCGGATTTTGATAGATCACATAAACATTGACTATTTTTTTGGTGACTACCAAGACCGACAAAATCATTACGCCAATAAGGATGTATTTCTTAAAGTTTATCCGGGGCCATTTTTTAATGGTTATTTGCGACCAATCATAAATTAGATTGAAGATGATGATAAATAAAATTGGACTGATGGTTCGCCGCCAATTGTTTGGCGAGGGCGCATAGCCAACTATTAGTTGAATATTCCAGACTACGAACATGGCGGCTAACATACCCCAGAATAAAATGGCGCGCCGCCGATCATTCTTGAAGTAAGTAAAGTAAACCGCGATACCAACGATTATATAAAAGAGATAGGCAAATCCCATCGTAGCTAATCCGACTACTCGTCCTTCGGCAATACCGAGGCGGTAAATGAAATCCTGAACTTCCATTTGCCCGAGAAATTGAAAATAGTTGATAAAATAGGGTATGGCGATAAGCGTGATTATGCTAACCAGAATCAGGAAATTCTTACCCAGAATGGGATTTTTTTTGTAATTCACCAGAGAATAAATGAATAAAATGCCGAGTACCGCGATCCAATAAACCCAGAAATGAAAATAAATATAAAATAGCGCGCCGGCTGGAATGGCGGCTAAGACCGCGGTTTTGACTCCAGGTTTTTGCCAAAACAGCCAAAAACCTAAGATAGCGAGTAGGTAAAAAGGGAAAACGATCAGGGGATAATCGAGTCTGGCGAAGTAAAGTTTTTCGATCTGGGTGTTTACCAGCGGCCAGAACTGTTTAACGAAATAACCCAAAACTTCCCGGAAAGATTCGGCCGGGCCGTCCGAGTTAAAATCGGTAAATATTTGATAGAGATTAGGCGCCATTAAAGTTTAAAATCCTCATTGCTATTGGCGTGAGTACGCCAACGAAAGCAAAAAGAATTGCCCAGTGAGATTCCTTGAAAAGTAATGTTCCTAACCAATAAAACAGCAGAAAGATTATTGGCGTGAATACAAATTGGGCGATGAGGTAGCTGGTGTGAATATTGCCACCAGTAAGAGCAATCATCCCCGCGAGGATTAGCGAGGGGATGGGATTCTGCACGGTGGGGCGCTGTTCGTCAAAGTGGAGATCGCTGGGAGGAAAATGCCCGTCATAAATTTCCCGCGCGCGGGAAAGATAAAAAAGTTCGTCTCTATAAACTTCATAATTTAACGCGAAAACCCGTCCATCTTTCTGAAGGTGATATTTCACAATTAACGGCGGGGCGATATAAAGTAGCCCAACGAGTATTGCCGAGGCCACTAAGAAGATATTGAATTTCACAAGCTTCATTATAATCAAAAAACTTATGATTGGTCTAGCTTTGCTTATTTTGGATTTTATGATATAAATGAAGCGGTTCTTACGAATATCGGAGGTATCTTGTGCATAGCAAAGAAGCGACAAAGACAGCTCTTCGGAAAATTACCTGGGTAGAAGGCGCGATTGAACCAATCTTAGAAGCGCCTTATCGCTATCGCGTTGTCGCGCATTGTTCCAGTGATGGAAGGCAAAAGGCTGAATTTGCGAATGGCGAACATCCCTACTTTTGCTACATCGAGACCGTTTCGGAAAACGGGCAATGGATTGAGAAATGCGCGAGCGTGGTGCCGGTTTTGCCTGATGGTCGACTACTCATGATCGTTGAGCAGAGACCGGCGCAGGGACGCTACCCGGATCGTCCGCTGATCGCGGAAATCCAAGGGAAGCGCGTTGATCTTCGCGTATTCGGGCCTTATAGTTCTTTGGAATTTCCTGGCGGAGCCGTTGAGCCGGGCGAAGGCTTGAGAGCCGGATTCCTGCGCGAACTTATTGAAGAAACTGGGGTGCAGGAACAAACAGTTCTTTACTATAGCCAACTTCATCCACTCTACGCCCTGGGTTCGGAACTTGCCCTTCAGAGCTTTATGAATGTGGTATTTCTCTCGGGACTTTCTTATGAAAAGTACGTCAGAACCGATGGCGGCCTGAATGTTTTTGCGCTCACCCGCGATGAGGTACAACAAAACATCTGGAACGGCGTTATCCATTCCGGTCAGGCTGGGCTTCTTTCGTGGAGTTTTTATCAAGAGGTCGAAGATCTTCGTCATAACCCGGTTTTGGAAAAAAAACTTGTTCAATCCGGCTACATCCGGGTTGAAAATATCAAGATCGGAAAATCCATATAACTACCGCCTATCCGTTGACTCGGATAGGCTTTTTTAATCTGAAAAATAATCTTTCCAAGGTATTCTATTTGTTATAATATGCTGTTTATGAGACTCTCGATCGTAATTCCCGCATACAACGAAGGCGTCCATATTGAGCGGATCATTCGGGATATTCATAAGGAACTACAAAAAGTTGAATCAGACTTTGAGATCGTCGTTGTCGATAATGGTTCGCTGGATAATACCCAAGGCGTTCTAGAAATGCTGAGCAAAGAAATGCCGCGAGTACGCGCGCGCCGCGTCTTCCCTAATCGCGGGTATGGTGGCGGGATTTTAGAGGGTCTTTCCGTGGCGCGCGGAGAAATTGTCGGATGGACCGACGGTGATGGCCAAGTGCGCGCCGAAGATCTAAGCGCAATGTATAAAAAAATGCGGCAAGAGAACTTCGCATTTTTTAAGGCCAGGAGAATGACGCGTCCTGACGGGGTATTCCGCGCGATCCAGAGCAGAATCTATAATCTTATCTTCCACGCGTTGTTTTCCACTTCAGTACATGACGTGAATGCCAAGCCAAAACTTTTCCAAAGATCGTTTTATGAAAAAACCGGACTGGCATCTACCGATCTTTTTATTGATGCCGAAGTAGTTATCAAGGCTTTGCGTGGCGGAATCCCGATAAAAGAATATCCGGTAGTCTTCCAATCAAGAAAGGAGGGAAAGTCCAAAATAGGCATAGGGGCAAGCCTTGAATTTCTAAAAAACTTACTCTATTATAGGTTTATTAAACGATAATTATGAACCTTAGCTACCCCAAACACCACCTTGTAAAGACCGGACATATCAGCGCTTGCCAGGTTTGTAATTCAGATAAGCTGCACACTATTTTAGATTTGGGTCATCAGCCGTTGTGCGACACCTTATTGACCAAAGCTATGTTGAACGAACCGGAAAAAAGCTACCCGCTTCGTATGATTTGGTGTGAAAATTGCACTGGTGTTCAGATAGATTACTGCGTGGATGGCAGCGAAGTGTATCATCCAAATTATCCTTACAAGAGCGGAGTTACCAAAGAATTGGTGGAATATCAGGTAAAGATAGCGGAGTCTTTGATTAAGAAATATAATTTAAACCCCAACGACTTAGTTGTTGACGTAGGCTCTAATGACGGCACATTATTAAGCGGCTTCAAGGGCACGGGCATCAAAACTGTTGGGGTAGAGCCTACAAATATCGCCAAGCTCGCCAACGCTAGCGGTATTGAAACGATCCAGTCATTTTTTGATATTAAAACCTCTGAGGCGATCAAGCAAAAACATGGTCAGGCGTCGTTAATGGTGACAACCAACACCTTCGCGCACATGCAAACTTTGGGTGAGGTGATTATGGGAGCTTACAATTTATTAAAAGATGGCGGGGTATTTATTTCGGAAACGCACTATCTTTTAGATGTAATTCGGGGCGGACAGTTCGACACGGTTTATCACGAGCATTTAAGAACCTATTCGCTGAAATCCCTTGTAGCCCTTTTTGATCAGTACGACTTTACCGTTACCGACGTAGAAAGAGGTGATAGGTATGGAGGTAATATTCGGGTACACGTCACCAAGGGCAAAGACAGGCCAGTTTCTGCCGAAGTTGGAAAGCTTTTGAAACTGGAAGAGGAATCCGGGCTGGGCAAGATTGAGACATATAAAAAATTTGCTCAAAGAGTTAGGGACGCCCGAGTAAATTTTATGGACTTTTTAATTTCCACAAAAAAATCCGGCAAAAGGATCGTGGGTAACTCTTGCCCCGGCCGGTCTTCCACTCTGCTTAACTACTACGGAGTAGACTCTGAACTTTTGCCATATTTGGCCGAGCAGCCGGCATCTTTAAAGTTGGGTATGTATCTCCCCGGCAAGCATATTCCGGTCGTGAACAATCAAAGATTGATCGATGAACAGCCAGACTTCGTAGTTTTATTAGCGTGGCATTATGCCAAACCAATTATGGAGCAGTTAAAAGCCAGGGGGCTTAAATCAAATTTCATTGTGCCATTGCCTGATTTTAAAATAGTGAAAAATTCGGAAGTTTAAGATGGCGAAGTTGAAAATAGCGGTTCTGGGGGCGGGCTCGATCGGGAAGTTCCATGTTCGGGAATTTTTAAGCGCCGGAGCTGATGTGGTCGCGATTCTTGGGAGTAGTCAGGAGACAGCCTTGAAAACCGCCGAAGATCTTCACGCCGAATACGGCATTCGCCCAAGGGGTTATTTCGACTTGGCGAGCCTTGTCGAAAACGAGAAGCTTGATGCCGTGAGTATCTGTACCCCTTCACGTTTGCATTATGCCCAGATAAAAAAATGCCTGGAAGCGGGGCTGCATGTTTTATGCGAGAAGCCGCTGGTCCTGAATTCTCACGCGGACAACTATGGGGCGGCCAAGGAACTGGTGGAGTTTTCAGAAAAACAAGGCAAGGTTCTTGCCGTAAATACGCAGTGGCCGGCGGTTATCGATTATATAAAAGATAAAGTTGACCTCTCTAGGCTCAAAACTTTTTCTATGGAGATGCAGCCTAGCGTTTTTGGTGTGGACATGCTGGCCGAGCAGTTAGCGCACACTAACAGCATGGTGGTGAAATTAATTCCGGATGGGCACGCGGAGGAAATAAAGTTTTCGAAGCATTCTCCGGAGGACATCGATGTTTACTTTAAATATATTAATAAGAAGTCCGAATGCGACATACACTACAAGTTCACCCACAAGGTAGACCGGCCCAGAAAGGTGAATTTTACTTTTGACGGACTAGAATTCCGACGAGAAATCGGAGAAAACTATCAGCAGAGGCTAGTGACAGACAAAGCTGAATTCGATATTAAAGATCCGCTCAAAGTATCAATTGAAAAATTTGTAGACGCGATTGAGGGTAAGATTTCTCCCTTGATCAGTAAAAAAGAAATAATCGAAAATATGGCGTTGCAGGACAAGATCATCGCCGTGTACCTGAGGCCATAAGCTTGCGTTTACAGTAAGCTTATTGCGTGCTATTTTCTATAGGTCATAGCAATGGATACTCCATCTCAAAAAGGAATCGATAAGTCCAAAATTCCCGTAGTGATCTTGTGCGGGGGGAAAGGTACTCGTCTGAGGGAAGAGACCGAAACCATCCCGAAGCCATTGGTGCGGATCGGAGAGCGCCCGATCCTCTGGCACATCATGAAGATTTATAATTCTTTTGGTTTTTCGAACTTTATCCTTCCGACCGGCTATAAAGGAGAAAAAATCAAAGATTATTTTTTCAATTACCCTATGTATCAGGGTGATTTTACCGTCGACTTTACCAAAGAGAATCGGAATGTGACGATGCATGTCCCCGCCGAAGAAAAATGGCGCGTGACGATCGCCGGAACCGGCCTAGATTCTGAAACGGGAGCGCGCCTCAAGCGTATCGCTTCATATATAACCAATGATGTGTTTTTACTTACATATGGCGACGGCGTGGCTGATGTGAATATTGATGATCTGGTCGCCTTTCACCGCGCCCAGGGCAAGATGGTAACCATTACCGGTGTTCGCCCTCCGGCCAGGTTCGGCCAGATCAATATCCATGATTCCGACGTGCAATTTACGGAGAAGCCGCAACTACAGGACAACTATATCAATGGCGGATTTTTTGTGTGCAATCGGGCCGTGCTGGATCGCCTGACTGACGGAGAGGGGCTTAATTTTGAGCGTGATGTGTTGCCAAAGTTGGCGGCGGAGTCCCAGCTCGCGGTTTATTGTCACAATGGATACTGGCAGTGCATGGACACCGTTCGTGATATGGAGCTTTTAAACAAAGAGTGGAATAATGGCACCGCTGTTTGGAAAAATTGGCGATAGGTACACGAATGAATGCCACGACCAATAAATTCTGGAAAAATAAGCAGGTATTAGTGACCGGCGGAGCCGGTTTTGTGGGTTCATGGTTGAATTATGAATTGGCGGTTCAGGGCGCCGGCGTGGTGTCTCTTGATCTAAAACCGAAACGTTTTCTAGGAGAGCCGTACGACAACTTACTTAAAAAGGTTTTGTATGTACAAGGAGATGTGCGCGACACCAAGCTACTACAAACTCTTTTTACGACTCATAAAATTGACACAGTTTTTCATTTGGCGGCCTCCGCTCTTGTCGGGGAGGTTTTAGCCGATCCCGCCGAGGCGCTTGATACCAATATCATGGGAACGGTGCGGGTACTCGAAGAAGCTCGAAAACATCATGGTGTTCATGTGATCGTGGCTTCTTCCGATAAAGCCTATGGACCCCAGAAAACGCTTCCATACACCGAAGATTTTTCACTTAATGGTGAGTATCATCCATATGATTGTTCAAAAAGCTGCGCCGACCAGATCACCCGCATGTACGCGCAGGTTTACAAACTTTCTACCACGCTAGCGCGATGCGGGAATATCTATGGGGGAGGCGACCTTCATTTCTCACGGCTCATCCCCGGAACAATTCAAACTATGCTTCAGGGGAAACCCATCGAACTTAGAAGTGATGGTTCATATCTGCGCGATTATATTTATGTGCAGGACGCGGTGTCGGCTTACCTGTGTCTCGCGGAAAATTTAACGAATGGAAAAATTACAGGAGAAGCGTTTAATTTTGGAAATAATAATCCTTTACGGGTACTCGAGGTCGTGAATGCCATTTCCAAACTCATGGATAAACAGGACCTGAAACCAATCATCTTGAATAACGCTAAAAACGAAATTCTTAATCAATACCTTGATTCGTCTAAATCAAATCGCGTGCTGGGGTGGAAACCCCAATATGGAATCGAAGATGGACTAAAGGAGACGATTAGTTGGTACAAGCGGTATTCTCAGACTATTTAGTAATATTGATATATAAAAAATCCGGAAACTTGATGAATCGATCTGGGCTGGGGCAAACTCTCCATTCGTTTATTTTATATTTGTCGGGTGAAAAGAAGCCCCTGTAAGATTCCTCGGTACGGACATTTTTCCCCTGGTCAGAACGGATAATAAATCTGGTCATCCAGTTGTCTTTCGGCTGGTGAACAGGGTCAAAAAAATGAAGCTGGCCACCTACCCTGAGATTCTCCATGAGAATCTCAATTATTTTTCTTAATTCGTCATTAGTGACGTGGTGCGCCGTCCCCGCGAAGAGTATGTGATCAAAAAAGTTTTTCTTGAAACCGCTTTTAATAATGTCGAGATCAAAGAATTTTACGTTGGGGTACTGCTTAAACTTGTTGCGCGCGGCCTGGATCGCCTGCCGATCAACGTCCACGCCAAAATAGTCAAAGTCGAGGAATAGGGCGGTCACGTTTCCGCCTGAACACCCAAAATCAAGGAGCGTTCCGCCTTTTTGCTTGAAAACAGATGGGTACAACCGAGCTTTCCACTGATTTGCCCCGATAAGACTTTGAGCGGCATTCCAGACCACTGGAATATTCGCGATTTTTTTTATCAACGCGTTCTCAAGAAGGCTTTTCATGCTCAAAGATTACAATAATATATCTGCTTTCACAATCTACCGGCTCTTGATGTGTCGGTCAGATGACCACATAATATATAGAATCCTATGGAAAAAAGTCTTTATGCAGATTATGAGCGTTTAGAAGAAACGCACTGGTGGTTTACCGGCCGACAAAAGGTTATTTCTAATATGCTTAATCATAAAGTAATACCACGTCACGTTGAGCGCGCGCTTGATGTTGGCTGTGGGACCGGATTTTGCACAGCGTTAGTGTCCAAGATAGCCGATTCGGTATGGTGCGTGGAAATGGCGGATGAAATGATCGGAATGCTTAAGAAAAAGGATAAAAATCTGAACATTATAAAAGGTGAGTGGCCGGACGTTGAGGTCAATCAAACCTTCCAGTTTGTTACCCTATTTGATTCTCTGGAGCACATTAGGGATGATCGAACGGCATTGAAGAAAATTGAATCTGTCCTGGAGCCCGGGGGAGTAATGATGGTGACGGTTCCCGCCTACAAGTTCTTGTGGAGCGAACATGATACTATCTCGCATCACCAGAGGCGATATACTAAAAAACAAATGCGTGCCGCGATCAGCGAGGCTACTGGATTAACTATAGTAAAGATGACCTATTTCAATACTTTCTTTTTTCCACCCATTGCTCTTTTTCGCCTTATAAAAAATTTATTTGGAATTCGTACGAGCGGATCGGATGTTTTTGCCATGCCAAAGATCCTGAATAGCGTGATGGGTTGGTTATTTGGCCTTGAAGGAAAATTATTGCGCTGGGTAAGCTTCCCATTTGGAGCATCGCTGCTCTGTATCGCTAGGAAAGATCGCGGATAAAATATGCGACCTTCTATTTTAGAGCGTGTTCGGAATCTTGTCAGCACCTGGTGGGGTCTTTTGATAGTTTGCTTTGTTTTATTTTTCATTCTCCTGTTTCCGATGCTTAGCGGCAGCAAAGTGCTTTCAGCCGATGCCTCAGAGTTGATGATTCCTCAGCTCACTTTTTTTAAAGACGCGTTCGCGAAAGGCGAAAGCCCGTTTTGGAACCCGTATATAGCCGTTGGATTTCCGAATTTTATCAGCAATTTAAGCAGTCCGTTCGCGCCAGTGGTTCAATTGGCGCGCTTTTTATCTCCTATAGCGGCCCATTATTGGTATTTGTGGTTTGCGCTGTCGCTAACACTTTTTTTCTCTGTTCGTTTTCTACGCGAACTAGGTATCGGAACTTGGGGTTCGTTGATTGGCGGCCTAAGCTATATCATCGGAGATTTCTATTGGTCACAAAATGCCACCGTAATAAATATCCTCTTGGTTCAGGCAGTTCTTTTTTTGGTTATTATGATGATTTTGAAAAGTTCTGGTTGGCAAAAATTTGTTTTATACGCGGGGATTGGCTCACTCGCGGTGGCCTGGGGATGGCTGACAACTGTGGTGTATTTTGGAAACCTCTATATTTTTACCACTCTCCTCGCGTTCGTAGTTTTTCTTGGTATAAAACATGGCAAAATAGTTTTTTATAGATTAATCGCGGCGCTGGCTGCATCATTTTTAATCGGCAGTTTAATTGGCGCGTTGCAGTTGGTTCCCGTATATATCATGGCCCAGTTTTCGGGACGAAGCGCCGGGCTGGCCTATCAGGTTGCCCAAGGATATGCGATTGGTTTTAAGGAACTGTTGAACTTTGTGCACCTTACGCCGCAGCGAGGTCTCGAAGCTTATTTGTATTTAGGCATCGCGCCACTAATGCTGCTTATTTTCTCTTTTTTCAGTAAAAATCCCATTGCAAAATTTTTCCGATGGTTTTTTTTGATTGCTCTAGCAATCTCCATTAAAGGATCTCCATTGTTTTGGTTGATTATTAAATTACCCCTGTTCAGCTATTTCCAGGGATCGGCGAGGTTTATGTTTGTCGGCGCATTTGCCGGATCGGTTTTAGTGGGTTTCGGGTGTGAATATGTTTTAGGCGGCGCGATAATTAAAAAAAGATTAACGGCAATTACAATTGGAATGGCCTCTTTAATGATCCTGACCATTCTTGTTTTTCGAACCCAGACCGTTTTTTATTCGGTGCTTATTTCCGCTGTTTTTTTAACCCTGGTTTATTTAATTTTTAAGCTGTCTGTTAAAAAACTACTACTGCTTTTACCGTTACTAACAATTCTTACGGTTTTAGACATGGCCATGTTCTTTTATTCATTCAATAAGTCGTTTGTGATCGATAGGCGTCTTTATGAAATGAAGCCAGCAACTTTAGATTTTTTTAAGGGACAGCCTGGCCGAGTCTTGCCGCTTTTCGTGGATGACTGGGACGATACATTTTTTTATCAATTTCGTCCTGGGGATACACCACCCAAGGAAGATCTTCTTTATAACCTTTCACTTGATTTACCGACTTACCGCCCCAATTACTCGTTGCTTTATGGAATAGAGACCCTGGAAATCAATGATCCTCTTCTTAATGTGGAGATGGGAAGACTGCTGGCTTTTTTAGGTACCCGGCAACTGGTTACAGACGGTGGTGAAAAAAAGCTGGACAAGACATACGTGGTTAAAGATGGTCGAGATATTTCGGTCATAGAGAAACATCGCTTACTGGCCAGCCGGCTCCCATTGGCGGATTTTTTGGGAATACGTTATTTTATGAGCCCCTTCGCTTTTGACCAGCTTGATCCGAAGATAACCCTGCCGTTAGTTGGAAGGTGGTTTCTTGATCTAGCCATTGGCAACGAAGAAGCCGCCAGTCTTCCGATATCAACTTATTTAAATCCGAACGCCAGACCACTGGCCTATTTCGCCGATGTTACCGCTTTCAAATCAGATCCGATGGAAATATACGAATTTCACCCAGAATTATCTTCCCGGCTGGAGAGCCTTCCTTGACGACCAAGAAGTGCCAATGTATAAAGTTAACACTGTCTTTCCGGGAATTTTTGTTCCTGCCGGCATCCATACCGTGCAATTTGAATATGATTACTGGAGCTTGTTTAATCCAAGGTGGATTTTTTAGCCACCACCAAAAAATTATTGGCGTCTTCGGTGAGATCCCCCCAGCCTAGAAATAGGTTTATCGGAATGTTCACGATGGCATAGATTACCATCAATGGATAGAATAGGTAAAAAAACAAATTTCGCTTTACGTCTGGAGTTGAATATCCTTCAAGGCGCAGGCTTTGGAAGAAAAATCTGAAAAGATGGGTAGCGGTCGTGTTCCAGAGGCCACCGATAGGCTTAAATTCAACGATAGAAAGATTGGCTTTTTTAACTGCTTGCTTGATCCAAAAACGAGTAAAATTATAATAATGTTCCGGAGCCATATGGAGAACACTAGTGCCTGGAATTAGGAAAATCGCATACCCATTTGGTCTAAGCACCCTTCCGATTTCTTTAACCATTTGTATGGGTTCGAAGACATGCTCTAGCACCTGTATATTTATGACCGTATCGAAACTACTATCCCGCAAGGCCATTTTGCAGCCATCGCCGAGTATGGTTTTATAACGAGGATCATTTTCGATTTTCGCCAATTGATTTTCGGTTGATTCCAAATTAGTCCAAGTTTCAAATTTAATTTTCGGATCATTACGGACTTTCAAATAAAAATCCCATCCACCGACGTCTAATATCGCGCCACGACAGTAAATTCGCAGAGCTTTAAAAAGCTGGCGCGCTCGCCAATTACGGACCGCGCAGGCAAACCTTTCTACGTAGCCTTTATTCATTTAACAAAACTATTCTATCATAAATATGACGATGTGTAGTATAGTATAATTTATGAAATCGAAGCTGGAGCGTTTAAAATTTAAAATACCACCTAGGAGATTTATTGAGGGAAGGCCGCTTTTTATCAAAGACGATATATATGCGCAGACGGAGCGGGATCTGCATACAGGGTTTATCGTGCGATTGAAGACTTTTTTCCGTCGATTCCCTAGGCTTTATTCTTTCATTTTCTACGTTCTTGCGCCGGCGCTTTTCTTGGGGAAGCCGCCAAGGTCCATCTTCAAATATGTTTCGTCTAGTGGTTTAGTCGCGGAAATCGGTTCCGGAAGCCGTCGTTTGCATCCGGAAATCATCAACGTGGACATTCATCCGTGGAATGAGGTAGATGTGCTGGCGGATGCCCAGGACCTGCCCTTTAATGATGAATCGTTGGATGGCATTGTCTCTGCCTGGGTCTTAGAGCATTTGGAAAACCCACTTCAAGGAATTAGAGAGATGAAGCGGGTTTTAAAAAGCGGCGGCTACCTTTATCTGGCCACTAATTTTTTAATGCCATTTCATCCTTCGCCGCATGATTATTCTCGTTGGACGGCGGAGGGACTCCGTTTTTTATTTTCGGATATGGAGATAGTAGAAGTTAAGCCAATTATTGGACCGACATCCGCCTTTTTATTCATTGCCCAGGAATGGTTATCCTTATTGTTGTCTTTTAATGTCCGTATTTTAAAAGATATTATTTGGATGTTTTTAGTAATAGTTACTTTTCCCATCAAGCTTTTAGATTTGATCTTGATTCGCTATCGCGGCGCTGAATATATTTCTTGCGGTTTTTATGTAATTGCCAGAAAGAAGTAGAAATGAACACAACTAAAATTCTTTTAATTTCCTTTTTCATAATCGGGGTGGTTTCTATTCCGGTTTTAATTGGCGCCTATGTGATGGGGACCGATTCCGTTGAATTAAATATCCCCCAGATGACATTTTATAAGAATGCCATTACAAAAAGCGAAAGCCCATTTTGGAATCCTTATATAGCCACGGGATTTCCTAACTTTATTTCCATAGGCGGTTTCCCGTTCGCGCCAATTTATCTTTTTTTGTATATTCTCCCGGCAGCAACTGTCCATTATTGGGGACTGTGGCTTACGCTGTCATTGGCATGCCTCTTCTTTATTTTATTTATGCGAGAACTCGATATAGGTATTTGGCCGTCTTTTATCGGCGCCTTCGCTTATTTTGCCGGCAACATTCACTTTGCGAGAGATTTAGTATTAGGAACCGCGCTTTTTATCCAGCCGGCACTTTTTTTGATTTTAATTAAGATATATAAGAGCGATTCTACAAAGAAGCGGGCGCTCCTCATTTTTTTAGGAGGACTTTTGATCGGGTACGGCTGGCTAATGTCTTCTTATTTTCCCATTTTGTATATCGCGTCAGCCGCTTTTAGCTTCGTTCTGTTCTTGGGTTGGAGGGATAGATACAAAAAGATTTTTCCTCGAATCCTTTCGGCATTTTTCCTCATTTTTCTGATCGGAACGGGCATTGGGTTGCTTCAGTTGGTGCCAACTTATGTTATGACTCAATTTTCACAACGAAGTGGCGGATTTGCCCATGAAGGGTACGCGATTTTGCCGGAACAATTGCTGAATTTTTTCCATCTGACTTCCAGTCGAGGCCTTGACGCGTATTTGTATCCCGGGATGGTTCCGCTAATATTTTTAATTCTTTCATTCTGGGTTAAAAGAGAAATGATTGGTTTTTTTCGAGGCGTATTTTTAATTGCCGTTGTTTTATCAATTCACGGCTCACCTCTTTTTCAATTATTGAGTCACCTGCCGATTTTTAATCTTTTCCAGGGCGCCGCCCGGTTTATGTTGATAGGAACTTTTGCCGCGGCCGTTCTTGTTGGATATGGGAGTAGTTACTTCATGTCGTTTTTTGAACAAAACAAAAAGAAAGCAACGGGGCTTCTGTGTCTAATCGGCGTCGGGATAAGCATCTTTTTGCTTTTAGCCCTTGGTGTTTTTAAGAATCAGGATACTTTATTTTCGGTAATGATTTCCGCAATTATTCTTGCGATTGCTTTGGCTATAGCCTTAGATTATCCATTCTCTTTTCGCAGCCACAAAGTCTTAGCGCTTTGCATTTTGGCATTTTTAGAATTTATAGTTATTTTTTACCGCTTTAATATATCTACTATTGTATCCCGTTCTTTTTATGAGAAAGATCCGCCGACCGCCGCCTTTCTGAGGGAGACCAGAGAGAGGGTCTTGCCTCTTTTTACGGATGACTGGGACGATTTATTTTTTTCTATCTTTCATCCGGGATATACTCCGCCCAAAGATGATTTTCTTTATAATTCCTCATTTAATTTGCCGACTTACCGTCCCAACTTCCAGCTACTCTATGGCGTGGAGAATTTAGAAGCCAATGAGCCCTTGCTTAATGTCGAAATGGGTCGATTAATGGCATTAGTTGGTACTCGCCAATTAGTTACGACTGGAGGTGAAAAAAAACTCGATAAGACATACATTATTAAAGATAATCGAGATTTTTCGATAATAGAGAAATATCGCTTATTGGCAAGCCGGCTCCCATTGGCGGATTTTTTGGGAATACGTTATTTCATGACCTTTCTTCCCTTTGATCATAACGACTTTGCCCCGAAAATAGATTTGCCGCGCATCGGAGAGTGGTCTCTTAATCTGAGGGTTGGCGATGATGATATTGCCCATATTCCGATAGCCATCTATAATAATCCGACTGCCAAGCCGTTGGTCTATTTCGCCAATATTACCGACTTTAAATCTGATCCATCGGAAATATACCGATCTTTCAAGGCGAGTGGTTTCAGGGACATCATAGTAGAATGTTCGGTTTCACCCAGAATTATCTTCCCGGCTGGAGAGCCTTCCTTGACGACCAAGAAGTGCCAATGTATAAAGTTAACACTGTCTTTCCGGGAATTTTTGTTCCCGCCGGCCTTCATAGTGTAGTTTTTAAATATGATTATTGGAGTTTGTTTAATCCAAAGTGGATTTTCAATTCCAGAAACATTTGAGATTTTTTTTAAGTTATAAATAAGTTATAAAAACTATGAGTAAACCAGTAAAAATAGGAGATCGCTTAGTTGGAACAGGACAACCCGTGTTCGTAATTGCCGAAATCGGCATTAACCACAACGGTGATTTGGCGGTTGCTAAAAAACTGATCGATATGGCTAAAGATGCCGGTTGCGACGCGGTGAAGTTCCAAAAACGAACTCCGGAAAAGTGCGTGCCTCGTGATCAATGGGAAAAAATGCGGGAAACTCCGTGGGGTTATATCAGCTATATTGATTATCGCCACAAAATGGAATTTGATGACCTAAGCTACGGGGTCATCGCTGATTACTGCAAACAAAAGGGAATCCTTTGGTCAGCTTCTCCTTGGGACGAAGATAGCGTGGACTTTTTGGATAAATTTAACCCGCCTTTTTATAAAATAGCTTCCGCTTCTTTGACCGACGACGCATTGTTGCTTCACATTAAGAGCAAGAACAAGCCCATAATTCTTTCTACTGGCATGAGCAATCAAGAGCAGGTAGATCATGCCGTTTCAATTTTGGGTAAAGAAAACTTAGTGGTTTTACACGCGGTCTCCACTTACCCGGCGGAGCTACACGAACTTAATTTGCATGTTATCCCGGCTTTTCAGCAACGCTACGGAATTCCAATCGGTTATAGTGGCCACGAAAAAGGAGTGGTGTCATCGGTAACGGCAGTCGCGCTGGGAGCTTGCATGGTGGAAAGGCACATCACGCTTGATCGCTCAATGTGGGGTACTGATCAGGCGGCTAGCCTGGAAAAGAAAGGACTGCAGATGCTTGTTAAAGAAATTCGTAACTACGAGAAGTCCAGGGGCGATGGCGTTAAGCGCATCCTTCCATCCGAGGAGCCGATCATGAAAAAGTTGCGCCGCAAGTAGTTACTTAAGATAAAATCCGAAACGATAGAGGCCGGATTTAAAGCCTTCTCTTTTAAGAAATTCGGCGCAGTGGTTAGCTAGCCTTATCTTATCAACGAGGAATTGTCGGTGGTTTTTATTTTTTATAAGCTGGCCGTTCTTGAGATTAAGTTGCCGGCGCATTTGCTTAGCTAAAATTCCCGGCTGTCGGCTGTAAGTAAAGAATTGCGATGCGAGCCGTGGGTCGACGACTACGATGTCGGATGATCTTTGCTGAGAAGCGCTGATGGCCCAATCGGCATCAACCTTGCTCGGCTGATCGGCAAAAACGATTTTTTGATTTTTGAATAACTCAAGTTCTCCGGAAGCAGGCTGAGGGTCGGAGAAATATTTTTCAGTAAAACGGCTAAGGGCTTCATAGCCCCAATAAACACCTCTTTTAATTAAGCTCCGCAGCTGCTCTATTTTCAACGGTTTCCATTGGCTCCGCAGTTCTTGTAGTTCCCATAGAAACTTATCGTAATCTTTCAGGCCGGTCAGGCGCGCCGCGTTTTCTAATGAATAAGCGAAGGAGCGTGTATACCGAAGGGCATGCTGAACATCGAGGGGATTGGCGCGAAGCATGCCGATCAGTCGGAGTATGCGTTCCGGCAACCAGTCAGCGACACTAACGATAGATCGCAATTCCAATTCCTTTTTGCTTAATTGTTTTACTTTGATATCTTGGCCGAAAAGCTTTTTTAAATTTGTTTGGTCAAAAATTTGGACATTTTCGAAGACTGACTTGGTCATTATGATCAGTCCTCCCTTGGCAACTTTGTCTATATTTGGTCCTGTCGGATATCGGAAGGGATTTTTGAGTTTTTCTTTTAGGACCAAAATAAGGTCTAGGTCGCTGATGCCCGGGGCTTTGACCGTGCCATATTCATAAAACGCCAAGACATCCGAATTTTTCCGGAAGTGACTAACTAATTCCCGCCGGGCTTTTCCGTAAACCGACAACGGAATTTTTCTCGGGTGGTTTATAATTTTCCGATCTTTTTCAAATTGTTCCAGGCCAGATGCCCATTCGTTCAGCATTTTTGCCGCTTCTTTCAAATAACCTTCACCTAAAATTTCTGCCGTCTTGTTAAAGTTTTTTCTGACCAAGCTAAGCTTTTCCAGAAATGGATGCCGAACAAAATCAAAAGAAAATTTCTTGTAGAGATAAATTCCCTTGGCTTGAAGATAAAGGCTCGGCATTAAAAGGAGCATGCTCACAAACCATTTTAATTGGTAAAGTTTGCTGCCCGGTTTATTTTCCATCTTTCCGGTTTTAGCGATTTTTTGGAAGACATCGTAGTAGTGATAGAAATTTTCTTTTGCTTCTTCCGCTGAATCCCGGATATTAAATTGGATCTTTGCCGGTCCGTCCAAACTTTTCGCGTACCGGAATACCGTTACGGGAAGATAGTGCTGGGGGTAATAGGAGAGATTTTGTTCAGCGCAAAAAATAAAACCATGATGGGCGAGCGAATCTATTTCGGAAAGTAGTTTCTGAGCTTGAACGACTTTATCTCTGAGTTGGCTTAGTAGCTTGGTGTTCGCGCAAACTTCTTTCTTTACGACCACAAACGTATCCAGGTCGCTGAAGTCGGGGATAAAGTCCATTGTGGCTAAGCTTCCATGGACAACAAAGGCTTTTATAAAGGGTTTTAATTCAGCCTGAACTGTCTTGGCGAGGTTGGTTAGGGTATTAAAATAAGGCGTTTTTTTATAGTCCGACAGCCTTAATTCTGGCACCTCTAAAGTTTGCGGCGCGGTTGGAGTATTTTTCGCCAGTCCTGGAAGTTTTTTATAACCATTAGTTATTTTAATGGCTTC
This sequence comes from Parcubacteria group bacterium Gr01-1014_3, assembly GCA_007376445.1. Lineage (GTDB taxonomy): Bacteria > Patescibacteriota > Minisyncoccia > UBA6257 > WO2-44-18 > VMGF01. The sequence continues at coordinate 137,892 of VMGF01000001.1, read as the reverse complement.
ATCTTCCGGACCGTTTTGTTTAGAGCCAAGATAACGATTTAGGCTGTAATAAAGCTCATTCTGAATTTTTTGTATGGTTGACTTCATCATCAAGATTATGCACAATATGAGTGCTCTTTGTAAACCTAAAGACACAAATAAGGAGGCAGTATGAAGTTTTTGATCTGCGGACTCGGCTCAATAGGACAGAGGCATTATCGCAATCTCAAGAGCTTAAAGCATGATGACATCATTGTCTATCGAACCGGCAAGGGAGCGAATGACGGGTTTGTTCAGAAATTTTTGGACGAATTCCAGCCGATTACCTATACCGATTTTCAGGAGGCGCTGAATCAGCGTCCGGACTTGGTGATCGTGGCGAACCCGACATCGGCGCACATGGAAACCGCGCTCGCGGCAGCCAGAGCGGGATGCAATCTATTTATCGAAAAACCGGTTGTTCACGATACGAATATTTTTGAACGGCACGATCTGTTGCGGCTGGTCGAGGGAAAGAATCTTGTAGCGCAGGTTGGTTATCATTTTCGCTTTCATCCGTTAATCCAGCGAGCCTACGCGCAACTTAGGGATGGGAAAATTGGGAAGGTAGTTTCTTTTCACGCTGAAATTTCCGACCAGGTTGTCAATTGGCATCCGTGGGAAGATTATCACGCGAGCTATGCTTGCCGGCGAGATCTCGGCGGAGGTGTCATTCTTGTCCAGAGCCATGCAATTGATTGGGCGTACTATCTAATGGGCGATGTGAAAAAAATCGCCTGCCTTGGTGGAACGCTAGGTGATTTGAACATCGACGTGGAGGATACGGTCAAGATTTTGCTGGAGTTTACCTCCGGCGCCGTTGGCAGTATTGAATTGAGTTATCTCAAACCGACGCGTCGAAGGATAGAGATTGTCGGAACCCATGGTTCCATCGTCTGGGACGATAAAACCGAAGCCGGTGATTTACCGCCGGATTTTGAGAGAAATACCATGTATCTCGACGAGATCAAGCACTGCATTGAATGCATACGGTCCGGGCTGAAACCTACCGTGGATTTGAAGCAGGGACTCATCGTTAACGATCTCGCGCTTCAGGCTCTGGGCCAGATTCTCAGAAAGGAGACTCCGTGAAACCACTGCAGGACAAGGTCGCGGTAATTACCGGCGGTAATGGATTTTTAGGCAGGGAATATGCGCGCGCATTCTTGGAGGCCGGCGCCCGGGTTGTTTCCTGGGACAAATGCGATTCGAAGGATTCGATCGATATTACCAATCCAACAAAGGTTATGGTGGCAACCAGGAAGCTGATGGAGAAATTTGGCCGAGTCGATATTCTCATCAACAACGCGGCTATGAATCCGGCGCCGAACGATAAGGCGGCATCTCAGCAGTTTGCCCGATACGAAAAGTACCCGCTTTCACTCTGGAGAGCCGAGATCGAAGTTGGACTTACCGGCGCGCTCGTCTGCGCCCAGGCCTTGGCGCCGCTCATGATGAAGCAGAGAAGCGGATCGATAATTAATGTTGGATCACACTATGGACTGAATGCTCCCGATGATCGCATTTACAAGAAGGGAATGCATAAGTCCATCGCTTACGCGACGGTCAAGGGCGCGTTGCTAAACTTTACGAGAAGCTGGGCCGGATATCTTGGGCCGCATGGAGTTCGAGTGAACTGTATCGTGCTTGGCGGAGTGTTCCGCGGCCACGATAAGCGTTTTGTGAAAAATTACAGCGCCAAGACAATGCTCGGGCGAATGGCCGAACCAGATGAGTATAACGGAGCCATGCTGTTCTTGGCTTCAGATGCCTCGAGTTATATGACCGGCTCCACTCTAGTTATCGATGGAGGTTGGACTGCTTGGTAAGAAACTCCTCCAGGGTTTTAATGTCTTTTGGTTCATCTAAGTCAATTGATTTTTCGGAGTCAGTGATCACACCTCCGATAGGACCGGCAAAAATTTTGCCGGTTTTTATATTTTTAACGCGGATAGCGTCAACTAAACCGTTTTGCCAATACGCGAGCGGCAAAATTTGCCGCGGAACATCCGTGCCGAGAGTTTTATAGTATTTAGTTGGCAGAATCGGCTGCATGGATGTTTTATTTCCATCAAAAAGCCACATTTTAAAAGGATTGTGCGGAGAGGGAAGAGAAACGGTTTTGACGATACTGCATTTATCTTTAATTGCTAGCGCTATTACTTTATCAATATCTTCCGCGGTTCGCAGCGGCGAGGTAGGCCGGAGGTTGACGAGAATTTCCGGTTCCCAGCCGCGATTTTTCTTGAGCCAGCTTAAGGCATGACGCATAAATTCAATATCTTTTGATTTATCGCCGGAAATTTTTTCCGGGCGAAGGAATGGGACATCGGCGCCGTATTTTTTGGCGACGGCGGCGATCTTCGGATCATCGGTTGAAACAATAACAGCATCTAAAAGTTTTGATTCTTTGGCTTCACGGATGGTGTAATAAATCAGCGGCTTTCCCGCAACCAAAACTATGTTCTTGTGGGTTATACTCTTTGATCCTCCCCGGGCCGGGATTACACCGAGGACCTTAATTTGCCGCTTATTCATTATTGATAATTAAGCATTTTTGTGGCACAATTACAAGACTCATAAATGAACAAAACCCTGTTCCTTTTTTTAAAAAACTCTCTTTTTATCTCCGATCTTCTTAAAACCAACTACATTAAAGAGCTGGTCAAAAAATATCGCGTGATTATTTTTAGCAATGTGATCGATTCTGATACGAAGCAAATCCTTTCTGCCCTGAACGTGGAGTGCGTGCCTTGGAAAATTCAAAACCCCAGGCTTTTTGCGGTGACTAAATATCTGCGCACCGTTTGCATGCACGAGTTTGATAAAGTATCGAGCCTGCAGTTTTACTATGACAGTCCCGCTTTCCGGAATGACAAAAGAGCGAGATTACTGCGCCTTATTTCTTGGCCATTCGCGCCATTTTTGACTAGCCGGTTTTTTACCGCGCTCGAACTTTTTTTTATGAGGCGATCTTCTTTGCTGGAAGAATACGTCAAGAAATATCAGCCATCCTTAATTATGACGGCTACTCCGGGAGTTCAAGTCTTTGATGCCGAGGCGATTTTGTATGGAAAAAAGATGGGTATTCCCACTCTGGCCACTAACATTAGCTGGGATAACCTTACTTCTTTTAAGTGCGTGCGATCACGTAAGCCGGACTACCTTTTTGTTTGGAATCAGGTGCTCAAGGACGCGGCGATCAAAATCCACCATTTTTCTCCGGACCGGATTTTTGTGACCGGCAGTATGCGGTTCGACCAATATTTTGACGTCTCTCGCCAAATCCCGAGCCGCGATGAATTTTTATCCATTAAAGGCCTGAATCCGAAATATAAAACGATCTTATTCGCCTCTGGCGGCCGCGCCCCGAACCAGCCCACGATTTTTAAAAAGATTTTAGATTTACGAAAATCAGGCGTGATTCCTTATGTGAATTTTTTGGTTCGCCCCCATCCTTTTGATGAGCCAGAATGGTATCGGATTTTTTTGAGTGAGCCAGATATTTTTGTGGAGCGTATTTCGGAGCCAAAAAAGAAGTTAGACGCTTTCGTAAATTTAAAGGCCACATTGGCTTATACCGATATAAATATCAATCACAAATCAACTATTTCTTTAGAATCTTTTATTTTTGACAAGCCGGTTATAAATTTTATCGATCCAGCGTTATTATTTCAGAACAAGCACTATTTTGATGAAAGTTCCTACTATTATCCATTAATAAAAGAAAAGGCGATTCGCTTTGTTCCAAACGATGAAGAAATGCTAAGTAGTATTAACGAGTATTTGGCTAATCCGATGAAAGACAGTGAAAATCGACAGAGGGTCGCCGACCGATTTTTCGTTTTTCGGGACGGACTTTCTTACAGGCGCAACGTAGATCTCATAGAAAAAATTACTTAAAAATGGCTTATTCCAAAAGCGACAATTATATAATCGTTAATTACCATTATGTGGAAGATCCCAGTCCGGAATTTTCGGGGATTTATCCTTGCTCGGTTAAAGATTTTGAAAAACAGGTCCAGTTTTTGAGCGAAAACTATAAGATTGTTTCTGTTTCAGAACTAGTCGAGGCTACGCGCGACGGTAAGAGTGGTAAATATTGCGTCATTACTTTTGACGATGGTCTTAAGGATCAATATATCAACGCTTTTCCGATTTTGAAAAAATATAACGCTACCGCGACGTTTTTCCCGATCACTTCCGTGTTCGAAGGGCATTTGCCAACTGCCCATAAAGTCCACATTTTGCTTTCCAGATTGTCGCCGGAAAAAATTATAGATACTTTCCACGATTTTATGCAAAATTTTTATCCAGATTTGAAAAAGCAATACATTATTCCAAAAGATCGCCGACTGACTGAGCGGCGACTGCACGAAACTATTTCAATCGCGAATTTCAAAGAAACAATGATCATGCTTCCGGAAGACATCAAGGGACAGTTTTTAAGGTACGGATTTAAAATTTTCGGTCTTAACGAAAAGGAGATAAGTCAGCGGTTATTCATGAGTAAGCAAGAGGTGAAATCATTGCATCAGGCCGGAATGACAATTGGCAGCCATTCCCACAATCATTCCGCTTTTGACATTGGAAACAAGGACATCATGCAAAAGGATATTCGTTTAAGTAAGGAAATCTTGTTCGATCTTTTAGGGAATCGGCAAGATATTTTTTCTTATCCGCATGGCCGCAACGGCCCAGCCGTTTTAGAGGTATTAGCATCAGAAGGATTTAAATACGCTCTGACTATTGATAGGCGAAGCATACTATCTTCTGATAATGACTTTTTATTGCCAAGATACGATACTGCTGATATAGTCTTTTAAAGTATGATTTCTGTTGTTTTTCCCACATATAATGAGGCGGGCAACGTAAAAGAGTTGCATCGTTTGAATAAGGAGACTTTAGATAAAATCGGCGAACCATACGAGATTATTGTGGTTGATAATGGATCTGAAGACGGCACGCTCGATATTTTAAAGTCTTTGTCCCCGATAAAGATCATAGTGTTTCCGAAGAATTTCGGTCAAACCTTGGCCTTAGACGCCGGTCTCAAAGCCGCGAAAGGAGATATCGTCGTCATTATGGATGGAGATATGCAGAATGATCCTCGGGATATTCCAAAATTATTGGCGAAAATGAAAGAGGGTTATGACGTGGTGTCCGGTTGGCGTAAGGATCGGCATGACAGTCTTGGCCGAAAAATCCATTCCCGGTTGGCTAATTGGCTGACTCGGACAATCAGCGGATTGCCATTACATGACCATGCCTGCGCGTTAAAAGCATACCGGCGTAAGTTTTTAGAAGGAATGAATTTATTCGGAGTCCAGCATGTATTTTTAGCGGTATCACTTTTTTTTCGCGGCGCGAAGGTAACAGAAGTCGAGGTTACTCATCATGAACGAAAGTCTGGTATGTCCAAGCATCATTTCACGGCCGGTGTTAAGGCAATCGCCGATTTATTAGTAGTGCGCTTTTTACACCCGAATACTCGCCCGATGGTATTTTTCAGCGTTTTGGGTTTGCTTGCCTGGGGTATTGCCGGCGTGGCCACGGCTTGGTCAGTAGTTTTGGCGGTTTTCTTCGGACAACCCCCGCTTCCGATCATGGCCACGATGTTCGCCATTGTCGGATTTTTAATGTTCATGCTGGGCTTGTTAGCTGAATTACTGTGGCGAATTTATTTTGAGACAGAGCGAGCCCATCCTTATTTTATTAAAGAAATTATTGAGAGATGAGCCGGTTTAATCGGCAGGTTGTCGTCGTAGGATTGCTCGCGATCGCTGTCGGTATTTTATATGTCGCGCCCCAGTTGTTTATAAAAAGGGCGGTAGAAAACAGTGGCCGGACATTTATCCTCTCCCAACTTACCAATCTTCATGACGGGGGAGACGCTTACATCCAATTTGCTCGTGAGGTAGCCGACGGTCATTTTCCGCCTGGGGATCTTTTTTTTAGCCACATTTTGCCGAACATTTATCCGCCATTACCTCCGCTTATTTTAGGAATCTTTATCGCTCTAGTGGGCGATGTGAATACGGCGTATTTATTTGCCAGCTTTTTTCTGCCCGCCATTCTTTTTTTAGCTTTTTACTCTATTGGGCGAATAATTTTTCAAAAAGACAATTTCTGGGCCATCATCTTAGGTCTGATCGGAATTTTAACGCCAATGTCGTTAGTAATGACAGAAGCATTTTTTGGATTTGGCGATTTTGCCAATATTGTATTAAAAAATTTTTATCCTGGAGTTCAGACCGCTTTATCTCTGCTTTTTTACGCGCGAATCGATCAGCCATTACTTACTCACCTAGTTTACTTACCCGCAATTGCTTTATTTTTTTGGTTTTGGAAAAGCCCAAGTTTAAAATTGGGAATTGTATCAGGCGTTGTCGCAGGACTGCTTTTTTACACTTATTTCCATATCTGGGTTTTTTGGGCGGTAGTTTTAGGCATTGGTTTTACGGCAACTCTTTTCTTTTTTCATGGTGATAAAAATCGCGTTAAGAGTTATGCGGCGTTATTAGGATCAATGCTTTTTACGAGCATTCCATACTTTATTAATTATTTTAGAGTTTCTCATTTGGCTTCTGGCCAGGACCTGATTAATCGGCTTGGTCTTGAATTCGGTAGATTTTTTCGCTGGAATGTTTGGCCTCATTATCTTGTGTATGCCATGGTTGCCGCGTTAATTTTCATAGTTTTTTGGCGAATACTGAAGCAGCGAGACTGGGCGGTTTTATACTGGAGCATCCTAGCGGCCGCCTTTGTGATTTGGAATATCCAGCTAGTGATTGGCTATGTGCCACACTCTGACCATTGGCCGAGGGCAATTAATCCGCCACTTTTTGTAATTTTGATGCATCTTGTACGAGAAGGGATCAGAAGGATTGAATTCATAGGACAAAAACCGGCAAAAATAGTCTTTTTGATCTTCATGGCTCTTATGGCCAGCTTAATCGTCAAAAAAGTAAACAACATTACTAGATTTATCAATCCTTCTACTAAGGTCATTGAAGAACACATGCTTCCCGAATCGATTCTGACTTCCTGGAAATGGATTGAAAATAATATTCCCGGTGAACCAAGGATTATTTCGCCATCGCTTTTAACCTCGATCTACACCGCGGCTTTCACTGCTGGTCGCCCATTTCTACCATGGGGAGGCGTAACGGTTGAATCGAATCATGAAATTGAAGAGAGATTCCTTACCGCGAACGCTTTATTTAAGATTCCTTCCGGCATAATCGAGAAGCGCTTGAGGTCCGGGCATGGTATTACATGCATCGAGAGCTGCGGGACAACATATGGTCTGAGCAATATCGTGGACGCCAAGCTGTATCTTTATCAACTTTCTTTTGTGGATCCGGAAAATCTCGGTAAGCGGGGTATGCCAGAATGGAAAATCAAAGAATTGATGGACCGTTATAAGAAAATTGTGCTAGATTGGAAAAATATTGAGGCTGATTACGCTTTTTATGGACCCTGGGAGCGTCAGTTTGGCCGAGCAGACCTACACCGGGAAAATAACTTAGAATTAGTATACAGAAACGAGGCGGTAGAAATATATAAAATAAAGCATTAGAATATAACCCGCTATGGATAATCGAGTAAAATTTAAGAAACAACCCATTCGTCATATTGATGGCAGGCCTCTTTTTATTCCCGATTCCGGGTATGAAGCAATGCGTTCCGATTTACATACCGGTTTTATTAATAAGTTAAAAACTAATCTAAAAAAGATTCCTTGGCTTTATAGTTTTATTTTTTATTTCATCGCGCCAGCGCTCTTCCTGGGCAAGCAACCCAAGCACATCTTTTCTCTAACCCCAAAGAATGGCCTGGTGGTGGAAATTGGTTCCGGCAATCGGCGGATTCATCCGGAGATCGTGAATGTGGATATTCATCCATGGTCAATGGTGGATATTTTGGCCGATGCGCACGACCTTCCTTTTGCCGAAAATTCGGTTGACGGCATTGTGCTTTCGTGGGTATTAGAACACATGCACGACCCAGTAAAAGTTGCCGCTGAAATTAACCGAGCCTTAAAGCCCGGCGGGTATTTATACTTAACCACTAACTTTATTACTCCATATCACCCATCCCCAAAGGACCATTATCGCTGGACAGCGGATGGTTTGCGGACGCTTTTCAAAGATTTTGAAATGGTGGAAATTGGACCAGATGTTGGGCCAACCTGCGCCTTACTCTCCGTATTTCAGGAGTGGGTGGCGCTCGCCCTTTCATTCAATAACAAAACAATGAAAGATTTTTTGTGGATCAGTATGGTAATTCTTACATCGCCATTGAAAGTATTAGATTATCTTTTTATTCATTACCAGTCCGCCGAGACCATTACTGCTGGTTTTTACTTGATTGCCAAAAAGAAATAATTCATCTATTATCTAGGTAGTTTTTTCACACATAAAAACCCCAGGAGGTGATAAGGTGATACTTACCCAGACCCCGTTCCGAATCTCACTTGGCGGCGGTTCGACTGACATCCCTTCTTATTACGAAAAGTACGGCGGATTCATTTTTGGCGTGGCGATCAAGTGCTACATGCACATCATGATCAAGCCGCTTCGCATGGATGGCCGGATTCAGTTTAATTATCGTATTCAGGAACTGGTTGATTCGGTTGATCAGCTGAAGCACGATATTGGTCGTGAAGCTTTGAGGATTGTGGGTATCGATAAATCTATCAGCGTTACTTTCAACGCCGATTCTCCTGCTGGGACCGGTCTCGGTTCTTCGGGAGCTTGCGCGGTTGGATTGTTAAACGGCCTTTACACCCTTAAGGGTGAATGCAAGGATACATCGTTTCTGGCCGAGAAAGCGTTTGAGATAACTCAGCGGCTTGGTGGTCTCTGGGCGCATGATGGCAAGCAGGATCCTTATCTTGCGGCAAGTGGTGGCTTTACAGTTCTTTATATAAAGAAGGACGGAACGGTTGATGTTTCCAGGCCAAACTTTTCAGAGAACACGGTAAATAAATTTCTGAAGCACACCTTATTTTTCTTCACCGGTGAAAAGCGAGAAGGTCCAAGCCAGAAAATTTTGGCCGATCAGGATAATAATAAGGCTTACGATCTGAAAGAAATGACCAAGGAGATTGGCAGGGCAATCTTGCAGGCATTTAATGCTGGAGATATGGATGCCTTTGGAAAGTTGATGGACGAACACTGGCGACTGAAGAAGCAGATGTCCAATAAGATTTCGAACGAAAAATTTGATCTGATGTATGAAATCGCTAAGGCCAACGGGGCTTTAGGCGGAAAGAATATCGGCGCCGGTGGAGGTGGTTACTTCCTCTTCTATTGCCCTGATGATGAATCAATTCGGAATGTCACTGAGGCTATGGCGATGGGGGGTTGGCCGAGAATTCCGCTCGAAATCGATTATCAGGGAACTGTCGCCACGGAACCAGACTTCCAAAGACTGCTTTGACATAAGCAGTCTTTTTTTATATAGTATTGGTGGTTTCTTTTACAATAAACACGAGGTAGCAAGTGAAAACACCGAAAGTTCTGCTCATTTATCCGCCAAATCAGCTGAATCCGACCGAGACAGCTCGTCCCGATGGATCGCTTGGTCCTTTGTATCTGGCCGCCGCGTTAGAGCGAGCCGGTATTGAAGCAGATATCCTGGATGCGTCGGTTGGTACTGATCAGGACACGCTCGAAGACACTTTTTACAAAGGTATTCCGCAACAGAACGGACTGATCCGCATCGGTATGCCGGACGAACGGATTCGCGAGGTGATCGCTAAGGGTGGCTACAATGTCGTCGGAGTGCACTCGAATTTTACGCCCCAGACGCGAATGGCGCTCCTGGTCGCCAAGATCGCTAAGGAAGTGAATCCCGAAATGCTGGTCATCAGCGGCGGGGTGAACGCGCGCAACATGCCCGAGCGATTTTTGAGCAACGGGCTCGTTGATGTTATTTGTACGACCGAAGGCGAAAAGATCATCGTCCGCTTGATCGAGAAGTGGGCAAAGGGCGAATCGATCGATGATGTCAGTGGGACTTTGTTTATGCACAACGGCCGAGTGATGGGCAATCCCGTCCAGTCTGGCGATACCAGCATGGATCTGGATGAACTCCCGATTCCGGCTTGGCATAAGTCGCCGCTGAAAAAGTACGCCAAGATCCTTTCACCACATGGCGATGTGGTCTTGGAAGAAAAGATGATGTACGCGCCGATTATGACTTCGCGTGGCTGCCCGTTTAAGTGCGCCTACTGCCATATCTCGAAAGAGCGTGAATTCAAGGAAGATATCGGCAACTTGCGCGTGAAGTCGGTGCCCAGGGTGATCAAAGAGATCGAGACCCTGAAGAGCCTCGGCGTGCAAAAGATTTATTTTGAAGACGACAGCTTGCTTGCCAAGAAGGCGAGAGTGAAAGAAATTTTCACCTATCTTCTTAACGCGGGGCTGCGCATCGCTGACGTGAACGGCGTGAATCTGGTTCATTTCTTGGTTCGCAATAAGTTGACCGGAAAACTCGATACCGACGAGGACTATCTTCGTCTCTTGTGTGATGCCGGTTTTGATCAGATTGTTTTCCCGATTGAATCCGGCTCACAGCGGATTCTGGATAAGTACTCTACCGGCAAACTGCATCTTCCGACAATGGACATTATCGAGATGATTCGGATTGCTTCCCGGGTTGGAATTACTTGCCCCGTGAACATGATGATCGGATTTCCGGATGAGACTGAGGAAGAACTGATGAAGAGCGTGGAGTACGCGAAGCGAGCGGTGGATGCCGGCGCCAAGTACTGTTCGTTCTTTATTCCAATTCCGTTCCCGGGATGTCAGCTGTACGATTACGCGATTCAGAAAGGTCATCTTGATCCGAATTTCGATCCGGACACGATGAACTGGCACCGGCCGGTATTGAAAAATACCGTTATCTCACCAGAGCGAGTTCTTGAGCTCCGTGAATGGGCCTGGCGAACGGTTAACCCGCCGGCCTATGTCGCTGAACGCTTGAAGAAGAATATTGGAAATCGTTGGGATTCTACGAATCCCGCGACCCCCGCCCCCTAAGGGCGGGTTTTTTATAAAGTTGAAAAAAAATCATTTTTCTGGTATAACAATAGCGGTTTCTTGATAACCAAAGGAGGATACTTGGGTATCGCCAAAAGCGCTGAGATTTCGGTTCGGCAAGTTATCCATGATGATAAGTGGGTGACGGCAGATTTGGTTGACGTGAAATTTGATAATGGCAAAGAGATGAAAAATTTTCTCCGTCTTACCGCAAAAAATGGTGGGTATGTGATGGTGATTCCTCGTTTGCGGGACGGAAGATTTATCTTGACCAGGCAATTTAAGCCGGTCGCGGGAGTTACGATCGAAGGCGTGGCCGGTAGTCGCGAACCTAGCGATGATGGCTGGTACTTCTCGGTCATTCGAGAAATGAAAGAAGAAGTTGGTTATCTTCCGTTGTCGATTAAGAAAATCGGCGATAAGTTTTATCCGCTTTCTGACCGAGTCGACAATCCTTGCCGACTGTACGTCGCTTTGGATTGTCAGCTTACCGATCAGGCCAAGCAAGATGAGCTTCAAGGTGTCGAGTGTTTGATTTGTACCCGAGATGAGGTTCTGCAAATGGTTGGAAGTGGAGCGATTCGGGATTTGGCAACGGCGGCCGGCATCTTCGCCGCGCTGTTGATCGAAGACAGTACTTATTACTCAAACTTTATTTCGGAGGGCATCTGATGAGATACGCGGTCACCGGCGGCGCTGGGTTCATTGGTTCCGCGATTGTGAGAAAACTTCTTGAGCAGCCGGATAACGAGGTGGTGATTTGCTATGTCGGAAATCCACGCAGTTCTTATCTTGACGAGCCTAAGATCGATCAGAGTCGCGTTGATTTCTGGGTCGCGGACGTTCGTGACAGAAAGGCGTTAGAAGATTGTTTCGCTGGAGTTGATGGCGTGTTTCATTGCGCGGCTTATTCGAAGATTACGGATTGCATTAAAAACCCAGATTTGGCAATCGATGTGAATGTTAAGGGTACGATGAACGTACTTCTGGCGGCTAAGAAGAATGGCGTAGGGCGAGTTGTATATTCGGCTTCGGCGTCAGTGTATGGAGAGAACGACAGGGCGATTGCGACAGAGACTGATTCGCCAAAACCGATGAATGCCTATGGATCTACCAAGTACTTTGGTGAAGTCCTTTGTCGGCAATTTGCCAGCTATGAAGGAGTGGATACGGTTTCGCTACGCTATTACAATGTTTTTGGATCGGAGTTGGCCGTTAGCGGCAAGGTTCCTTTCCCGGGTGTTGTCGAAAGATTTTTGTATGCCAGGATTCATAGCCAACCACTTACTATCATTGGCGATGGCCAACAGCAACGATCGGTTGTTAGCGTGGACGACGTAGTTGTCGCGAATCTTCAAGCAATGCGTATTGCGGCGCCACTACTTGGAGATGCTTTTAATATCAGCTCCGGTAAGCATTATTCGACTTCAGAAATTGCCGAGATGATTGGTGGACCCACAATATCAATCCAGGCTTCTTATTTGGAGCCGCATGTGATGTGTGGCTTTATGTCCAAGGCCGCGGCAGAACTGAAATTTAAGGGAAGCCCATATGCCCTGGAAGAATTCATCGCCAGAATGAAGAAGAAGTACAATATATAAAGACCCCCCCCGAACAATGTTCGGGGTTTTTTATTTGCGCAGCACCCCTCCCTTTTGCGTGTAGCGAAAAGGGAGGCGGTAAGATTGAAAAAACTAACTTTTCTGTTATAGTATCGTGGTAATGATCAATTCGGGCACAATCAAGGTCGCGCTAATTGGCGCCGGTGGCATGGGCACCAAATGGGCGCACGCGCTTAAACATTCTTCGAATGTTTCTTTGGTTTGTATTTCCGATCAGGATAAGCCAAGAGCCGAAGTCTTAGCCAAAGAGATAAAAGACTGTCGCGCCGAATTGGATTGGCGTGAAGTTGTTAAGAGCGCGGATGTGGACGCGGTAGTTATTGTTACGCCGCATAAATTTTTAACCGAAATTGCCATCGAGGCTTTGAAAAATAATAAGCATGTTCTTTCCGAAAAGCCGGGAGGTGTTAGTAGCGTTGAGATTGCCCAGGCAATCAAGATGGCTGAGAAGACTGGCGCGAAATACATGATTGGATTCAATCATCGTTATCATCCGGCTTTTTTAATGGCTAAAGAGTTAGTTGACAAAGGCGAGATCGGGCAGATTCTTTTTGTGCGCGCCAGATATGGTTTTGGTGGACGCCCAGGCTATGCCAACGAATGGAGATTCAATAAAGAAATGAGCGGTGGCGGCGAGTTGCTGGATCAGGGAAGCCATATGATCGATCTATCCAGGCAATTCTTAGGAGAATTTCCGGAAGTGACTGGTTTTACACCGACTTTATTTTGGAAAAATGGAGTGGAGGATAATGGTTTCGCCCTTTTAAAAACCCAAGATGGACGTGTAGCTTCGATCCATGTGAGCTGGACACAGTGGAAATGGGTGCACTCTTTTGAGATCATGGGATCGGACGGCTATCTTACGATCGAAGGATTGGACAATCGATATGTTGGTCCGGAGCGTTTGATCATTGGTAAGCGAGATCCGGAGTTCCGTAACCCGCCGACCGAGCAGGTGGTTGTATTTGATAAGGAAACATCAGAAACTTCTTTAGAAAGATTGATCGCGGAATTCGTTTCAGCCATCAAAGAAAATCGTGAGCCGGCGGTTTCCGGCAAGGATGCTTATGAAATGCTTAAGATAGTCGAAAAAATCTATGCCCAAAACAAGTAAACCAAAAAAAGATAAGGGATTAGTTTTAGTTACCGGTGGCGCCGGTTTTATTGGCTCGCATCTTGTCGATGGCCTGCTCGAGGCTGGCTATCGTGTCCGCGTACTAGATAATCTTGCTCCGCCGACCCACAACAACCAGTTGCCGGAGTGGTTCAATCAAAAAGCTGAATTTATGAAGGGTGATGTGCGTAATCGAGCCGATCTTGAAAAGGCGATGACTGGCACGGACTATATTTTTCACCTAGCGGCGCATATGGATTACCATATGGATTTCAGCACTTATTTCCTAACCAATACGGCCAGCACTGCCATGCTTTATGAAATAATCACGTCCAAGAAATTGCCGGTGAAAAAAATTATCGTCACTTCTTCGCAATCAGTTTATGGAGAAGGGAAGTACAAGTGTAAAAAGCATGGAATTATTTACATGGCGCCGCGCGAGGAAGGCCAGCTCAAAAAGCGGGAGTGGGAGATGAAGTGCCCGCATGATGGATCGGCGATGGAGCCGGTTCCGGAATTTGAAAGCGATGAGCTACGCCCGCAAATTCCTTACGGAGTATCTAAGATGGCGGCCGAGCGGACTGCCTTACTTCTCGGAAAAATTTACAGCATTCCTTCGGTGGCCGTGCGCTATTCGATTGTTCATGGCCCTAGGCAATCTTTTCGTAATTTTTATTCTGGAGCTTTGCGGGCCTTTTCGATCCAGTCTTTATCGGGTCAGACGTTGAGCGTGCATGAGGACGGTAATCAGATCCGCGATTTCGTGAACGTTAAAGACGTCACGAGCGCCCACCTAAAATTACTGGAAGATTCTCGGGCGAATTACGAAGCTTTCAATATTGGAAGCGGAGAAATTACCACCGTTTTGGATTTAGCTAAATTGGTCGCGAAGGCCACAAAAACCAAATACGATCCCGAAATCAAAGGATCTTACCGGTTAAACACCCCGCGTCATCAGATCATGGATATTTCTAAGCTCAAAAAGCTTGGGTGGAAGCCGAAATACACGCTTAAGGATAATGTTGACCAGTATGTGGGATGGGTTAAGCAGTATCCGGAGGCGAAAGAATATTTGGCTAAAAGCCAGGCGGCATTGAAAAAAACCAAAGTCGTATTATAATACTTGCGGCTCATTGGAAAGGAACAATCACATGGAGACACCAAGGTATATCGTAATTACGGGTGGCGCGCGCGGAATTGGCCGAGCGGTTGCCGAAGCATTCGTCAAAAATGGCGACCGGGTGCTTCTCATCTCACGCACTCTTGATGAACTAAAGAAGGCCAAAACTGAGCTTGGCTCCGCTGTTTTTATTTATGATGGCGATGTTTCAAATCCTAAAGACATAAAAGCCATCCGCGCTTTTATCGAGACTACCTGGCAGGGTCATTTCGACGTACTGGTGAACGCGGCTGGCATTTATGGCCCGATTGGACCATTGGAAGATAATGATTTTGAAAAATGGATGCAGACGATTGCCATCAACTTTCTGGGCACGGTCGCGATGTGTCAACTGGCGATTCCATTTATGAAGAAGGGTGGTGGAGGCCGGATCGTGAATTTTTCCGGCGGCGGCGATGGAGCGTTACCAAACTTCACCGCCTATAGCGCGTCTAAACGCGCGGTGGTTGGTTTCACTGAGAGTCTTTCGGCTGAGCTGAAAGAATACAATATTTTCGTGAACGCTATCGCGCCTGGCGCGGTTAACACCAAGTTCCTTGATGATCTTTTAGCCGCTGGACCGGATAAGGTAGGCAAGGAAATTTGGGAGCGATCGGTCAAGCAAAACCAAGACGGTGGCCAGTCTCCGGACAAGGCGGCTGAATTGATTGTCTGGCTGGCCTCTCCGGAAGCCTCTGGAATTACCGGTAAGTATTTAAGCGCTGTCTGGGACAACTACCGGGATTTTCCGAATCATCTGGAAGAGATCGCGAATTCTGAAATTTATAATCTACGCCGAGTTAAGCCGGAAGATAGAGGTAAAAACTGGAGAAAGTAGACAAAAATAAACATGAAACACCCCGAACATTCGGGGTGTTGTATTATAAGCATCCTTTTTGTAGGATGATTCCGGATTCAGATAGGGCTGAAGCAGGAGGAAAAAGTGAACAACGGCACGAAAGAATACATCGATTCCTATCTGGAAGAAGCCAAGTTGATCATTGAAAAGTTAGATAAGGATTCAATTCATAAAGCTATCGAAATCCTCATTGATGTTCGTACTTCTAGGGGACGATTGTTCATTCTGGGAGTTGGTGGTAGCGCCGGCAACGCTAGCCACGCGGTCAATGATTTTCGAAAATTGGGCGGTATGGAAAGTTACGCGCCGACTGACAATGTTTCCGAGATTACTGCCCGGACCAATGACGATGGCTGGAATTCTGTTTTCGTCCGCTGGCTACAAACGAGCTGGCTTAGCGAAAAAGATCTCATCCTGGTTCTTTCGGTGGGTGGTGGTAACGCGGAGAAGAATATCAGCGCGAATATCGTGGAAGCTCTTAAGTATGCCAAGCAGGTGGGCGCGCGCATCATCGGTATTGTGGGTCGCGATGGAGGTTATACCAAACAGGTGGCGGATGTCTGCGTCTTGATTCCAACTGTTAACCCCGAAACGGTTACGCCGCATGCCGAATCTTTTCAGGCGGTCGTTTGGCACCTGATCGTTTCCAACCCCGGATTCCGTTTGCAAGAAGGAAAGTGGGAGAGCGCCCAAAAGGAGGAAAAGAAATGAAGCCCTTTCTAGATACCGCCGATCTCAAAGAAATCGATCGCTGGCTGAAGACCGGCCTCTTGGACGGCATCACCACGAATCCGACCATATTGAAGAATGCTGGCGTTACTGAGCCGATGACGGCTTGGAAGCAGATCGTTGAATTGATCCGCAAATACACTCCCATACCGATTTCTTTGAGCGTGGAAGTGTTCAGTGATTCACCCGATGAAATGCTGAAGCAGGCGAAGTCGTTCGTGAATGAGCTGGATTATGAGGGTACGACGATTAAGATCCCGATCTTGGGAACTGATGGCACCGATCGCCTAGCCGTGATTCGCGAGCTGGCTCAGCAGGAGATCGCGGTCAACTGCACTGCTTGCATTACCTGGTTTCAGGCTTTCGCCGCGGCCAAGGCCGGAGCGAAGTATGTCAGCTTGCTGTATCGGCGAATCATGGATACCGGACTGGATGGTTCAGCCGAGATTCGAAAGACTCGCGAGTTGATCGATCAGTATCGGTTGCCTTCGGAGATCATCGTTGGCAGTATTCGAAAGAAGAATGATGTACTTAGGGCCTACGAAGCTGGCGCCCACATCGTGACAATTCCGACCAAGTTTCTGCCGGAACTTTTGATGAACAAGATGAGCGTGAAGACGCAAAAGCAGTTCCTAAAGGACGCTGGAGTTTTAAAAGAGTAGTTAGCCCCGATGGAAATCGGGGCTTTTTTATTGTAAAATATGAGCAATGAGTACTAGCCAAGCAGTCATTATGTGCGCCGGTTTAGGTACAAGGCTAAGACCGATAACTGACAAAGTTCCAAAGGTCATGGTACCCATCGAGGGGAAGCCGCTTTTGCTACATCAGATCGAACACCTCAAAGAACACGGCGTTAATGATTTTTATATCAATCTTCATTATTTACCGGAGGTTATTAAAGATTATTTTGGCGATGGTTCTAAATTCGGCGTGAAAATCACTTATTCCTACGAACCCGAATTGCTTGGCACCGCCGGTGGTTTAAAGAAATTTGAAAAATATCTAAGGGATTCATTTTTTGTGGTTTATGGAGATGTGTTTAATGAAATTAATTATTCAGACATGCGGGCTTATTACGAAAAGAAACAACCGGCGATTGGTGTTCATGTGATAGCTAAAAACGACCACCCGCACGATTCCGATTTGGCAGTTTTAGATAAAGATATGCGCTTTACTGCTATCTATCGAAAACCACACAAAGAAATGCCAAAAACCGATTATTTTGGCATGGAAGGAATTTATTTATTTAATAAAAAAATATTGAAATATATTCCGGATAGCGGTGTCTGCGCGATTGACCACGATCTTTTACCGGATATTATTTCCAAGGGTGAAAAATATTATGGATATCTGGCCGGAGTAGACGATTACGTGCACGATATCGGGACTCACGAGCGATATTCTAAGGCGCAAGAGCGTAAAAAGTCCGGTAACTAAAAGACCGGTTTTTTGGTTATATTTATCGATGCAAAAAACCATTTTTATTACTATTCTCCAGGGCGTGGAGGCGAAAAACATTCTGCGCACCGAAGTCTATAGAAATTTAATAAAAGAGCCGAATCTACGGCTGGTATTTTTTGTCAGCAGCAAGGAAAGGGCTGATTACTATGGCGGCGAGTTTAAAAATAATCAGGTAGTTTATGAGGTAATCGATCGGCCAAAAGCGAGTTTTTGGAATAATATCTTTTCCTTTTTGAAATTTAAATTGATTAACACGGCTACGCTGGATCTCCGGCGACGAATGAGAACCGAAAAGAACCCGATGAGCAGAGTTCTTTATCCATTCTCTTTCGCTTTTAATAGGATTTTCGCGGTAAAGCCTTTTCGGCAGATCAGCCGCTGGTTGGATTATCGTTTGGTTAAAGACAATACTTTCGCGCCATTCTTTGAAAAGTACAAACCGGACTTAGTTTTTTCGGCGCATCTTTTCGATGATTTGGAAATTATGATGCTGCAAGAGGCGAGGCGGCGAGGAATCAAAACCATCGGCTTTATAAATTCTTGGGACAAGCTAACCGTCCGGTGCATGGTGCGTCTTTTGCCGGACCAGCTTTTGGTTTATAACGAGATTGTAAAAAAAGAGGCGATGGATTATGCCGATATGCCGGAGGAGCGGATTACCATCGTAGGAATTCCTCAGTACGATCAATATGTTTTTAAAAAACCAGGCCTCAGAGAAACTTTCTATAAACGTATAGGCGTTGATCCGAGCAAAAAAATTCTCCTTTACGCCCCACTTGGCAAGACTTATAGCAACACCGATTGGGACATGGTAGATTTACTTCAGAATCTTCAAAAACAGGGCCGGATTTCTAAAGATTTGCAGATTCTTATGAGATTTCAGCCTAATGATTTTGCTGACGAGGCAGAAATAAAAAAACGACCCTGGCTGATTTATGACACTCCTGGTGTCAGGTTTTCCAAAAAACGCGGCGTTGATTGGGACATGAACTCTGATGATCTTCAGCATCTTCTGGATACCCTACACTATTCTTCGATGCTAGTGGCTTATCCGACCAGCTTGGTGGTGGATATCGCGGTTTTCGACAAACCGATTATCAATATTGGATTTGAAATCGGACAAGAACCGGACCCCTACAAGCGGCCGACCGCTTATTATGGCATGGCGCATTATCAGAAAGCACTTTCGACCGGCGCGATCCGGGTCGTGAAAAGTCCGGAAGTATTAGTTGAATGGATCAATAATTATTTGATTGATCCGACCTTGGATCAAGAAGCTCGTAAAAAAATAATTGATCAGCAATGCTGGAAATTAGATGGCCGTTCAGGCGAACGGATCGTCCAGGCAATGCTAAAAATATAATTATAGTTCGATAAACTCACTATAAATGGAAAATATCAAAGTAAGCATATACACAAAATCTGATTTGCCGGCGTTCCAGGAATATATCCGTCAGATCGCGCGCCCGAAATATATCATGGCAGATCCGGCGTATCTTGATTGGCAATTTAATCAGTCTCTGTTTATCGCTAGAAGTGGCGATAAAATTGTCGGACATTTTGGCTGTCTTGATTTGCCTTATAAAATTTACGACAAAACGCAGCCGGTCCGTCTTATAATGAATCTGTTTGTGATGGAAGAATATCGTGGAACGGGGGTGGGAAAAGCTTTAGGAGAAAAAGTTCTTGGTACCGATGATCCAGCCGTTGTTTCCGGATATTCCGATAGCGGGCACCGGCTATTTATCCGTTTTCGTAAAAATTGGAAAACGGTTGGTAATCTGGACCGCTACTTGGCAATTTTAAATGAAAAGCATCCATTGTTCGCTAATTATAAAATTTCTCAGCGGGCCGCCATAAAAAGCGAACTGCCGGCTGGCTGGGAGGTAGAAGCGGTTGCCAGTTTTTTTCCAGAACTCGCTGATTTTTGGCAAAAAGTCCGTTCGCAATATCCTGTCACGGTTGAACGGACGAAAGAGTACCTTCTCTGGCGATTTTTTAACCACCCATTCTTTCGCTATTCGGTGCTCGCGGCTAAACAAAACGGTGTTTTAAAAGGATATTTAATTTTTCGTTTTGAGGAGGATCAGAATTTTAAAATCGCGCGTATTGTCGACTGGATATCTGAACCGGAGGCGGAAGCGCCGATACTGCAAAAGTTTTTGGAAGTCGCCAGCGCGGCTGGCGCCAATATGGCTGATTTTGTTTTTTCCGGAAACCAATATCGGAAAACCCTGCTAGCGTCGGGATTTTTTCAAGATGCAGGCACAGATTTTGAAAAATTTCCGATCTGCTTTAATCCTATATCCAGCAAGAAGCCATATGTAAATATTGGATTCGATCTCCCCGTGGATTTCGCGGATTGTTTTTTTACCAAAGCCGACGCTGACCAGGATCGTCCAAATCCTCACTAATGAAAAAACAAGAAATCGGCATAGACCTTGAAGAAGTTGGGAGATTTAGAAAAATGCCTTATCAAGGCAATGTATCTTTTTATGAGAAAATTTTTACCGATAGAGAAATAAAATATTGTTTAGCGAAAAGCAATCCTTATCAACATTTTGCCGCGCGGTTTGCCGCCAAGGAAGCGGCTGTTAAAGCTTTAGGAAAAAGCGTGTATGAGGCAAAAAATATCGAAGTTGTTAATAGTAAAGACGGGAAACCGGAATTACGAATAAAGGGCGTCAAAGGGCGAGCGCTGGTTTCTTTAACGCATTCCGGTGAATACGCCGCCGCGATAGTCTTATGGCAAAACTAATTCAAGAATATTTCACTGATTCAGCTACAAAATTCCCGGATAAAGCTGCGGTCTATGTTTGGCATGAAGAAAAATCCAGAATTCCTGAATACAAATCCAGGACTTTTAGTGATTTAGAAGGCTACAGCAATCAAATAGCAAGATACTTAAAGAGTAAGGGTGTTCAAAGGAATGATCGGGTGGCCCTAATGTTTATGAAGATAATGTCTGTCGATGCAATAGCTACCATATTGGCTATTCTTAAATGCGATGCGATTTATGTTCCCGTAAATCACTCATTGCCAGCCGAGCGAGTAGCCAAAATTCTTAAGGATGCAAATGTTAAATTATTGGTTTGTATGAATTATTCAGCGAAGGCATTAATAACTTATGAACCTCTTTCGGACTTCAACTTTATTGAAATGAATAAGAATTTTGAGCATAGACAGGAAATAGACTTGGAATCTAAAGCGTCCTTAGAATATAAAAACAAAAGCGATGCCACAGCCTACATTATGTATACATCTGGATCTACCGGTGATCCCAAGGGAGTTGAAATTTCTCACGCTAATATAATTAATGCGACTGATTGGGCGGTGAAGGAATTCGGTATTACCAGTGAAGACAAAATGTCCCAACACCCACCTTTTAATTTCGACCTCTCTACATTTGATTTGTATTGCGCATTCAAGTCCGGAGCCACCTTGTATCCGGTCCCTGATAATTTATCGCTTTTTCCAGGCGAGTTGATAAGGTTTATTGAAGAAAATGAATTAACCATTTGGAATTCTGTACCATCAGTAATGGTTTATATATGGAATTCTGGTCTAGTAAAAAAAGGCATCATGCCTTCTGTCAAAAAAATCTTTTTCAACGGCGAAGGATTCCCGACTAAATTTTTGGCGGAGTGGATGAAAACTTATCCGGAAAAAGAATTTATTAATATGTATGGTCCTACGGAAACGACGGTTCAGTGTTCGTTTTACCGAATTCCGGCAGTGCCGACCGACCTCACAAAGCTTGTGCCGATCGGCAAGGCAACCGGTGGCATGGAAATTTTTGCGGTGGATGACGAGTTATATGTAGGTGGTAAGGGGGTAGGTAAGGGTTATTGGAATAATTTAGAAAAGACGCAGGCTTCCTTTATTTCCGATCCGCGTCCGGGCAAGACCGGCATAGTTTATAAAACCGGCGACTTAGTTCGGCTTAGGGACGATGGAAATTATGAATTTATCGGCCGAAAAGATAATCAAGTAAAAATTCACGGGAATAGAATTGAGCTTGGCGATGTCGATTCATCAATGTACGCGCTTCCTTATGTGAAAAAGGTTGCAGTCGTAGATATTGATGATCCCGACAGCGGTGGAAAAAAGTTAGTCGCCTTTACTGATACTGACGAATCAGCTTCGCCCAGTCAGATAAAAGAAGATTTAGCGAAAAAATTGCCGCGCTACATGATTCCAGAAGAAATAGTAGAGATGCATTTACCAGAAACAAGTACTGGCAAAGTCGATCGAAACCAGTTGCGAGCTTACTATGGAAATAAAAAATAAGATAAAAGAATATCTCGAAAAAGAGACTCAGCGGAAGATCGAGAGCGAGACCGAAAATCTTATCGAGGCCGGAGTGCTCGACTCTTTTTCCATGATTAAACTAATTGCCTATATTGAAAGTGAACTGAAAATCCCGGTGAAAATGGAAGATCTATCGCCAGATAATTTTAATTCCATCGTTTCAATCAGTAAAACAATAGAGTCACATGGCAAAAAAAGATAAACAATTTCCAATTCTATGTTAATCATCGACGGCAAAGAAATTGCCAGACAGACAACCGAAGAATTAAAAGCATTGCCTAACCCATCAAAAAAGATCGCGGCTGTTTTTGTGGGGGATAGCCTGGCATCGGTAAGTTTTTTAAAGCAAAAAGAAAAGATGGCGAAAGAGCTTGGTATTTTATTCATTCTTTATAGATTTTCCGAATCGATTTCCGAAGATGATCTGATGACGGCGATAAAGGAGATCGGTGGCCAGAAGACTATTGGTGGTATTATTGTGCAGTTGCCACTGCCGAAAAACTTGAATTCTGCAAAGATTTTATCAGCTATTAATCCGGCTCAGGATATAGATGCTATGACAGCGCAATCGCATGTATTACCGCTGCCGGTGGGAGTGGTTGAATCCGTGTTGCGCGCCGCCAAATACATCCTGCGTGATAAAGTTGTTGCCGTAATTGGCCGAGGCGCTCTAGTCGGTCAGCCGATTACTAAATGGCTGCATGGAAAGTGTAAAGAGGTTTTGGTATTGCATCGAGGCAGTGATTTAAATGATTTACGTAAGGCTGATTTGGTAATTAGCGGTGTCGGCAAGGCGGGCTTAATTAAAATAGAAATGCTTCACGCCGGCGCCGGCGTTATTGATTTTGGTTTTGATTTGATTGGAGGTAAGATTCGTGGTGATCTGGAATCTGATCAGCTTCTAGATCAGCCAGAGAATCGCCTGACATTCTATACTCCGACTCCCGGCGGTACTGGACCAATTTTAGTCGCGGAACTTTTTAGGAATTTTTATAAGTTAAATACATAAAGACAAACAACATATATGGAGATAAGGCATATAAAAAAATCTGAATGGGGAAAATTGCGCGCCTTTAACGAAGCCGAATATCCTCCGGGCCATATTTTGACTGATAAGATTTATTACGATTGGCAGTTCGGTTCGCCGTTTCATTCTGATAGTTCAACGTATTCTACGCTGGGCGCTTTTAATGAAACTGGAGACTTAGTCGGCATAATCGCGTTTTTTGAAGTGCCGTGTAAATTACCAGAGAATACGGCAAGCGGAATTTGGATGGCGAATCTGATGGTTAAAAGTGATTTCAGATCTTTGGGGCTGGGATATCTTCTTTTAGAAAAGGCGTCTAGTTTCGGAGATATAATAATTGACTATGATATCAACCAAACCGCCTGGCCTCTTTTCATGAAGTCCGGATGGAAGGGGATGAATGTAAAGCGTTATTTGATAGTCCTAAAATCAGATCAGACCAGTCAAGTCGCGGGCGTATCCATAAACGGTTCAAGCCTAGGAACAGGCATGGGAGGATCGGCGGGATATGATATTGAAGTAATTGATAGATTCGAAAACGAGATGGATCAGTTTTGGTCGCGGATAAAATCACGTTATCCGATCACGATTGAACGATCGTCTTTGTACATGAACTGGCGATACGCGGATTGCCCGCTGGTCAATTATCATATTTTGTATGCTAAAAAGAATAATGAGATTGTTGCTTGCGCGATAATTCGCATAGACGAGATCGTGGAGGGCGCCGAACGCAGTCCGATCGGAGTCCGCGTAGGCAGAATTATTGATCTCTTTGGTTTAGCTGAGGCTGATGAGGAGATACTGCGAGCCGTTATCGATTTCTGCAAAGAACAGAACGTGGCCTTTATCGATTTTTTCTATACCGGCAGATTTTATGACAAGGCATTGAGCGCGGTTGGGTTCGTGGATAGTGATCAGCCGCCATACGCGTCGATCCCAACGCTCCTTAACCCTATTGATAGGATTAAGCGGACGAAGAATAACTTTGCGTTTAGATTGATGAACCAGAATTTTAAGGACAGTCGCATCGACGATCTCGATAACTGGTTTAGCACCAAGGGAAACGGCGATCAGGATCGGCCTTATTAAACGGAAACCCGGCCTATTTGGCGGTAGTTCTATTTAGGTATATGCCCAACTCTTCTATACGATTGGTTTTAATAACTTCAAATCACTGGCGCCATCATTTGGCGGCGGATTATTTGAATAAAAATTTTAATTTGCTGGGAATCGTTTCTGAGAGCCGCCGTCAGTTAAAATCCGGTGAAACTCCGGAAGAGGACAGGGTAATTAAGGATTACGACCGGGAATGCGCCGACAAGGAGCGTGAATATTTTTCCAAGTTTGATAAATTCCCCTTGTCCGAAGAAAAGATTTTACGGATAGATTATGGCGAATCCAGTAGCCAGAAAGTTTTCGATTGGATCAAAAACCTGAATCCGGACTATATAATTTTAGTCAGTTCCGGCGTTATTAAAGATTCTTTGCTGACGGAATACTCCGGCCGAATTTTAAATTTGCACCTTGGCTTGACTCCATATTATCGGGGATCGGCAAATGCCTTTTGGCCGTTAGCGTCTGGTGAGCCGGAGTGCTTGGGAGCTACCGTTCACCTGGTAACGCCGAAATTGGATGGCGGCGACGTGCTGGCTCAGTCTCGGCCGGAGGATGCGCGGGCCGATGACGGTCCCCGCGATATCAGCAATAAGAATGTTCTGTCCGGTTTAGATTTGTTAGTTAAATGCATAGAGGGTTATGCCAACGGTCTTATTAAGCCTCAACCGCAGAGTTTTGATGTCGGCCGGGTTTTCCGACACAAGGACTATAACGCTCAGGCTATTTTGAAGTTAAAGGAAAACTTCGCAAATGGAATGCTGAAAAAATATCTAGATAATAAAATAGAGCGTGACAGATTAAAGCCAATTATCGGATTACCTAAATAATGAAAACCTTATTTCTTACAAGTTTTAATCCTTTCATTTCACGGAATATTTTATCCACGGACGTTTTTAAGCAACTGCGAACCAGGTCAGATTTGCGGATCGTACTTTTTGTCCCTGATTACAAGGTGGATTATTTCAAACAGCGTTTCGCGTTGCCTAATATAGTAATTGAAGGGATTGTTGTCGAAAGAAATAACCGCCAGGATGTGATTTTTAGCTATTTCGGATCTTCCCTGGTAGACAGCGCGACCCTGGCGATTCATAAGCGTGAAAAATTATCGCGCGATAAAAATTACTTTAAATTCCTCCTTTCTTTTGTTTTACGGAAGATTATCGGGAAGTTTAATTTTTTCAAAAAGATCATACGTTTTTTTGACCTCGCTACGATTAATACTTCCGCCTTAACCAAATATTTCGATCAGTATAAACCGCAGGCAGTTTTTGCCACGGATGTTTTTAACAATGATGATGTTCATTTTCTGGCCGCCGCTAAGAAAAAAGGAGTCCGAACGATTGGGATGATTCGTTCCTGGGATAACGTCACCACCAAAGGCGTTTTCCGCGTAAAGCCGAATAAGCTGATAACCCATAACGAAATAATTAAAGGCGAGGTTATCCGGGAAAATGATTTTTTATCCGAGAATCTTTTCGTGAGCGGAATACCGCAATTCGACCGTTATTTACAGAGCAAGCGTCTCAGCCGGGAAGAGTTTTTTAAAAAGATCGGGCTTGATCCGAATAAAAAGCTGATCATGTTTTCGCCATTCGGCAACCGGTTTTTTAAGCTGGATTGGCAAATCATAGAAATTTTAAAAGAATTGAATCAGCAAGTCTTGGTCCGTCTGACGCCGAACGATAAGGTTCCGCTGGAAAATCTGAAGCCAGATCCGCTGATTTATGTCGATCAGCCCGGTCATCAATTTCGCTCTGATTACCTTCGCGATACCGAATTAGATGAGCGTGACCTGGATTGGCTTGCGGATTCGCTATACTATAGCGATGTGGTGGTGGCTTGCGGTACCAGCATAGTATTGGACGCGGCCGTGTTTGATAAGCCATCGGTGCTGATTTATTTCGATGGTTTTGAAAAAAATCTGTCATATATTCACAGCGCGAGGAAAAATATGGACTTTGATCATGTCCGCTTGGTGCTCAATAAAAAAGGCGCGCGCATGGCCAGAAGCAAAGAAGAGCTATTAGCTAATGTTCGGGATTTTCTAGAACATCCGGAGGCCGACCAGCAATACCGTCAGAGTGTTTTAAAAGAACAGGCCTGGAAATTGGACGGTGGCGCCGGCGTCAGGATCGCCCAATTTATTTTTAACAATCTTTAAATTATGGATCCGCAAGTCAAAAAACAACACTATTTTCAGAAAAAGTACGATGACCTTAGCCGGTTTGTTTCTTATTATTATCAGGTAGATCTGGCGAGATCGGTTAATCCGGAAAAAATTTTGGAAATCGGAAAAGGCAACGGGATGGTTTCAGATTACCTAAAGAAAATCGGTTTTCCGGTGACTACCTGCGATTTTGATCAGAATTTAAATCCGGACATCGTGGCCGATGTGCGTTCAATTCCGGTAGCTAGCAACAGCTTTGACGCGGTACTGGCCTATGAGATGTTGGAACATCTTCCGTTTGAGGAATTCGAAAAATGCTTACAGGAATTAAAACGTATTAGTAAAAAGAACGTGCTGATTTCTCTTCCTTATAAATCCAGCAGCTTTGAGTTTTTCTTTAAATTTCCTGGAGTCCGCACTTTGTTTAAAAAAGGATTTCTGCATTGGCTGATCCGTATCCCGCTTAAGTTCGGGGGAATAAAAGTTTCCGGCCAGCATTATTGGGAGATTGACCTTTATCAATGGCCACTCCGGAAGGTCAGGGGAATTATCGAAAGGCATTTTAAGATCAAAAAAGAATTTAGTCCGCCGCTTAATTCGTATCACCGCTTCTTTTTGTTAGAAAAATAATGACAATAGCCACTAATAAAAAAACTGTTATTTTGGCGGTGTCTAATTATATCGCCAGCTCGGATCTTTTACGCACAAAGTATCTGGAGTATCTTTCGTCGAAGTATCGCGTGGTGGTTCTAAGCCCGATCCTGGATGAGGCGCGGGTGATTGCCGGCGGATATTTACGCTCTCCGGAGATTACCTATATCCATCGGCCGATCGAAAATCCGCGCTTTTGGGAGTTTTTTAAATTCTTGCGAATTTCTTTAGTAAACGAGTTCGATTATTTAAAATCGGTAAAATATTTTTATCTTCGCCCGAATTACGCTGACAATAAAAAGCGACGTCTTTTCCGATTTTTTGGCCGGCCATTTTCCAGGCTATTAACCGCGAACTTTTTTAGTAAGATAGAAGCCTGGCTTTTGCCGGTTTCAAAGAGCTTTAAAAAAATTATTCAGGAATATCAGCCTTCGGTATTAATCACCGCCACTCCGGGCTTTGACCCCTGGGAAGCTGAACTGATTTTTTTGGCTAACCGGGAAAGTTTGCCGACCGTGTCAGTGAATTTTTCTTGGGATAATTTAACAATGAATTCCAAGCATATCCGAAAGACTGACTTTATGATCGCGTGGAATGAAATCATGAGGAAAGAGGCGATTGGTATTCATCATTATTCGACAGAGCGGGTTTTTGTTTCCGGAATCCCGCGCTTCGATCCTTATTTTGTAAAAGATTCAAATGAGCCAACCCGGGAAGAATTTTTGAAGTCTAAAAAACTTAATCCGAACCTGAAGACCATTTTCCACACTACCGTCACCAAGGCCTATCCATTTCAAAAGAAATATATCCGGGATTTAATTGAGCTACGAAACAAGAAACAAATCCCCTATACCAATCTTTTTATTCGTATCCATCCGCTGGATCTTCCGGAAAATTATGACGAATTTCGCGGGGCGCCTGATTTATACATCGAAAAAGCCGGAGTCGGTGGATCACGCGGTAAGGTCGAGATGAGCTATGACGACCTTCTCAATCTTAAATATTCCCTGAAGTATTCGGACTTGAATATTAACTATGCCTCCACGATTACCATCGAATCCAGTATTTTCGATGTCCCGGTAATTAATATCGGATTTCTGGACCGGTTCGCGCTGGCCTATGAATTCACGCACTATGAGCCTATTTACCAGAGCGGCGCTGTTCGGCTGGTCAAAACCGATGACGAGCTACCGAAGTTTATTAATATGTACCTGGCTGATTCAGGTCTTGATCGGGAATATAGGAAGAAGATCGTTGACGA
Source organism: Parcubacteria group bacterium Gr01-1014_3 (assembly GCA_007376445.1). Taxonomy (GTDB): domain Bacteria; phylum Patescibacteriota; class Minisyncoccia; order UBA6257; family WO2-44-18; genus VMGF01. The sequence goes on along the minus strand of VMGF01000001.1, from coordinate 109,346 downwards.
ATATGCCCAATTCACCGATGGTTTATCATATAAGCGAAGTGTGGATTTTTTGGAAGAATTGGGCAATATTTAGCCAAATAAGTCAATAAAACTAAATAAGGCTAAAATAGAGTTATATATAGGACTATATAGACTAAAAAAACATGGCTAAAAAGACTCCAAAAAGAAAGATCCTTTTTCCGATAATGAGCCGTATTCACTATGCTCGCCAGAAGCATCTTTTGGATTTGTTAAATAAGAATCCGAAGGTTGAGTTGCAATTAGTCGTTGGCGGTTCGGTTTTGTTGGACAAATATGGCGAAAGGTTTTTGCCGGCGATCCAAAAAGCTGGATTTACCGTAAATGAAACTTTATTCAACGTCATTGACGGAGGCGGCCACATCGCGATGGCAAAAACCGCCGGCCTTACCGCTTTAGAATTTTCTAACGCGCTTTATAAATTAAATCCGGACATTGTTTTGATCCGTGGCGATCGTTTCGAGCAATTGGCAGTGGCTATGGTCGCGGCTTATTTGAATAAAACCGTCGCGCATATTGAAGGAGGCGATTTATCCGGCACAATTGATGAAAGCGTGCGCCACGCGATTACCAAGCTCGCGCATATACATTTTGTGACTAATGAAGACGCTCGCCGCCGGGTTATTCAAATGGGGGAGAATCCGAAAACTGTTTTTAATGTCGGCTCTCCCGATGTTGAGTTTGCCGCTTTAGTAGATTCCAAATTAGACGGAAGCGCGGTAAATAAATCCGGCCTTGGCCACCGTATCGACCTTAAAAAGCCATTTTTGATTGTGATGCAGCATCCGGTGACTACCGAAAAGAATAATCGCCGGAATATGGAAGAGACTTTGAAGGCCATCGATAAAGTTAATATTCAAACCGTGGTTTTTTGGCCGAACAGCGATGCCGGAACAAATGATATTTCAAAAGCGATCCGGGTTTATCGAGAGCATGGCAGATTGAAGAATCAGAAAATTCGCTTTGTAACCGATTTATTGCCGGAGGACTTTATCGCGCTTCTTCGCCGCTCTGCCGCCCTGATTGGCAATTCTTCAGCTGGTATCAAGGAAAGCTCGGTTCTTGGCGTGCCGGTTGTGAACATCGGTACCCGGCAAAACAATCGTCTTCGCGATGAGAACGTGGTAGATGTTTCTTATAAGGCGGCGGATATCGAAAAGGCTGTCCGGAAGCAGATTGAGCATGGCAAATATCCAGTTTCCAGGCTGTATCATCAGCCTCAATCCAGCCAGAAGATTGTTCAGGTTTTAACCAAGATTAAATTAAATCCTCAAAAAAAGTTTCACGAAACAATCCATGAAAGCCATGTCTAAGGTTTTAGGAATCATCACCGCGCGCGGCGGATCCAAGGGTATTCCCGGAAAAAATATCAAACTTCTTTTAGGTAAACCGTTGATTGCTTATACCATTGAAGCCGCTCAAAAATCAGGAGTTTTAGACAGGCTAATTCTTTCCACTGATGATCCGGCTATCGCTGAAGTGGCTAAGAAATATGGCTGTGAAGTTCCTTTTGTCCGACCGGCTGAATTCTCCAATGACACCGCCAGTAGCTTGTCGGTTCTCCAGCACGCGGCTAAAGCCTTAAAAGATGGCGATGGCTATGAAGCAGACTATATTTTGTTGCTACAGCCGACCTCACCATTGCGTCAGGCATCTCACATCAAAGAGGCGGTGGATTTGATTTTGAAAACTGACGCTGATTCGGTATTGAGCGTCGCGGAAATTCCCGAGAATTTTAATTATAAGAAAACAATGATTTTAGCCGAAGACGGAACCCTAAAACTTATCAATGGCGATCCGATTTATAAACGAGTCGCGCGCCGCCAGGATCTTCCGAAAAATTACTGGAGTGTCGGTTCTCTTTATCTTTTCAAAACATCATTACTTTTTGATCCAATCAAGCCAAGTTTTTACGGCGAGAAAACACTTCCCTATGTCGTTGACCAGAAATACGTGGTTGATATAAATGTTCTGGCAGATTGGGACGAAGCGGAGAAAGCGATTCGAGAATTAGGAATTAAGAATTAGGAATTATGAAAATCACTACTTTAGTTACAGAACCAAAAGATTATTCAGAAAAGGCGTTAGCGATCTACAGATCGCTGGGCGAGGTATATGAGGGTAAGAATTTGCGGCCCGAGGTAACGATTTTAGTTGTTCGGCTTGCCTACAAAATAGATAAAGCCTGGATGGAAAAGCTGCCTAATTTGAAATATATCGTTAGTCCAACCACCGGTTTAAATCACATTGATCTTGATGAAGCGAAGAAGCGCAAAATAAAAATCATTTCTCTTAAGGGCCATACGAGCTTTCTCAAAAACATTCCCTCAACCGCCGAAGAGACTTTTGGTCTAATTTTAGCTTTGGTAAGAAATTTTCCATGGGCTTTTGATGATGTTAAAAAAGGAAATTGGAACAGAGAAATATTTCGGGGGCATCAGTTAATTCATAAAACACTAGGTTTAGTTGGTTGCGGCCGTCTTGGTAAGATTGTTGCCAAATACGCTAAGGCTTTTGGTATGCGTGTAATCGGCGCCGATCCTTTTGTCGATGCGAAGACTATGAAGCGCTTTGACATCGAAAAAGTTGAATTGCCAGAATTATTGAAAGAGTCGGATATTGTCAGTGTTCATGTGGCTCTGGAAAAAGAAACCCATAATTTAATTGGCGAAAAAGAATTTAAACTGATGAAGCCCGGTGCATATTTGGTTAATACCGCTCGTGGAGAAATTGTTGACGAGAAATTCTTACTGAATGCGCTGCAAGAGGAGAAGCTGGCCGGCGCAGCTCTTGACGTTCTTTGGAATGAGGTTGGTGGACGGCATTTAAGGAATAATCCGTTGATTGAATATGCCAAGAAAGACCGTTCAAGGCTTTTGATCGTTCCGCACCTTGGTGGCGCTACCTACGAGGCGATGCAGGTTACCGAAGATTTTGTGGCCGATTTATTAAAAAAAGAAATTCAATAAAAATATGGGCACATATATTCCAAAAAACGAAATTGATAAGGCGCTAGCGAGTGTTCCGGTTAAAGGAAAGAAATTACTTGAGCCTTTTAAGTCTTTCGCGGCGGCTAATAAGTTGCCTTTCAATATTCTGGAGGACGCTAACGTTTCCAATCTTCCGGAATTGCACAAAACGGAAGCCGATCTGTGGTTCTGCCTGGAGGGTGAGATTACTTTTATCTACGGCGGCGAATTGATGGAACCGGTAGCCAACAAAAATCCGGACGGCACAAATAATGAAATGGAATGGAAAGGGAAGGAAATCCGCGGCGGCACTGAAGTTGTTTTTAAGCCTGGCGATTGGCTCTGGATCCCGCCGGGCGAGCCACATCAGCACAATTGCGCCGGTATCGCCAGACTTGCAATTATTAAAATTCCTGCTATACTGTCGTAGGTTTTTCAAAACTTCATAAGGAGGTGTTTGTGGCAGTTGGCGAAAGGTGGATGCGTTGGACTTTGGCGGAGGCTGGAACAAAAACCGCCTCAAAGATTTTGCAGAAAGTAATTGGAGTCGTCAGTACAACTGTGGCGCATACTTTTTTTGCGACTCTGGTAGTTGGATTGGTTCAGACAATTAGTGGTTTGATAGTTACCCGCGTTCGCGGGACGCCGATTTTGACTGACCGACAGAGCATTGCTGGTTCATGCTTGTTTGGATTTTTCGCGGTGATTTCCACCGTTCTTTCGTTTTCCGTCTTTTTGTTCGGCGGAGATATAGGAGTTAATGTTTTCATTATCACTCTTTCCATCATCCCCGGAGCGCTGATTGACCGATTCTTTTTTGGCAAGAAGCTTAGTTGGCGGGAATGGCTTGGTGTGTTGGTGGCGATTCTGGCGGGATACTCTGTTCTTGGCTGGCCATCACTTTCCGGAGTTCTTGCCCTTCCGCTTTGGGTCTGGCTTTCTTTCGGGGTGATGTGTTCGGTCGCGATCAATCAGGGAATTACCCAGAAAGTAAAAAAAGTGGATCCGTTCGTCAAGAACTTCTGGGGCGGCCTCACCACATTAGTGCTTTGCATGATCGGAGTTGTGGCTTTGGGATCCGCGAAACTTTTCACCGATTTTTCACGGCCGATGCAGAATCTTTGGCTTGCGGCGGCCATTGGCGGTGTAATCATCGTAGGTATGTGGAGCTTTAACTTAATGAGTTACAAAGCTGGCGCCAGTATCGCCCTAAAAAAGCTTGTCATGAATGGCGCTTATCTTATTACGGCAATGTTCGCTGGTGTTCTCCTTTTTAAGGAATCATTCACGATTGGGAAGATGGTTGGTATTGGCCTGTTCACTTGCTCTTTCATTTTGATGGATAAGGGGACCTGGGAATTCGTCAGCCGACTCTGGTCGGCGAAGGATCCCGTTGTTCCCCTCAAGCAAAACGAAACATAGAAATAATGTCCCCGCTCCGGCGGGGACTTTTTTATTTTTATTGTTGTTATAGTTAATATATGACCCTTTGGTTTATTCTGGCCCTGGCTTCCGCGCTAGCGAACTCCGGCGTTCAGGTAGTTTCAAAAATCACCACTCTTACCAACCGTTATTCTAAAATCACGATTACCTTTTTTGCTTCGCTGACCGCATCAGCCGTTCTCTCGGCAATTTCATATTTTGTCGTAGGACTTCCCGTCCTTGGTGAGCGTTTTTGGTTGGCCGTTATTATTACCGGCGTTCTGAACGCGATTGCTTTTCCAATAATGCTGAAGGCGTATGAACTGGGCGAGTTTTCCTCGGTCTATTCGATGATTTTAGCTACGCCGGCCTTTTTACTTATTACCGGTTTTATTTTTCTTGGCGAGATACCATCTTTATTTGGTATTTTGGGTGTACTACTCATCACCATTGGCCTTTGGATTGTTTCAAAGAATAAGCATGGTCATATAGCGGTGCCTAATTTTCGAAAAGGTAATTTACTTGGTCTGCTAGTGGCGTTTATCTGGTCGGTTACCGTGAATTTTGATAAGATCGCCGCTTTGAATGCTGATGTGTTTTTCGCGCCCGCTATGTCTTGGTTGGTTATGTCTTTGGGCTATGCCATTTATCTTCTTTTGATTCATCGTTCTTTGTTAGTAAAAAACGGCGGCAATGGAATTGCCACCGATAGTGGCCGACACCCAATCTTTGCCGGTATCCTGATGATTATTGCCCTGGGCGTGGTTATGGGACTTTCTAATATTCTGCATAACTCGGCTCTGATTCATGGGTTTGCTTCATATACTATCGCGATCAAAAGAACGGGCGTGCTTTTTGGGGTTCTATGGGGCTGGCTCTTTTTCCAGGAAAAAAATATAATGAAAAAACTTTTAGGAACCGCGGTCTCACTCGCTGGAATCATGGCGATTTTGAATGCTTAGATAGAGAAACGCCAGACGGTTATTTTTGGTTATAGAAACATATGACTTCCGAACAAATTTGGGAAAAAATCAATCCGCCGGCCGGCGGCGGAGTTTTCATAATTGCCGAGATAGGTAAGAACTTTATTCAAAGCCCGGAGGATCGCCCAGTCAGCGAATATCTGCGCAACGCCAAGGAGCTGGTAGATAAAGCCGTTTGGGCGGGCGCTGACGCGATTAAATTTCAAACTCATACCGTCGAGGATGAACAGTTGAATATTCCGATCACATCTCCGCACGCGAAAGGCATCGATCGCTATACCTGGGTTACGCGTAATGAAAAGGCGACGCCGATCGATGAATTTTGGAAACCGATCAAGGCTTATTGTGACGAAAAAGGCATCATCTTTTTTTCCACGCCATTTAGCCGATTAAGCGCCAGGAAGCTAATGGAAATTGGCACGCCACTTTGGAAGATCGGTTCAGCGGATATTCTGGATTTTGTCTGTATGGATTTTCTCCGCAATACTTCCATTCCAATTATTATGTCGTCCGGTATGAGTACGCTGGAAGAAGTTGAGTTAGGTTTAAATTTTCTTCGCGAAAAAAACCAGCGCGTAGCGCTGATGCATTGTTTGTCTAAATATCCCGGCCTTCCCGAAGAAGCGAACCTGGCCGTGATGCAGCTTTATCGGGAGAAGTTTCCGAATATACCAATTGGATTTTCCGAAAACTCTACCGGTACAGAGCCATCGATGATTGCCGTGGCGCTCGGCGCGACGATGATAGAAAAACACCTTACCACTCGCCGAGATCTTTGGGGCGCCGACCACAAAACATCTTCCACTCCGGAAGAATTCAAAGCGATGGTGGATGAAATCAGAACAATGGAAAACAATCCTCAAGCCAAAGAAAAATGGCTACATCATCCAAAATTCAAAGACATTCTTGGTGTTAAAGAAAAAAAGTTGCAGAGCGATGAAGTAATCCTGCGTCCGATTTGGCGTAAGTCATTGATGGCTGGCCGGGATTTGCCGGTTGGAACTCAGATTAAGGCAGAGGATATTTTTGCCATGCGTCCATATTCTCTTGCTGGCGGATTGCCGTCGGAGAAATACGAAGAGGTGATTGGCAAGAAGACCACAAAAGATTTGAAAAAATATGATCCGATTACCCTTGAGGTGCTTGCGGAATAATTGACTTTTTTATATTATCTTGTAGAATAAGCATAGTTTTTTGATAGGAGGTGGTTAGTGCGAGTTGGCTTAGTTGGCCATGACGTTGCGCCTACGCAGGCGTTTCGGAGAATCCAGGAAGCCTTGGTCAGTCGTGACAACGATGTTGTTTCTTTTGTGGCGGATGGTAAACCGTTTGCCAATTCCAAAGAAGAGATCATTTCTTCCGCGAAGCAAGCAGACGTGATTTTACTAGGAATGTCTTCGTCGGCTGATTTGGCCAAGGAAGAAGTCGCTGTTGCCGAAATGGCAGCGGAGATCGGAATTCCTTTTGGATTCTACGCTGACACTTACAAATGCCATCGGCGTCCTTGGTTTGGGCATTTGAGAGAAAAGGCGAACGCGGTTTTTGTTATTAATGAAAATGAAGCTATATCGGCTCGAGAGCTTTTTCCGAATGCTAAGGTCGTCGTTTCTGGCAACCCTGAGTGGGAGGATTTTTTCTCTCCCAAGTTTTCGCGCGAAGAAATTCGAGCGAAACTGGAGGTTGCCGACGATCAGCGGATGATTCTTTGCCCGGGTGGCAAGAATCTTGCGGTCAACATGCTTCACTGGGGCAGCGTTATCGAAGCTTTAGCAATGGCGCCAGTGAACGAGATATGGAAAGTTTTCTTGTCAGTTCATCCTGGCGATACCAACGGAGCCGATGCTTACAAGGATTTGGTAAAATGGAGCAAGCGAGTTCTTGTCCGCGTGGTGACTAAGGATTACCTGTCAGCTTCCGACATGTTGCCGGCTGCTGATTTTGTCATTGAGTCAGCTTCTACTATTGCAATTGAAGCCGCCTGCCAGCGAAAGCCGGTGATCAGCTATTTCTCGGAGATTGCCCTCGGTCGCCTAGAGGATGGCAGTGGGAGTCGTAATTATGAGCTGTGTGAGTTGGGGGTAACCTACCAAGTGAACGGAAGTCCGGAAAAACTTCTTTCAACAATCCGCGATATCTTACTTTACGGCAGCGGCCTAGCAATGGAACGCCGCCAAGAGCAAGTCTATTCAAAGCCTCCGGAAAAGGGCGCCGCGGTGAAGATGATGATTGAGACTCTGACCGAACTTGCCCACAAGTAAACTTAAAACCCTCATCAAGCTTGATGAGGGTTTTTTTAATTGTCTTTCGGACGATAATATGTTATAAATTAGCCAGCTTTTTGATAGGAGGTGATGGTTGGTAGATTTCAAGCTTGATCCGCTACCGAAAGATTTCGTGCTTTATAAGCCGCTTCAGCAGGATCGATTTGATGAGAAAGTTATTTATGAGCTTGAAAAAGCGGGTCGTTTGATCATTACGCGCAAGCGCGATGGCTGGAAGATGTTTGCTGTGAAGGCCGACGGAAAGATCAAGCTTTATACCGACGGCATGAATGAGATCGATGATCGACTCGGGCACATTAAGAATGCTCTGGGGAAAATGAAAATTCCAGATGGCAGCATCTTGGTCGGCGAAGCCATTGCCGATAAAAACAATAGTGACCAATTCAAGAAAGTTGGTCAGGTGATGCAATCATCAGTGCAAAAGGCGATTGATCTCCAGAAAGAGAATGATACAAAGGACCTGTTCCGCAATAATACAAAAAACCTACTCCGCTTTATGGTTTTTGACGTGGTATGTTGGGGCGGCAAGGCAATGCTACAGATGAAATATCAGGATAGATTTAAACGTATCAGTCAGCTTTGTGCCTCTGGAGGAGAGTTTGTTTCACCACTCACATGGCTGTTGGTAAGCTTTGACGAAGCTAAGAGAATGGTTAAGAGAAACCACTGGGAAGGCTTGGTGCTTTATGATAAAGAATTTCTAGGATCATATAGATTAGATGGTAAAAATCCCGCTCGGCCGAAGGGCTGCTATAAATGGAAACCGCTTTACGAAGATGATTTCATCATCAGAAAATGGCTGCCTAAGGACGATAATCCGAAAATACTGAAGGAAGTCGTGCTTTTGCAGATTCATCCGAAGACTGGAAAAGAATTCGAGTGTGGCAAGCTTGGATCTTTCGATGCCAAGATGCGCGAACAGCTTCGTACCGCAAAATATCCGCTGGTTATGGAAGTGATGTACGAAGCTCGGTACGAGAGTGGAAAATTGCGTAATGCCAGATTTATGCGTCTCCGGCCCGACAAGAAGTTGAAAGACTGCGTCGCGCCGAAGAAATTCAAGTAAGAAACCAAAACCCCCGACAAGGGGGTTTTATTATTGTCAGCGTTGTCTTTTCTGGATAGCGCTGGTACTATGGCCCTAGCTTTTCGAGGAGACAAAAGATGGATCGACCGAACATAGGGATTGTTGGTGTTGGTTGGGTTGGCGGTCAGATCAAGCGGTACTTTGAAGAAATTAAAGGATACAAGACCGGCGAGGATCTTTTCTTGAAAGATCTCGATCCGGCCAGGTGTGCTGGTGATATGGAATCGGCCGAAGTGATCTTCGTGGCCCTGCCGACGCCAATGAGTCTGATCGATGGATCGTGCTCGACTGATTTTGTAGAGTCAGCGGTTGATCATCTTCCAGGAGAGAAGATTATCGTTATCAAATCGACAGTTACTCCGGGTACGACAGAAAAGCTTCAGCGGCGGAATCCTCAGCACAAACTGCTTTTCAACCCGGAGTTTCTGAGTGAAAAGACGGCCTGGCACGACATGTTGCGGCCGGATCGGCAGATCGTCGGTTTTACCGAGGAGAGCCTCGACGCCGCGCATCTCGTTCTTTCTCTGCTTCCGAAGGCGCCGTATATGTCGCCCTGGGGTCAGGGGACTTACAAGCAGACCCGCATCACCGCGACCGAAGCGGAACTCATCAAGTACGCCGGCAATGTCTACTTTGCCCAGAAGGTTAATTGGGCGAACGCGCTGGCGATGGTGGCGGAGAAGATGGGCGTGAGCTATGAAAATATCCGACAGGGTATGTCGGCAGATCACCGAATCGGCGACTCTCACTTGGATGTTTTGCATGGTGGCTATCGTGGTTTCGGTGGTTACTGCTTCCCGAAGGATCTTTCGGGATTCATGGGCTTTGTTAGGGCTAACGGGCTTTCTAGCGTTCATGCATTACTTCTCGCAGCCTGGAAATTCAACGAAGCGCTTTTGGCGGCCCAGGGCCTGACGATTGAAGATGTCAGCAAGCACATTTCAGATATAAAACTAGAAGACAAAAAGGACCAGAAATAATCTGGCCTTTTTTATTTGGTTCGCGGGTGATATAATTTAAACCATATGCAGGCGCACTCTTTACGGAATGTTTATCTTTGGGGTCTTAAGATTTTTCTTTTTGTAATTCCTTTCCTTTCTTTGTGGATCGCTCAGTCGATGTACTTTCCATACATCACTGGCCGCAATTTTGCTTTCCGGATTTTGATCGAGCTCGGGCTAGTTCTCTGGGCGGGATTAATGATCTTAGATAAAAATTATCGGCCTAAGACCACTTTTATGTTTTGGGCGGTTACTTTTTTAATAATTATTTTAGGATTGGCTGATTTATTAGGTATCAACGCGTACAATAGTTTCTGGTCTCGCTTTGAAAGAATGGAGGGTTATTTGATGTTCCTTCATCTTTTCGGCTACTTTTTGTTGTTGATAAGTGTTTTTAAGACTAAGAAAGACTGGCTTAATTTTTTCAATCTTTTCATAATCGCTGGCTTGTTTGTGGGGGGATACGGAATGATGCAGGCGCTTGGCCTAAAAGAGTCTATTCAGGGCGGAGGAGAAAGGATCGACGGCACGATCGGTAACCCAACCTATCTTGCCGCTTATTTGATGCTAATCAGCGCGTTATCTTTAGTTTTATTTTTTAACGCGAAGTCCAAGAATTGGAAGTACGGATACGCGGGTATTTTAATATTTAATTTAATTATTTTGTACTTCACTGCCAGCCGCGGCGCGGTCTTAGCGCTATTGGTCACCCTCCCATTGTTTTTATTGGCATATATATTTCTGATTGCTAAGCGCGATCCGGCCAAAAGGTTTTTCAGAAAAATAGCGATTGGAGCGCTTACCGTTATCGTGTTGCTTCCATTTGCTTTTCAGCTGGTCAAAAATACTAATTTTGTCCGGGGAAATAATATTCTAGTTCGCTTCGCGAATCTTTCTTTGACTGATTTTACCATCCGCGCCCGTTTTTACATCTGGAATATCGGCCTGCAAGGCTTCTTGGAGCGCCCGATCCTCGGCTGGGGCCAAGAAAACTTTTTGCCGGTCTTTGCTAAGCACTATGACCCTCGTCTGTATGACCAAGAGCCTTGGTTTGATAGGCCACACAATATAATTTTTGATTGGTTGATCAACGCGGGAATTTTGGGATTAATCTCCTATCTTTCGCTCTTTGTTATTTTCTTTATGAACTTGTATCAGGCCTGGAAGTCAAAAGTACTCGATATTAGAGAAGGTGTCGTGCTTGCGCTAGTCCCAGTCGCGTATTTTATCCAAAACCTTTTAGTTTTTGATAATTTTAATACATACATCATATTTTTCGCACTTTTAGCTTATTTGAACTTCTTAGGCCTTGAATCAGACGCGCGTTATAAAGATAAGCCTTTCCAGGTTGAGCAAAGTAATGTTATTCCATCGATAATTACGGCAACGATACTATTAATAGTCGCAAGCGGAATAATTTATCTTGTTAATATTCGTCCGGCAATGGCAGCCAGGGGCATAATCGATGGCCTCCAGGCGACTGCCGACCAGACCGATCCTGTGAATAAAACACTGGCGGCGTTCCAAAAAGCTTTAGAGTTGAACACATTTGGCGAGACGGAAATTTTGGAACAGCTTGCTAGAGTGTCCACGACCTTGATGAACCAACAGATGCCCAATCAAATCAAGGCTCAGTTTTTAAATTTTTCTGCCGAGAGCCTGGAGTCTTATCTTGATCGTTTTCCAAACGATATTCGTGTTCACTTGTTTACTGGCGCGCTATACGCGGCTTCGGCAAATTTTAATCCGCAGGGACTGGCAAAAGCTCAAGGACATTTTGAGGCCAGCCTCGCTTTAAGCCCTAAAAAACAATCCATTCTATTTGTTTTGGCGGATAATTATTTAAGAACAGGCAATGCCGAGAAAGCGGTCACTCTTTTAGATGAAGCGGTTAGGCTGGAGCCGAAAAATTTTGAAGCGCAGACCAATAAAGCAATTATTTATTTACTTTTAGGTCAAACAGGAGAAGTTCAAAAAGTTATTGAGGTACTGAATCAATATAGATTAAATGCTCCGCCGGAACTTCAAGATAGAACTACCAACGCGTTTTATAACAACCTGGAAAGAATTGGCAATGTGTTTAGGAGTGTTGGCGATCTTAAGAATGCCAAGGCAGTTTTTGAACAGCTGGTTCGGATTAGCAACAGCTCTAGCTATAGCGAAATTTTAAAGGATATAAACGAGGACTTGCGATAGGGCATTTAAGAAAATAAAAGTTATCCACAGGGGACCTCCTTGTATTTATTTCTTTTATGGTAAGCTTACTTCATAAACTAAAACCTTATCTGTTGTCGCTTGGTCACAGCATGACAGTGGTTATAGTGTTTACTTAAATACAAAGTCGTTAAGCAATATAAAAATAAAAAAATAAATTAAAAAAATGAGTTTAATGTTTCGTTATCAAAGACAAATCATAACTTTCGTCGCTTCGGTTGTGCTGTCTTTGGCTTTAGTATCAATGATGGCGTTTGGCGCGACATATATAGATGTTGATAGCGTCGGTATCGCGACAGATACTCCGGGCGCGGCCCTGGGAGTTAAAGGCGCGGGTATTTTTGAAGGATTTGTTTCTGCCCAATACTACACCTCCACCTCAACAACTAATTCTTGGTTACTTGGTGATGCATTGGGACTTGGTACAACTACGCCTGGACTTCGCTTGTCGGTAGACGGAAATATTTATGGTGATATTGCGCACATTGATGATCACCTCAGGACTTCCTATTTTCTTGCTACGTCGACAACCGCGACTTCGACAATAGGTTTTGGTCTGACGGTTGATTCCACCACCCTAGTAGTTGACGCGAGTGTCAATGGTGTTGGTATCGCAACCTCAACTCTGGTATCTATAGGAGCCGACCGTGCCACGCTTTCGATTGGCGCTGGAACGGGTTCTACCACAGTCTTTGTTGCCGGTGGCGGTGCTCTTGGTGGGGCCATGATCTTTAAAGATACCGATGGTAATGGTTGCACCATGATCAGTTTTAACGATGGCGCCCTACAGACCGGTGACATTGCTTGCCCGAAATAGTTGTAGTGCTTGCTTAAATTAAAATAATTAATTATGAAGAAAGTTCTCACAACTTTATTGTTATCTCTGGTTGTCCCAGGCTTAGCATTGGCCGCGTTTGACGATGTTCAGTTAAGTACTGGCACTACTTTTGTTATGTCTGTTGGCGGTAATAACCTTGAATTCACAATCACCAGTGGCAATGTTGAGTCTGCGACCGTTAATGACGGCAGCGTCACTCTGCTTTTAGCAACTGGCGGATCAGGCGTTCTCATTACCTCCCCAAATAAAAGCACATTTAATTATGGCTTCTCGGCTTCTATAGCATCTGAATTCACCTGCAATTCCGGATCATCGGTTTTGAGTTTGGGCGGAAACGGAACGATAACTGTGACTCCGACCGGAACAGCTTGTGTTGCGTCATCTGGCGGCGGCGGCGGTGGTAGCGGAGGCGGTGGTTCCTCTGACTCAACCACGCCATCAACCCCTGCTCCGGAACCCGTGCCTACTCCAACCCCAGCCCCAGAGCCAGCGCCAGTAGCTGCTCCGGCCCCAGTAGCTTCAGTTGCTCAAATTGTTGCCCCATTGGTAGCTCAGCCATCTCCGATCGCGCAGCTTGTTTCACCTGTATTTAATAAAGATTTACGCGTTGGATCTAAGGGCGATGACGTTAAAAGATTCCAACAGTTGCTGGCTCAAGATAAAGATGTTTATCCAGAGGGGCTCGCGACTGGATACTACGGGAATCTTACTCGTAATGCGATAAGGAAATTCCAGCTTAAATACGGAGTTATTAAGAAAGCTACCGATTCTGGTAATGGAAACTTCGGTCCGAAGACTCGGGCTAAGTTTAAAGAAGTGTTTGGATCAGCGCCGACTTCTTCGCCAGTACCGCCAGGCATTCCGGTTGTGGCAACCACACCAGCTGCTACCAAGAGTCAATCTGAACAACTTCAGGATCTCTTGAAAACACTTCAGGACTTACAGGCAAAGCTTAAGGCAAGATAAAATAAAATCCTTGAGAGAAACAACCGCCACTCGGCGGTTGTTTTATATATGGTGACATTATAAAATTTGTATCAGAAGAAAGTTTTATGAAAAATATAAAATTAAAAAAAGTTATTGTGGCGATCAGTGGCGGGTTTGATCCGATCCATATCGGCCATATCCAGCTTTTTCAGAGGGCGAAGAAGCTTGGCGATGAATTGGTGGTTATACTTAATAATGACAATTGGTTAATGAAGAAAAAGGGGCTTGTTTTTATGCCCCAAAATGAACGCAAAGAAATAATTGAAGCAATTAAGGGCGTTGGCCGCGTTATTTTAACCAAACACGATCCAAACCCAACCGACATGAGCGTCTGCGCTGAACTTTTAAAACTGCGTCCGCATATTTTTGCTAATGGCGGCGATAGAACACAGAAAAATATTCCCGAGGGTCCGATATGCGAAAAAATTGGTTGTAAAATGGTCTTTAATATCGGTGGCGGTAAAATTCAGTCTAGCTCTTGGCTACTTTCTAAGTATTTTAGTAAACAATCGGAAAAAGACGATTAAAGAATAGACATCCCGTTGATGCTCTTTATTCTTTGCCAGATCAGGAAGTTAGTGATGAGCTGAGTGAGGATTGTGGCAATCGCTGCGCCTTCTATGCCAAAGATCGGTATTAATAAGAAATTGAACAGCACATTACCCAATATGGCCGTTACCGCGAATAGCGCTAAAAACTTTTGACCGTCATAGGCGAAGATCGCGTTTCCGAGGATAGTGGCCGGATAAACAATAGGTAGGGTAAGTAGCAAGATCTGGAAAGTCAGAATACCCACGCTATATTCTGCTCCGAATAAGGTGAGGATAATCGGTTTTGCCAAAATAAATCCCAGCACGGTTATCGGCACCGAAAGAATGATCGCTAACCAGACATACTTTACGAGTAATTTTTTCGCCGATTCCGGATCGGTTTTGACCAGCCTGGCGATGATTGGGAATATGCTTGTCGCCAGCAGAGTCGGGATAACATAGAGAAGCTGGATCGGTTTCTGGGCGGCCGAATAGTAACCAACTTCTTCGGCAGTCCTTAGCCAGCCGAGCATAATGATGTCCGTATTCAGCATTACGGCGCCCATAATGCCCATTAGGCCGAACGGCCAGGCCGTTCTGAAGATTGGCCATATGAGGCTTTTTTTGAAGTTAGAAAATAGATTTTGAAAGTGCGTCCGAAGCGCGATAAGAATTGCCACTAATCCAAGACCGCTGCCGATCGCGTAAGCGAAGGAGAGGGATAGGCTAGATGGATTCAGGGTTAGGAAAATAAATCCGAGTACTACTATTACAAAATTCGCGAAAACTTGGATGCCCGCCTCAATCTCCATTTTTTCCATCGCGCGGCTGACGGCTGACCCCAGTTCGCGGAGCGCGTCAAAGGCAAAGACAAAGATCAATATCGGCATAATCGCCGCGGCTTCCGGAATTTTAGTGAGATATGGAAATAACGCGATGATAAGAGTAGTTAATACCGTCAGCATCGCCAGCTTTATAAAAAAAGCGGTGGCTAGGTATTGGCTTCTGAGCTCCGGACTCCGTGAACCTTCCTTCGTGAGTAGGGCATTTATACCGATATCCGAGAAAACCGTCAGGAACGCGGCCACGCCCAAGGCGTAAGAAAAGGCGCCCCAGCCCGCGGCTCCGAGTACGCGGGCAGCATAGATCACGATTGCGGCGCGGAGCACCCGGCTGGTCATCTGCCCAAAAAATAACCAGAACGTATTTTTGGCGATAGTCTGATTGACCGAGCCATTATTAAAAAGCCAGTGTTTGATTTTTAAATACATATTATCTGATGGTCAGAAAGAAATATTTTACCGTTCTCAAGATGATTAAGAAGTCCAATAACAAAGACCGGTTCTTTAAGTAAAACATATCATATTCCACTTTTTCATACGTGTCTTCCACGGAGGCCCCATATTTGTAATTAATCTGCGCCCAGCCGGTAATTCCCGGCCTCACGATCAGCCGGAGCTCATAAAACGGAACATCCTTTTTAAGCTTCTCCACGAATTCAGGACGCTCCGGACGGGGACCGACTAAAGAAATATCGCCGCGTAAGATATTATAGAGCTGAGGAAGTTCATCGAGATGGGTTTTCCTTAAGATTTTTCCGAAGAATGTCGCGCGGTTATCATTGGCGCCCGCCCATTGCGGCCCGTTCTTTTCCGCGTCTACCGGCATGCTTCGGAATTTATAGAGGTCAAAAATTTTTCCACTCCGGCCCACGCGTGTCTGGCTAAAAATAACTGGGCCCTTTGATGTTAGCTTAATAATCAACGCGACAATTGCCGTCAGGGGCACTAGCAATGCGGCTAAGCTTGCGACAAACAATATTTCAACAGGTCGTCGCAACATTTCATATATAGTCGTGCTTTTTGCCACGTTGTCCAAAAACCACATTTCTTCGAGTTCGGCGAGAGGGATTTTCTTGAACACCGCTTCATATAATCTGGCCAAATCCCAAACCTCGATACCCAGGGCTAGATTTTTATAGACTAGTTTGGCGGCTTTAGATGACTGCTTAATATGAGCCGGAACAACGATCAGGTTTATTCTATTGTCTAAAATTATTTGCGAAAGATGTTTAATTTCTTTGTCTTGTAATCCCTCTTTCATCCAAAAATTTACCTCAAATCCGAACTGCGGGTTTTGGCCGATATAATCTACCAGCTCTTGTGTGGTTTGGTTGTATCCAACCAATAAAACTTTAGTCGCCGGCCGCTCGGTTGTCAGAAGGTTATTGTAGAATCTTCGCCAGAGATAAAAGCACGAACCGAAGATCACTATAAAAATAAAAAGATTAATCCTAGGCGTAATTCCGAAGATCGGGAATAAATAAAACAACAACACCGAGATCAGTGAATTTGTCGCGATTAAAATGGCGACTTTTTTAACGAAAAAAATGCTGTTTTTTAAGGTTTTAAGATCGTAAAAACCGCTGATGTAGATCGGGAATAGCCAGAAAATAAAAATGATCGAAAATGGTATAACATTCGACTGCAGGATCGCGGGTGAAATGCTCAAATAACGCACCAAAAGGGTAAGTAGTAGTGAGATATAAAGCAGCACGATATCACCTAAAAGCAGGGTGACTTGTTTTAGCCTGGTTACTGAGTCCATATATACATTATATATAGTAAAACTATAAACACCTTATAAGGGTTTTATGATAGAATAAAACCATGAAATTCATCCACTGGTCTAGCCTGATAGTCAGTTTGTGGGTTTTGGTGTCGCCCTGGGCTTTGGGATACTCATTTGTGACCCCGGCTCTCTGGAGCGCGATAATTTCCGGAGTTTTGATCTTTATTCTAGCGATTTGGGGTATTTTCGGCTTCGACGATGACGAGGAAAATAAATTACAATAAATCCATGACTACCCCAAAAAAGAAAGTAATAATCTATTCCACGCCAACCTGCGTTTATTGCAAAATGGCGAAGGATTTTTTTCAAAAAAACGGCATTGAATACACAGAGCATGACGTTGCGATTGATCTGAAAGCTCGAGAGGAAATGGTGGAAAAGTCCGGTCAACTGGGTGTGCCGGTGATCGATATCGACGGAGAAATTACGGTAGGCTTCGATCCGGATCACTTAACGCATGCATTGGGAATAAAATCATAAATTTATGCAGGATCTTTTGATTTTAGGTGGTGGTCCCGCTGGTGTAGCCGCCGGCGTATATGCCGCTAGAAAAAAAATAAAATCAATTCTAGTCACCGATAGCTTTGGCGGCCAGTCCTTGGTTTCTGCTGACGTTCAAAATTGGATAGGGGTTAAGTCGGCTTCCGGCTATGATCTAGCGAAAAAAATGGAGGAGCATTTACGCGCGCAGGACATCGAAATCATTGCCAACGATCTCGGCCTAAGAACCGAGAAGATTCGCGGCGGATTTCGCGTCACGACAAAAAAAGGAAAAACTATCGATGCCAAAAATCTTCTGATCACCACCGGCAGCCGCCGTAAAAAGCTCGGCATTCCCGGTGAGGCGGAATATGACGGCAAGGGAGTGGCTTATTGCTCCACATGCGATGCTCCAATCTTTAAAGATAAAAAAGTTGCGGTCATCGGCGCTGGAAACGCCGGACTGGAGGCCATCCTGGATCTTTTGCCCTACGCCAAGGAAATTTATCTTTTTGAGAGAGGCGAAGCCTTGAAGGGAGATATGATTACCCAGGAAAAGATTAAAAACGATCCTCGTGTTAAAATATACTTAAGAGCGATACCCCTGGAGATCAAGGGCGATAAGCTAGTTAATGGCCTGCGATACAGGAATTTAGCCGACGATTCTTCGGTGGAGATGCAGCTAGATGGGGTTTTTGTGGAGATTGGATCAATTCCAAATACTGATCCGGTCAAAGATTTGGTTAAATTGAATGAGTTTGGAGAAATAATCATCAATCACAAAACTCAGCGGACTTCTAAGGCGGGGATCTGGGCGGCTGGCGATGTGACAGATGTTCTCTACAAACAAAACAATATTTCGATGGGCGACGCGGTAAAAGCGGTTCTCAATATTTACGACAATATAAATAAAAAATAAATTAATCAAAATGCCGGTCAAAACTTCACCTAAAGACGTGTTTCTGCATCTATTAGCTATTGCCTCTCTTTACACGAGCGCGATCAGCTTTATGGTTCTAATTTTTCAATATATTAATGTACTTTTACCGGACCCGCTTGAAAGCAATTTCTACATGCTATCTTCGGCTTATAACTCTATCCGCTGGTCCATCGCTTCCTTGATAGTGGTTTTCCCGGTTTATGTATTAACGAGCTGGTTCCTGAATAAGAGCTATCGGAAGAGTCCATCCAAGAGGGATCTCGGTATCCGGAAATGGCTGGTGTATTTCACACTTTTTGTGGCCGCGCTGATCATCATCGGCGATCTCGTGACTCTGATATTCAACCTCATGGGCGGCGAGCTGACCCTGCGCTTCTTGCTTAAGGTCGCGACTGTATTCTTTGTGTCCGGGAGCGTTTTCGGATATTATCTTTGGGACTTAAGAAAGCATAAGACTGAATAAAACTATGAAGTACTTTATTTACACAATCATCGCCATTGTTACCGTCGCGGTAGTCGCCGGATTTTTTATCGTCGGTTCGCCAAGAGAGGAGCGCTCACGAAGGTTTGATCAGCAAAGAATTGAGCATCTTCAGCTTTTACAAAGTGAGCTTATTAATTACTGGATGAATAAGGCGAAGCTGCCGGCAAATTTGAGTCTTTTGAAGGATGACCTCCGAGGCATTACGATCCCGACTGATCCGGAAAGCAATCAATCGTATGTTTACAAAGTTCTTGGCCCACTTAAGTTCCAGCTTTGCGCCAGTTTCAATCTGCCATCTCTTTCCACGGTTTATACGAACGAAGGAAAGCCGATGCCAATCGATCCTTATTATGCCGGTCAGAACTGGTCTCATGACGCCGGTCAGGTTTGCTTCGACCGGACTATCGACAAAGACTTTTATCAACCCGTAAAGCCCGCCGCGGCGGGCAAGCCCGCTTGGTAATGACTGATGAGCTCAGAAAAGTTGTTCAGGGAGAAATATTAGAAGATGAAAAGTCCCGGATTCACTACAGCCGGGATGCCAGTTTATTCGAAGTAAAGCCAAAAGCGATCATCTTTCCGAAGGACGTCGAAGATCTGAAGAGTTTAGTTAGCTATGTTTCCAGAGAAAAAAAGGATCATCCCGAACTGGCCCTGACGGCGCGTTCCGCCGGCACCGACATGACCGGTGGCCCGTTAAGCGAATCGATGGTTTTGGATTTTACCAAGCATTTTAACCACATAAAGGAAGTAGGCGATGGATACGCGATTTCCGAGTCGGGCGTTTTTTATCGAGATTTTGAAAAAGAAACTCTGGCACGCGGTTGGTTTTTGCCATCTTACCCGGCTTCACGCGAGATTTGCGCCATTGGCGGCATGGTCAACAACAATTCCGGCGGCGAAAAATCTTTGATCTACGGAAAAACCCAAAATTATGTTGAAGAACTAAAAATGGTTCTGCGGGATGGCAA
This sequence comes from Parcubacteria group bacterium Gr01-1014_3, assembly GCA_007376445.1. Classification (GTDB taxonomy): domain Bacteria; phylum Patescibacteriota; class Minisyncoccia; order UBA6257; family WO2-44-18; genus VMGF01. The sequence continues at coordinate 89,509 of VMGF01000001.1, read as the reverse complement.
CGAGCATACCATCAAAAAAATTTCCAAAGTGGAGCTTAATCAAAAACGGCGGCAGGAAGATTTCGAAAGCGGAATTTATCGGCAGATTCATGATCTTCTAGAGAAAAATCAGGAAGTCATCAAAAATTCCCGGCCGAGAGTTTCTAAGAATTCCAGCGGCTATAATATCTGGGATGTGTGGGATGGGGAGCATTTTGATCTAACCAAGCTGTTCGTTGGCGCGCAGGGGACGCTTGGCATTATGACCGAGGTCAAGCTACGGCTGGTCCGGCCGAAATCAAATTCCGGCATGTTAGTTGTCTTTTTGAAAGATCTATTGAAGTTGGATCAGATCGTGAACGTGGTGATGCCGCTTAAGCCATCGAGTTTTGAGGCTTTTGATAATCATACCCTTAAACTCGCCCTCAGATTCTTCCGAGGCTTTATTAAGCTATTGGGTGCCGGCAATGCTATTAATCTCGCCTGGCAGTTTTTGCCGGAGTTTTTCATGCTGTTGACCACTGGTTTGCCGAAGCTGGTCTTGTTGGTGGAGTTCGAGGGTGATAGTGCCGATGAAGTAGTCCAGAAAGTCAGCGGCCTCAAGAAAACTTTGGACAAAATGAAAATTAAATCCCGCCTGGCCACCACGGCCCAGGAGGCAAAAAAATATTGGGCGATCCGCCGCGAGAGCTTTAATCTGCTTCGCCAAAAAATCAAAGGCAAACAGACGGCGCCGTTTGTGGACGATCTGATCGTTCAGCCGGATCAGTTAGACGAGTTCTTGCCAAAGCTCTATGAGATATTGGATCGCTATCAGATGCTTTATACGATTGCTGGCCACATCGGCGACGGCAATTTGCATATAATCCCCCTGATGGTTCTGGCCGACGAAAAAGAGCGGGCCAAGATCGCCCCGGTAATGGACGAAGTTTATAAGCTGACTCTTTCCTTCGGTGGCTCGATCACCGCCGAGCACAACGATGGCCTGATCCGCAGCCCGTATCTCTCCATGATGTATGGCGAAGAAGTCTATAAAATTTTCGAGTCTATCAAAAATATCTTTGATCCGGACCGGATCTTCAATCCCGGTAAAAAAGTGGGCGCTTCACTGGAATACGCCCTTGCGCATCTTAAAAAGTCCTAGTAAAGTGGATTTATTCTTTTATGAAAATCTTTAAGAAATTATTATTGGTTCTTGCGGCGACCGCCGGGTTGGCAGTGTTGATGGGCGTGGGTTATTTCGCGCGGGAGCGGTATCAGAATTCCGGTCCGCTCGTGGTCAGAAATTTTGTTTTCGGCGGCAAGACCGCGGATGAGGTCATGGCGTTTTTAGTGAAGGCTTTAAATGAAAAAGACACTGAAGCCGCTCAGCGTTTATTCAGCGAGGAGAACAAAGAAGGCTACGCCAGCTGGGTGACCATTTTACAGACCAACAAAGACAACGATCTACTTGGGACTATGTCCAAATCGATCTCTGCCGCCGTTCCATATGGAGAGGCGACTACTCAACTCAAGCGCTTCGCGCTCATCAATAAACTAAAAACCGAGGCTCTGATATTTTCCGTGGCGCCAAACGCCAAGCTTGGCCTCTGGCAGATCTCTGATCTCGCCCGCGCTCAACTAACGAAAAGGAAATAGGTAATTATTATATAACTATAGATCACTATCTGGTTCCTTTTATGGCCATACGGCCATAAAAGGAACCGTAAGGAACCCAACAAAAAATATGGCAAAAATAAAGTTTAGCGGAGAAATTACTAAAAATATACTTTTATCCGTGGCGCGCGCCACAGCAGTTGCTGGACTTGTGGTAACCCTTGCGGCAATGCCCGGCTTGGGAATGGTGGTTAAAGAGTTTATGGACTTATACAATCGAGAAAGCAAAAGTAATAAATTCAAAATTCGGAAGACTTTTGAAGAATTGAAGCGCGCGAGATTAATTAAATCAGTAGGGATGTCAGATGGCAGTCTCAAAATCGTTCTTACGGAAAATGGTAAAAAATTTGTACTACAATACAATATCGATGAAATTAAAATTAATAAACCAATAAAATGGGACGGTTTTTGGCGCTTTGTGATCTTTGATGTTCCCAACACCTTTTCAAAAGAGAGGCGCAACTTCAGATTAAAATTGAGATCTATGGGATTTTATCAATTACAAAAGAGCGTTTGGATTTACCCTTACCAATGCAAGAATGAAATAGACTTCATTTCAGAGTATTTAAGGATAAGCCCATATATTAGATTGATTGAGGTATCCAAATTTGAAGGTAGCAAAGACGCCATGGATCACTTTTCTGTTTAAGCGCACCCGGTTGCTTTTATGACCGTATGGTCATAAAAGCAACCTGACTATATGGGAGATAAAGAAAAGATAAAATTTAATATTGACAGGTATAGTGATGGTGATAGACTGCGGAGTATTAAATTATGGACTCGAAAAATAGTTATCAGAAATTTTTAGGAATATTTTTGGGAGTGATGTTGGTTATTGGTGGCGGGTATTGGCTTTGGGATGGTTATTTAAGTTCAGCGGCAAAGGCGCGCCGTTTTGTGGAGAATCAGGTTGAGCAGATCGAAAAAGCCGAGAAGGCTTATATCGCGGCGATGACCGCCGATACTTATGGTGGCAAAACCCCGAAGGAAACTTTGGATCTTTTCGTGGCCGCGCTCAAAAAAGGCGATATTGATTTAGCGAGTAAATATTTCTTGCTTGATGAGAATTTGAGTAGGGAGAAGTGGGTTAGTCATCTTGTGAGTGTTAAGGAGGCTGGATTATTAAATAAAATGGCCAGCGATATTACACTTTTAGCAAAAGAAGTTAGAGGTAGTGACCCGAAAGAAGCCGCGTTCGAAATCTTAAATTCTAAGGGCATCGTCAGCGTTGTCATAGACATGAGACTGAATGAATATTCTAAATTATGGAAAATCGAAAGTCTTTAAGATTTAAAATCCCAATTTTAGTGTTGGGATTCTTAGTTCTTGGTTCGCAAAATGTATTGGCCTATGGCGTGGAGACTCACGCCTTTTTAACACAAGCCGCGACGGAGTTTTATAATAAGAATTTTCCGGATAAAAAACTCTCCGAAGAAACTATTAATTATCTGATTGATGGAGCTAGGCTAGAGGACAATTCTCCGCGATACATGAATCATTTTTATGATCCGGTGAATCAGCGCGGACTGGTCGATCTTAACTTTTCCGGTATGGCCGCCAAAGACTGGGTTAGGGACGCTAAAGCTCAGACGGCCCTGCTTTATCGAGTTTTCCCGCAAACCGAAGCCTCAATATTGACTGCTTCGGCGTTGGATAAGATCAAGCCGATTTTCCACCAAGATAATTTTACCTGGGAATCTGCCATTCAGCTTTATGCCGAAGGCAAACTCGAGCAGGCGATGTTCGCTCTGGGTCATGCGCTTCATTTAATTGAGGATATGGCCGTGCCGGACCATACCCGCAATGACGCCCATCCGCCATTTGACCATGGCGGGAGCCCATATGAAAACTGGTCGCATAAATTTGATCTTGAAAATCCTGATGTTGATTTAGCGGGCCGGCTGAAAAATAAAAAGCCGATTTCGTTTAGTGGTTTATCTGAATATTTTGATTCAATGGCCCTTTATTCAAATAATAATTTTTATAGCCGGGATTCGATTAAGAATTATGAGCTACCTAATCCGGATTATACTAAAGAGAGCGATGGTCGTGTTTTCGTCTACAAAACTGACAAGGAATTCGGAGATTATCGAGTTGCTATTTCTTTGGATGACGGTGAAAACTTGTGGAAATCGGAGAGTCTGATATTAGATGACGCAAAGGAAAAATCAGTATTACAAGACTACTGGTTCCGTCTCTCGACCAAAGCCGCCCAGCATGTGGCTGGCGCGATAAATTTATTTTTCCAAGAAGCCGAAAAGGCTAAAAAGGCGTTAACGCTGGAAAAGCAGAGGCGGCCGTTTCTGGGAACTTTAGTTGATGGTTTTAATCAGATTTTTGGTGGAGCGGAGTCGACGAGCCCATATGATGTACTAGCAGAGATTCATACCACGACTAATGTGCCGGAGGTTCCGGTGCCCACCTCCGCTAAAGCTACGGTGGGCAAGCCTGCGCCCACAGCACCGCCAAAACCCGTCGCAAGCGTGGTCAACGTCATCGAGCCAGTGGTCCAGGCGACTGAACCAAAAATCGTCCCAACACCAAAAATCATAGAGCCGATACCGGTAGAGATAGTCGCGCTTAACCTGTGTTCTTTTGGAGATTCTTCGGTCGTCAAACTTCCTCAGAATGACAAAAAGTTAGTTATCAATGAGGTTGCCTGGATGGGCTCGGTGAACAGCACCAGCGACGAGTGGATTGAGCTGAAAAATATCTCCGGCCAAGAAATTGATCTTTCCGGTTGGCAGGTTTTGGATATGGGCGATGACATCAAGGCCAAACTAACCGGGAAACTTGTTCCCGGCGGATTTTATTTATTAGAAAGAACTGATGATAATTCTGTGCCAGGAGTTACCATGGACCAAAAGTATACCGGCGCGCTATCCAATGTCGGTGAGGGCTTAAGGCTATTTAATTCAAATTGTGATTTGGCTGATGAGGCAATGGCTGCGCCAGATTGGTCAGCTGGGGATAATTCCAGCAAGCGCACGATGGAGCGCCAGGCGGATTTATCCTGGCGGAATTATGATGGTAACGCCACGAACGGCATTTATGGTACGCCTAAAGCTCAAAACAGCGCTGGGACGATGCCATTTAATCCGACAGGCGCAAGTACCACGAGTACGCCACCGCCAGCACCGCAAGTAACTTCACAACCAACGACAAACAACGAACCACAGCCCCCTCAAACCCAACAACCGGCCATCGTCACGGCGGGGCAAGCCAGCCATTTAGTTATCAGCGAAATTCTATTTGATGCTGTAGGCGCGGACACAAATCAGGAATGGATCGAACTATATAACCCGACCGATCAGGCCGTGGATTTATCGAGCTGGTCAATTCAACACCTTTCTTCAACCGGTAGTTTAACTAAGAAGAACTTTGAAGCCGGAAATTCAGTCGCGGCCAAAAGTTTTTTCCTGATCTGGTTGGGAGGGAATAGCGCTGGCGATCTCTTGTGGTCGAGCGGAAGCTTGAGCAACACTTCGGCAACAATTTATCTGGTTAATTCAACTGATTATATTTCAACTTCCAGCCCGAGCGGAGTGGACGCAGCTCACTATGATACTAGCGCGCTGACCGGTTTTTCTCCGGGTTACAGCCTGGAAAGGAAGGCTTGGCAGAACGATTGTGTTACCGCTAGCGGTAGCGGCGAATTCTTAGGAAACGGATGCGATACGGATGGTTCGGCAAGCTCACCACAAGCCGATTGGGAAGTTCGTGATCTGCCAGCACCTCAAAATAAAACCAGTTTACCGGAGCCGAGATCCGCGCCCGCCGCGGTTAACAACTTCAATGCTACCTTCAGCTCCCAGGCTATGGAGCTGATTTTAAACTGGGATGTCTTGCCCGATTTAACTTATTCGTTAGCAGAAATATTGTCGGGCAGTTCAACGCCTCTTGCCACCACTTCGGTGGGGCAGTATAAGAGAATTATCGCTGAGCTTGGCCGGGATTATTCTTTTGAAATTATTACTAAAGATAAAGATGGCTTAATTTCACCAACAACGCAGGCAAATAAAAATCCAGGCGGATTTTTTAGCGCCGTAGATTTTTTCCAAGATGCCACCGCGACCGGTTCGCCGTATTTACTTAATCTGACCTGGGACGCGTACCCATTTATCTTGAAACAACTGCCAAGTATAACCTCTGGCCAGATCGCGCCGAACAACTGGCACGCGGTGATTATTTATTACAACCAGGAAGCGCCGGTTACGGATGATATTTTTTGGTTAGACCTTACCGGCACCGAAGTTCCATACCGCACATGGGGCTTGCACGCGCCTAATGGATTAAAAATAGAATATGATAACTGTCGCGGCTCAATAACTAAGGGCGCGTCTTTAATTTTGCCGGATAATTCTGGGGCTTGTAATGGAATGGCCGGGAATCACGCGTCTTATGGAATGAACTGGGCGAATGTCGGTCCAGGATTGCATAGCTTCAAGGTAGTGCCGGAGAATTTCATTACTGCTCCGGTCGCGGGAACTGACTATCTTACTTTCGCTTATTACGCCTATCAGCCTGGTTATGAACCCAACAACTACGGTCTTCGGTTGTTAGCCACCGACAAAACTAGGCATTATTTCAAATAAAAAACTGCCCATTATGGGCAGTTAGGATTTTCTGGCGAAGACCAAGTCGGGCATGGCTAATATGTATTTCAAGGCTGAGTCCATGTCTTCGGCAACGAGAGCCTTCAATAGCTTAACGGTCGGGTAGTATTTTTCTAGGGTCTGTTTGTCGGTAATGACCAGGATCATCTTGAGAAGTCCGTAGGCGCAGCCGAGTTCAAGCATCGTCTTGTAGGCCTCTGACTTTGGCAGTTTGCGAAGATTCACGACGACGACATGACAGTCTTGCATGGCCAGCGGATGCGTATCAAAGGAATATGCCGCGGAATCTTTCACCAAAACCTCGCTGACATCCAGGCCCTTTTCTCTGACGAACCGTCGAAAGGTCGCGCGCCAATTCTTGACCCACGGATGCGCGGATTTCGGATAATTAACGCTTCCTCCGCCCAACCAAATGTTCAGTCGATTACTCATTCGCCGCCTCCTATAAAAGAACAGAGTCATCTTCGCAGATTTTGAATTTCCGGTCAACCAGTGGTAGAATCTTTCATATGTATAAAATTTTAGGAGCGGTTTTAGTGTTAGGCATTATCGGAATCGGGGCGATGTTTATATTGAACGACAATAATACCAATCCGCAGTCGGCGGAAAATAATAATCAACCAACCATGACACAAGAAGAAATCAATAAAAAAGTAGCGGAAGGAAAGGTGGCGGTAGTAGAGACGAATTACGGAACTTTCAAATTCCAGTTTTACGGAGCCGAGGCGCCGAAGACCAGCGAGAACTTCAAAAAGCTGGCTTTGAATAACTTTTATGACGGCTTGATCTTTCACAGGATCATCGGCGGTTTTATGATCCAGGGCGGAGATCCGAATGGCACCGGCACTGGCGGTCCGGGTTATAAATTCGAGGATGAATTGAACTCCCAGGCGCTGGCGAAGCAAGGATATAAAAAGGGTATCGTGGCGATGGCGAACTCCGGTCCCAACACCAACGGCAGTCAGTTCTTCGTGATGTTAGCGGATTATCCGCTCCCGTATAATTACACGATCTTCGGCAAGGTGATCGAGGGCCAGGAGGTGGTAGATAAGATCGGCAAGGTACAGACCGGCTCCGGCGACCGCCCGGTTCAGCCAGTGGTGATGCAAAAGGTGACGATTGAGTAGGTAAATAGGGGAAATTGAGAGGGCTTGACAAATAGGCTATATTTTGGTATAATGCTAACAGGACATTTAAGAAAGGATTGACTATGAACCGGATCGAGATCTTCGTTCTCGCGATGTTCGCGCTGGTGTTCAGCGGATCGGTCGTCTTCGCGGTGGAGGTCCTGAAGCTGCAGGACCTCTGGCCGTTGTTCTTCGGAGGCGCCGTGACCCTGATATTGATCGGCGCGGCGCATATCGGCATCACGATCCGCGTGATCCGATCCCGGTATGCGGCTGCCCGCAATCGGCGAGCGCGGGCGTTCAAGTCCAAGGTCGACGCCGATCTGGCCCACGAGTCGCCGGACTGGTTCAATCGGAACTGAACCCAAAAGGTTCAGATGACCCCTTTACGAAGGGGTCATTTTTATTTACAGTCTAACCAGAACTTAAGGAGGTGCTAAGTGAAGAACTTTTACATGGGCGCGGCGCTGGAATGCGAGTTTTGCCATCGGAAGTTTAAGGAAGATGAGTTGGTGTTCGTGGGCGAGACTTCCCGGAAAGTTTTTTGTTGCGCTGGTGATACGGGTCGCGATCAGCTTATCTGTGTGGCAGGATTCAAGAAAAAGAATCCGGAATACATGGAGCAGGCGACGGTGATGACTTATCGCGGTGGGGCGTGTTCCTGTGTGGACAAAAACCGAGTTTATTGATATAATACTGTCAGTTCTGAACACATAACTCGGAGGTAGTCATGATCAAGAGAATGATCAGTCTAGTGCTGGACAAGCACGCGGACGCGATCGCTCCGTGGACTTTCCTGGCCGGTTCGGTCGGAATGGCCATTTTCCTGATGTCCTTCCATGGCATTATGGTTTTCATGTATCTGGCCGGATTTCTAGCCGCTGGGTTTCTGTCGGTATCCTTATTCAATCTCGCGGTTTCCAAGTATCGAGACCGGAAGTATCAGAAGGATACTCATGAGATCGATGATTTCCAGAATTCGCTGGAAGCTGTTCAAAAACACGGCGCGGATGACTTGAGCGAGGAACAGATCGATATACTCGTGAAACGGAATCTGAAGTAAGCAAGGACCCCCACTTAAAAAGTGGGGGTTTTACATTGTTGACGCAATCTCAATATACTGATATAGTTTCCTTACATTTTCCCGAGGTGGCACATGCAAATAGAGTGGAAGCTTTGGCGAAAGCATTCGCGGCTAGGAATATGGATCGAGTATCTCGCGACCTTTGAAGATGACAAGCTGGTTGGTTTGCGGAATGTAACCAATGGTTATGATATTCCACTGAACACTAAAACAGCCCGCATGATCGCGCGGAGACATCGGAAGTTCAGTATTACATCTCCGACCAAGGTTGACGTGGCGATGCCACCCAGCACTAAGATGCGCTATGTCATTCGTTACGAGAACACGCGGTTCACCGGCGGCTAAAATAGTTAACCCCGCTCTTTCTAAGGAAAGGACGGGGTCTTTTATTGCTACAATTAATAAGATGATCGCAATTCTTCATAACATCCGCAGCCTGCATAATGTCGGCTCAATCTTCCGCACGGCTGATGCCGCGGGGATAGAAAAAGTCTATCTTGGCGGAATCACGCCTGAGCCGGTGGATATTTTTGGCCGTCCGCGCCCGCAGTTGACCAAGGTGGCGCTCGGCGGAGAAAAGAGCGTGCCGTGGGACGCTTCGGCGCGCTCAGCGCAAGGAACTTCAAGGCTGATTGATAGATTAAAAAAAGAGGGATATAAAATTTTCGCGATCGAACAGTCCAAAAAATCTATTCCGTATCATAAATTGAAAATTGATAATTTAAAATTGAAAATTGCCCTCGTCGTAGGCAACGAGGTGCGAGGTTTATCGCCAGCAATTCTCAAAAAAGCCGATAAAATCTTGGAAATTCCGATGCATGGAAAAAAAGAATCGCTGAATGTCGCCGTGGCTTTTGGTATTGTCGTTTTTAGATTAATACATAAATAAATGCCCAAACTTTTTAAATATTCAGGTCTCGCTTTCGTGATCACTCTGGTTGCTTTGATCGCCACGCTGACGATCGCTGGCGGATTTTTAAAGCCAGAGCCGCGGATTGGAATTCTTGGTATCGGCCCAGCGAAATTCCGGGTACAGATCGTGGATGATCAGCGTTCCCGCGCCCAAGGTCTGTCGGGCCGGAAAGAGCTGGGAAGCGACGAGGGAATGCTTTTTGTGTTTGAAGACCAGGGCTTTCACAGCTTCTGGATGCGGGGGATGGAGTTCCCTTTAGACTTTATTTGGATTACGGATGGACGAGTGGTCGGCATAGAACGCGACGCTCCACCGGATAGTTCTTCCGATCCCAGGGCCTATTTCCCGCCCGAGCCGATTGATAATGTTCTTGAGATCAACGCTGGCATGGCGAAGATATCCAATATTAAAGCTGGTGATGAAGTCTATCTCTTGGTAAACTAGGCCACTTAATAAGATTAATTTTGGTATAATCAAATAATGAAAAAACACATAATATTAACGGCACAAGGCTTAGCGCTTGTCGCTATAACGTTTTTGGCAGGAATGGCGTCCGCCCAGCAGCAACAGGATGTATTGTTTGAGCAGCTTATTAGCACAAGGACATATTCGATATACCCTAATCATCCAGCTCCGCGAAGTAATGATGCCTTTGCACAAAACTTTATTTTGGCGGTCGCTGGGTCATTAACGGAAGTTCAGATGCCAGCGCGTATCAATGGAGGTCCCGCGAGAATTGATTTTTACGAATTACCATCAATGTCTGCATTTCCTGACGACCCAGCGGCCGTTTTAATTGGTAGTTATCCAACAACCGAACCTGGTGATTTGGATAATTTCCCGACAGTTGTAGAAACTTCCGCGTCTCCATTGCAGTTGAGAGCGAACCAACCCTATGCGCTTGTCATAGAAGTTCCCAATGTTCAGGGCGGTGTTTTTGACATAAGAGCCAGCGACTCTATAGATGCCTATCCAGCCGGCCGTTTGATGTTGCGGCGTAGTTATGGTTGGGATTACTTCCCCGGCAATGATCTCACTTTTAGACTCCTTGGTTCAACTGTTTTAAATGTAGCTATTGATATAAAGCCCGGAAGCTATCCAAACTCGGTTAATACCGGAAGCAACGGAAATATCCCGGTCGCGATTTTGTCTAGTCAAGACTTTGATGCTCCAGGCAGTGTAGACATATCTTCCTTAACGTTTGGGAAGATTGGCAATGAGCTTAGCTTGAAAAAGTGTAGTGGCTCGGAAGACGTTAATATGGATAACAGGTTGGATTTGATTTGCCACTTTTATACTGCCAGAGCTGGCTTCCAGGTTGGCGATACTGTTGGGGTCCTAAAAGGCAAAACAAATTCTAATAATGCAATTCGGGGCGAAGATTTGGTGAGAATTGTTAAGTAATGCCATCTGAGTTTTTACGCAAATATTCTTTAGCGATACTTATTATTTTCGCATTAGTCTTTGTATTAATCAGTCTGGGCAGTGGCCCATTGATTGATTCTGACGAGGCGCACTATGCGCAGGTTTTTCATGAAAGTTGGCAGCGAGGGGATTTTTTGAATTTTACACGGCTTGGCCAGAGTTGGTTTGAAAAGCCGCCTCTATATTTTTGGCTGATGGCCGGCAGTGTCGCTATATTCGGCGAAAATGAATTTGCTATGAGATTGCCGACAGCGCTATTGGCGATCTTGGCAATTTATTTAACCTATCTCATCACCCTTCGTTTATCGAATAGTAAAAAAGCTGCATTGTTAGCGGCGGTGATTTTATTAACAACCGGCGCCTTTTTGGACGCCAGCCGTCAGGTGCGCATGGACGTTCCTGTCGTTGCGTCGATCTTGTTTGGCATATTTTCCTTTTTGCAGGCTCGCGGTAATCCCAAATGGTTTTTAGGCGTTGGCGTTGGTGTCGCGACCGGAGTTTTGTTTAAAAGCGTTATCGGATTTTTGGCCATACCAATAATTTTAATATTTTGTGCTTTAAATAAGGATTGGGCGTGTGTGAAAAATAAATATTTTTGGCTATCCGGAATTATAGCCATAGTGCTTATATTACCATGGCATATCTATCAGTCGGTTAAGTTTGGTTTCGCGTTTTGGAATAATTATTTTGGTTATCATATTTTAAATAGGTTTACGGAGGCTATCCTGGGAAATGATCCAGGGGTTTGGTTTTATTTTAAAAATCTATTCTATCAGAGCGAACCATGGTTTCTAGTTCTTATATTATTAGCAGTATATATGGCAATTTTTGATAGGAAAAATATTACTAGATCACGACCCGAGGTAGCCATATTTTTAAGCGCGGCTTTCGTTTTTATATTATTCTCACTCTCGAAAACCAAGCTAGTTTATTACCTAGTTCCGATTTATCCGCTTGCCTCAATTTTTATAGCCATCAGTCTTGATCGCATAAAATCTAGGCTAGGTAGCCCGGGTTTTGGCCTAGGGGTTGTGGGGTTATCCTTGATCGCACTTGTTCTGACTTCGGTGCAAATATTTTTCCCAATATATTTTGATAAAGTAATTTATCCGAAAGGCGTTATAAGTAAGTATTTTCTCGCGGAGGAGGAGCGGGTCATTGGAAAAAAGATTACGGGAGAAGCGATGCCTGTCTATGCATATGCTTGGCCCTACCGCGACACGCTTGTTTATTATAGTGGCGGCAGAGAAATATGGAATTTTGAAAATGATACCAAGATTCAACGGCCATCTTTTATTTTGATTCCGGCGCCGATTTTTAAGGCATTTAAAATTGATAAATCAGAAGTTATTTATCATGGCTCTCTTGGAGTTTTGGTAAGGGTATACTGATTAGTCGACCAATATCCTTAACCTAAAAGTTGGTGATGAGGCTTATCTCTTGGTAAACTAGAGTAATGATGATTGTTTTCAAAAAGGGAGAGGATTTTATTCCCGCGCTTAAGCGGTATTTCCAAAAACACAAAATTAAAAGCGCTTCATTTTTTGGGCTTGGTGGATTCTTGAAAGCCGAGCTGGCTTTTTATGATCTTAAGACCAGGAAGTATAACGAAAAGAAATTTGACGGGCCATTTGAAGTGCCGAGTCTAGTTGGCAATCTAGCGCAAGCTGAAGGAAAAGATTTTATGCATATTCATGCCGTGCTGGGTAAAAAGAATTTCCAGGCCTTTGGCGGCCATCTCTTGAGCGCCACGGTTGGCGGTACTTTAGAGCTTACGATTCTCCCAGAAGCCGGATTATCTAGGAAATTGGATAAAGGGACCGGCCTCCGTTTGTTGAACATATAATGTATAATTAAAATAACAATGACACGCATCGCAATTAACGGCTTTGGGCGGATTGGTAGGCTATTTTTCCGCCAGATGTTCGGCAAGAAAGGCTTTGAAATTGTGGCTATAAATGACCTCGGTGACATTGATAATTTAGCTTACTTATTAAAATACGACTCAGTTTATCGCACTTATGATCAAGAGGTGAAGGTAGAACGCCATGGAGAAGAGGGTTATTTAGTTGTGGGCAACCCTTCGGCGAGCTCAGGGCAAAGAAAAATTAAAGTGATCCAGGAAAAAGAATTAAATATGCTTCCCTGGAGAGACTTAAAGATAGACATTGTCGTGGAATCCACCGGGGCTTTTGAATCTTTCGGATTGGCCTCAGGTCATTTAACCGCGGGAGCCAGGCGAGTGGTGATCACCGCGCCAGCTAAAGACGCGGAGCGCGATGATGCCAAGACCGTGTTGATGGGAATTAATGAAGAGGCTTTTAAATTCTGCAAGATCACTTCTAACGGTTCCTGTACTACCAACGCTACTCATCCGGTGATCGCGATCATGTCGGAGAATCCTGGAGTTAAAAAAGCGATGCTCGCGACAGTTCACGGCTACACCGCCACGCAGAATTTGGTGGACGGTCCAACTAAAGGCAAAGATTACCGGCGTGGCCGAGCGGCGGCGGTGAATATCTCTCCGTCATTCACGGGCGCGGCGATTTCCGTGACCCGGCCAATTCCAGAGCTGGAAGGCAAGTTTGATGGCTTGGCTTATCGCGTGCCGATCGTAGCTGGTTCGCTCGCCGACATTACTTTCGTGGCTTCCCGTAAAACTACGGTAGAGGAAGTAAATGAAATTTTCCGCAAAGCCGCAAAATCCGCCCAGTGGAAAAATATTTTGAAAATTGCCGAGGATCAGATCGTGTCTTCGGATGTGATCGGTGAACCTTACGGCGCGGTGGTGGATCTGACCTACACCAGGGTCGTGGATGGGGATTTAGTAAAAGTTTTGTCCTGGTATGACAACGAGTTCGGGTATGTGGCTACACTGATGCAACACGTAGAAAAAGCCGCTGAGTATCTTTAAATTATGAAAATTTATCTCGCCGCGGATCACGCGGGTTTTGAACTAAAAGAAAAAGTTAAAAAGTTTTTGCAGGAGAAGGGCCACGAGGTTCAGGATTTTGGCGCTTCGGAATACAGCGAGCTAGATGACTATCCGGACTTTATGATCCCGGCGGCAAAAGCGCTTTCAGAGAATCCGGAAAATCGGGCGATCTTCATTGGGGGCTCCGGACAAGGGGAGGCGATGGTGGCTAATCGTCAAAAGAATGTTCGCGCGGCGGTTTATTATGGAGGTAACACAGAGATTGTTCGATTGTCGCGTGAACACAATAATTCCAATTTGCTTGCAATCGGTGCGAGGTTTGTGGCGGAAGATGAAGCGCTGAAAGCTATCGATCTTTGGCTAGGCACGCCATTTACTGGCGAGGAGCGTCATGTTCGTCGCCTTGCCAAGTTTTAAAATTTATAGTACTATTTAGTCAGTTTTTTGAGGAGCTAGAGATGGGCATGCATCCTATGGAGGCGTACAATTATGTTTTGTACGCGGCTAGAAAATCCGGTTTTGAATTTAATGACTGGGTCAGAGAAGGGAAAGTCATTGAAGTTTTGCCCGCAGGCAAAGACGATCCCTGCTTCACCATGGACGTTATCTTGATCGATGGATTTTCGCTTGAACCACATTGGCAGCCGCAAATCTTGATGATTACGGAAGAACGTGAGAAAGCGGCCGTCGAGCTGGTGAAAAAGTTCGCGGAAGCTTTACGGAAACACAGCGGTAAAAATGTTTCATTGAACCTGCAACGCCTGAAAGGAGGCAACTAGTGGAAATTCCCAGAATCCCGCGTTGCGAGTATCCGATTACGATTCGTGAGATTGGCCCGTTTGATGCCGAATGCGCGAGTGTTGGGATGGTAGTCCGTGCTCCAACTGGCAAGATTTTGCTACTGGATCGCCTGAAGGGCATCTACGGCGGAAAAGATTCGTCCAATTGTGAGTTCGATCCCGGTCTTGGCTATGCTTGCCCGGCTGGCCACATCGAGAAGGATGAGCATCCATTCTACGCTGGGCTGCGTGAGCTTGAGGAAGAGACGGGGATCAATAAGGCGCTGAAGAGTGCTTCTATCGTACTTGAGCTCTGGGCCTCGAATCCTTGCCGTAAGGCCAAGAATCACCACTGGTACATCATGCTGATTGAAATCGACCGGGAACTTGGCGCGATCATGGAGCCGACGAAGCACGGGTCGCTGACCTGGGCTGATCCAGACGTGGCGCTTGGCTTTGATCTCGAACCAGCCTGGCGATCGATTCTTTGGCACATGAAGCAGAAGGGAATACTTTAGACCCCAATAAGGGGTCTTTTTTATCGGCTTTGTCTAAAATTTCAATCCTGAGCTTGCCGAAGGAGCCGAAATTTTAGGAACAAAACGATAACCCCGCACTAATTTTGCAGATATATAAATAGCGATACGCGGGCGGCGAATAGCCGTGATCCCCAGCGTATCGCTGTTTTAATTTAAAAAAGACTTAAAGATAGAAAAATTTAAATATTGAAAAGGCAAAATTAGTGCGTGGGTAATTTTGTTATACTTAAGCCATGCAAGTTATTCCCGCGATTAATGTTCAGAATGCGGAAGAGGCCGCTCGCCAGTTTAAAATCGTTCAAAATATATTTGCGAACTTGCCCTCCGAAGCCTTGGCGAAGGATGGGTGGGCGCACTTGGATATAGTAGACGGGATTTTTTCACCCAACACGACTTGGGGAAGCCCTGCTGAGCTGGTTAATGTCATCGGTCATTTGTCATCGGTCAAAGTTGAATTACACCTGATGGTTTCCAGTCCCGAAGCGGTGATTGATAGCTGGTTAAGGACCGGAAAAATTCAGCGGGTGATCTTTCACCTGGAAGCGATGACGGATTCTGTCTATCTTCTGGAAAAATGTAAAAAATATGGAGTGGAAGCGATGCTTGCGATCAATCCGGGTACGGATGTGGAGCGGCTTTTAGCTCACAAAGACGACTTTAAATACCTTCAATTATTGGCCGTCCCGCCGGGCTGGGCTGGCCAGTCCTTTGATCCAAAGATCCTGGGGAAGATTAAGTTCCTTAGAGTCAACGCGCCGGATGCTATAATTGAAGTAGATGGCGGTATTAACCAAGAAACCGCCCAATTAGCTCGAGAAGCCGGGGCGGACATACTAATCTCGGCGTCTTACATATTCAGTAGCACTGACCCGAAAGCGGCGTTTGAAGAACTTTCCAGATTATAAATTTCCAATTAACAATTTTGCAATTTTCAATCAATTTACAATGACCCAATTCACAAACAGTTTAAAAATTGAAAATTATAATGCTCCCCGCTCTGCACGATAAAAAATTAAAATTCCTCGAGGAAAAGGCGACTGAGATCCGTGAGGATATTATTGAGACGCTGGTTCAGGCCGGTTCCGGTCATTCAGCCGGTCCGCTCGGCATGACTGATATCTTCACCGCTTTTTATTTTCATATTTTGAATCATGATCCGAAACGGCCGGATTGGCCGGAGCGAGATCGGCTAGTTCTTTCCAACGGTCATATTTGCCCGGTGCGGTATGTAACCATGGCGCACGCGGGATATTTTCCGATTTCCGAATTAAAAACTCTCCGCAAAATAAATTCCCGGCTTCAGGGGCATCCGCATAGGACTTCTCTTCCGGGTATGGAAACTACTTCCGGCCCGCTTGGCTCCGGACTTTCACAAGCAGTGGGTATGGCGCTCGCGGCGCGAATGGATAAAAAGAAATACCGGGTTTACGCGCTTACTTCTGACGGAGAGCATGATTGCGGCAACACCTGGGAAGCGGCGATGTTTGCCGGAAAAAATCGGTTGAGCAATCTCACGATGGTGGTGGATCGTAACAATATTCAGATCGATGGCTTTACGGAAAATATCATGCCGCTTGAGCCATTCCGATCTAAATATGAATCTTTCGGCTGGCACGTGCTGGAAGTTGATGGCCATAATATCGAGCAGTTCGTGGACGCGATCACTGAAGCGCAGGCGATTTATGAAAAACCGACTGTGATCATCGCGCACACGATTCCGGGGAAGGGAGTGAGCTTCATGGAAAATGATTACAACTGGCACGGCAAACCGCCGAATAAAGAAGAAGCCAATAAAGCGCTGGCAGAATTAAGGACGCTAAAAGGGAAAATAAAATCAGAACACGAGTAGCGCTAATTTTCAATTTTAAATTTTTAATTTTAAATTAAATCAAAATGATAAAATGTTTAAAAATTTGTTCATTGATTCATTCAATTAAAACTTAAAATTTATAATTTAAAATTATTCCATGTTAAACCCAGAACTAAAACTAAATCCGAAAGTTTTTGATAAGGACGTAGATCAAAAGCCTATTCGTAATGGTTACGGCGATGGGCTTTTGATCGCCGGCGAGGCCGACCCGAATGTGGTGGTGCTTTGCGCGGATTTGAGCGAGTCTACCCGATCTGAAGCTTTCGCGAAAAAATATCCTGAACGATTTTTTGAGCTTGGCGTGGCGGAGCAAAATATGGCGGCCATCGCGGCGGGACTGGGAGTTTCCGGAAAGATTCCTTTTATTTCTTCTTACGCCGCCTTCTCTCCTGGCCGAAACTGGGAGCAGATCCGAACTACGATTTCCTACAACGATTCCAACGTGAAGATCGCCGGGCATCACGCCGGCATTTCGGTGGGGCCAGATGGGGCCACGCATCAGGCAGTAGAGGATATCGCCACAATGCGCGTGCTGGCGAATATGAAAGTGTTTGTACCCTGCGACGCGATCGAAGCTAAAAAGGCCACCATCGCCGCGGCCAAACTCTGGGGCCCGACTTATATCCGTTTCGCGCGCGAGAAATCTCCGGTGATGACCACGGAAGACACGCCGTTTACTCCTGGAAAAGCGGAGATAATGTGGAATCCTTCGGCCACCGCCACGGCGGGGCAGGCGGGCTCAGGACAAGTTGGCAAGCCGGATGTGGTGATCATTGGTTGCGGGCTTTTACTTCACAACGCTCTGCTTGCCGCCAAAGAACTGGAAAAAGAAAAAATAAACGTGACGGTGATAAATAGCCACACGGTAAAACCGCTCGATGAACACACGATTTTGGAAGTAGCGCAAAAAGCTGGAGCAGTGG
The DNA here is from genome assembly GCA_007376445.1 of Parcubacteria group bacterium Gr01-1014_3. Lineage (GTDB taxonomy): Bacteria > Patescibacteriota > Minisyncoccia > UBA6257 > WO2-44-18 > VMGF01. Next base: position 71,663 of record VMGF01000001.1, on the reverse strand, counting down.
TCACGGTGGAGGAGCATCAGGTTTCTGGCGGTCTTGGCGGAGCTGTCGCGGAGTTTTTAGCAAAAAAGTGTCCGGTACCGATGGAGTTCATCGGTCTTCAAAATGTCTTTGGCGAATCCGGCGCTCCGCTGGAACTTATTGAAAAGTATGGAATGGGAGTGAAAGATATCGTTGGCGCGGTGAAAAAAGTATTGAAAAGAAAATAGGCATCGGTTAAAATTTAACTAGTACATCGAGGTGACGAGTGAAAAATTTCCCATGGAAAGCCGTTTTGATGATCGGCGCGGCAGTCATTTGCGCCCTTTCGATAATTTGTATCGCGATCGCTATGGTCTACGGACTTTACACTCATTTGGATCTTTAGCCGCCTGCTCGGGGCGGCTTTTTATTTTTATGCTAAAATTAAGATTATGTACGATGTCGTAGCAATCGGTTCCGCGACCAGGGATAATTTCCTGAAAGCTAACTATCCGCTTACTAACTGGCCCGCCGCGCCTCTTAAAAAGGCGATTGTTTTGCCATTGGGCGAGAAGTTGGGTGTGGATGAGGCTTATTTTAAGATCGGTGGCAATTCCGCTAATGCCAGCGTGACTTTCGCGCGGCATGGTTTTAAAACTGCCTGCTTGGCCAAAGTTGGTAATGATCTTCCCGGCGCGGAGATTCTTGAGCAGTTAAAAAAGGAGGGAGTGAGTACGAGCTTGTCAGTGATTTCCAATGAAAAGCCAACCGCTTATTCGGCTTTGCTATTAAGAAACGGCGAACGGACTATTTTGAGTTATCACGGCGCTTCAGACACGCTTTCGATCCGCGACCTTGATCTCGAAAAACTCAAAGCCCGATGGTGGTATATTTCTTTGGCTGGCGAGTCGGACGCGATGTATCCGTCGCTTATTCAATTCGCCAAAAAAAATAAAATCAAAGTCGCTTTTAACCCTAGCGGTCATCACATCAAACATTGGCCGAATGAGATATTGGATTCGTTAAAAGATATTGAGTTTCTGGTCTTGAACACCGGCGAAGCGGCCGATCTATTAAAAATGCCCTATAAAAAAGAAAAAGAAGTCTTTAAAGAATTGGATAAGCGGATGCCTGGAATCGTGGCTATTACTGATGGGCCGAACGGCGCCATAGTTTCCGACGGTAAACGCATTTATCGTTCCGGGATTTATCGGGAAAAGGAGATTGTGGATCGTACCGGCGCGGGAGACGCTTTTGGCAGCGGGTTTACGGCGATGCTGGCAAGGTTCAGGAATTACGGTGACGCTGATTTAATCAAAAAGGCGATTCGATTCGCCGCGGCTAACTCTACTTCGGTAGTCGAGCACATCGGCGCGACTGATGGTATTTTAACCCGTGAAGAGTTCGACAAAGATCCTCGCTGGAAAGATTTAGAAATCAAGATTGAAAGCTTAACATAATTACTTTATGGACTTTAAGGACTTTCAACTTTAGACTCACCATATGACCCCTCATCACGACAAGATCGCGCGGATGTTGCGCATGGATAAGCATGTTTTCGCGGAATTTGACGCCGAAATGGAAAGAGCCACCGGGAAAATTAATGTCATCAAAAAGATCGCCGAAGAAAACGAGGCGATAGTGACCGCGCGCCTCGATACGCTAGGGCTTAGCCGCAGCGTTCCAGCCCAGGAGCTTTTCGATGCCTTGATCAGCAAAGTTGAGGCGGATGACCTTAATTTATTTAAAGCGCTTGAAATGACAGGCTTCGACCACGTAAAAGACGCGGGTAAAGTCGTGGATATGTTAAAAAAAATTCATCCTAGCCAGAAAGGCTTTTTTCTTAAGCATGAAAAAGCCAGGCAGTTATTGATCGCCGAACCGCCAAAAAATATTTTAAAAGCGCTAGGGTATCAATACGTGGATGAGATGCTGCAAAAAGAGGACCTGTTGGAGATTTTTTGCGCGCTTCGTTTTCTGGAAGAGGCTGACTGGTTGAATAAAGTTTTTTTCAAGCAATACGAATCTTTGCGCCTTGAGGATTTCGAAGAACGTGAAATAGTTTTAAAGGCGCTGAGCCCGAAGTGGGCCAAAGCCGCCGAGAAGTTCGTGGCGAAGAAGTACCACAACGTCAGCCACCTCAAAGAGATGGGCGTGATATTCGTGATTCCAATCTTTTTGGGTATCTCCGGAGAAACTTTGCGCCTAGTTTGCTTATTGCTTCACTATTTAAACGAGGTGCAGTTTTATTCCGGGATAATCCAAAAAATGGGCAATGGCCATGAGTTCGCTAAAAAGTTAATCTCACTTTTGCGGGGTGATGTGACAGAGCATCGTTTGCCGGAGATGATGCAGGAGTTCAGGAGGCCGAGATTTTTAGTGGTACAGCGGTATTTATCAAAGGATGACGAGAATGATTGGCGGTTGTTTGAGCCGCGCGTGAACCCGGAAGCATTGCATTGGAAAAAAGCAGAGATAGAGCTGACCGGCATACCGGGAAAAATGCCGGAATTCAAGAATGGTTTGGATTTTTGGGAAAGTCTGGGCACGGTCGGCGATTTCTTTAAGACCGATACGGGCGTGGAGGTGCTGGTGAGCTTTAATATCGTGGATACCGTGATGGCATTGGTGATGCGTAAATATAAAAATAAATATCTCTATCATCAGCAGGAAGCGCTTTGGAATAAAATATTCTCAAATTATTTTAACGTGGAAGAGCTGGAGAAACGGAGTAAGGCGAATATTTTCAAAGGATGGTTTGAAGTTTAAAATAGTTAGTTAGCGATTAGCCACTAGCCATTAGGAAATTCTAGTCGCTAAGCCCTAGTCGCTAGTCGCTCTTAGGGTTAGAATAGTAATCATGAGGAATTTACGAGAAGTTTTAGAAGATGCTGACCGCAAGAATATCGCTATCGGCCACTTTAATATTTCTGAACTCGGAATGCTCAATGCGATCGCTGAAGTGGCTCGGGAACTGATGGTTCCAGTGATTATCGGCACCTCGGAAGGCGAGAGGGAATTCATTGATACACGTGAAGCCGCCGCGCTGGTGAAAACTTTACGCGAAGAACACGATCAGGAAATCTTTTTGAACGCTGACCATACGCATTCTTTGGATAAAATCAAAGAAGCGGTGGAAGCGGGTTATGATGCCGTGCTTTTTGACGGTGGGAAGCTGCCAATGGAAGAAAACCTCCGGCAAACGAAAGAGGTAGTGGAGTATGTCCGATCCAGATCCGAGGAGATCGTGGTGGAGGGAGAGCTGGGTTATATCGGCAGTGGCTCTACTATCAGAAAAGAAATTCCCAAAGGAGCCGCTATTAAACCTGAAGATCTGACCACACCCGAAGAGGCGGCAAAGTTCGCGGAAGAAACCAGCATAGATCTTTTAGCCCCGGCCGTGGGGAATATTCATGGCATGTTTGCTAATGCTCCGGAACCGGCGCTAGATATTGATCGCACTCGGGCCGTCCGAATGGCCGCAAAAGTGCCATTGGTGCTTCATGGCGGCTCCGGCAATACCGACGCCGACTTTTTACTGGCCATCGATGCCGGTGTGCGGATAATTCATATCAGCACCGAGCTTCGCGCCGCGTGGCGTGAAGGAATGGAGAAGAGCCTCAAAGAAAAACCCGAGGAGATCGCTCCTTACAAACTAATGGGCCCGGCACTTGATGAGATGAAGAAAGTAGTCTACAATAGGTTGAAACTGTTCAATAAACTTCACTAATATACGAATCAAGCGCGAATATGCTAATTCGTATATTGGTGCTAGATTAGCTATATTGGCGGAGTACAAGCAATGGATCTACAAGTTCAAACAAGAGAAAAATTCGGCAAAGCCGTTAAGACTTTGCGTCAGGCGGGCATGATCCCGGCTGAGCTTTATGGAAAAGGCATCGAGAACCTCCACTTAGTCGTGGCTCTTAAGGATCTCCGGAAAGTTTTAAAGCAGGCCGGCGAAAGTTCCATGATCAACGTGGTTCTGGGAAAGGACAAGCGCCCAGCCATGATTTCAAACGTAGAATTGGATCCGGTCAGCGATGCCATCAATACCGTGGACTTTTATCAGGTTCGTCTTGATGAGAAGATTAAAGTTAAAGTTCCATTTGAATTCGTGGGTGAATCCGTGGCGGTGACCGGTGAAAAGGGTATTTTGGTGAAACCGATGCAAGAAGTTGAAGTAGAAGCCTTGCCGGCCGAAATGCCGCAAAACATTAAAGTTGATCTTTCTAAGATCACTAAGATCGGCGAGAGCGTTTATGTAAAAGATTTAAATATTCCAACCGGCGTAAAACTATTGGTAAATGATGATACCGTAGTCGCCACCGTAACCGCTCCGATGACCGAAGAGGAAGAGGCTAAATTGGCCGCCGAGGTGAAGATCGAGGACATTAAAGTAGAGACAGAAGAGAAGAAAGCCGAGCGTGACGCAGTCAAAGCCGCCACTGATGTAGCTAAGGCTCCGGAAGCTGCTTCTAAGACTAAATAAGACAAAAAGCCCCCATTTGGGGGCTTTTTGGTTATAATAGTAATAAGGATGACAAAGTATCTGGCAGGTTTTTTAATAGCTATTTTCTTAGCTGGTCTCACGCCTAGCCTATTTTCGCTGGCCGCTACCAGCCAGGAGGAGCGGGCGGCTTTGGAACAACAACTGGCTGAATTGGAGGCGCAAATTGCGAAAGATCAAGCCACTATCGAGCTTTATCAGAAACAAGGGAAAAGTTTACAGGGAGAAATTAGTGGGTTGAACGCGCGCATCAACAAACTGAATTTACAGATAAAGGCCATCGGTCTTTCCTTGGCTAGGCTGGATAAAGAGATTGTCGAAAATAAATCGCAGATCAAAGTTACTGAAGATAAACTTGAACTCAACAAAACCGCGCTCTACCGGCTGCTCAGGGATATGTACGAAAAGGACCGGGCCGGTTTGGTGGAGGTACTTTTGAAAAATCCGCGCATCTCTGATTTTTTTAATAACGTAAATAACAGTCTTTCGATCCAGGGTAATTTGGCTCTGACGGTGGATACTGTTACGAATCTTCGCGGGCGATTGATAGTAGAAAAAGAGGATCTCGCGGAAAAGCGGAGTGATGCCGCGCGTCTCAAGGCCGCTCACGACGCCCAACAAAAAACACTGCAAGGCACTAAGCAGGAAAAAGCCACGATCCTCGCGGTAACTAAGGGCCAGGAATCGAAATATCAGGACATTGTGAAGCAGACCAAGAAAACCGCGGCGCAGATCCGCAGCCGTTTGTTCGAACTCCTCGGCGGCGGTTCGCTGACTTTCGAAAAAGCTTATGACTTCGCCAAGTTCGCCGAACAGGCTACTGGCATCCGGGCGGCGATGATCCTGGCCGTGCTGGATCGTGAATCGGCGCTGGGCCAGAATGTCGGAAAATGCGGATACAAAACCGCGATGCATCCGACTCGCGACATTCCTTCCTTTCTTGCTCTGGTTGCCGCGCTGGGCATAAATCCTGATACGATCACCGTTTCCTGCGCGAATGCAGATGGGGCTTATGGCGGCGCGATGGGACCGGCGCAGTTTATCCCGTCCACCTGGAATCTTTACAAGGACAAAGTCGCCGATATTACCGGACACAGCCCGGCTTCACCGTGGAATAACGGTGACGCTTTCGTGGCGACGGCTTTATATTTGAAGGATGCCTCTAGGGGATGTGACGCTATTTATAGTAAGAAGTTAGACGTGGAGCGTTGCGCGGCGGCGAAATATTACGCTGGCGGAAATTGGCGCCGGCATCTTTGGGGTTATGGCGAACGGGTAGTGATCCGCGCCCAGCAATTCCAAAACGACATCAACGATATCAGTTCTTAGAAAACAAAGTATTGTGATATAGTGTTGTATATTCGCACATTGAAAGGAGGCAGGGTGAGTATCGAGAAAGATGATTTTGTGCCGGATGAAATGAAGAAGCTGATCGATGAGAAGTTAGCAGGAATGAATCGTGAAGAGGCAAGCGAGAGAGCAAAAAGAAATAAAGCGAAACAAGACGAGCTCAAGCGTCAGGAAGAGGGTCTTAAAAACGGCTTGGAACATGCCAAGAGGATTTTTGAGTGGGTGGATGGTTTCAGAAAAACCGAAACCGGGAAAAAGCTAATTCAATTGGGAAATCGAGGATATCTAGGCGGCGTTTATTTTTTTAACGGTCATGTTTTCGGGAAGCCATTTCGAGGTCTTGGATTCGATAATAAATCCGTTTGGTGGATCTCGACAGGTTGTGGTGCTCACCCGCGTCCGCTAGAGACACCAAAGGAACTTGCAGAAGCGATTGCTCCGGAGACCCTCAAGCTGGCCTGCGAGTGGATAGACACGGGGAAGATTTGGGAATGTATCAAGGCTTGGCATCTCGAAAGGCATTAGGGCTATAGAATTAAGTTGCCCTCCGGCTTAGGTCGGAGGGTTTTTTATTTCCTGTGCTGACGCGTCAATACACCTCTTTTCTTTAATCACTATCATTGAAAGTAAGTCGAGCGCTCTTCCTTTTTGTCAGCCCTCGGCGGAATAAAGGAGGGGTTGTGTTAACGCGTTTTCTTTTGTATTATTTTGGCGTACTTTTAAACCTCACAAACCCTCAGGAGAAATCATATGTTAGAATGGCTCAGAGCGCGCCGCGCCGCGAGAAAACTCAGCCTGCGAGATAGAGGCAAGACGGTGTCATGGAAGGAGTTCGACCCTGACGCCAATGTATACGTCGATATCTGGTTGACCTGTGATCTTTGCAATACCCAGATCCGGATTGGAATTAACCAAGAAGGATTTCCAGTGCAGTATTGTTGGCGATGCGAGACTCTAATCTGTGGTCAGCTGCCAGATGGATCTCGCCGGATTTTCTTTGTTTTTTCGATGGATGAAAAGGTTGATGCCGAATTGAATCAGCTAGAAAAGGAGTGCCGCCTTGAGCGAGCCGATCTTTTATACGAGGCTTTGGACGTTTTTAGGATGTGTATCGATCAGTTGAAGCTGGGACATCGCGTGGTTATCTTAGATAAATCCCACACCGTCGTGAATGTGATTGATTTTGGAAAATGGATTTATAGCGGAGATGATGGCTGGCGACGGGAAGTTGAAACAGAAGACGAAAGTGAAGAGGATAAGAGTTCGGGAGAAGATAATGGTCCTGCGTAAGCGGGCCATTTTTTATCAGTTTTGTCTAAAATTTCGGTACCCTCAACCAACTCCTTTTCGGAACCAGAATAAGTTTGCTCCAGCGGCAAACTTTTCTTCTCTCTCGGCGGTTTTTGAACCAAGCAAAACCGCCTCCGAGACGTTCCGACGAAGGAGTTGGTTTCGACCGAAATTTTAGCAACAAAACGATAACCCCGCACTAATTTTGCAGATATATGAACAGCGATACGCGGGCGGCGAATAGCCGTGATCCCTAGCGTATCGCTGTTTTGATTTAGATAAGACTTAAAGATAGAAAATTTAAATATTGAATAAGCAAAATTAGTGCGTGGGTAAGCTTGCCAAGTACAATCTTTTATTGTACTATCTGGCTAGCACTTTAAGGAGTTCAGCTAATGACCCTTCCACCGCTTGAGCCGGCACCGAAGAACGAAGAGGAATATGACTGCCAAAACTGCGGACGGAGTTTCAAGGTTGAGCGCGTTGAATCGGTTACGATTGAACAGGAGGGACTTGAAACGACCAGGATCTTCCGCCGGAATCCGGCGCAGTGTCCGAGCTGTGGCCGAAGCACGCATGTGCGTCGTAAGGAGGTGGGCAAATGAATGAGATCTTGAAAAAGCGGAAGAATATTGAGCGCGAGGTTCAGGGCGAGGCCAGTCGACTTCATGTGGCTATCTCGAGTAAGGTTTATGACGCGATCGACGCCCGGGGTATTTCCAAGGATGAGTTGGCGAAGCGGGTTGGTATTCCATCTGAATATCTTTCCCAACTGCTGGATGGCGAGTTTCCAATCACCATCAAGATGATGGTCCGGCTTGCGACGGCCCTCGGCTTCAAGTGGGATCTCGGCGTTCTGACCGAATCCTACGAGAGGCCGACAGTCTCTAAGTTGAAAGGATCGGCTCGATAAGGCGCATTAACCCACCCTAGGCGGGCAAGCTTGCGCCGGTGTCCCATACATAATTTATGTGTGGGATTTTTTTATTCACGGCTCTTCGCTTTCCTGAGGGAAAGTACTTTCCCTCAGGAAAGCGAAGATGCTATCACGCGCGATAGTGCTATCCAGCTGGATAGCAACTGCTTTCCTATAGGAAAGCAGTTGCGGCATAGTTAGTTTTGTTGTACTATTCTGGCGGTACCCGAGCACATAAGAATTCCTTTTATATGCTCGGCCGCGCACATAAATTGTTATGTGCGCTGGTTTGAAAGGGAGGCGTTATGCCACTGGATGCGAAGAATGAGAGTCCGAAGCCGTGGGTTGGATTACAGGTTCAGTGCGATAGACAGGACTGTAAAACAATCCATGTCTTGAAAGCTGGAGACGATGTTCGTAAGGGCGCAAGATGGCTCGGCAGTAAAAGAAAGTACGTCTTCAACTGCAAAGCATGTAGCCATCGAATCGAGTTCGGGGTTGCCTAAAGGAGGTCAAATGAAGATTCTAAAAGTCGGAAGGCCGCTGATTATCGAAGAAGCGGAAAAGAAGATTCGTCAGAAGAAAAACAAAACAACCTGCTGTTGCTGGGAAGGCGATAAAGTCGTGTGCCTCCTGTGCGAATGTCAGCTGAAGTTAACCATCGCCGATCCGATTGGACGCTATGGCGGAGCCCCATACGGACACTATCTTCATTGTCCTGGCTGTGGGAATCCAATTCATATTCATTGCAAGGAGTTTCCGTGCTGCCAGGAAAAGAAGCGAGGTAAAAAGTGACCAGAGAAGAACTAATCGCCAAGATCGAGAATGCCTCAACCAAAAGCGATAAAGATTTTCAGGAGATTATCGCGATGACTATTGATAATGGATTTTTAACCCAAAGAGATATAGCTCGCGAATTTGGTTGTTCTCTGCCAACCGTTGATCGCTGGAAGAGTGGCAGTCACGCTCCTCATTATTTTATGCGGAAAGCGGTGTTCGATACTCTGATCAAGCAACTACGCCAAGCGACCAAATAGGTCGCTTGTTTTATTCCATTATCCAGCCATGGCTGGATAATGGAATATTCGCCACTATCACATGGGATAGTACTATCACGCGTGATAGTACTTGCGAAATAAGCCTTTTTATTGTAGAGTGTGGTCGTACCTTGAAAGGATTTCAGATGCGTATTATTAAGAAGGGTAAAGTAAGATCGCCATCTTGGATTGGGAAAAAGCTCAAATGTCATGATTGTGGCTGTTACTTTATTCTTGATAAAGCGGACGAAAAAATGGTTAAGTCCGGACAAATCATAGAGTATGGCCCGCGTGCTGACGATGAGTGCAAGGTGTCAGTCTGGAATATAAAGTGCCCGACCAAGAAATGCCCAGGAGTAGTGGCATTGCGTAAAGCTTACGAAGAGATATCGAGATAACGACGATAAGATCGTCGTTTTTTATTTGCCGATTTTTATCACCACCGCTTTCCCCATAGGAAAGTACTTTCCTATGGGGAAAGCGGTGGGCACTATCACGCGTGATAGTACTTGTGATTTTGTGTTGAAACTGTTACTTTGTAGGCGGTTCGTTGAATGGAGGAAAGAATATGGGTATTGTTCTGATTACGAAAGAGTTGAGGAAACAGCTGAAGAAGAAGGAGCGGGCGATCAATCGTGATCTCAAGAAATATGGGTTTTCCATTTCTGACCTGCTTCCGAATAAGGATCGGTATGTTTTCACGATTTTGCCTGGTGATGGCTCATTGCGGCTCACGAAAGAACAGCAAGTACAACTGCGCGATGTTTTGAGAAAGCACCTCGGTATGAGCAGAAAAGGAGGCGCGCGATGAGGCCGACTAAGCTTTGCCAAGTTATTTGTACGATTCTTACGGAACTTCAAAGCGCTGAAAGATCAAAAGATGCTCAAGAATTGGTTGATCGGATACAGAACAGATTTGAGTCTTATAATGTGAGAAGTATTATTTGGGGATTGATTGGAGACGGATTGGTTACACTAAAAGAAAAAAAGATCTCAAAATCAAAATCCGTATTTATTCCAAAATGCGAGAATTGCGGTAAACCTCACTAACAAAAACCCTAATCATAAGATTCGGGTTTTTTTATTTGCAAAAATGTAAGATTGCCACGCACAACATTCCAACATTCTCAAGAATGTTGGAATGTTGGCTCGCAATGACCCTTCGGCGGGCTCAGGGTAAACTTTATGGCTGCTTATTTATCTTTTTAAGAATTGCGTCAAAGTTGCCATTCAAAACTTCTTCCACGTTGTGGATTTTAACGCCAAAGCGATGGTCGGTGATGCGATCATCTGGGAAGTTGTAGGTGCGGATCTTTTCAGAGCGGTCGGCGGTGCCAACTTGAGCGCGGCGGGCTTCGGTGACGTCGCCAAATTCTTTGGCGCGTTGCATTTCATAGAGTTTAGCCAAAAGCATTTCCATAGCGCGTTCGCGGTTGGAGCGCTGATCTCGTTCTTCACGGCAAGAAACCACGATTCCGCTTGGTTTATGTAAAATACGGACTGCGGATTCGATCTTGTTCACGTTCTGACCGCCCGGGCCACCGGCGCGGGAAAAGGTAACCTCGAGATCGCTCGGATTTAAATTAACTTCTTTTGGTTCGACGACCGGGAGAATCGCTACCGTGGCGGTGGAAGTGTGTACCCGACCGGACTTTTCCGTGGCAGGGACTCGCTGAACGCGATGGGTGCCGGATTCATTTTTATAAGCTTCATAGCAACCCTTGCCATCCACGCGGCCGATGAAAGTCTTGTAGCCGCCGATCGTGCCAGGGGAGGAATCGGAAATACTAAAACGCCAGCCTTGTTTGACGGCATATTTTTGATACATATGGACCAGATCACCGGCGAAGATCGAAGCTTCATCGCCACCGGTTCCGGCCCTTACTTCGAGATAGATTTTGTCGAAAGTTTTTTCCATATTTAACGCTATCAATTTACCAAATAACAGGGCGGAGGACAACTAATTTTTCGGAACATCCCGGAGGCACGCCGGCTAGTCTTCCTAAAATCGGTCTCCGACATAAGTCGGAGCGGCGTGCTGAGGGCGAAGAAAAAACGGCCGCAGGAGCCGTTTTATTCTGTTTCCGAAAAGTGGTTGTCCGGAGCTATTTTATCTTATTTTTTGCCTGTTTCTTTGCTCTCGGTTTCTTGGTTACCTTCGGGGCTTCGGCGGCCTTCGCGCGGCGGGCGCGGAAGCGCTCAACTTTACCGGCGGTATCGATAAGGTTTTCTTTGCCGGTATAAAACGGGTGGCAGTTGTAGCAAATTTCAACGTTAATTTCCGGCTTGGTGGAACCAACCGTGAAAGAATTGCCGCAGACGCATTTTACCTTCGCGTCCGGATAGTATTTTGGATGTATATCTTGTTTCATAAAGGTATTTTGTCCCGATTTTGTACAAATCTTTGATTTGTCTACAAAATCGAGGATCCTCGATTTCTTAATTTTAAGAATTAAGAAATCGGGAGGTGAATGTCTTGCTTCATAAACTTAATACACATTATATACGAGAAATTACGAAAAAGCAAGAGGTATTTGATAATTTTAAATTCTAAATTTTTAATTATAAATTAATTTTAAATTTTGAAATTAAATAATTAAATTAAAATTTATAATTTAAAACTTAAAATTTCCCATTTGACAAATACTTTGAAATAGAGTAGTATGTAAGTCAAGTTCTTTGACTGTTCCTGTCACGAAATAATAGGAGAAACGTATGAGGCTACTGGTTTTCGCGATGTTAATTCCGCTAGGAATCGGGTGCACGATCACGAAGACGGACGTGGTGAAGACCGGTCTTTTCGAGAATGATCTCGAGAAGATCTCCAAGGCCTACGAGGAGATCGAAAAGAAGCCCAAGGGCAGCGTCGCGACGAAGGATCTCGAGTCGGCGGGTTGGAACTTCAAGTCAGCGAACGTGCGGCGTTTGTCCGGGCGGACGGCTTTCCGGAGGATCTTTGGAGAAGGCGTTTTCCAGGGCGCGCTGGCCGAGGTGACCAAGACGGGCGAGGAAGACAAGAGCAAGGTGGATGCCCTGCTCCGGGACATGAACCAGTATCACGCGATCTTCATTCCCTACAAGGACGTGAACACATACGTAGATCGCTTCTACTTCAGCACGAAGGAGACAGCGCAAAACGGCGACGACCTCTTGATCCTGTTCATGTTCAAGAACGACATGCTCGTGTACTGCGATTATGAGTATGTGAAGATCGACTCCAAGCAGTCCGAAGGCGCCTTTGCCCAGGGTCTTTTGGAGCTCTTCGAGAAGTTCGCCGGAGTGGCTGACACCGTGAAGGACCTCGCGGAGAAGATCCGGGACATGAACAAGAAGGAGTAATTTCCAGCCCCGCTTTGCCTTAAGGCAAAGCGGGGCTTAATTTTTCAATTTCCAAATACCAATTTTCATTCAATGCTTAAAATAAAATTATCAAACTGTTTGGACATTAATTCATTGTAAATTAATTGTCTTCCTACAGGAGATGTCCCGAAGGGACAAAAATTGCAAAATTGAGAATTGAAAATTCGCTGTTTTGTGACAGTTGACACGAAACAGCGCTTTCATATATACTTCTTTTCACAGATAGGCGACAAGTGAATAAAGGTTTTAATTCATCCGGCCGGTTCCCTCTGGGATTCAGGGAGAGCGGGCCGGATGCGTTATTAAAAAAGCGCAGCCGACTGAACTTCGAAAATTGCAGTGTGTTGTATACACAACCAAGAATTAAAAATCAAGATCGAGTCAAAATTTAGTCAAGAATTTTGTAGTTGTCCCAACAGTTAGCGAATGGTGAATTTACTAAAATAAATTCAATGTTCGGTAATTTTTTTTGAGGATTTGATCCTGGTCCAGGATGAACGCTGGCGGCGTGGATAAGGCATGCAAGTCGAACGGTACTTTTGTTAATTAAGATGAGATTATATCAAGTCAAGAGAGATAAAAGTATAGTGGCGAACGGGTTAGTAACACCTTGGTACGCACCCCGAAGACGGAAATAATCTATCGAAAGATAGACTAATGTCCGATATTGTCGAAAGACGAAAGACGCAAGTCACTTCGGGAGCGGCCTAGGTCCGATCAGCTAGTTGGTGAGGTAATGGCTCACCAAGGCTATGACCGGTAGGGGGGCTGAGAGGCTGATCCCCAACGATGGAACTGAGACACGGTCCATACTCCTACGGGAGGCAGCAGTCGAGAATATTCGACAATGGACGAAAGTCTGATCGAGCGACGCCGCGTGCAGGATGAAGGTCTTCGGATCGTAAACTGCTTTTAATGGGGAAAAAGTTATTGATTGTACCCATGGAATAAGTGGCTGCAAACTTCGTGCCAGCAGCCGCGGTAATACGAAGGCCACGAGCGTTATCCGGATTTATTGGGCGTAAAGCGTGCGCAGGAGGTCGGGTGCGTCTTTTGTAAAATCTTCCCGCTCAACGGGAAGCTCGCAGAAGATACGGCCTGACTAGAGGGTGCTAGAGGTTAATAGAACTCACGGTGTAGGGGTGAAATCCGTTGATATTGTGAGGAATACCAAAGGCGAAGGCATTTAACTGGAGCACTCCTGACTCTCATTGCACGAAAGCGTGGGGAGCAAAAAGGATTAGATACCCTTGTAGTCCACGCCCTAAACTATGTCAACTTGCTGTTTCGAGTATCGACCCTCGGAGTGGCGTAGCTAACGCGTTAAGTTGACCGCCTGGGAAGTACGGCCGCAAGGCTAAAACTCAAAGGAATAGACGGGGACTCGCACAAGCGGTGGAGCATGAGGTTTAATTCGACAATAAACGAAGAACCTTACCAGGGCTTGAAATGGTCACGAAGACGCGCCGAAAGGTGCGTCGTCTCTCAAGGACGTGATCACAGGTGCTGCATGGTTGTCGTCAGCTCGTACTTTGAAGCGTTCCCTTAAGTGGGTTAACGAGCGCAACCCCTATCCTGCGTTTTATATGTCGCGGGAGACTGCCGTGTTTAACACGGAGGAAGGCGGGGATGACGTCAAATCCGCATGGCCCTCTGATGCCCTGGGCCACACTCGTGCTACAATGGCCATTACAAAGGGTTGCCAAGCCGCAAGGCGGAGCTAATCCCATCAAAAATGGCCTCAGTTCAGATTGAGGGCTGCAACTCGCCCTCATGAAGCTGGAATCGCTAGTAATCGTGGGTCAGCTATACCACGGTGAATACGTTCTCGAGTCCTGTACTCACAATAAAAGCGCGCAGCAGCGTAATTTTCTAAATGGTTAAAATCCATTCTTCCGATGTCCGTCATCGGAACGTAGCTAAAAGATAGCCGAGCATCGCGAGGTGTTCGGTGGAGGATCTGAAAGCAAATAACAGCCAGACATTAACAAAGCCAGTCGACCTGCCAGTGGGTGGTGAGGGCGGGGAAGACTTTATCTACGGCTTGTCTAGGATGCTAAGAAGAGAATTTTACGTGACCTGTGGAGATCTGATGCTGTTCTCGATAGCAATATCGAGGTATCATAAAACTGACGCAGCGTCAGAAGTCAGCTGAGTCATAGTAGTCTCGATTAGCGGGATGAAGGCACTCACTCAATGTTAACTAAAGATTACATCGTTGGTTTGGTGGATGGCGAAGGCAGTTTTACTGCTTATGTTCGTAATCCTGATCAAATCAACAGAACAACTAGAAGAGTAAAGATAGAGCCTAGATTTTACGTAAAGCTTATCGAAAAGGATAAGGTAATACTGGATGCTTTAAAGGAATACTTTAAATGCGGGAATGTCTACTTTCAAAAAGACAATCGCGAAAATCATCAGCATTGCTATCGTTTCGAAGTAGCTAACAGAACAGATTTGGCAGAAATAATTATACCGTTTTTCAAAGAAAATCGATTACGATTTCCTTCAAAGAGGTACGATTTCCAAATTTTCTGTGAGATTATGCGTAGGATCCGCAAAGGCGAACACCTTATTCCTAGCGGTTTGCGTGATCTTTATAAGCTAAAGCAAAAAATGCATTGAGCTCGCCGTATACGGGAAAACCGTCCGTGCGGTGGGAACATCAATTCTCTAGTTTTAGAGAAAATATTCGCCCGTCAAGTCAAGGAAGCTGGTAATACCTGAAGTTCACTTCGGTGGATCAAGGTAGGATCGGTAACAGGGGCTAAGTCGTAACAAGGCACGCGTAGCGGAAGCTGTGCGTGGATCATTTAAATTAAAACTTTCAAACTTCGGTTTGTTAGTAAGTTAGTCGGTAGCCTTATGCAAATAAGGCAAAAGGTTTTAGTCGAGGAGCCTTAAGTCTCGATTATCAGCTGAAGAAATTCAGCGGATTATGGGGCAACTACAAAGTTTTGGACTCTTGATCTTACAAAAGGCGCCTCGGTTAATCCGGGCGCTTTTTGTTATACTGAATATATGAGACGCGGATTCACGCTTGTTGAGTTTGGCGTAGTTGTGGGTATATTAGCGGTCATTACGCTGGTGGTTTTAGCCGTGTTAAATCCGGCAGAACGCTTCCGGGAATCCCGTGATGCCCAAAGAGTCGCTGATCTGACTACTTTAAAAAAAGCGGTTTCACTTTATCTGGCCGTTTTAAAAAAACCGGACCTCGATGGCGCGGGGATTTGCAAAGATAATTTCTGGGCTTCAGTGGAAGGCGCGGTGGAGAATTTTTCCGGATCTCCCAGTCAATTCAACAGCACCAGCGTGATGGTTGATGGTACCGGTTGGCTGCCGATCAACTTAACCAACATTCCCGGCGGCGCGCCGATCACCGAATTGCCAGTTGATCCGATCAACAGCCCAGAGCACGCTTATACTTACCGGTGCAACACCACCAATCTTTCTTTTGAATTCAACGCCAAGATGGAAAGTGCCCGCTATCAAAAAGATGGCGACGATGACGTGGAGTTCGTTGACGGCGGGGACAATGAAAGTGTTTACGAAGTTGGTAATACCAGCGCGAAGAACCTTTAAAGTAATCGCTAATATACAAATAAAAGATTAATATTGCGAATAAAAAACGGGATGCTACGTATTTTAAAAAAACTTTTTGCTCCGTTTCCGGAGACCGGGGGATTGGAGATCGCCGAAGATGAAATCCGGTATTCCAAGCTGTCTGGCAGTTATCTGGTCAATGAAGCGGTGCCGCTTCTGCCTGGCACGGTGGTTGGCGGAGCGGTGGCAGAGCCGGACCAGCTGATTGCCGCTTTGAAAAAACTTCAGGCGTTTATTCCGGACTTCGATCGGGATTCGCATGTCGTTCTTACGATTCCGCAGAACTATATCCAGACAAAGAATTTTGCCGTACCGGTTACGCAAAAATCCAAGCCGGACGAGGTGGCGAAGCTGAATTTGCACATGGCCGCTCCAATGCCGATAGACGTGGCTTATCACGATTATCAGATATTGGATAAAGCGGATGACCAGCATCGCTTGGATTTTTTGGGCGTTTACGCGCGAAAAGAGATCATTGATTCCTTCGCGAACGTGGCGGATAAAGCCGGATTCACCGTCCGCGCGGTAGAGTTCGCCGGGCTTTCAATTTCCAGATTCTTGGGTAATTATGGCGGCGGTTTTCTGCCCGGCGAGGCGTACGCGATCGCTCTAGTTAAGAATGACGGCTTGGATATGCTTTTGACACGAGATGGCAATCTCTTCGGCCAGAAATATTTTTCCTGGCTGAGGATCTATCAGGAAGTCGGCGGTAAGACTTTGATGGAAAAAGCGGTGAATGACAGCTTACTCAAAGAAATTTCCACATTTTTCGCCGAAAGCGGAGCTAGCCTTGGGCGCAATCCGGCCGCGCTGATCCTGATCAGCGAATTCGCGAGCGAGAAGCTGACTGATCTTCTTTTGGGTCTAGGCATTCCGATGCAGAGTATTCTAATTAACGATTTTCCATATCTTTCGCCGAAATGGTATCAGTCCGTTGGCGCGGCTTTGCGGGGAAATATTGCGCCCAATAAAGACGAGGGGATTTCTTTGAATCCCAAAAAGACTGGAAATAATTATTATATTCATACCTGGATCAACTTCATCAGAAGCTGGCGGAAGGTTTTCGCGAGTGTTCTGGCATTTTTATCTCTTTCATTTGGCGCGACCGATATCGCTTTTATCATTCAGGCGCGCACGGCGGATCAGGCGTTGACCGGCAGCGCGCTAGTTTCTATTGAAGAAATTTCGCGGCTACGATCCGAGGCGGAGAGTTTTAATAACTTAGTTAACTTGGTGTCGTTGGCGGAAAGTGAAGCGGGGCCGGTTTCTCCGGTGATCAATAAGATTCGGAGCTTAACCCGTGCCAATGGTATTACGATAGAAAAATTGAATCTGACCAATGATACCGCTAAATTCGACGGGCAGGCGGCTAGTGAAAAAAATATCGTGGCCTTTAAAGACGCGCTTTCCAAAGACACTGCCTTTTCCGAAGTTGCCCTGCCGCTTTCCGATATTCAGCCGAATTCTGACATAGGATTCAGTTTTTCTTTGAGCTTTAAAGTAACTGGACAATAAGGAAAAATTATCGTACAATCTGGCCAGATCATTTATAGGAGGTTTTGTGGGCGATCCACTAAAAAAGATGACGCTTGAAGAGCTTGAAAGGGCTAAGTCTTTTCTTAATTGGGTGGACAAAGAAAACAAGAGAGCGCAACGTTCGACTACTCTCCTTCGCGCTGCTGTTATGATCCTCAGGCTCAAAGTCTTTATTTATGAGCAGAAAGTTCCCAAGGACGGCCATGGTCCGGTGGTGATCATCGAGGAGACTCGGGAGCTCGCGGACGCGTTGTTTCTCAAGCGCTTCGCCAAGAAATGGCCTAAGGTTCCGCCGAGCGAGGGGCTGACGCTTCTCAATAACGCCAAGGTAACCGTAAAACCGGTTGGCCCGCACATCGTTTTGGACCACCACGGAATCTAATTTTCTTAACCGGCATTAAGCCGGTTTTTTTATTTCAATTCTTCCGCAATTTTCTCGAAAACTTTTTCGAGGATTTTTTTATTTACGGGAGAGATTTTTTTCAGCACAAATTCCCCGGCTTTTAGGTGGCGCCCATCCTTCGTTGAAGCTTCGGAGGGCGAGGGTCGGATGCCGATACGCAATCGCCAAAATTCGTTGGTCTTAAGGTGTTGCTGAATGCTTTCCACTCCATGATGACCGCCCGCGCCACGCCCTATCTGAAGTTTATAAGTTCCAAGTTCTAAGTCGCTGTCGTCGTGAGCGACCAATAATTCCTCCGATTCAATACCTTCTTTTTTTACTGCTTCGGCGACGAATTTTCCGGACTTATTCATATACTCGGTAGATTTTAAAATTGAAAATTTAAAATTGAAAATTTGTTGGTTTTCTTTCAAGTAGTCAACAAAAAGAAAACCAACGCTGTGGTAGGTGTTTTCATATTTCCTTCCAGGATTCCCGAGGCCAATGATTAATTTGATGTCAGAATTCATGGTATTATTTTAGCATATGCTGGTAATTTCCATTATCGCTCTCGTGGCAGTCTATTTCATTGCCTACGCCATAGGCAGTACCAAGTATCCCTACGAGAAAGTTTATTGGTTATTTGAAGCCGCTCATTTCACGGCAGGATTCTTCGTGGCGATGTTTTTCAGCAATTTTTTCTCAGAGCCAAGGGAGATCGTGGCGGCGACTTTCGCGATAGGTCTCTTGTGGGAAATCTGGGAATGGATCGCTTGGAATGTTCCGAGTTTACGCAAAAAAGTCTTTAAGATGGGCACGATCACTTTGCCTGACACCATACTGGATCTAGTTTTGGACACCTTCGGCGGAGTAGTTTTTACGCTCATTTTATTGTAAAATATCCATATAATGGTTGGCTTCAAGAAATTCTTATCTTCTGTCTGGGAAGTGCTGGAGGTGGTCATCGTTTCGGCGGCCGTGGTGTTTTTGATTCGCCAGTTCATCGCCCAGCCATTTTTAGTGAGCGGCGCCAGTATGGAGCCGAACTTTTACGACGGCAATTATTTAATAGTAGATGAACTGACTTATCGATTCGGTGAGCCGGAGCGCGGCGACGTGATCGTGCACCGGTATCCTAAAGATCCTAAAACTTTTTTTATTAAAAGAATTATCGGCATTCCGGGAGATAAAGTAACCGTCAGAAAAAATGAAGTTAAAGTTTTCAACAAAGGCGTGGAGATTTTCCTCAACGAAAAATATCTTCCGGAGAATACTTTTACGACCGGTGGCGTGGAAGCGGTGCTCGGGCCGGATCAGTATTTCGTGATGGGGGATAATCGTTTGAACAGCCTGGATTCAAGAAGTTGGGGACCGCTGGAGAGGAGATATATCGTTGGTATTGTCAGGGCCCGCCTCTTACCGGTTAAAGAGCTTGGCATTATTTCCCGACCAGGCGTTGAATAATTTTAAAGTTTAAATTATAAATTTTAAATTAATTACTAATTTCAAAATTTAAAATTCATTTAAAATTAAAAATTTATAATTTAAAATTCCAAAAAACTTGCTTATAAATTCTTAATCTATCAGAATAGTAAAGTTGTATGTCCAAAAAGGATCAGAAAAAAGTGAAGAGACAGCCGGTCTCCAGCCTGAAAGGGATGAACGATATTTTGCCGGCTGATCAGCCATGGTGGGACCGAATCCGGAAAGCCGTCAAAGAAATCGCCGGCTTTTATAATTTTTTAAAGATCGAAACTCCGGTTATGGAAAAATTGGAATTATTTAAACGGCCGCTGGGCGATACTTCCGATGTGGTAGAAAAGCAGATGTTTTCATTCAAAACCAAGGGCGGGGATGAAGTAGTGCTTCGCCCTGAAGGAACAGCTTCTATAGTCCGATCGTACATCGAGCATGGTCTGAGCCATCTTGGTCAGCCACTAAAGCTTTGGTATGAAGGTCCGATGTTCCGCTACGAGCAACCGCAAGCTGGGCGTACCAGGCAGTTTCACCAGGCGGGCTTTGAGATAATCAGCTCTGACAACGATCCGGTCTATGATGTACAGACTATGCTGGCCTGCTACCGCACGCTGGATGATTTAAAGATCAAGAATATCAATTTACAGATCAACAGTATTGGTTGCAACAAATGCCGCCCGATCTACCGGAAAAATTTACTGGAATATTATAAGAATAAAGAAAAATCTTTGTGCGGTGACTGCAAGCGGCGCATTCACACCAATCCGATGCGGCTTTTGGATTGCAAGGTTTCGGGATGTGTTGAGCTGAAAAAAGAAGCGCCGCAGACTATCGATAATCTTTGCAGTGATTGCCGTAAGCACTTCAAGAAAGTTTTGGAGTATCTGGAAGAGTTGAAATTACCATATATGCTCAATCCACTTCTGGTGCGCGGCTTCGATTATTACACCAAAACGGTTTTTGAGATCTTTGCCGAGGGATTTGATTTCGCGCTTGGCGCCGGCGGACGTTATGACTATCTTATTGAGTTAATGGGAGGACGGCAGTCGCCGGGTGTCGGTGGGGCCATGGGTCTTGAACGGATTATCGAGGTGATGAAGACGAAAGAGATTTCGCTGGGTAATCGTGTTCGTCCGAAGATCTTTTTAATTCACATCGGGGACACCGCTAAAAAACGAAGTTTAGTTTTGATCGAAGAATTAAGGGAAGCGGGGATTGATGTCATGGAACAGCTCGGCAAGGATTCTTTGAACGCGCAACTTCGCACGGCCAATAAGTTCGAGGCGCCGCTTTCGCTGATCTTTGGTCAGAAAGAAGCGTTTGAGCAGTCCATCATTATTCGCGATATGAAAACTGGCGCCCAAGAGACCGTGCCACTTAAGAAAATAGTCGCGGCCATTAAACGGAAGATGCACTAAGTAATTTTAAATTCTAAATTTTTAATTTTAAATGAATTATAAAATTCATAAATTAAAAAATTAAATTAAAATTTAAAATTGGAAATTTAAAATTTTCATGGACTGTGTCTTCTGTAAAATTGCGAAAAAAGAAATTCCCGCTGAACTGGCAATGGAGACCGAGAGTTTAATGGCTTTTAAAGACATCCGGCCATCCGCACCGGTTCATTATCTAGTTATCCCAAAAGAGCACATTCAATCTATCGCTCACCTGGAGGGCAATCATAAGGAGCTCTTGGCCGGTCTGATCTACGCGGCGAAAGATCTGGCGGCAAAGTTCGATTTAAAGGGTTATAAGCTCGTTTTTAATGTAGGACGGGAGGGTGGTCAGGTAATCGACCACTTACATCTGCATCTTTTGGGTGGCTGGCCACAACCTTAAATACACAAATTCTAAGCTAAAATGGAATAATTTTAAATTATAAATTTTAAGTTTTAATTGAATGAATTAATGAATAAATTTTTTAACATTTTCTCATTTTGATTTAATTTAAAATTAAAAATTTAAAATTGGAAATTAACATTTGTGTTCGGATTCCGAGTTCGGCTATTGCCAATGAATTCATTTTGATGTAGTATAACCACTATGTCTATTGAAGTACGCAAAAAAGACGGCGAATCCATCGGAGCTTTGATGTTCCGCTTTACCAAGAAAATGCAGCAAAGCGGAGTTTTGCGCGAAGCAAAAAAGCGCCGATTTTCCGGAAGAACGATTAACCGCAACAAGCGGCGTGTTTCCGCGATCCATCGCGAAGTTAAAAAGAAAGAAGTCGAGCGAGCTCGAAAGATGGGAACACTCTAAGTCGCAAGTTCGTAAAGTCTATAAAGTCCGTAAGGCATCTCGCTTTATGGACTTTCGACTTTTAACTTTATAAACTAATTACATGGCACTAAAAGATCAGTTGATGGAAGATATGAAAGCCGCGATGAAAGCCGGTAACGCGGATGTTCTTGGCGTTATCCGGATGATTATTTCTGCTTTAAGGAATAAAGAAATCGATCTCAAGGCTAAGAAGCCTGATTTTACGATGACCGATGAAGTTGTTACCGAAGTTCTGATGAGCGAGGCAAAAAAGCGCAAGGAATCTGCTCTGAGTTTTGAAGCCGGTGGCCGGGCGGATCTGGCGGCGAAAGAAAAAGCCGAGTTGGAAGTCTTGCAAAAATATTTACCGAAGCAGATGGGCAAAGAAGAAATTGTTCCGATTGTAAAAGACCTGATCGCGAAAAACGCGGGGAAGGATTTTGGTTTGGTTATGCGTGAAGTGATGAAAGAGCTGAAAGGAAAAGCGGACGGCGCGATAATCGGTGAGGTCGTAAAAGAATTGATGAAGTAGGGGATGAAAGTCGTTGTCGAGATATTAGATCCGAAGGCATCCAGACTCCGCAGTCTGGTTAAAAAAACGGCCACCGGTTTGGCGCGTTTTTTTAATTCCAATAAGAAAGTGAAAAATGGTCAGGTAGAAATTGTTTTGGTGCCGGATAGGATCCTGAAGAAAAATGTCTGGTCATATCCAGCGCCGACCGGTTTTCCGCTGATCGGAAAGTCCAAAGCTACGCCATTAGGCGAGATTTATATTAATCCCAGCTTCATCGAGCGTGATCTCGAGAATATGGTCAATTTGCCTGGTCTTCAGGCTCAAATTAAACGGGAAAAATGCCTAAGTTTTACGACGGCATTCCAGTACCTGCTGATCCACGGCTTCTTGCATTTATTAGGCTATTTACACGATAAAAAAAATGATAGAATAAATATGGAGAAAGAAGAAGCAAAGATTCTTTCACGGCTGGCGCGAATCCAGAAGTAATTTTTCTTACACATAGATGCAGAATCATATCCTTGGTTTAGATGTTGGCTCCCACAGCATCAAGGCGGTGGTTGCCGAACTCAAAAAAAACGGTCAGTTATCTCTTTTGAAAATTCTGAAGATGCCTTCGGCCGGTCTTCGGCGTGGCGTGGTTGAAGATATGGCGGAAGCCACGCGCGCTTTGAATCAGGTGTTTGCCGAAGTGAAACAAGTTTCCAAGAGCGCTCACAAAAACATTTATCTTGGCGTGGCCAGCACGGATTTTCGTTCACAGTTATCCAAGGGCATCGTTGCCGTTTCCCGCGCTGATTCGGAAATCCATAAAGACGACATCGATCGCGCGATAGATGCCTCGCAAGCCATCAAACTTCCCGCCAACCGGATGATTGTGCACTCCGTCACCCGCGCTTTCGTGGTGGATGATATTGTGGACGTCGCTGATCCGCTGGGTATGATCGGCAGCCGCTTGGAGGTCAGCAGTTTGATCATCGACGCGCTCGCTCCCGGCATTAAAAACTTAATGCGTTGCGTGGAAGGCGCGGGCGGTAGTATCTCCAGCTTGATATTCAATCCGTTGGCGGTCAGCCGCTCGGTGCTTTCGCGTAATCAGCGGGATCTAGGCGTGGTAACCATCGATATCGGTTTTGGAAAAACAGGTGTCAGTATCTACGAAGAAAATAAACTTTTACATACCGCGGTCTCGCCGGTTGGTTCCGGCCATGCCACCAACGACCTCGCGATCGGCTTAAAGACTTCGATCCCAGCCGCGGAGAATATCAAGCTCACGCTCGGTTCCGCGACCGCCAAAGATGTGCCGGCCAGGGAGCAGGTGGATCTCACAAAATATGACCCGGTGGCAAAGAACGCGGTGACTCGGAGGTTCATTTCCGAGATATTGGAGGCCCGATTTGCGGAAATAATGGAATTCGTTAATAATGAATTGAAACACATTGGCAAATCAGCCCGTCTTCCGGCAGGAGCGATCCTGCTTGGTGGCGGTTCGAAGCTCCCCGGCATCGTAGACTTAGCGAAACAGGAACTGCGCTTGAGTGTGCAGGTCGGTTTCCCTAATACCTCCGAGTTCGAAGTTCAAAACGCGGAATTAATTTCCCGATCGGAAGATCCGGAGATGGCCTGCGCTTTCGGCCTCGTGCTTTGGGGAAAAGACAAAATGACCGGCGAGGATTCCAGCGGCGGCATGAAGTTCGACTGGCTGAAGAAGATTTTTAAAGTGTTTATACCTTAAGTTTATTTTAAGAACATGGCAGGCAATAATAAACCACAAAAAAAATTAAGCGATTATAGCGCCAAGATCAAAGTCGTCGGCGTGGGCGGCGGTGGCGGTAATGCCATTTCTCGCATGAGAGACAGCTTGACGATCAAGGGTCTCGATTACATCGCTATCAACACCGACGCGCAGGATTTGGATTACTGCAACGCTAAATCACGCATTTATATCGGTAAGAACTTAACCCGCGGTCTTGGCACTGGTATGAATCCGGAATTAGGCCGTCAGGCGGCTGAAGAGAATCGCTCGGAGATCGCCGAAGCCTTGAAGGGCGCTGACTTGGTCTTTATTACTGCCGGTTTGGGTGGCGGCACCGGTTCCGGCGCGTCTGCCGTGGTTGCCGAAGTAGCTAAAGAATCCGGCGCGCTTACGATCGCTATTGTCACTAAACCGTTCGCTTTCGAAGGCGTTCAGCGTTCAAAAATTGCCGCGGAAGCTTTATTAAAAATAAAAGAAAAAGTGGATACCCTGATCGTTATTCCGAATGACCGGATTTTTAGCGTGATCCAAAAAGATACTCCGATCATCAAGGCGTTTGAATATATTGATGACGTGCTTCGCTACAGCGTGCAGGGTATTTCCGAGTTGATCGCGATGCCGGGCATCATCAACGTGGACTTCGCCGATGTGAAAGCCATTATGAAAGAAGCCGGCCCGGCTCTCGTGGGTATCGGTTTGAGTGGTGGCAGTGATCGCGCCATGAGCGCGGTGGATCAGGCTATTAATTCACCATTACTCGAAATTGCCATCGATGGCGCTAAGGGTGTGCTCTTTGCCGTCTCCGGTGGAAAGGACCTTAAAATGAACGAAATTCACGACATTGCCAAGGTCATCGGGGAGTCTATCGATACTTCGGCAAAGATCATCTTTGGCGCTTATCATGACCGTAAACTCAAGAAGGGTCAGATCAAGGTTATTTTGATCGCTACTGGCTTCAATGGAAGTACGACCCTGAAAGGCATTGAAGAGACGGGCTCTGGCTTATTTACACCAAGAATTACTCCTTTTACCGATAAAAAAGACTCGACGTTTCCTCCGGCTAACGGCAAAGAAAAAGTAGTTTTGGCTTCCACTAAAGACGAATTATTGGATTTCGGCAAAGATAAGTCTAAAGATAAAGCCAAAGAAGAAAAAAAGGAAAAATCTGATATCTGGGACATTCCGACATTCTTAAGAAAAAAAAGATAGACCCAAAACAAAAACCTCCGCGCCAGTTTGCGGAGGTTTTTGTTTTGATGAACTAAGAGGTTTACCTCTTGTGTTCGATCTCGTCTTCGACTCTTTGCAAGAGCTTTGACGCGTACTCTTTACCTCCCAAACCGAACGCCAGACCGCCAGCGATGGCCATCATAGCGATCAATCCGGTGATAACGGTATTGATAATGTTAACGGCGACTCCCAATTGCACTAAAGCAGTCAAAAGGCCGAAAATCATAACCACCCACCAAGTAACCATTGCTAGCCCCTTGGCGCCGTGGATTTGCGCGCTCATCACGCTCGCCATTACCAATCGTCGCAAGAAAGTCGCGATCATCAGCGCCGACAAGAGGATCATAATCGCCACCAAGATATCCGGGACGTAGCTAAGTACGTCGCGAATGAATCCGGAAAGGGTGAAAAATCCCAAAATGTCGGATGCGGCAAGCAAGAAAGCCAATACAAAGAACCAGTAAACGATCTTACCGACGAAATGGCCCGAATCAAGGGTCAAATTCGCGCGGTGCAGGTATTGTTCTACTCCAAGTTTGCGGAGAACCGCGTCAACTTTAAGGTAGTAAATAAGTCTCTCAACTACCCGGTCCAAGACAGCGGCGACAATTAAGCCGACGATGAAGACCAGGATGGCGCCCATTAGGGACGGCAAAAAACCGGCTACAGTGAGCCAGAGGTTTTGCAAAGAAGCTCTTAATACGTTTACCCAGCTTTCAATAAGCATAAGTATTGTTTGTTTATGTTTAAAGCCGACCTTTCACTATGTTTTTAATTATACCATTGAAATTCTGGCCTATTTTGGCTTATGTGGATAACTTTATAAGCCGAAAGTCCTTAAAGTCTCTAAAGTCCATAAAGTGCTATGATAAAAACATAGATCCCGTTAGAAGCAACTAATCTATGACACACAGCTTAAACAATAAATTAAAGCTTTTACTGAACCGTTGTCGGACGGCAAATCCGCGGTCGTCTTCGACGACCTGCTTCTAACGGGATGGAGTTCAAACTCATCTCATTCGTCGTTTCCGAGACCCCTAAGGTCAAAAAAGGGGCTGAATTGTCGGCTAAGCCACTGGAAAGCGCCCCGCAGTATTATGAGGAAACTATCCCCAAGCAGTTCGCCATGGGCGAGGAGCAGATTACCGTGGATGGCAGGAAAGTGAAGTTCCTGATCCGCAGCTATCCGCCTGGCAACATGGTGGTTGAAGCCACGGTGGTGGTGGACGATATTTTTTCCCCGGAAACCTTCGCTTTGCGCGAGGCTCTTATCGACACTTGCCATAAAATTTCCCAAAAACGCGGCGCCAAACAACACTTAAGCGAAGAATATTCCGTGGCTTTGGTTTCTGGATACAAGGGCGACCCGGATCAGTTTTTCAATAAGAAAAACGAGATCGCGGCTTTCCTGAAATCCGAAAAAGAGCCGCTGGATGACAACGAAATTGAATACACGCTTTCCAGGCAGATCAAGTACGCCAAAGACGACCTGGTGATCGTCGACTGGGATGGCGCCTTCGTTTTTGATACTAAGGGCGATGTAGACGAGATCATCGATCTTTTCCAGACCGCGAATCTTCAGCTCCTGAGATACCGGGCTTTGGATTTTGAATTGGACGACCGTTTGCGAAAAGTGACGCAGTTTGCTCAGAAACCGGATACCCGCTTGCTGGCTAACCGCAAAGAGCTTGCTCGCGCTTTTAAGGAAGTGATCGAGGTGCGATCAAAAGCTATCGCGGACTTTGAGGCGATCGACCGGGATATTAAGCTGATCGGTGACTGGTTCTCGGCTCGTTTGTATGACCTAGTATCAAAAAAATTCAAGATGGAGGAATGGCGGAAAACCATCGAAACCAAGCTTGGATCACTCGAAGATATCTACCACATCATCTCGGAAAACTTCAGCGTTTCCCGAACTCACTTCCTGGAACTGGTTCAGATCGTCCTGTTCTTCATCTTGCAAGCCGGTTGGTTTGCGCTTATTATATTGGAGTTCATTTATTACACGAAGTAGACAAGAGGTTCATAATTTACAAGGAATTAAAAAAAACCGGCTACAAGCCGGTTTTACGTTTTTATATAGTTACACCAACACAAACTCGTCGTTGTTTGGGCCAATCAGCTTTTTCCCAGCATTCGCAACGCGGTATAATTTTATTATCTTTAAGATATTTTTTGCGAGAATGATATGCAGCTAATGCTAAATTGACCTCATTGAATTGGAAAATCCCAGACCGCCATTTATTGAGTCTTGAGAAATTCGCCTGTTCACCACCAAGTGAAATATCAAAGTATTCCGGCTGGTCCCAATCAATGCCGTCATAAAATATATGTCGGTCTGCTAGCCAACGGGGAACATCGGTCGTTTCTTTGTGAATAAATTGATGCCCGTCATAGCGAAGAAAGCTCGTTTCTCCGGTTTTTTGCGTGATGCCAGCTGGCCGTTTCTTGCCAATGACATGCCAATCCTGAAAAGCGAAAGCCCAACCATGCCTTTTGCCATCAGGGCTAATCCATGGATACAGATGAGAAACGGAACCACCCGATCCACCGGTTCCTGGATTATCTGAAGAGTGAACCTCCCCGGCAAAACTAGTTAGCGCTATTGATTCTACGATTATCGGTTCACGAGCAGGGAAGTGATAGAGAGATTCGATATTATTTTGCGGAAGTTGTTCGGTATCTAGCAATGCCGAGCACGGTGAATCAAATGGCGATTTTTCTACTCGACTGATAACCAGCCTTGAAGTGCCTGGATCAGGCCAAACAAAACTTTCCGAGCGAACACCAGGCAAGGCCTGTAACTTCGATCCATTAACAAGAATTACTCCGGCAGCGCATGGTAAATTCCCAAATCCCTTCCAGGATGAGCGATAATAAACCACAATGGTATTTGGTAAATCTGTAGCAGTAATGTAGGTATACGGTGTTTTAGAAAGAGGGCTTATGATTGGTACTTCAACACAGCTGTCGTGGTAAGAAAAAATTAATTTTTTCTCGCCTTTCTTAACCGTGATCTTTTCGCCCGTACATAGACGAATTTCCCCAAATCCCTTTTTATTAAGCGACCTCGCTTTTAGCACTGTGCCTTTGTGCATCAGATACCTCCAAAAAAAGTTGTCAAAGTAACGAGAATAGAATAAATGAAAAACTCGATTTTGTCAAATAAAGATTCGACACTGTTCTTGAATTTATCCATTTTACGCGTTAAAATTGGGAAATTAGGGCCTGTAGTAAAGTGGTATTACGCGGCATTCGCATTGCCGAGGCAGGAGTTCGATTCTCCTCAGGTCCACGAATATCGAAACAAATTATCCGAAACCTCGGGTTAGTAATATATATGAATTTAAAAAAATATGTTTTGCGGGGTTTGTTGGACGCGGTGGGGGTAGTGGCGTATGTGTCGGGCCTGGCTTGGTTGATGTTTAATGCCAAGACGATTTTTGACAATAAGGAGCCGGACACTTTTTTAGCGCCTACGCTCTTTCTTCTCGCATTCGTCATCTCGGCATCGATAACTGGATTTTTAGTTTTGGGCAAGCCGCTCCAGCTGTATCTGGCTGGCCTTAAAAAGGAGGCGTTAGCTATGCTTTTCATCACTATAGGCGGGCTGGCGATGTTTCTGGTTTTAATCGCGGCAATCGTGATTTTGAAATAAAAAATCCCCGCTTAGCGCGAGGAGTCTTTGAATTACCATTCATCGGCCTGGCCGACCCAGTCTTTAAATTGTTCCTTGCCTCCTCTCGCCGACCAATCCGAATCTATCGTAAGGCGTGAGCTGATTCCGCCTCGGGGTCGGAGAACCATCACGATCCTTAAGCGCGTTGGTTTATAAACTTCCACGAGATCATCATAGATGACATTGACTAAGCGTTCGTAGGACACCACCTTGTCGCGGAATTGCTGGAAATACAACTTCAGCGACCTAAGCTCGATGATGTGTTTGTCGGGATAAACGGTCAGAAAAACATTAGCGAAATCCGGCTGGTTCTTAACTCCTAAGAAGGTGAGCTCCGGATTCTTGATCTTAATCTCATAACCCGCGGTACTGGGATTGGGAAGCGCCCGAAGGATCGAGCGATCGCTCCATTCAGCCATTTATTATCCTTTCAAAGTACGACCATATATTACAAGACAACAAGCTCGCCCGCAACCGCTTTCCAATAGGAAAGCGGTACTATCCAGCTAGATAGTACTATCACATGTGATAGTAGCGACAATAAAAAACCGCTCTTTCGAGCGGCTGAGGAAACCAAAAACCTTTCTTAGTAAACGTTTAATTCGGCTAGCTGTATTCTCGATGACTGCCAGAATCTCCGAGAAACCGGCGAGGATGTGCGCCTTCACGCGATGGCGACCGTCCTTGATCGTGTAGGTGCCGTCGCCGAGAGCGTTCACCCGGATCGGATGGATTTCGGCTCCGTTCTCGATTTCGATCCGGAGCTCCTCGACCCGGCGCGGGCAGACACCATGTCCAGCCTTCTTGGAGAAACGCAAGGCTTCAAGCGCGATATAGACAGCATTCAAGCGACACCTCCTTTTTATTCAAGGAACAGGCTTATTTTAGCTTAAATTTCGACTCTCGACAACTATTGACTTTCAGGCTATTTAGTGATATAATCCAACCCAGAACATTAAGGAGGCGACCATATGCTTCACTATTTGGCCAGCGAAAAGCACAGAGAAAGTTTTTCTCTGCGTCTACGAGAGGCGTACGACAGGCTGAAGGATGACCAGAAATTGGACGCGATCACTGTGATCGCGGGTCTGGTCATCATCGGCAACATCGAGGACGCCAGGCAGCTGTGCATCATGGACTGGGATCGGCTTGAGAACTTGCCGGAGGTTGGCAGAATCCTAGCGAAGGAGCTGATCCCCAAAGAGGTCGAGCGCGTGACCGAGTTTCGGATCAAGATGGAGGAGTAGCCATGAAAGAAAACACGGGACGTGAAGGTTGGGATCCGGTTTTGGCCCAGCTCATCGACGAATCCCAGGATCTACCGAGTGTTCGTCTCGAAGAGCTTCAGGCGGATCAAATGCTGACGATCCGGACTCAGGGCAACATGACCATTTATCTCACGATGGTGGATCCGCAGAATCTGAGAGTGGTTCTGGGGGTGACCGGCGACGTTCAGCTCGAACCGACCGAGGCTCTTTTCTACGGTTCGAGCTGGGGAAGTCCGATGGTCAAGCTGGGATTGCTGGTCATCGGAATGCGTCCGGTTTTCACAATTCGTGGCCGACAGTTCATGACCCCCGAAGTGATCTCGGTTCAGATCAAGAACAGCCCACGGATCGTCGCGGATCTTGTTGGCGTGGCCCAGTGGCGAGAACAGCAGCAGATGCGAACTATCGCCCAGATCGCGAAGGCGCTCTGGGCCTGGACCAAGCGGTTCTGGAGAGGCCAGTAATCAAAGCCCCTTGTGGTAACAACCACAAGGGGCTTTTTAATTACTAATGAGGCAAGAGTTGACCCGCTGAATAAATCGCTAGAATACCGAAGACGAAGAGGATGGTGGTGATCAGCATGGTTCGTGGGCGTGTATCGTGGTGAATTTCCGGAATGAGATCCACCGAAGCGATGTAGATGAAGCCGCCAGCTACCAGCGCTAAGGCCGCCGGGAGGAAGGATTCGATATTAACTAAATCGCCTAGGTAATAGAATGACACCGCGGAGATCACCGTGGTGAAGGCGACCATGACATTAAAAAAGATCGCTCGTCCTCGGCTCATGCCGTTATGGATTAGCACGCTGAAGTCTCCGATCTCCTGAGGGATCTCATGGAGCGCCACAGAAATCGTGGTAAGAATGCCCAGTTTGTAGTCGGCGATGAAAGCGAGAGCGATGATCACGCCATCGATAGCGTTATGTACCGCGTCGCCGATCAGGATCAGGGGAGTGGATTGGGACCGGTGAACTTGGCAGACGTCCTGATCGTGGCAGTGATACCAGATCAGCAGCCTTTCCATCAAAAAGAAAATTAAGAAACCAACCAGACCAAAAAGCATTACGCTATGTGGTTCTATGGACATCTCTTCCGCCAACTCAATACCTTCCGGCAACAGGTCAAAGAAGACAACCGCTAGAAGTGTGCCGGCCGAGAAGCTAATCAGGTAAAAGGCCAGTTTTTGGACCAGCTGTGGCTTAAAAACCAAAAAAAGTACGCCCGAGAAGGCGATTAAGGAGACAAGAAAGCTTCCAATCAGGATAGGCAAAAGCATAACTTTATAGTATTATATCATGGTATAGGGCGGGGAACAAATACCCTGCTCATTCGTTATATATGCTAGAAGGTGAGGATAAATTAATTAATAGGGCTAAGAAGGGCGAAAAGGAGTGTTTTGGCCAAATTTACGACCACTACACGCCTCAAATTTATCGCTTCATCCTTCTCAAGGTCACTAATCGGTATGAGGCCGAAGATTTGACCCACGATGTGTTTTTAAGCGCCTGGCAGAACCTTCGGGGATATAAGTCGCAAGGCTTTCCATTCTCGAGCTGGCTTTACCAGATCGCCCGAAACAAGGTCATTGACCACTACCGGACTAAAAAGTTTCATGCCAACGTTGATGAGTTGGATGAAAGCGCGGTCAAGCTGGTGGACATGACGGAAAACAATCTGGAGAAAATCTTGAGTCTGGAAGTCATCCAGAAGGCTATGCGGAACTTGGGTCCTGAACAGCAAGACGTTTTGATAATGAAATTCATCGAAGACCTGCCGCATCGCGATATTGCCGCGACGCTGGGTAAAAGTGAGGGGGCAGTAAGGCTCATCCAGCACCGCGCTCTCAATGCTCTCAGGGAACAACTGGGAGATCGGTCCGCCGATGGTGAATCGGAGTAATCGCGAATGTACAAATAAAAGAATTAATATTGCGAATTAAATTAAATGGAGGAAAAGATCTTACAACTTTTAAAATCACTGAAGATTCTACAGCCGGAAAAAGGCTTTCTTGAACGTTCCAAGAATTTAATCATCTCCGCTCCGCAGAAGCAGTTTCCAGGTCTAGTCCGGGGAGTTTTGGACAGTCTGAAGTTGAGCATGGCCTTATCTCTGGCCAGCCTTTTGCTTTTCGTGGTTATCGGCGGCTTCTCTTATCTGAATCTTCAGAAAGTTTCGCCTGGCGCGGTTTCTTTGATCAACGAAGCCAAACTTCGCAGTGAAGCTAGCAATCTGGATTTTCAGATCCAGCTTGGCGAAGTTAAGTATTATCTCGAGTCCGATGAAGCCATTGGCGCTGAAATTGATAAGTTGCTCGACGAGTTAACTTTATAAAATGACTCAAATTATTTCTCAAAAATCTAACGGCACTTTCTGGGTGGTGGCGCTGTTAATTGCGACCCTTTTTTTATTGCCGGCTGGCGTGGTTAAAGCCCAAACCGACGCCCTAAAGTCGGCTATTCAAAATGCGACTGATAGCGTGAATAAGGCTAAGGAGGCCGAGGATCCGCTGGCGCACAAGCAGGCTCTGCAAAAGATCATCGATAGTTCTATTATTCGGACTAACGAATTTATCGGCCGCTTGACCTTACTGCGTGGTTTAGCGCCTGGATACGAAGAGTTGAGGGATGCCCACGCAGCTTCACTCCGGAGCTTTGTTCAGCATTATAACGCTGTCTTAAGCAAGCTTGGTGAGTTGGAGGATGTGGATTCTATCAAGGCGTTGGCCGCCGAATTGAAGGACTGGCGGGATTCTATAGTTACTCCGGAGATGGAAAAGATCGTGGAATTTCTGCTCGTATTCCAGGGCCGGAGTATTTTAAACACCGCTAACAATCGCCTCAGACTAATTGAAGACGATGTGCAGTATTTACAGGAAGTTAAGGAGTTTAATATTGCCCGCGTGCGCGCGCTGCTCAACGATGCCGCCGAGCTGTTGAAGTCCGCCGACCGGCTACAGCTTTTAGCCGAAGAGGTTCTGCTGGCCCAAGCTGATCCGGAACCGGCCCAGGTTATCCAGTCTCCGACCATCCGAACCATAGTTTCATCGTCACTAATCAAAGTTAAATCGGCTTATAAGAACTTTTTAGAGATCAGCGGGGTAGTAAGAGCGGCTATTAATAAATAAAACAAAAACACCCCATGCGGGGTGTTTTTGTTTTTGCCAGTTTACTTAACCTGCCTATTTATTTTACAGCATCCTTCAAAGTAGCGCCAGCCTTGAACTTCGGCTTAATGCCAGCTTTGATTTGAAGTTTCTCTCCGGTCTTCGGATTGATACCCATGCGCGCTTTGGTCTTTACCACCCGAAAGGTGCCAAAGCCGGTTACGCCAACCTCTTCGCCACGGCTCAAGGCCTTGGTGATGGTTTCAAACACGGCATCCACCGCCATCTGAGCAGACTTCTTCGTTTCCATTTTAGCTACCTTCATTACTCCTTCGACTAATCCTTCTTTCTTCATGCGTTTACGTTATATAACACCAATCCACGAATTTTATACGAATGACACGAATATTTGTGGCATTAGTGCGCATTTGTGGATTTGTGTTTTGTTTGTTGCGACCTTTTTATTTAATGTGAAATCATTATACCAAACTATTTGGCGTACTCAACAGCCCGGGTCTCGCGGATGACATTCACCTTGATCTCGCCAGGATATTTCATCTGGGAAGAGATCTTGCCGGCGATGTCTTTAGCCATCTGCAAAGCGCCGAAGTCGTCGATCTTTTCCGGTACCACGAAGACACGGATCTCGCGGCCGGCGGAAAGAGCATAAACGGTTTTGACGCCTTCATAGCTGGAAGCGATCTTTTCCAGGTCTTCGAGACGCTTCAGGTAGTTTTCCGCGGTGTCGCGGCGGGCGCCTGGACGGGCGGCGGAGATAACATCGCAAGCCGCCACGATAAACGATTCCGGAGTGGCGAACGGATATTCTTCATGATGAGCTTCCATAGCCAGGACAATTTTTTCGTCGATATTATATTTCTGCAAGATCTTCCGGCCGAGGTTCACGTGCGTGCCTTCAACCTCATGACTGATGGCTTTTCCGATGTCATGCAAGAGCGCTCCGGCTTTGGCGGTTTCCACGTTAGCGCCAAGTTCGGCAGCGATAATACCGGCAATATGCGCCATTTCAATTGAATGGATCAAAACATTCTGGCCGTAGCTGGTTCGGAAAAAGAGCCGGCCCAAGAGCTGAACTAATTCTTTTGGTAAACCGATTACGCCGACTTCCATGCAAGCCTGTTCGCCAACTTCGGTCATGCGGCGGTTCATTTCGTTTTTTGCTTCCTCCACTTTTTCCTCGATCTTGGCTGGTTGGATGCGGCCGTCTTTAATGAGCTTTTCCAGGGTCAGACGGGCCACTTCGCGGCGAAGGGGATCAAAGGAAGAGATTACCAAGCTTTCCGGGGATTCATCGAGGATCAATTCCGCGCCGGTTAAACGCTCTAGGGTGCGGATATTCCGGCCCTCGCGGCCGATGATCTTACCCTTGATCTCCTCGTTTGGCAGGGTGAATACGGTAGTGGTCAGGTCGGCTACATGAGAACGGGCATAACGCTGGATCGCGCCAGTAATGATCTCCAAACTCTTCTTCTCGATTTCTTCTTTTTTCTCATGTTCCATCGCCTGAATGGTCTTAATAAGACTGGCGCGGTGATCTTCTTGCACGGCTTTCATCAGCTTCGCCTTGGCTTCCTCGGCGGTTAGACCGGCCACTTTTTCCAGATCCAAAACGGCTTTTTGATGAAGTTCGGCGACGGTTTTTTTAGACTCTTCAAGCTTGCTGACTTCGCCCCGGAATTTATTTTCCTGGTCAATGACCGCTTTTGATTGGCGGTCGAGGTTTTCTTCCTTTTTAAACAAACGCTCCTCGGTCTTATCAACCTGGAGTTTTCTTTCACGCTCTTCCTTCTTGGCGTCGTTTAATAAGCTGACTGCCTTATCCTGGGCATCAAGAATGATCTGCTTTGCCCTCTGCTCAAGCGAGTTCGACTGCTTAGTTGATAGAACCTGACGAACGAAGTACCCAAGCGCGATACCTAAAAACAAAACCGCCCCTCCACCGAGGAGAAAAATTGGTGTCATATGTTAATTTCGAAAATTTAGTTAATAATGTTTGCGACATTACCCACATTGTAGCGCCGTTGACTTTTTAAGTCAATTCGTGTATACTTGTAGGTAGATTGAGTGATGAGTAGTTCTTAGTTCAGCGCAAGCCGATCTAAGAAATGCCCTAGCAATTTGTGGCAAAAGACTCCCTTCGGGGAGTCTTTTGTTTGCCGATTTTGTATGTGAGCTTGCCTGCCCCGCCATGGCGGTGGCCGAACATCTACAAAATCGAGCACCCCTCCTTTTTGCGCGAACTTGTCCGCCTCTGGCTGGAGCGATAAGGGAGGGGTCTAGATTGACAAAAAGTTGAAATCTTGATAGTCTACTGGCGGTCTTTTGAATGGAGGTTTGGCGTGATCGATTCTGACACGGTTACCTTTGCGGAATTTTTAAAGCAGGGAGGTATTGGTCCTGATGATCCTCGGATTCCATTACTAGCGAAGTGCTGGGATACGGCGATCGGCTCGGCTTGCGATGTATTCGTTGCCTGGGAAGGCACTGACTACGATGTTAAAAAAGAGCTTTCTACAGGCCTAACCTCCGTTGATTTCGTGAAAAATCCGAACCAGGCACCGCCGTTATAACGGCGGTTTTTTATTTGACAAATCCATCCTAAATTGCTAATCTATCGGCGGTACTTTGAAGGAGGCTGGATGAGCGAAAGTTTTCCGATTCAGACTGATCAGGATGGCAGAAATTACCGAATTTTAAGAGGCATCACGCTGATTGTGAAGGGTAGTCATCCGCTCGGATCTAAGGTTACCGAAAAGTTCTCTGGAAAAGATCGGGACATTCTCGAAACAAAGATCTACGAATTAACTAAGAAAGAGGTCGAGAAGAACAAGCTTCTGATCACGGTTAGCGGTCAAGATTTTGCTCACTGTATTTATCTGGGCTGGCGGGGGCTAGATCAAAGTGTTAACCGTAGGAATTTTTTTGACTACGTAGTTGGTTACACGATGGAAGCATCTAAAAATAAAATATACAAAATGACCGTGAAATTCTACGAAGCCGCTACTGGATAGCGGTTTTTTTATTTGACAAATCCATCCTAAATTGCTAATCTATCGGCGGAATCGAGCACATAAGAAATTCCTTTTATATGCTCGACCGCGTACATAAAGTATGTGCGCTGGCTTTGAAGGAGGACATAGATGGCTGATCAGGAAGGCGACGAGGAAAAGTGTGACTGCGGTGGCGGTAAGGACTTGAAGGAAATTCCTTCTGAGATTTTGGAAAAAATCTTGAATCCAAAAGAGGGAATCCCAGACAATCAATTGTACTACTATGGCAGAGTCGATTCTCATCTGCATTGCGAAAAGGTGATGCACGGTTTCGGTTATGTTAAAGGAGTAATCAGCTTTCTCGCGTGCATCGTCTGTGGCGAAAAACAAAAAACTACCATTCGCGTGAAGTAAGCTTAAGATGATTCAAACCGGCCAGGATTACCTGGTCCTTTTTATTAAAAAAAGTCAGCCCCTTAAAGGGCTGTATGTGGTGACCTCCAATACAATTTGTGTTAATTGAGTGCGCGTCCATACAGCCCTTCAAAAGGCCGACTTTAGTTCAGTATATAATATTTGGAAAATTAGCCAAGATGATTTAAATTAAAGGAGTGATAGATGAATAAATGCATGTTTGAGAATAAAATCGAATTAGCCAAATACAGCAACTACAAAATTGGCGGCGCTGCCCGCTATTTTTTTGCCGCGAAAACTGTTGAGGACATAGTTTGCGCCGTGGAAAAAGCGCGCGCGGAAAAACTCCCGATCTTCACGCTGGGCGGCGGTACCAACCTTCTGATCAGCGACGCGGGTTTTGGCGGGCTGGTTTTAAAGCCGGAGATCGGTTTATTAAAAGCGGAAGGTAATCTGATCCGGGTTGGAGCCGGTGTGCAGATTTCTGAATTACTCAATTACTCAATTACTAAATCACTTTCAGGATTCGAATGGGCTGGCGGTCTGCCTGGGACGGTTGGTGGCGCAATCCGCGGTAACGCCGGAGCTTTTGGTGGTGAAACGAAAGACAATATAAATGAAGTTGTCAGCCTAGATATTTCTGCCAAGATCCCGAAGATAGTGAAGCGCAATAATGCAGAATGTAAATTTGGTTATCGAAATAGCATTTTCAAGATCGACGACCCTTCGGCAAGCTCAGGGCAAGTCGGCTTAGGGCCAAAGGAGATTATTATCGAAGCAGTTTTCAAAATGAAAAAAGGCGACAAGAAAGCCATCCGCGCGGCGATCGAGGAAAAGATCGCCTACCGGAAAGCGCGCCAGCCGCTGGAGTATCCGAATATCGGCAGTATTTTTAAGAATGTGGATTTGCGACTGGTCCCGAAAAAACTCCACTCAGAGTTCAAGGAAGTTATCAAAAAAGACCCATTCCCGGTCGTGCCGACGGCGTACCTTATTTCGCAGGCTGGATTGAAAGGAGTCAGCTTCGGCGGCGCGATGATTTCGCCAAAGCATCCAAACTTTATCGTCAACGCGCTCGGCGCCAAAGCGGAGGATGTGAAGCAGTTAATTAAACTGGTGAAGTCTGGCGTGGATAAGAAATACGGCATAAAGTTAGAGGAGGAAGTGATATATGTGGAGTAATCGCGAATATACAAATCAGAGATTTAATATTGCGAATAATAAAACCAACATTCAAAATCGGAAGTTATAAAAGAGAAAACCCTATGAAAATAATTACCAAATACACCAACTTCACTAGCACTCCGGCGCTCGATCAGTATATTGAGGATAAGATAGGCGCCTTAGAAAAATATATTTCGAAGTTAGTTGAAAAAGGCGTAGCCGAGGCCCGGGTAGAAGTTGCCAGGACTACCAAGCATCACCAGAAAGGGGATGTGTATCATGTTGAGTGCAATTTACAGATGCCAGGAAAATTATTGCGAGGCGAGACGGAGGTTTCGGATGTGCGCGTTGGAATTGATGAAGTTAAAGCGACTATGGATCTGGAGATTAAAAAGTATATGGGGCGAGTGCGGCCGCAGGATAGCGGCGGGCAGAAAGAGCTGCGAAAACTAAGAGGCAAAGAATAAAAAAATCCCCATCATCTCGATGGGGATTTTAATTTCCACAATTCTTATCTTCACAATACACTCTTCCGTTCTCTCACCTCAAAACCGCTTTGCAAATACGGCAGATCGTATTTGTGTAAGACACGCAGCTACACGCGAATACTCCGCATTTACCATTGAACTCGAAGCAATCTTTATGTGCCGGTGTTTGGCACTTTGAACACCTGACTACCTCAGCATCTTTGCTAACCTCTTGGTTGCAGATCGGACACTTGAAGCCCGCTTCGGCGATAGAAAATTCCATCGGGATTTCAGGTTCTGGCGGTTGGGGATTGCACCAAATGTCTTTTGGAGTTTGTATGGCAACAATTCTACTATACACATCGTCCATCTGCG
The DNA here is from genome assembly GCA_007376445.1 of Parcubacteria group bacterium Gr01-1014_3. Lineage (GTDB taxonomy): Bacteria > Patescibacteriota > Minisyncoccia > UBA6257 > WO2-44-18 > VMGF01. The sequence continues at coordinate 33,006 of VMGF01000001.1, read as the reverse complement.
CTTGTATTTCTCGATCTCGGCGCAATTCTCGTTGGCGTATCCATTTACAAAGCCACACTAAAACATCCCAAATCATAGGCAGAAAGAATAAGCCCGGGATCATCAATAGTGTAAAAATAAATGCTCCGTTGCTCATATCTCCTCCGTTGCTCGTGGTGAGCTTGCCTGCCCTGAGTCCGTCGAACGGGCCGAACCATTTTCAAAGATCCGGATAATTATACCAAATAAATTTAATTTGTCAAAATAAAAAATCCCCCTGAACCGCATTGGATTCAGGGGGATCACTGCCGCCTACTGCTAGCTGGCCTTGGTTGCTTCCTTGGGAAGCCTGTCGATTGCCGGGATGATCGCCGGAGTGCCGCCGCTCCAGTCGATGTGACCATCGGCGTGGAGCTTGTTCAGATACCCCGTCCAACGAACGGCATCTTCTTTCGACAACCGCTGGCTCCAGGGGGCGTACCTCTTGGATCCACGGAAGTTCATCTGCGGCACGGCCATCGGGGAGACAACTCCGCTTCTGAAGGTGCCCGTCACCCGGTAATGGCTGTCGCTCTGCTCAACGATGAATGGCGGCAACTTCGGATTTCGTCCCAACGGAGTCTTGAAGTATTCGAAGATCTCGACCTCGTCAGCCATCACGATTCTCCTTAAAAGAAACACGTTTAAGTAACTGGCTGGATTATAGCATAAAAATGCCTACTTTGTCAAATCGGTATTTTAGACTATACTACGCTAATGACCCACGCCATACGGCGGGGTGCTCAAATTTGTAGATAAATTTTGTCGCTACAAATTGAGCTAAAAATTTATACAAATCTGGCATGTTCAAATGGCTTTCAAAACTTTTTAAGTCGGACGCGGCTCTACGAAAAGCCGTAGTTGAGATAAACGCCCTGGAGGGTGAGATTAAGGTTTTAAGCGATGCCGGTTTGAAGATGGAAAGTGAGCGGCTTCGGGATGAAATAAAAGTTTCGCCGGATTTGGACCGGGTCTTACCGCGAGCTTTTGCCTTAGTTCGTGAAGTTGCCAAACGCAATCTTGGCCAACGGCATTTCGATGTTCAGTTGATGGGCGGTGTGGCTCTACATCAGGGCAAGATCGCCGAGATGGGTACCGGTGAAGGTAAGACTCTTTCGGCTACCGCGCCGGTATATCTGAACGCGCTTACCGGAAATGGCGTGCACGTGGTGACGGTCAACGAATATCTCGCCAAACGCGACACTGTCTGGATGGGCCAGATCTATCACGCGCTCGGTTTGAAGGTGGCTTGCTTGATCCACGACGGTGCGCTGATGTACGACCCAACTTATCGCGTACCGGCGGATGATCAGGCCCTGATCGATCGCGAGCGGGACACGACTGGCGCCTTTTTAGTCCAGCAAGAATTCTTGCGCCCGGTTTCCAGGCGCGATGCCTACTGGGCGGATATTACATATGGAACTAACCACGAGTTCGGTTTTGATTATCTCCGCGATAATTTAATCTATCGCTTGGAGCAAAAAGTTCAACGTGATCACAACTACGCGATCATCGACGAGGTGGACAGTATTTTAATTGATGAGGCCCGCACGCCTTTGATCATTTCCGCGCCGGATACGGCTTCCAGCGAATATTACAAAACTTTCGCGCGGCTGGTGGAGCGCCTCGAAGATGGAGTTGATTACACCAAAGACGAAAAACTGAAGGCGGTGGAGATGACCGATGCCGGCATTGATAAAGTTGAGAAGCAGTTAAATATCAAAGAACTTTATGGCCCGGAAAATTTGCGACTGACGCATTATCTTCAGGAAAGTTTGAAAGCCAAGGCGCTTTTTAAACTGGATAAGGATTATGTTGTAAAATCCGCCGGAACGGGCGGAGGTGAGATAATTCTCGTTGACCAGTTCACCGGTCGTTTGCTTCCTGGTCGCCGGTATTCTGGTGGTTTACATCAGGCCATCGAAGCTAAAGAGGGCTTGAGCGTGCAGAATGAATCTAAAACCTACGCGCAGATCTCCATTCAAAATTATTTCCGTTTGTATAAAAAACTTGGCGGCATGACTGGTACGGCGCAGACCTCCGCCGAAGAGTTCGATAAAGTTTATAAACTTGGGGTGGTTTCGATTCCGCCGAATCGGGAAAATGTGCGTAAAGATCAGTCCGATCTGATATTTAAGAATATGGCTGGAAAATACGCGGCGATCGTGGCGGATGTAAAAGAACGCAATAAAAAGGGCCAGCCGGTTTTGATCGGCACGGTTTCCATTGAGAAAAATGAAGAACTTTCCCGCGCGCTCCGGGATGGCGGTATTCCGCACGAGATGTTGAACGCCAAAAACAACGAACGCGAAGGCGCGATCATCGCGCAGGCTGGAAAGCTGGGCGGTGTGACTGTAGCCACCAACATGGCCGGCCGTGGCGTGGATATTATTTTGGGCGGCAATCCACCCGATATTCTGGATGCCACAAAGGTGAAGGAGCTGGGCGGTTTGCACGTGATCGGCACCGAACGCCACGAATCCCGCCGCATTGATAACCAGCTCCGTGGCCGCTGCGCCCGTCAGGGTGATCCGGGTTCTTCGCAATTCTTTTTGTCAGTTGAGGATGACCTGATGCGGATCTTCGGAGGCGATCGTTTAAAAGGCATGATGCAGATGTTGAAAGTGCCGGATGATATGCCGATCGAATCGAAAGTAGTTTCGCGCGTGGTGGCGCAAGCGCAGGGGAGAGTTGAGGGCGCGAACTTCGATGCCCGCAAACATTTATTGGATTATGACGATGTTTTGAATAAACAGCGCCAAGCAATCTATAAAAAGCGCAACGAACTTTTATTCAGCGGGGGCCATCCGCAAATTTTGGGCGCGCTGGACATGTTCTGGATGACGCATTTGGAAAATATGGAAGCGCTCACGGAATCGGTTCGTTTGCGCGCCTACGGCCAGCACGATCCGCTGGTTGAATACCGTAGCGAAGGCTTCCGCTTATATCGGCAGATGCTGGCGGATTTTGAGGAATGGATGGCCGCAAACGCGGAGCGTTTGCAGACTATGACCAATAACAATGACAAAATGACCATGCCATCATCTTCCGTCATCAGTCATATGTCATCGGTCAATGGTGACCAACCGAAGGTTGGTAGGAATGAGCCCTGCTCTTGCGGCAGCGGAAAGAAATATAAGAAGTGTCATGGTAAGTAAGATTAAACATTTTTTAGGATTAATTTATTGGTTTATATTCAGGCCAAAAACATTCGGCGTAAAATGCGTGGTTGAAAATGACGGAGAAGTTTTGATGATCAAAAATAGCTATGGTGGTTATAAACAGTGGATGTTTCCGGGCGGTGGCATAAATAATAATGAAACACCCGATCAGGCGATAAAAAGGGAGTTATTAGAAGAAGTAGGAATCGCAGTTGAAAATTTAAGAAAGATTGGAGAATATACCTCTAATCAAGAATTCAAAAAAGATACGGTAATAGTTTTTACAGGAATAACCCAAAATAAAGAATTAAATATTGATACACGGGAAATTTTAGAAGCAAAGTGGTTTAGCATAGATCATCTTCCTGAAATTTCTGAATATTCTAAATTGATTATATCTATGGCGTGCAATAAAAAACCCAGCTAATTAGCTGGGGGCTTGGAAAGTCTGTTGGCATTTCGGGCACTGCAGATTTTTGAGAGGCACGTCGCACGACGGGCAATATGGCCACAATTGCAGGCTCTGCATATCCGGAACGAATTCGCATTCAGGACAAACGCCATTATGTAAACGAGCTTTGCAGGGCGGATCATCATGATGCATAACCATCTTGGCTTCTGGCAGCTGCTTCATAATACCCACTTTTCATCCATGAATTTCAGGATGTTTTCTTCCGTGAGAGCTCCGTATTCACGAACAACTCTTTCGAGATAGAGGCCAATCGGGCGATTTCTCAAATACGCGCCATTCCGCAACCACTCATGCGTGTCAGCCGAGACTTCAGTGGAATGCATAGTTCCATCAACATCCACGAATACCTTAATCATTTAAACCCTCCTTTCGCGTCCGGCGTTAGCCAGTATTGGATATATCTCGCCTTCGTTTCCAAGATCGGTTTCTGAGACAAATTCTTTTACGGATTCGAGTCCGCAGGTATGATCAGGTTCTGATCTCATTCTTTCCGCGAATTTCTTTGCCGCTTCAGGATCAGAGAATGCGCGTCGGCCTGGTATACACATCTGGCCGCCATCCGCGTGAAATTCAATGATGTAATACATTCTGCGCCTCCTTGATTGTTCCGTGACTATTTAAGAACTAGAAGAAATTTAGTATAATTATGCGGACGCGTCAATCCCACACATAAGCTAGTTATGTATGGGACAAGCTAAAAAATGTTAAGATAAAAAGATGAAATTAAATACAATATATAAAATTGCGAACACGGAGTTGGTGCTGGATAATCTCGAACAATCTTATGATTTAAGAATTCGCGATCTTCCACCGGAAGAAAAGCCGCGAGAAAGATTGATGAAATATGGTCCGGGCGAACTCTCGGTCAGTGAACTTTTGGCAGTCGTGCTTAATGTCGGCACCACCAGAGAAGGCGTGCTCGCGATGTCGAAGCGGCTTTTGAGGGAATATGGCCAGAGCGCCATCGTGGATCAGAAAAGTCCGGCTAGGATTCAGAAAATGCTGAGGATTCCTTTGATCAAAGCTTGTCAGGTTGTAGCCTGCTTTGAATTAGGCCGCCGGTTTTTCAAAGACACCAATAAAGATGGTCAGTTGGATTTCATTCGCACGGCCAAGCAAGTTTATGAATATTTAAAAGATATGCGCGAATTGCCGAAGGAGCATCTGCGCGGTTTATATCTAAATAGCCATCACCACCTAGTGCGCGATGAGGTTATTTCTATCGGAAGTTTAAACTCCAGCATTATCCACCCGCGCGAAGTTTTTAAACCCGCGCTGGAATATTCCGCTTCCGCGGTAATTTTAGCCCACAATCATCCTTCAGGTATCACCACGCCAAGCGAAGACGATGTTCAAATTACCAAGCAGCTGATCGAGGCCGGAAAAATTTTAGGAATTCATCTGATCGACCATATCATTATCACGAAAAACGGTTTTGCCAGCGTACCGGCTAAGTACGAGTAATCTCTTTAATGTTAAAGCGCCCAATCTTCATCGGAATAATAGTATTCGCGCTTAGCGCGATGGGCTGGGTGTTTTCGATCGTGATAAATGTGATCACTCTTGGCCATTTTCGGGAATTAAGTAATGTGCTTGGTTATATTTTTCTATTAAGTTTACCGGTAGCGATATTGGCGGAGATCGTTCGTTGGTTTATCCGCCGCCGCAAATCTTAGATATTTTAAGAATAAAAAAAGAGCAGTTTTAAGTGTTGCTCAGCACTTTGATTCCTAGGCGACCAATAGGGCGTCCACGACTTCTTCGTAGAAAGCCTTCGCCTTTTTCTGGTCAATGGCCATGGACGAGTAGCCACACATGGGACCAGAAACCGCAACGAAGATCATGCCCCGAGATTCGATCATTCCGACACGACATTCCGGGTCCAAGGATGAGCTGACCTGAAATCCTTTTTCCGTCAGCTCGGGCACGGTCATCGCCTTGAGAACCGCGTCATCCCACGGCTCTATCATCGAGAGGGCATGCCAGTAGATGAAATCGACGACCTTGCTCAGATCCATGCACAGTCTCCTAAATTGAGTTAATTGAACTATCGGTATTCTAGCATAAATAATTTAATTTGTCAAATTATAAAAATAACCGCCTAAGCGGTTATTGATTTTTCTTAATCATCTCGTTCAGCTTTTTAATGAGTTTCGGGCGGTTACGCTTCAGAATATTGATTAGATCAACGATATCGTTGACGTCGTTGACGGTTACTTCATAGAGCATCTCTTCAACTTGGTCATCGGTAAATTCATTATGGCTCAGCACGGCCAGTTTGAATTGCGCGAGATCCATTGATCCTCCTATCCTTTCTTGACCTGCTTGAGATCGGCCGGAAATCTTCCGTTTTTAATTAACCAAGGAAGATCACAGTCAATGGCCTTGTAGGGGACTTTCAGAGCCTTAAATATGATGTCGGTGGGAATCTCATGGCCTTCGTAATACAGCTTTCCGTTCACATAAAGTCCATGCCAATCATCTCCGTTAACAATCACAATCTTTGGAGCTTCAGGTCGGGGCATTAGCCACCTCCTTCGAGACTAACTTATCACATCCGCGACTTTAACGGAAGCCAGTTCACCCTCAAGCTTAAAATACTTTTTCTGCGTTTCAATGATTTTATTCCGATAACTTGAATCCGATATTATTTTTTCAATTTCATTTTTGAGTTTTGGCACGGATTCCTCGTAAATCCCGATCGTGGCGCCGAGATTATTCGGTGGGAAATCTTGAAGCGAGGTTTTTTCTAACCTCTTTAATCCGGCATTCGGAAGAAGAATACTGATGCCGGGTATTCGCATATAGCAGGCATGGATCAGGTTGGTGGAGTACATCGCCACCGAAAGATCCGCGATCGGCAGAATATCTTCGGTTAGTGGAATTGTAGAGGTATCCAACAAGTTCAAGTCCGGCGCAAGTCTTTGATAACGACCGGGCTCTTCATCGCGAGGGTGCGGGCGCGAGATAAAAATAAGTTTTAAGTTATTAGTTTCAAGTTTTAAGTTTGCGGAAAGTTCACGGACGGCCTTAGCGAGAAAATTAAAGGTTATTTCGTCTTCTTTGTAGCTTTGTGGTGTTCCGGTGCCGGAGTGGAGAATGACGAATGAACCCTCGGCAATCCCGAACTTGGCGCGAAGCCTTTTTCTTTCCGCCGCGACATCTAGATCGCGGAAGCGATCAAAGCCCGGATTGCCAGTGATGACGATTTGGCCGGAGTAGCCATCTTCCAATAAATAATTTTTCGCGAGCTCATCTGGCACCAAAACCACATCCCAGAAATTCAGCATTTTGAAGTTCATCGCGTGCCGATGATTAGCCCAATAATCCTGGAAACAGATTATTTTCTTTTTGTCAGCGTGGGCGAGTTCGGTGATTTTTTGGTTTACATATGGGCCGAGTACTAGCGAACTCATCGCGACCAATAAAATGTCAGGATTGATTTCGGTGTAAATTTTCGTGGCTTCGGCCTCGCTATCTATGCGCAGTGGCTTATACGCGGCTAGGATTTTAGTGGGGGAGTTGCCGACAGTTATAAGTTTCAAGTTATAAGTTGTAAGTCTAGGTATGACTGGTAAAATAAACTCAGCCGGTCCGGGAGCATCGACAACAATCAGGATTTTAGACATAAACTTATTATACAGACCAAAAACAAACTATGCGAAAAATTTTAACTCTTTGTGTCGTGCATCAGCATCCGCGAGTACTTCTTGGAATGAAGAAGCGGGGATTTGGCGCTGGCCGGTGGAACGGCTTTGGCGGTAAGGTTCAGGCTGGCGAAACGATCGAAGATGGAGCTAAACGAGAATTACTTGAGGAAGCGGGGATCACGGTTAATAAAATGGAAAAAGTTGGCTTGATGGATTTTGAGTTTCAAGGAAATCCGGAGATTTTGGAAGTTCATATTTTTCGCGCCGAAGATTTTGCTGGCCAGCCTAGCGAAAGCGAGGAGATGAAACCGGCATGGTATCACGTAAATGAAATGCCTTACGACAAAATGTGGCCCGACGACATTCACTGGTTCCCGTTATTTTTAGCAGGAAAGAAATTTCAGGGTAAAATTTTATTCGGCGAAGCCGATAAGATTCTCGAGATGGAAATAAAAGAAGTCGGAAGTTTGGTTTAAACCGCTGTCGGGTCAAAAAATATAATCGAAGCAGTTTTGCCGATGATTTTCGCATCCCTCCAAAGGGACGGATTTTTTACATAATGACTATCCAGCTCCAGTTCTTTTAAAAATGGCAAAGCCGAAGCGCCGTTTACTTGCGAGAGGCCGGTGACGCCAGCCTTGGCGAGCATCAGGTGGCGGTATTCAGGCGGGTAATGAATAACTTCTCCCGGTTCATGAGGACGCGGGCCGACGAGAGACATCTCGCCTTTTAACACATTGATCAGCTGAGGGAATTCATCTATCCGGAATTTGCGGAGCAGCCGGCCAACTAAGGTAACTCGTGGGTCGCGGGACATTTTGAAGAACGGACCGTCCTTCCGCTCGTTGAATTCTTTGAGAGTGGGACGGAGAGCATGCGCGCCATCGATCATCGAGCGGAATTTATAAACCTGAAATTTTTTACCGGCGCTGACTCGGTCTATTTTAGCTAAAACCGGTCCGCGGGTTTCCAGTTTTATCCCGGCGGCGATCAAGGGATATAAAGGCGCCAGGAGGGCGAGGCCGACAAGCGATCCCAGAATATCGATGGTGCGTTTTGCTATGCGGTAAAGCATGATAATAGAATTATAAACCATAACTATGACCAATGACGATGACGGTGTGGTATATTTTACAATATGCGCATCGCTCTTGTTCACGATTACTTAAATCAATACGGTGGCGCCGAACGGGTACTGGAAACGCTGATGGAGATGTTCCCGGAGGCTCCTGTCTATACATTATTACACGACCCGGCCAAAACTTTCGGTAAATTCACCGATCGGGTGAAAAAAACCAGCGTTTTAGACTTCCAATTCGCCCGCGATAATCACCGCTGGTTCATTCCGCTGATGCCCATCGCGGCGGGGATGCTGGATCTGGGCGATGAGTATGATCTCGTCATCTCGGATACCGCCGGATACGCGAAGGGGATAAAGCATGGCGCGAAAACAAAGCACATTTCTTATATACACACACCGCTCCGCTATGCCTGGGAGACGGACTATTTAAATTTTCAATTTTCAATTATCAATTTACAATTTTGGAAGCCATTTCTAAAACCAGTTATAAACTATCTAAAAAATTGGGATTTTGAGGCCGGACAGAAGCCGAATATTTTAATATCTAATTCCAGCTTTATTGCCGGTAAGGTCAAAGATTATTACGGCCGCGATTCGGAGGTAGTTTATCCGCCGGTGGATAGTGAGCGGTTTTATTATGTCCCAAAAAGCTACGACAAAGATAATACTTACTATTTGGCTATAGGCCGCTTGCTTCACTACAAGCGTTTTGATTTGGTGGTGGATGCGTTCGCGAAATTAGGCTTTCCGTTGAAGATCGTGGGGAGCGGGCCGGAATCTGAAAATTTAAAACTTAAAATTGAAAATTTAAAATCCTCAAATATCGAACTGATCCCGGCCTCTAAGACCGACGATGAACTTCGCCAGCTTTATGGCGGCGCGAAAGCATTGATATTCCCTCAGGTTGAGGACTTTGGCCTGGTGGCGGCCGAGGCGCAGGCTTGTGGAGCGCCGGTGATCGCTTACGCGGCGGGCGGGGCGCTTGAGATTGTCCAAGACGGTAAAACTGGAGCTTTATTCAATGTGCAGACCCCCGAGGGTTTAATGGAGGCGGTTCAGCGTTTTGAGCAGATGCGATTTAACCGGAAGTCGGTGAGTATGGCGGCTAAGAAGTTCTCCAAGGTTAATTTTAAGAAGCAGATCTTGTCGCTGGTAGGGACGTTATAGTGGGGGTTTACAAGTTGGCGGTTTTTTTATATACTCTTTCTTACATGTCTGATGAAGTAAAGGTTCTGGAAGCAGAACAAAAAGAAAAAGAGTTGAGCCCGGCAGAGAGCGCCACGATTGAAGAAATGGCGAAAGCCGGTATTTTGTATGGACGTAAAAAGTCCAAGACTCATCCCCGGATGAAGTCTATGATCTATGCCACCCGAAGCGGGATGGAGGTTTTGGATCTGGCTAAAACCTTGGCTTGCTTGATCAAGGCTGGTGAATTTTTAAAAGAAGTTGCCAAGAAGGGCGGCGGTATTTTAGTAATCGGCACGATGCCGGCTTCTCAGGTTGTCGTTGAAGAGTTCGCGAAAAAGAATGGGCTTTTATTTGTGATCAAGCGTTGGTTGGGTGGAACATTGACCAACTTTAAAACCATCAATCAGCGTATTCAGTACTACATCAACCTCAAGACTGACAAAGCGGCCGGAAAGCTGGAAAAGTATACCAAAAAAGAGCAGTCAGATTTCGATAAGGAGATCGCGCGCTTGTCCGGTTTTTTCAGTGGACTTGAGAGCATGAGTGTTCTCCCTCAAGCGATGGTGATCATCGATACCGTGGAGCATGAGATCGCTCTTCGTGAAGCCCAGCGCCTGAATATCCCGGTTGTTGGCATCATTAATACCGATAGTAATCCGGAAGAAATAGCTTATCCGATCCCGGCTAACAGCAACGCGAAGACCAGCGTGTCTTGGTTATTGAATCAATTAGGCGTTAAAATTGAAGAGGGCGCGAAAGAAAGGATAGTTGCCTTGGCGCAGGTAGTTGTCGCCACGACGAGCAAGCCCGCGACCAAATAGCGGAGTAGTCGCGAATATACAAATAAAATCATTAATATTGCGAATTAAAGAATATGACGGCAGGTGATGTACAAAAACTTCGCGAGATTACCGGTGCTGGTGTAATGGAATGCAAAAAAGCGCTGGAAGAAGCGAAAGGCGATTTTGATTTAGCGCAAAAAGTTATTCAGGAGCGTGGTTTGATCCGCGCCGAGAAAAAGGCGGACAGGGCGACTGGCGCCGGTTTGCTCGAGACCTATGTTCATAACGGCCGCGTGGGCGTGTTGTTGGATTTGCGTTGCGAGACCGATTTCGTGGTCCGCTCCGATCCTTTCCGGGCCTTAGCGCATGACTTGGTGATGCATATTGCCGCCATGGATCCGAAAGATACCGCCGAACTTCTTCAGCAGACCTATGTCAAAGATCCGAGCTTGACCGTTGAGAATCTGATCAAGGGTGTTATCTCCAAAGTTGGAGAGAATATCCGGGTTGAGCGCTTCTGCCGATACGCGGTATAATTACAATAAGTTAAAAGTCCATAAGGTCTATAAAGTCCATAAAGCTTTAAAGACTTTAAGAACTTTCGACTTTAGACTAGTCTATGCTTCAATTTATACTCCAAACTATAGTTTTTCTTAGCTTAGGCTTGGTGCTTTATCTTTTCGCGCGGGCTTTGCCCCGGATCAAGGAGGAAGAGATCCCAAACAAGCCGCTTCACCCTTTTGAAAAGGCGATGTCGCGGTTACCGCTCGCCAAGATCGACGCTTCGATAAATAGCGTGATCGAAAGGATTTTGCGTAAGTTCCGCGTGGTTTTGATGAAGGTGGATCATTTGATGACGACCTATATTTCCAAGGTTAAAAAGACTGATGGGGGTGATAAGCCTGGCAATCCGCCGGAGCAGAAATAAAAACACCCCGAAAAGGGTGTTTTTATTTAAATCTCCGTGGGCAGGGAGGGATTCGAACCCCCGTAGCCGTAAGGCGCGACGTCTACAGCGTCGTGTAATTGACCGCTCTACCACCTGCCCAATCAGTCAATGTGTTGTTATTATAATAGAAATATCGACTTTAGCAAAGTCCGACCCCAAAGAAGCGGGAAATACTACTAGATTTTTATCTGTTCGGTCATATAGGGTAAGATTGAATAAACGCGCTGATTTTGATAAAATAGCGCCAACGCCACCTTAGCTCAGCGGCAGAGCAACTCTTTTGTAAAGAGAAGGTCCCCAGTTCAAATCTGGGAGGTGGCTCCAAATAATCCCCGCTAAGGGGATTTTGTTATACTTAACCTTGTACTTTGAAAAAGGAGATTCGCCGTGCAGAAAATAAAGCGCTACCTGCTTTCGATTTTGATTTCCTTGCCCTTAATAGCTTGCGGTCAGTCTTGTAATAATAACGTTGTAAAACTGAATTCTACGGAAGTTGATGTTGATATCTTCGAAAAGGCTTACGAAGAAGTTTATAAGCATTATTATGATCCGGCTCAGCTCAGCCACGTAAAACTTTTTAACGCGGCCATCGCCGAGCTTGGAAAAGAACTTAAGAGTAAGAGTTTTGAACCAAAGACGATTCCCGCGGGCGTTGATTATTATGCCGCGTTAAAGATTTTAATCAGCGAATTGGATCGGGCAAAGGCCTTGCTCTCCACGACCAAAGAGAAGAATGAACTTAGTTTCACGGCGGTTTCGGCAATGCTGGATTCGCTTGATGATTCGCACACTTATTTCGTCATCCCGGAGCGATACCAAGAATATAAGAACCGGAAAACAGGCAAATCAACGCATTCTGGCGTTGGCGTAACCCTGCGTCGTCTGGAAAAAGATTTCTATTATTTTGATTCCATCTTTGAAGGCGGCCCGGCTGCTATTGCTGGACTTAAACGGTTTGATCGGCTGATAGCCGTGGACGACAAAAAGATTTCGGACAAGTTTGAAGAGATTGTCGTGATGGTCCGGGGTCCGCCTGGAACCACGGTGAAACTGACGGTTTTACGTAATAAAGAAGAGTTGTCGTTTAATGTGATTCGCGCGAATGTGCGCGCCGCCGCGGCTGATTACCGGATAATTCAGGATGGTGAAAAATCTTTCGGCTATTTCCGGATCTACGGATTTGAAGATACTGAGTCATATGTGAAGCTATTGGAGTTTCGCGATAAGTTCCGAGAAGCTAAGGTAGACGCGCTGATCATTGATGTCCGGAGTAATCCCGGCGGCAGTATCCGTTCTTTGAACGCGTTTCTAGATTTTTTCTTGCCGGCTGGCGCGGAGACTTTTCAAGAGAAGGGTCGCGGCCGGTCTCACATGAATGGAACTTTCAGCGGAGCTCAGACGGATCTTCCGGTCGTAATTATTCAAAATAATGATTCTGGTTCGGCTTCGGAGGTGTTTGCTGCCGTGATGCAGGAACAGGGGCGGGCGACAGTCATTGGCGAGAATAGCTCCGGATCGGTGAGCGCGGGGATAGTCCGGCCACTACCTTACGGGGCCGCGATGATGGTGACTGTGTATCAGATCTTTACCGCCAAGGGCGTTAAACTGGAAAAAGTTGGCGTGAAGCCGGATATTGAGGCTAAGTTGAGTAAAGAAGCTATTGAGAGCGGGAAAGATACCCAGCTGGATGAAGCAATCAAAAAAATAGGCTCGCGATAAGCGAGCCTATTTATATTTGAATTTTTTAGGAAAAGCGCTATACTTTTGAATGTTCTTTCATATTGCCGATGTAGCCGCCGCCGACGGCGGGGCACTGGCTTAAAGAACGCCGATGTAGCTCAGCGGTAGAGCAACTCCATGGTAAGGAGTAGGTCGCCAGTTCAATCCTGGCCATCGGCTCACGAGCAAGCTCGTTAGAGTCAGATTTGCGTTTTTAGGTGAAATACTCTATAATTCTGATTACTATTTAGCATCAATTAAATCCGTGCCAAAATCTAAATTCTCGCTCAACTTAATCAGATTAAAATGTTCCGTTTGCACCCGGGTCAATTTTTATACCCGCAAGAACAAAAAAACCAATGAGCGTAAATTGGAACTTAAGAAGTACTGCCCGTGGTGCATGAAGCACACGATGCATAAGGAAGCGAAGAAATAAGGGTTCCGGACAACCACTTTTTCGGAAACAGAATAAAACGGCTCCTGCGGCCGTTTTTTCTTCGCCCTCAGCACGCCGGTCCGACTTAAGTCGGACACCGATTATAGGATAGACCAGCCGGCGTGCCTCCGGGATGTTCCGAAAAGTAGTTGTCCTCCGCTTTGCTACAAAAATGAAAAAACCGCCGATTGCTCGGCGGTTGATGTTTATGTTATAGCGGGCAAACTCAGGGTAGGGAAAACAAAAACTCCCCGAAAGGGGAGTTTTTGTTAACCAGTATTAGTACTGGTTACCGCGACCGCCATAACCACCACCGAAACCACCACCACCTTGACGAGGAGCGCGAGGCTCCATCGGGCGGGCTTCATTAACGGTTAAATTGCGGCCACCAAAATCCTTGCCATTCCACATATCGATCGCTTTCGTGGCATCTTCATCAGAAGACATCTCCACAAAGCCGAAACCCTTGGAACGACCAGTCATTTTGTCCATGATGATGGTTGCGGATTCTACAGCACCAGCTTTGGAAAAAGCATCTTTCAGCTCATCCGAAGTGGTAGTGTATGGCAAACCACCAACGTATAATTTCTTGGCCATGTAATTATTATTTTTAATGTAAGGCGACCTCCTCATCAGCACAAAACTTCTGAGTAAACTTACAATTTAGGATTGTACACCCTTTCCTGAATAAGGCAAGACCCCGCCTTCGCCAAGGCTCCGGTGGGCAAGCCTCTCTACTTTTTTGGTTCTAATTCCAGGCAAACCGAGTTTATGCAGTATCTTTTGCCGCCTTTTTCAGCTGGACCGTCGTCAAAGACGTGGCCGAGGTGCGCGCCGCAGTTTTTACAGACTACTTCCACGCGTCGCATCTCGCCGTTATTATCTTCCCGGAGTTCAATATTTTTTAAATTCGCCGGCTCCGTAAAACTCGGCCAACCGGTGCCGGAATCAAACTTGGTATCAGAAGAAAACAACTCATTGCCGCAGATCGCGCACTTATACATTCCTTTGGCGTGCTCGTTTACATATTTTCCGGTAAACGGCGCTTCGGTGCCCTGCTCTCGAGCCACTTTTTTCAATTCAGGCGACAATTCGGCGTCTTTTTTCATATTATTTTAATAATTCAGCAAATTCTTTTTGGACCTTTTGTAATTTTGGAGCAATGATTATCTGGCAATAAGACTGATCCTTATTTTTGGCATAATAATCCCGATGGTAATTTTCAGCCGGATAAAAATTATCCAACGGCGTTATTTCTGTCACTACCGGACTGCCTTCTTCGCTGGAACTATTCAACTCTTCAATGAATTTAAGCGCCTCCTCTCTTTGCTGTTCAGTAGTGTAAAAAATTACGGAACGATACTGAGTACCTACATCCGCGCCTTGGCGGTTGAGTTGAGTAGAGTCATGACTGGCAAAAAAGATCGTCAATAAAGTTCGATACTTTACCTGTGCTGGGTCATATTCTATTTTAACTACCTCTGCATGGCCAGTGTTGCCGCTACAAACTTGTTCATAGGTTGGATTCGGCATCGCCCCTCCTGAATATCCAGGTTCAACCGACATCACGCCTTTCAACATTTTAAAAACAGCCTCTGTGCACCAGAAGCATCCACCGCCAAAAACCGCGATTTCTGTCTGATTATTCATTTGTAAATTTTAGCATTTTTTAATAGACTTGAAACAGTTTCTTGAAGGGAATTCCGTGAAAAAAATCGGCAAGATCGACATGTGGTTTGAAACTGGCACGGAAGGGGTTTGCTGGGTATTTTATGAAAAAGGCAAAAGAGGCTGGAGCGCATTTAACCAAATCGAGAAAGGTGATCGCCTGAAGGTCTACGATGAAAACGGCAAGGTGGTCTTTGACGGTATTATCAAGCCGGATTCTAAAATCGGCTGGCAAGCATATCTGCGCAACCCCGGCCACGGTCAGCCGGTCGCTCTAGGGTTCAGGATCCACTGGACGCAAAAAGGCTGGAAGCCCGATGATTGGGCGAGACTATTCATACGGAAGAAGGGCGAAAAACTTCTCCGCGCGGAACTTACGAAATGCAAAAATAAATAGCCCCGTCATTGGGGCTGTTTTATTTGTGGACTTTTCGCTAAATTTATCTTACACTATCCGTGGAACATTTAAGGGATATAGCGATGGAAACGCGAACCGGCTTGTCGTTGTTAAAACAAAAAATAAAAAAATTATTTCCAAACCGGCCACCGCATATGCATTATAGAGAGCGACTTCTTAACAAAAAGTCGTATGCCGAGTTGCTAAATTCTATTCGTGGGAAAATTGTCTCTTTAAAAAGATGGAACGCGCATAATGAGCAATCTGTATATAAGTGGGATGATGAGTCTGCGCGATCTTACCATCGAGACATCATTGTCCGTTTGGAAAAATTACGAAGCTGGATTGCTAATCGTCTCAAAAAGTAAGCCGCTAATTTGCGGCTATTTATTTTTACGATTGGCGTGGACTTTTCGGCGGATTTTCGTTAAAATAGAGCGGTAAGGGGGCATAGTTCAATGGTAGAATAACTCTCTCCAAAAGAGCAGACCAGGGTTCGATTCCTTGTGCCCCCGCCAGGAAAACTTTTTATCCGCGCAACTCGAGCGATTGGCGACAAAGCCGCGGTCCAAGTATATAAAAATGAAAGAAAATATATTGAAAAACAAAATAAAATTTTTCTTTTTAAAAATCTGGCGAAAATCATTAGGCATCATTTTAACGATAATCTTGATATCGCTATTGCCCGAATTTTTAATCACCGGAGAAACGCCTTGGATTATAAAAAAAATTATTCCAGTAAAAACAGCTCCGGGCATACGAGTGAATCTTACAGAAGTTCAACGGTGGAAACTTACAGATACAATTCACGATGCGCATTATTTGTTTTCAACATCTCGTGGGCAGGGATTACTTATTGCAGTAAAAGACATTGACTTTGGGCTGCTTAACCGAGCTGCCGAAAGAGTATTCATTACGACTGACTTTCTTACTTGCACGGATTGTTCTGAATATAATACAGATGTTGTTAATATCGGTCCTGATCTTGTCAGAGAGATTACCATTGAGCTTGATGGTGGCTCTAAAATCATCCCATTTTTTGATAAAGATGTACCGGCCGGAATGCAAGTAAATTGCAAAAGACAGACTGGATGCACCCTCGTAATTGACTCTCTTGCCGCCGGTGAAACATTAAAAATTCCCCTATTGGGCGGCAGTGGCGGGATAACAATTTCTTGTACCGTGGAAGGGAAGCAAGAATTTTGTCATAAGGATTACATAAAAGTTTTCGCATCCTTTATTCCCCCAGGTTTCAGCGGAGACATCACGGCTACTGGAGTAAAAACGAAAATTCCACCGTTAAATAATTCATCTTCAGTAAAATGTTATAAACTGGATGGAAAAAGTATTAGATGGTTGTCAGTCGACGGGTGTTTTTTTGACGTAATCGGTCAAGGTGGATCTGAAATGACCAAACAAGATTTAGAAAAAATTTTGAGGGCGAATGGGCATAACTTTGATATTTCTTCTATCCCCGATGGTACTATTATCAACAACTACGAAATAAAGTATTAATTTAAAAAAAGTTGCCGACCCGCATGCCTCAAATCCATCTCCGTTCAGATCCCCGCAAACCCCTTATACTACTTACATACAGTGGATACTTAACCCACATGTTCCGCAGATGATCATTAAAGTTAAAGGCGGATATAGATTAATTTCTAAAACCACTCGCCGGAATTTGGGCACTTACAAGACTAGAGCCGGGGCATTAAAGCGGGAGAGGCAGGTGCAGTTTTTTAAACATAAGAAAAAATAGCTTGTTTTGCCGACGCGGTAGTTATCCTTTTTTGGCGTAGGCGACCGGATGATCGGTCACATGGTAAATTCTGTTGACCAGACGCGAGATAAAAAACCAAGGTAAGAGTTTCTCGAAGATGGAGCGGTTAATAAAACCGAGATTCTTGAGTACCATGAAACGAATAATATTGACGAAGCCAGGTATGAATCCGGCAAAACGCGATTCGAAGCCAGTGCGTTCGAGCGCATATTCCAGTGTACGCGGCTCATACAGGCTGATATGGATATCAGGCCTCAGGTACTCCCACTTAAGGATTTTGCCGCGCTGTGGCGCGGCATTACCGGTTTCGTAAAAGAAAAGTCCGCCCGGCTTGAGTAGCCTACGAATCTCCAAGAGGGTTTCGATTGGATTCACGACATGCTCGAGAACTCCGGTCGCCGTGATGACGTCAAAAGATGCTGGCGCGAATTGTTGAAAACTTTCGACGACAGGAATTCCTTTTGACTCGGCGAGGCGCGTAATCCATCCTCGTTCATAGCCGATCGCGTCGATGCCACGCCTACGGCACTCCCGGACCAGCGCTCCGTTGCCGCAGCCGTAGTCGAGCCACTTACCGCCACCACCTGGCTTGAGGTATTGCACGGCATCGATGATACCACTCAGTTCATAGAAGCGGATCGTCTTTTCCGGATGCTCGAGTTCGTAAACGTAATGAACCTTCTCGTCGGTGCCTTGGCCACGGTAATATTCTTCGTTGTAGATATCAGCAAAGTCCTCACGCGGATTATCAACTTGAGTGAAACCGCAATTCGAACAATACGAGATGTCGAAACTTTTCGCGGCACCGTTCTTAGTGCCGATAAATTGCGCCGCGCTTCCGCACACTCTGCATCTGCTTTTGCTCATAGCTTAATTTTATTAAATGCCAAATTGAAACGCAATGCTTTTCTATTGTTTTATTAAAAACTTCGCAGTATAGTTTTCCTAGTTCTGTAAAAATGGAGTTAGTAGATGTTCCACAAAAACGGTCCGACGCTCATCGAGCTGATCAAGCAGGGACTTTCTTCCACGCAAAAAGGATACGATCTCCTCGCGCCGAAATTTGATTTTACCCCATTTCGGACTTCTCCGATTATTCTTGACGCGGTGATGAGACAGCTTGGCGAGAAACGAAAATATGACGACGCGCTGGATCTTTGCACCGGCACGGGCGCCGGAATTTCGGCCCTGCTTAAGATAGTCCAGAACAATATCGTTGGTGTGGATTGGAGCGAGCCGATGTTGGATGAAGCCAAAAAAAGATTCGGACTTCTCCGGCATAAGGTGGACCTTGTCCATCAGGATATATTTTCTCTTGAGTACCGCGAGCAGTTTGATCTGGTGACCTGCTTTGGCGCCGAAGGACACATCGAGCGGCATCGCCAGAAGGACTTTATTGGCATAATTCATTCGTCTCTGCGTTCCGGCGGTGAATTCGTTTTTGTGACCGGCGAGATGCCAAGTCTGCTTTCTCCGGCGCTTTGGATTTTTCTTGGATTTGATTTGGTCATGCGCGTGAGGAATATCCTGATCAAACCGCCGTTCGTGATGTATTATCTGAACTTCCTTCTGCCGAACGTTTTAAATCTATTTAAGAAAGAAAAGTGGAGTTCGGTGAAAGTTGTACCACTGGAGATTTGGAATCAGCCGACACCGCTTCGATTGGTGATAGCAACTAAAAAATAGTTCGGTAAACTCACTATAAATAAAAAACCCGCTTTATGCGGGTTTTATTATTTCCAAAACACTTCATTATATTTTTCCAAGAGCAGACTCTTAGTCTTGCCGGAGTATCGATAAGTCGTTACACCGCAGTTCTTAGGCCTTTGATCAACTGTCCATTGGAGCGCCTGATCATAAGACCAGCGTTCCAGCAGAAACCTTAGACAGCGCAAGGTACCGCCATGCGTGACCACCAGAACCTTCTTGCCGCCGCGATCCCGAAATAACATGTTCAAAAACAGATAAACACGCTCCGCGACTTGCGCCAGACTTTCGCCGCCGGGCGGGTGAGCAAACCATCCGCCCACGGTTTTCCAGTATTCCCGAAGCCAGGGGAAAGCTTTACGAGCTTCGGTCTTAGTCATGTCATAGCCATATCCCGGATCGCGTTCGCGGATAAAAAGATTCTGACGAATTTTCGTTTGGGATCTTGCTTCGGTGGAATATCCTGCCATCAATTCCGTCAGTGTTTGCTCCGTTCGCCGATAGCCTGAATGATAAGCATAATCAAAAACTCCGAACTTTTTCTTGAGGGCGACTCCGGTTTCCTGAGCTTGCTTACGACCAAGGTCAGTGATCTCAATTTTATGATCGGGGATGCCCTTGACCGGCGCCCGGGATTCATCGTCAACAAAATAGATCGATCCGGCCTTATCTTTGATAGCATTCCGAATGGATTCAGCGTGCCGAACAATGACCAGAAGAGACGGACGGTTCATGTATTTCCCCTTAAATGTGCCACCGGCATTATGCCAAGATTCTGCTATCTTTTCAATTGGATAGGTATATAATGAATATCATTAACAAACCAGGAAGTGAAAGTTCGACTTCTCGCTTCGCGAGCGAATTCCAAAGCGGTCGAACTTCTACTTCCTGGAAAGGTCGCAACACAAGTCCGTAAAGTCGAAAGTTCTTAAAGTCTTTAAAGCTTTATAGACCTTATAGACTTTTTAACTTTTATGAATAAAATTTTACCAATGGCCGAAGGCGATTGCGAAAAGTGCAAACATCCGCACACTGGAAAGAAGTGCGACTGCGGCTGCGAATAGTCTAGAAAAAACCCCCGCCCTTTCTTTGAAACTTAGAAAGGGCGGGGTTTTTAGTTTTTCCAAAAATTGTATTGATCCCGTTTAGAAGTAGCCCGCCCATAGGCCCCTCCGGGGCGCGCACAGCGCGGGCGCGACTTCTAACGGGATTGATTTTCTAGGAAGCGAATGCTAAATTGAACTTAGTTTTTTTGTACCTTGAAAGGGGAAAATAATGGAGCAAAACCGCTCTGCTTGTTTCGTGGCGATCTCGGGTATTGATTTCCCGAAGCGAAGCCGGAAGTATCTGATGAATCTTACCGCTGAAGTCGCGAAGTCTCGCGGCGCTAATTTTATCCTGATCGCAGGACACGTGGTTAACGGACGCGAACTTGATAAGCAGTTGAAGCTGCGTCTCAAGGGCGTCAAGAAGACCGCGGATAAGTCCAAGGAAGAAATGTGCAAGAAGATCGAACAGGAGTTCGTCAACGAAATGGCCGGAGCTCTTAACGAGTTCCTGCCTGTCATCAAGGATGTGAATTATCACATAGTGGTCGCGGAAGCGATCTATGACTGGCCGATCGGCTATAAGGTGCTGGAAGTGGTTCAGAAGATGCGTGGTGGCCCTCAGGGCGACATTCGTCTCTTCAATGACCCCGAGCACAAGATGCCGGTGCAGCTGCCGGGCTTTGGTGATGTACGCGTGCTGGTTCCTAAGAAGCAGCCGTGGTTCTACGAGAACGTGACCGGTGTGATGCAGAGGGTGATCAATGGATTCGCGATGCGGACTAATTCTCCGCCGCCCCCGCTGATTATCGTTGGCTGTACCGGTACCGGAGCGTTCGTGCCGCGTTATCGTGGTATTCCGTGTATCGCCATTCCTTGCCACAACAAGCTCGACGAGCAGTTGTCGGCCGAGAATATGGTCGGTTGCACGGTCGTGACGATCGCTAAGGACGAGAAGGTTTACCGCATTACCTGGGATCCGATCGATTACCGTACGGTGATCTTCAACGAGCGCGAGCTCGCGATTCCGGAAGATATGTCTAAGGCGCACCGCAGGGTTATCCGCGCCTTGGAGCCTAGCAGTGCCAGCTTTAAGACCATCGAGTTCCGAGTGAACAGCAATGGCAACGGCCATCGCAAGACGCCGTGGTCGGCTGAAAAGGTAAAAAAGATCCTGGAAGAACTTCAGAAGCGGCACTTGGTTGAGTACAACAAGGCGCAGAATCGTTACGCGATCAATGATGCCTTGGTGAACAAGGTCAACGTCTCGCTCGAAGATTTCTTCAAGAATAAGAAGACCGTGACTTTTGTGCAGAAATCCTGCTGGCACGTTGGCGCGTTGAAGGCCTTGTATTGGTCCGTGCTTCATTACGAGCCGAAGCTCGCGCGGGATGTCGACGCTATCGTTATCTGTGGCGATATTCAGCAGGGCATTTCGCATAACTATGAATACAACGGCGAACTTTTGCCGATCGCTAACGGACCCGATAAGCAGGAGCTGCTCGCGGGTTTGATGCAGACGCAGATTATGATGGAAACTTTCGTGGATCGCTGGGAAGATTTCCGTAAACTTAAACTACCGACGGCGGAAATGGTTAAGAAGTGTACGGTTGGCCTGGTGATCAAAGAAGGTAATCACGACGAAAGCCGCTTTAGCAGCGGTAAGGGCGCCATCATTCTGATGATTTTCGAGATGGTTCTGCGTTATGAGATGGCCAAACGAGTTAATCAGTTCTTGCAGGATCATAAGGTTAACGATCTGACTTATTCACAGGTAGCCGAGATCGTGAACGCGAAGATTATCCGGGTCGGTGAGACGAGCGTGGCTGAGGTGAATGGAATTCCGATTGGTCTAAAGCATCCTCACCAGGGCAAGACCCAGGCGAAGGGCGCGCGCATTCAGCAGACCAATAACTTTTTTATGCAAGCCTTCAGGAATCATCCGGATCCCAAGCTTCGTAATATTGCTGTTGTTGGAGTGGCTAACTTCCACGAAGCGGCGGCGATTTGTACTTCTGTCTTCGGACGAACGATTCTCGGTATTATGACCGCTTGCGAGCTTTACGACACCAAATTCGAGAACAACTTCAATAAGGTGGTCGAGTTCGGCATGGCGAAGGTCAAGGTCGATCTTAACGAAAACGGCAAGTTCCTCGCGGCGAGCGTGCAATATAGCATGACGTCCGAAGAAGAGATCGTGAAAGAAGATGCTCGCATTGTTTTGAAGAACGAACTGACCACGGAAGACATTTCCCGTCAGTGCCTCGAGCTTTCGAAGAAGTTCAATATCCCCTGGAGGTAGTAGTAAAACCCCGACTAATGTCGGGGTTTTTTAATTTTCAATTCTCAATTTTACAATTTTCAATCAATTTACAAGACTTAATTTTCAAACTGCTTAAAATTTGAATATTGAGCCTTGAATGAAAATTAGTATTTGTAAATTGTAAATTTTACTTAATAGGATTATATTACAAAGCAGTATTGAACATTGACAATAAGGAGGATGCAATGGGCAAAGACGACGAGCTCGTGCGCCTGAATACGAAAGATATGGGCCCTAAGGTCAAAGAGTTTTTAACAATGTTAAGTCGTAGGGTAAAGGGTCAAGATATGGCGCTACGAGATGTCGCGACTGCTTACGAGCAGTATACTTGCGGTCTTAAGAAAAAGGACAAGCCGATTTTTTCTGGGCTGTTCCTTGGGCCGTCAGGTGTCGGCAAGACACTGGTGGCTGAAATCTTAGCCGAACATCTTTTTGGCAGCCGTGGCGCGTTTTGTAAGATCAAGTGCGAAGATTTTAAAGAGCGCCATCAGATAGCTAGCCTGATTGGATCACCGCCCGGATATATTGGTTTCCAGGACCCGAATGATGAAAAGCGATTCAATGAAGAAAGCACACACCCGATACTTTCGCAGTGGAATCTCGACCGGCATGACTCGAAGGTGCTGCAGGTGGAAAATAAGGATGAGCGGGATAAGTTCATGGAGCGCAAGAAAAAGTATGACAAGGATAATGAAGCTAAGCAGGTGAGCGAAGAGATCCGGAGGATCAAAGAATTGGTCAATAAACTCGAAAGAGACGTTGATGTCTTGGAGGGGCAGCAGTCTAGCGCGCCGAAAGACAAAGCCGGCAAGTGGCGCATTGCCGCTAAGGTTACAAAATTGAAGAAGGAGTTGCTGGCTCTCAAAGCTCAGGGGGTCGTGTTGTCGGAGCGTTTAAAGAAGGCGAAAGTGGCGTATGAGGAAGAGCGGGCCTATCTTCAGAAATGGTACAGGTCCATGGCTGATCGGGGCGCAGTATACGATTCGGATGCTCCTCGGACCTACACCTCAATCGTGCTTTTCGATGAGATCGAAAAAGCCGACGAGAGTCTTCATCACATGCTCTATGAGATCATGGACAAGGGCGAACTTCAGCTAGCAAATGGACGGACCACTTCTTTCCGGAACTGTTTTTTGTTCATGACCGGCAATGTTGGTGAACGTGAGATCGCCGATATTCAGAGTGGTAACGCCAATATTGGATTCCGCCAGCAGGGCGCTAAAAATGAAGCAGAAGAGAATCAGAATATCTATCAGGTAGCCGTGGAAGCGGCAAAGAAAACATTTCCGGCAGCCTTTATGGGTCGCCTGGACAAGATCGTCGTTTTTCGGCCGTTGAAATTCGAGACGCTGATCGAGATCTTGGATGTGCATGTTAATGAATTAATTGTGGATTTTTTTGAGGCCGACCAACCGATCTTAATCACACTCGAGGACCCAGTGAAAAAGTTTTTGGTGGAACAGTCCATGGAAGGCGGACGGAATGCCTATGGAGCCAGAAATCTGAAAGCTCGTCTGGGTAAATACATTACCAGCAAGCTGATTCGCGCGATTGGCAATGGTTCATTAAAACCGCCCGCGGACGTTTTTGCTAAACTAGAAGAGGTTAATGGCAAGAAGAGAGTTGTTTTTGACAGTATGGCGCTTAAATTCCCCGGAGAAGATATCTCTCCAAAAACGAACGGTAAAACCAACCCTTAAGTGGTTGGTTTTTTTTATTCAACTCTGAATTGTTTCAAGGTTTCCTGAATGCCCAACTTCAATTGTTTTCTCCCAAATCCGCTTTTGAGGAATTTTTCTTTTACTTCCGCATCATTTTTATCTATGAAGTATTCGTAATGGATAAGCTTTAGAGGTCGTCTATCTTTTGTGGATTTAACTTCACCACGGGCGTGTTGTTGTAGGCGTTGTTTAAGATTGGTGGTAAATCCTGTGTAAAATCTTTTATCTAACAAAGATAGTAGGGTATAAACGCAATAGCGTTCCATAATTGTACGAAGTCAAACTTCGTTTTGTTTATATTTATATAGATAAAAGCCAAGTCAGACTTGGCCCTCGCTAACTCGTAACCGAGTTAGACTCGGGAGCGGGTAAGGGGAATCGAACCCCTGTATTCAGGTTGGAAACCTGATGTAATGCCATTATACTATACCCGCAAAATCATTTAGAATTTAGCATAAATGCGCGCCGATTTCCAGCTTGATCAACGGCTTGCCTAAGCGGAGAAGTTTCTATATAATGGATAGGAATTTAATGACCGAGCAAAAACGAAACACCATAGTCTTGGCAATCGTTGCCGGCGGAATTGTGCTAGGTTCCGGCTATTTTTTGTTTGGCAGTACAAAGGTACCGACAGAATTTTCCGAAGCCAGAACTAACGGCGCTCTGATCGCGCAAGAGATCGTTGATCAGTCACGAGTTACGCTAGCGAACCTGAGCAAGATTTCTGAGTTCGATCGCAACTTCGATTATTCCGAAGCTTTGTTGTTAATTTCAAATGAGCTTGTCAAAAACAGAGAGAGCAGTCAGGACGCCATCCGGTTGTCTTCGCAATTGGAACGCATGGCTAGAACTTCTTCGGATATTCGTCCATCGAAAGCTAGAGAGATAGCGACCGAGGGCTTGAGTTCCGAGGTTGCCCTGGTCAGCAGATTGGTGGTTTATAACGATCTCTTAAAACAGCTCTTCGAAGTCTTGCGCCAAAAGTTTGAAAGGCCATGGATCAACCTGGACGGCCAGGTTCAATCGCTTATCACCAAGATCAATGATGAGGCTCAAGCTATCAACGACTTCAATAAACGTTTTGTCGCGGCCATGGAAGTGTTTGATGATATAATTGCGGAGTAGTCTTTAACGGAGTGTAGTATAACGGCAGTATACGTGCTTTGGGAGCACGTGGTCTGGGTTCAATTCCCAGCACTCCGACAGAGCGAAGGCGATGGAGTACTGAGCCCAGCAGGGCGAACGTGCAAGATCACCGCCTCATCGCTGGATCAGCTCCTCGTAGCTTAATGGAAAAGCAGGGCTCTTCTAAGGCCTTGATCGAGGTTCGATTCCTCGCGAGGGGACCAGGTTTGACTTTAAGGAAAATTTATCGTAAAATCTAAGCTCATCTATTAAGCGCCAGCCCGCCACGGCGGGTAAACCGGCGCTTTTCATTATCACTATGGATATTCGTAATATTGCTATCATCGCCCACGTTGACCACGGTAAAACCACCTTGGTCGATTCGCTTTTAAAGCAATCAGAAAATTTTAAAAATAAGAACGACGGCAACAAAGATTTGATCATGGATTCCAACGAACTCGAGCGAGAGCGTGGAATTACGATCTTTTCTAAAAACGCGGCGGTCAAATATAAGAACTATAAGATCAACATTATTGACACTCCAGGCCACGCTGATTTCGGAGGTGAGGTGGAGCGTATTATGCGCATGGTGGACGGCGTGCTTTTGGTTGTGGATGCCAAAGAAGGTCCGATGCCGCAAACCAAGTTCGTATTGCGAAAGGCTATTCAGGCCGGTCATAAGGCGATTGTAGTTATTAATAAGATCGATAAGCCTAACGCTCGTCCGGAATGGGCGCTAAACGAAACCTTTGATCTTTTCGTGGAGCTTGGCGCCACCGATGAGCAGGCGAATTTTCCGGTAGTCTACGCGTCTGCCATGCAAGGCAAGGCCGGATTCGACGCGGATCTGACTAAGATGACGAACATTCAACCGCTTTTTGAAAAGATCGTTGAGTATATTCCGGCGCCAGTAATTGACGCCACTAAACCGCTACAAATGTTAACGGTTAATCTCTCTTATGATAATTACAAAGGCAAGATCGCTATTTGCCGGTTATACTCCGGTGTTCTTAAAAAAGGCGCCACGGTTGCCCATATCAATCGCGATGGCAAAATCGCCAAGGCGCAGATCGCTACAGTAATGTTATTTGATGGTTTGGGCCGTATCGAAGTAGAGCAGGCCGAGGCCGGAGATATCGTAGCTATCGCGGGCATTCCCACCATCTCTATCGGAGAGACTATCGCTGACCTGGAGAATCCAGTTGCTTTGCCGATCATTAAGATCGATGAGCCGACCATTAAAATGACCTTTGCCGTAAATACTTCTCCTTTCGCCGGCCGAGAAGGTCAGTACACCACTTCCCGTAATTTGAATGAACGCTTGCGCCGCGAATTAGAGACTGATGTGGCCTTGGCCTTAACAGAAACCGGTTCTCCGGATCGTTGGACTATGTCCGGCCGGGGTGAATTACATTTGGCAATTTTAATTGAAAAAATGCGCCGCGAAGGTTTTGAGCTCGAAGTTTCCAAGCCTCAGGTTATTTTCAAAGAAACCAATGGCCCTTCGACGGGCTCAGGACAAGCAAAAAAAACCGAACCAATGGAACTGGTTTCCGTTGAGGTTCCTGACGAGTTCGCCGGCACTATTATTGAAATGATGAGCAGACGGTTGGGCACCATGAAAGATATGCGAGTGGAGCGCGGCACGACCTTTATGGATTTTGCCATTCCAACCCGTGGCCTCATCGGTATCCGGAATGGATTCTTGACCAGCACAAAAGGCATGGGAATTATGAACAGTATTTTTATGGGCTATGAAGAGTATAGCGGCGACCTGGAAACTAATCCTCATGGTTCATTGATCGCGTCGGAAAGCGGATTGTCTAATAGTTACGGCCTGATCAATTCGCAATCCCGCGGCCAGCTTTTTATCGGTCCTGGCGTTGATGTTTATCAGGGCATGGTAGTTGGACAAACTGCCAAGGCCGAAGATCTGATGGTTAATATCTGCAAAACTAAAGAATTGACTAACTTTCGCACCAAGAATTTTGGTGTTCAGGAGGGTTTAGAGGTGCCGCGTGAGATGACCCTGGAGGTTTCGCTCGATTACATCGGCGATGACGAGCTGGTGGAGGTTACTCCAAAGAGTATCCGCATCCGGAAGTTAGCTCTGAATGAGAACGATCGGAAGAAAATAAAGAAAGAAGGCAACTAAAAAACCCGGCTTAAGCCGGGTTTTTTAGCGGGTAACGGTTAATTGTTTATTTGTGCCGATTAAACAAATTTTTTGCCAAGGCTGATAAACGCTTTTAAAAACTTGTTCTTTTGTTTCTCCGCTGGGGTAGGCGACTTTGTAGGTTACCTCGGCCGTGACGCCTTTTCGCGGTGTTTCACTGCATTGCTGAGTGCCAAATGGCAGATCGGCGCTGATGGCGTATTTGGTATCCGGCGCAGGTTTCTCTTCTGATAATTCCGGTTCGGATATGAAAGACGAGCGGCCATCTTTTTGTCCATAGAATTCCAGCATCACATTATCGCCCTCAACGCGGCCCTGAACGAGCAGATAGTGGCCGGTATCGTTGATGAAGCGCAGGTCAGGATATGGGCCGTAGATAGTAGCGTCCAGGCCTGGTCCATAATATCCCACTACGTAGCGGTGCGCCTGCCGTTCCGTGATCGGCAGGCCGCTCGCTAAGGCAAGGCGGAATAGGGTAGTCGAGACCTGGCAAAGGCCGCCGCCGAGCTCTTTCACGCTTTTATCTTCCTTAATCACGAACTCTTTTACGAATCCATTTTCTTCGGTAGTGGTACCGATGGCGCGTACGGCGGAAAATTCTTCGCCTGGAGCAATTAGAACACCATTAAGTTTTGAGATGCCATTTTTAATATTGTGCCTTCGATCGGCAGAACTCCCGCTCATATTGGTTTTTGCGTTAGCTATTAATTCTTTGATCTGAAATTGAGCGATAGTTTCTTTAGTGATCTTTGGCTGCGCCACGATGATCGGAATCGGGATGATGGTCGGTCCTTTCGCGGCGGTTTTGATCAGGCCATCAATGCTCAGCTCGATCTCCGGTAGATTTATGCTGTCACCGCTTTTACCTGGAGCGATCTCGGCCAATTTACCGCCATTCATCGCGAACCGGCTATTTTGCGGAGGATTTTCTATATAAGGAGCTATATTCTTATTTAAGAAATTCTTTAACTCTGCCGGATTTATTCCAAGACCCTTCGTTTTTGGAATTAACCAGCCAAAAAGAGTAGTGCCGGAGATATTCCACCTGTAACCGTTATAGGTAAGCCGGATCGCCATATTTTGCTTCACTTTCTTAGCGTTTTCTAAAAACGGCTGCAGTTTTCTCGCAGTCAGTTCATGCGAGATTGGCTGCGCTTCCACGGAGATTGTTTGCGCGCCGAATTCTTGCAGCGATTCTTCGATTTTACCGATAAGGTGCTTACGATCAACCTCTTCACCGATCTTTTCCGCGTTGATCTGAACTCCGCTTTTTGTGTTCACGAAGCGCGCTGGCTCCGGCTCCGTAAGGATCAGACCAAGTTCCCGATCCAGCAATGAGTTAACGGCGGATTCTTGAAGAACGACCGGTAGTGGGAATTTATGCCAGATCATCTGGCTTTTTAGATGATCCCAAAATCTACTCGATATTGATCCGGTCCGGCCGTAGGCGTAAGATTCAAACAAAACTTTCTGCCAGTTGTCAGCGGAAAAATATTCCACCACGCTATCGGAGGTGAGTCCCTGAGCGAAGCGGGGGAGTTTAATAGCGCGTGGGCCGTTTTTGGTTTGGACTTCGATAGAAATTCCTTTAGCAGAAAGGAGCTGATCATCCTGCTGGAGCTTTTCTAATACTTCCGCGAAGGTGAGGCCGCCCACATACTGCGACCCGATGAAGACATTGGGATAAAAACGCCCCACATAATTGAATTCGAAGATAGCAAAGGCGATAAGGCCTATGATCAGAAAGATCGTAAAAAGCCAGGCTTCCACCCGGCCCTTCGGACTGAATTTAGCATTAAGGTCCATGAGGATACTTAAATTATATCATGGAGCGGCTTGCCCTGAGTGCGTTGAAGGGTGGACCAAGCCAGAATCGAACTGGCGATTCCTCATTGCAAATGAGGTGTTATACCACTTAACTATAGGCCCCTAAACTATTCGTCCCATTGCGGTGAGGGTGAGATTCGAACTCACGATGCCCTTTCGGGCATAACGCTTTTCGAGAGCGCCGCCTTCAGCCACTCGGCCACCTCACCGCAATGGGACCAACAAAACCTATTTTAACAAAACGCCCGGCATGAAGCCAGGCGTCTTGCTTATCTGTGTAGGCCTAAACAGATATTATACTTTGTTCCCCATAATGCGGAACATTTTGGTGCCGCACACTTCGCACTTGCCAGTCATGGCCCTGCGAGGTTTGCCTCCCTTGCCCTGCATCTCTACCTCTTTGGCATCGACCATCTTTCGGTCTTTAGCCTTGCACTTCACACAATATCCAGTAGTTACTTCTGCCATTGTATTGATGTTTTTTTGGTTATTTAGACCTTTATTTCTACGTATTTGAGTATAGCATAAGGGGGCGTTAAGCACAAATTATATGAATAGTAATAAAGTTATCGTCCTTGACCGACTTTAGATTTCTGTTAGAATACAATTATGTCCTATAGGAGGGTTGACGACAAAGAACAAGCAAAAATCATAGAGCTCCGCAAAACTGGGCACAGCATTCCAGAAATAAGCAGAGCCGTAAATCGCAGTAAATCCGTAATTTTCTTATATGTTAAAGGAGTTGCAATACTGCCCGAATTTCAATCAATATATAAAGCTAAGCAGGGCGCAAGTCAACAACGATCTAAACGACTCTGGGAAGATGCTAAAAAACAAGCTCGGCACTTAATTAATCGTGTTACAGCTCGCGATGCCATACTGCTCGCCGCCTCTTTATATTGGGGCGAAGGAACTAAAAAAGACTTCAGCTTTATCAATAGCGATCCCGATATGATTAAGGTTTTTGTGAAAACTTTAGAAATATTGGGAATTGAAAAAAAACGACTTAAAATCACGCTCCGGATATATGAAGATTTGAATAGTAATGTAGTATCTAGATTTTGGGCATCGGTTCTGGATATTTCCGAAAAAATGATATCTAATATTAATATTTTGCATGGTAAAAAATCTGGTAAATTAAAATACGGGATGTGTCGGATCAGGGTTACTAAAGGTGGACCCTATTTAAAACTTCTGCAATCTGCTATAGATATAATAAAATCGGACATTACGCCCTCGTAGTTCAATGGACAGAACGGCTCACTCCTAACGAGCCGATCGAGGTTCGATTCCTCGCGAGGGCACACTTTAGTTGAAAAGTTAATAGTTATAAGTTATAAGTTTACCTACGGGCCGGTAGCTCAGCGGCAGAGCGTTCGCATGGCATGCGAAAGGTCGTGGGTTCAATCCCCATCGCGGGACTGGCCTCTATTTTTTGCAAGAACACGGCGGAATTCCCCCCACACCCCCCTTCCGCCGTGTTCTTGCGGGGACGGACGGAATTTTTGGCGGCGTTATTTTTTCTTGCCCTTGCCCCACACCACCCATGCGCGGGCAAGTTTACGGAACTCCCTTTGAGATTTACTAATTCGTTATTTTTTGATACCATAGTAATATAATAATCAATTTCAATCGCCATTACTTTGATTATAGTATTATATTACTATGAGCGCAAGCAACAATTCAAAAATTGCGGATAACATCAAAAAATACCGAAGCAAGCTCGGTATTTCTCAAGATAGGCTCTCAAAACTTGCTGATGTTACCTATAACACGATTATCAAGATTGAATCGGGAGTAAACATCAACCCGACCATTGAAACGCTGTCCAAGATTGCAAAAGCGTTGAATGTTGGCGTAGATGATTTAATACAGAAATAGTTATGAAAAGAAAATCTTCAAATAAAGACCTACGCAAAGCAAACTCCGCTAAAAAGGATGAGTTTTATACCCAGCTCGTTGATATAGAAAACGAGATGAAATACTATAAAAAAGCATTTCGTGGTAAAGTAGTTTATTGTAATTGTGATGATCCATATGAGAGCAACTTTTTCAAATACTTTGCATCTAATTTCAACGCTCTCGGGCTGAAGAAGCTCATCACTACAAGCTATAGCGGTTCACCGATTGTTGGAGGGCAATTACCATTATTTGAAGTGGCTGGATCAAAAGGCAAACAACCTTTCAAAATTGAAATTACAGAAGTGCCGGATATCGACAAGGATGGAGCGATAAATCTTGATGATGTTAAGTATTTGCTCAAACACGACAAGAACACCGCAACCCCTCTGCGTGGTAGTGGTGACTTTCGGAGCGACGAATGCATCGAATTACTCAAGCAATCCGATATAGTCATAACCAACCCCCCATTTTCTTTATTCCGCGAATATGTTGCTCCACAAGAAAAAGTTCTTAATTATGGGTAATCAAAATGCGATTACTTATAAAGAAATCTTTAAATTGATTAAAGAAAATAAAATGTGGCTCGGACAAAGTTTAAATGGTAAAAATATTTTATTCCAAATTCCAGATCACTATGAAAGCTATTACAAAATTATTAATGGTAAAAAGTATGCTTTCCCAAAAAGCGTAGTTTGGTTTACCAACCTTGAAGTACCGAAACGAAGTGAAGAATTGGTTTTGTACAAAAAATATACTAAGAAAGAGTATTCTAACTTTGATAACTACAATGCGATAAATGTAGATAGGACAGAACAAATCCCTATGGATTATACTGGTGTGATGGGAGTACCTATAACTTTTTTACATAAATACAATCCCAGACAGTTTGAAATTGTTGATGGATTAAATCGGTACACCGTTTTAGATGTCGCCGGTCTGAATGACAATGCAGTAAAAAACCACCTTCACATGACGGAAATAGGTGGAAAATCAACGTATTTTAGAGTTTTGATTAAGAAATAGGTGGAAAATCAACGTATTTTAGAGTTTTGATTAAGAATAAAAAAGTAAAAAAATAATATGAAAGGAATTATTTACATAATGACAACGGCCGTTTCCGGTTTGATAAAGATAGGACAAACCGGCACGAATAATTATCAAGAGCGAATGCGAAACCTTGAGGCAAATGGCTACTATAATGTTGCCGGATTGAAAAGATTTTTCGCGATTGAACTTGAAGATTATGCCGAAAAAGAAGCGTTGTTGCACGACATTTTTAACAAACACCAAGTTGGCGAAAGTGAATTATTCGCGCTTGATCAAGAATTGATACGCCAGCTCTTACTCTCATTTAAGGGCAAGGTTATTTATGGCTACAAAGACAGCGCCGAAGAAGGTGTGGAGGCTTATGATGGCAAACTTGATATTCGCCCAAAATATCAGCGCGAATTCGTTTATAAGGAAAAACAGCGCAACGCCGTGATGGAAACCATCAAAAACAGCTTTCCGTTGAATGTGATGTATTGGATGATCAGAGACGATGGGGGCTACGAAGTGCTGGACGGCCAACAGCGCACCATCAGCATTGGGCAGTATGTTACTGGTGATTTTTCCTTGAACGACCGCTTTTTCCATAATCTGACCAAAGAGGAACAGGATAAAATTTTGGACTATGAACTGATGATTTACTTTTGTGAAGGAACAGACAAAGAGCGATTAGACTGGTTTAGGATTATCAATATCGCCGGAGAAAAATTGACCGACCAAGAAATCCGCAATGCAGTTTATACTGGTTCGTGGCTTTCGGATGCAAAAATAAAATTCAGCAAATCAAACTGTGCGGCATATCTCTTGGCGAACGACGGCGGATCGTTAGTT
>VMGF01000003.1 GCA_007376445.1 Parcubacteria group bacterium Gr01-1014_3 | reverse complement strand
CACCTTCACCACGTTAACCGCCAACTCTATCGATCTCACCAACTCTGGCACCTCCACCTTCTCCGGAGGCATCGCCGTCACTAACCTGGAAGTCAAAGCTGTC
Organism: Parcubacteria group bacterium Gr01-1014_3; assembly: GCA_007376445.1. Classification (GTDB taxonomy): domain Bacteria; phylum Patescibacteriota; class Minisyncoccia; order UBA6257; family WO2-44-18; genus VMGF01. The sequence continues at coordinate 141,425 of VMGF01000003.1, read as the reverse complement.
TACGCTACCACCAGCCCATTACGTCTCGGTTCTTCCGGCTTCACCACTGATCTCAATGGATCCTCTCTAGTTATCCATTCTCCTCAAACCCTCATCGGCACTACCACCGAATCAGCTGATACTCCGGAATTCGTAACAATTTCAGCCACTACGACTCTCTGGCTTCGGAGTTGCTACCAACACCGTCTTTGCCGGCAACGTCTCCATTGACGCGGCCGTCTTGAATGTCCAATCCACTGGAACTTCTACCTTTGATGGGGGATTGAATGTGGCTCTGACCGGAGGATTATCTTCCGCGGCTGGTTTGACCATCTCCGGAGGCGACATCCAATCTGTCGGTAAACTGACCATTACCGGCTCAGGAACCTCCACCCTCCCCAATACCAATATCTCAACCCTAGGAAATATCGCTTCGTTATTTGTTTCAAATTCCGGCACCTCCACCATCATTGACGCCAATCAACTCATCAAAGGAAGTCTGGAAGTGAAGAACGGTCTCGTTCTCGGAGGAGACCTCATCTCCACCGGAACCTTTGATTTCACGGGAGGTGGAACTTCGACCGTCAGCAATTTCTCCGCGACTAATATCAATACAACTTCATTAACTCTCTCCGGAACTTTGGAAGTGACGACAGCCGGCACTTCCACTTTTGCCGGAGGAATCATTGCCACCAGCCTGACTCTCTCCGAAGGCCTCCGTGTCGATGTGGGTGACGCCATCTTTGATCAAAAGATCACGGTCGGAGCCGGAACTTCCACTTTTGCCGGAGACATCAACGCCAACTTGTTACACTCCGATACCCAGTTAGTCTTAGCCGGTCTGCCGGATTGCAACACGCTCGATACCGACGCGAACGGAGTAGTGAAATGCGGCACGGATGCCGATACCGGCGCCACCTCCGGCTGGACCGACACCGGTACGATCGTGAGATTACAAACCGCCACCGATCTGGTAGAACTCTCCGATCTATATGTAACCGGCTCCGATATTTTTGTCGGCAATGGACTACAAGCAACGACTACGATTCATGGAGAATATGGCTATCTAGGCTTCGGTTCCACGACTCCATTCGGACAAGTTTCAGTGGAAGCAGTTCAGGGAATTGTTGGTTCGAATACCCCGATCTTTGTAGTAGGAGATCAGGGTACGAATTCTCCGATCATTTACGTGACTGGCGATGATGGCGGTGTGGGTATTTTTACAGACAATGCTCCAGGCGGAGTTGAGCTGGCTATCGGAGCCGGAGATGGCACAGCCGATGTCGCTCAATTTGATGTAGGTACCAATGGCTCGCTAACTCTTAGCACTAATAATGCCAGTGGTAATATTATCGTGAATCCTGCTGGCTCACTTACTTTAGGACAAGGAGGCACGGATGCCATTGCCATTGGAAGAACCGACGGTAACATCGCAGTTACCCATAGAGGCACTTGGACTTCGCAGCCAGTAACTGATTCTGCTACCATGTTCAGAATTCTTAACGCTGCCGGCGCCGTAGTGTTAAATGTGGACACCAGCAGCAGTCGAGTTGGTATCGCTAGGAGCTCGCCAACTACCGCGCTTGAAGTTGTCGGGACCACCACAACAACCGGCATCGATATTCTTGGTCGCCAACTCTACATCGGCAATGGTCTTCAGGCGACTTCTTCAATCTATGGACAATACGGAAATCTAGGTTTCGCCTCCACCGTTCCATACGGCCAATTTTCAATCGAATCTGATGAAGATGTGGTTGGCTCCAACACTCCTATATTCGTAGTCGGCGATCAAGGAACCGCGACACCGATTATTTATGTCAGCGGTGCTAATGGGGGAGTCGGATTCTTTACGGATGCCCCGTTAACGACCCAGGCAGTTACGGTAAATTCACAACTTCAAGTTCAAGATACGAATATCCTGGCTTTTGGCGCGTCTGATGGCGGTTATATTCAGGTTAATTCTTCAGCGGCGGTTGCTGGAGATTTAGTTTTTAAGACATATGTTTCACCATCCTTCTTGGAGCGTTTCCGAATTCAAAACGATGGCGACATTGGCGTTGGCACCGATACTCCTGGTCAAAAACTATCAGTAGCCGGGGGTGGACTATTCAAAGGAAATCTTGGAATCGAAGCCACCTCGACTGCCTCCAGCTTCAACGCGACTTCCACCCTTTCAGTAGCTTCATCTTCGCCATCCACGCCATTCGCCGTAGTAGGTGAATCGGTCTTTGGAGGAGATGTCACTATCACGGGTAATTTAGAAGTTCAGGGCGGAGTAAATTTATCGGGTTCGGGAACGACCACGGTGAATGGACTCACTTCCATCAACGGCCTAGCGGCGACAGCTGGGGGATTGGTCGTGTCGGGGGGACAAAGTTATTTCACCGAGGGTGTTGGGATTGGAACTGCAAATCCATCAGATACCAATCTTTTACATATCGCGAGTTCCGCTAGCTTACGAACTAAAATTGAAAATACCTCAACAGGCATCGCTGGAATAGAGCTGACGGCTAACGCAACTTCTTGGTTTATTGATCATCGCGGCGCGGAAGCTCCAAGCGACCGTCTTACCATTTTTGATCCTGGTGTTGTTGAAAGACTCACTATTCTTAATGGCGGTAATGTCGGCATCAATGATGGAAACCCAGGAGTTGCCCTTGAGGTTGTCGGTACCACCAGTGTTTCCAATGGCATAAACATTTACGGTAGCCAGCTTTTCATTGGCAACGGCAAAACTGCCACCTCTTCTATTTTTGGCCAATATGGTTTGCTTGGTTTTGGCACTGCCACTCCATACGGTCAAGTTTCGATTGAGGCGGTTCAGGGCGTAGCGGGTTCGAATACTCCGATCTTCGTAGTCGGCGATCAAGGATCTTCATCTCCGTTTATTTATGTGAGCGGAGTAAATGGTTATACCGGTTTCGGCACTTCGTCCCCATGGGGCCAGGTTTCCATAGAAATCCTTGATACCGGCGATGAAGAGTTGCCATCGTTTATAGTTGGTGATGAAGGCAGCTCAACTCCGGCATTAGCAGTTTACTCAAGCGGTATAACTACAATCGAGCAATTACAAACAGGAGTCATGAGCTTCGAAACCAACGCTGGCGCGATTACTTGGATAGATTTGCCGGTAACTTCCGCGGCTATTTGGGGAACGATAGAAAGCTATACGGCACAAGTTGATGCCACCAGTACTCTTACGGTTTATGCCGAGTCAGATGGCAAAGGCGGAGTATTCAGAGAGCGAGTCGGTATCGGCACCACTACCCCAGGCGGTACTTTCACTATTCAATCCGCCACTTCTTCTCAACCGGCATTTTATCTTTATCAGGGTGAAGAAACCGCTGAAGCTATCCGAGTTCAGCTTGGTGATTTTACTAGCGCTCTCTTGTTGCAAGGCGATGGCGATCTTGGACTGGCCACTGCTTCTCCTGGCCAAAAGTTGAGTGTTGGAGGTGGCGGATTATTTAAAGGTAATTTAGGAATCGAAGCCACCTCTACTGCTTCCAGCTTTATCGCCACCTCCACATTGTCTGTCGGCAGTTCATCTCCGTCATCACCCTTTGCAGTAGTAGGAAATTCAGTCTTTGGAGGTGATGTGAATATTACCGGCGTTCTTGATGTTCAAGGGTCAGTTAATTTCGCGGGAGCAGGCACGACCACATTCAACGGCGTCACTTCGACTAATGGTCTCGCGGCGACGGCGGGAGGGTTGCATGTATCTGGTGGAGAAACTTATCTGGCGGAAAAGGTTGGTATTGGAACGGTTAGCCCAACTTCGCATTTAGAGGTTTTTGCTAATGCCTCGCCACAGATCACTGCGAGCAATGTGTCAGGCGCTCCTAATGGTATTGCAGGATATAACCTACGAATTGACACTACTAATCTTTGGCAGCTCATCACGGACAACACCGCGGCGGCTACCAATGCTTTCTTTTTGCAATATAATGATGACGCTACTACGGGTCGTTTTCTAACCGTAAGCGCGACGACTGGCAATTTCGGTCTTGGAGACACGAATCCGGAGGTAAGACTGGAGGTCGTGGGCACCACCAGCATCACCAATGGATTAAACATCTATGGCAAGCAACTCTTCATTGGTAATGGCAAAAGCGCTACTTCCACTTTGTATGGACAGTACGGGAATCTAGGATTTGGTTCCAGTAGTCCATACGCCCAAGTATCAATCGAATCAGTCGAGGGAATTACGGGATCGAATACCCCGATCTTCGTGATAGGAGATTCAGGTTCTTCATCTCCAGTTTTCTATGTTTCTGGCAGATCCACTGACGCCGCTCCATTGATCGGTATTGGCACCGATAATCCAGCCGCGAAATTAACTATACAGACTACTCTTAACACGGCAGAGGAGGCTATGCGATTTACAAATAGCGATGGTAACGCAAATTCTGGTAGTGCGATCACTTTCTATGATAACGCCAATATAAATGCCAAAATTTACGCCCTACATAAAGGATCGAACATTGGTGATTTATTATTAGAAGCAGGTAGTGGCGTGACGGATACGACCAATGCTAACCAGTTGTATCTCGCCAACAACACCAATGTTGGTATTGGAACTGACACTCCGGGCACTCAATTCGCCATCCACGGCTTCGGCGTAGCGCACGGCAACTTCAACATTGAAGCCACCTCGACTGCTTCCAGCTTTATCGCGACTTCGACTTTGAGTGTCGGCTCATCTTCGCCGTCATCTGAATTCGCAGTCGTTGGAACGAGCATATTTGGCGGGGATGTAAATATTACCGGTGGCCTGGATGTACAGGGAACAGTTAATTTTGCGGGATCAGGTACGACGACCTTCGCCGGAGTTACTTCTACCAACGGTCTCGCGGCTACGGCCGGGGGATTGGTGGTGTCGGGAGGCGAAAGCTACTTCACGGAAAGAGTTGGAATTGGATTAACTGGTCCATTGGGATTGCTCCACATTCAAACTCCAACTCGATCAACCGCTTTTAGCGCTGGAGCTGGCGCTGATAATTGGCACGATATTATTATTAACAACCCTAGCTCGGAGGCAAATGCCGCCGCTGGACTGGCTTTTGTGCTGGGTGACTATAATAGCAACGCTGGTGTGGGTATCGCGGCAGTTAAGTCGAAAACTGGAGATGTCAGCGCCGATTTGGCAATTGTGACTCGGCCATTCCAGTCGGGGGCGCTTGAAAGATTACGCGTTACAAGCGACGGATCTTTCGGTTATGCCACTACCTCACCTTTTGGACAATTTGCGATTGAGAGCTTGCAAGGCGTAGTCGGCTCTAATACTCCGATCTTTGTAGTCAGCGACCAAGGTTCCTCTTCGCCATTTATTTATGTGAGCGGAGTTAATGGTTATACAGGCTTCGGCACTTCCTCTCCATGGGGTCAGGTATCTGTTGAAATTCTCGATACAGGAGACGAGGAATTGCCATCATTTGTCATTGCCGATGAGGGAACCTCGACTCCATCCTTTGCAGTTTATTCCAGTGGGGCGACGGTGATCGAAAATTTGCAAACTGGGATCATGAGTTTTGAAACCAACGCCGGCGCGGTGGCTTGGGTTGATCTTCCAGTAACCTCGGCGGCAATTTGGGGAACTGTTGAGGGCTACTCCGCGCAGGTTGACTCTACGGATATTTTGACAATCTATGCCGAGTCAGATGGCAAAGGCGGAATCATAAATGGCCGTGTCGGTATCGGTACAACTACTCCTGGCGGCTTGTTGTCAGTTTCGCATTCGTCTACATCTCCGGCCGTACTGATCAATCAAGCCGCCGATGGCGACTCGTTTAATGTTGGAGCGCGTGGCGTGACAACCGTCAGCATAAAGCAAGGCGGAAAATTAGCGCTTGGTACGACGACTCCAGGAACTGGTTTGTCGGTCGCCACTACTTCCGTGTTCAGCGGTGACGTGGCATTTACTGGCACTATTGATATTCAAGGAACTTGCACGGGTTGCGGCAGTGGCACTCCGGGAGGTTCCAGCGGTGGAGTACAATTTAATAACGGCGGTTCCTTTGGAGCTACTTCCGCCTTAACAGTCAGTAGCGCCGATACCTTTGTCGGCGGGGATTTGTATGTTTCCGGCTCAGATCTTTTTGTTGGCAACGGCCTTCAGGCAACTACTACTATCCACGGAGAATATGGCCAGCTAGGTTTTGGTTCTACTTCTCCCTTCGGCCAAGTCTCCATTGAATCAGTTCAAGGAATTACGGGATCGAATACCCCGATCTTCGTGGTGGGGGATCAAGGCACCGCGACTCCGTTTATTTATGTGAGCGGGAATAATGGCTTTGTCGGAATCGGCACAGATAATCCTAGTGCTGAGCTGGAGATCAACAGCAATTCTTTTTGGGTTAATCCCACGACTGGTAATGCTGCCATGCAATTCCGGAACGCGGGTGCTTTCCTGGGTTATGTCGGCTACATCGCCACTAACGACACGGTGACCCTTACAAGAGATGGTACCGCCATCGAAGGTCTCCATGTTGATGCGAATTATAATGTCGGCATCGGAACTACCGTTCCGGGAGCGACATTCGCTATTCACGGTTTCGGTCTAGCTCATGGCAATTTCAACATCGAAGCCACATCCACCGCTTCATCATTTATCGCCACGTCAACTTTGAGCGTTGGCACTACCAGTCCGGCCACGCTTTCTTCCGCGCTTTCTGTACAGGGCAACGCGTATATCACGCAAGGGCTTGGAGTTGGCGTGGCGACTTCCTCCGCTGGCGGATTATTCGTGAAGGGTTCAGCGGATATTTATGATGGGTTGTTGGTACGCGGAAGAAATGGCGAAGCTAGCCCGACCTTCAACGCGCAGGGCGGCGGCGTGGCCATTGGCCGGCCAAATGCCGGAGTGGGAGATATTTATGCCTCTGATCCGAACGGTTATCCTACGCTGACGATCTTCGGTCGTAATACCGGTAATCGAGGAGGTATGATTGAGCTGGGCAGTCATGGTAACGGAGTGGGTTCTGGCAACTTGCTTGGCGGAATTGAATTTATCAGAGCTGCAACAGCAGACGCGGGGTATGATTCTGTCGCCAGAATAGTGGGATATGTCACCAGCGCTGGTACTGACGCGGGCCAGATCGGATTCTTCACGCAAGCGACTGGCGGATCGGCTACCGAAAGAGTGGTCATTAGTCCCACCGGACAACTTGGTATCGGCGATATCAATCCAAGCACAGCGCTTGAAGTGGTCGGTACCACCACTATTACTGGCGGTATCGATATCTTTGGCCGCCAGATTTATATCGGTAATGGCCTTGTCGCCACATCTACTATTCATGGTGAATATGGAAAGCTTGGTTTTGGCACCACAACGCCATGGGGTCAGATTTCTATTGAGGCGGTGCAGGGAGTGGTTGGTTCTAATACTCCGATCTTCGTGATCGGCGACAGTAGCACCACGACTGTCACAAACCCGTTATTTATTGTGAGCGGCGTGAATGGGTATATCGGCATTGGCACCAGTACTCCGACAGAGAGGTTTACCATCGCGAGTTCGACGATTCTCGCGGTACCAGGGGAGCCCAAACCGATCAGTGGAGTTGACTTCAACTCCACATCAGGCGTCCAGGATTTTGTGATAGTCGGCAGGTATGCCTATGTCGTCCGAAGGTCTGCATCCGGCGGCGACTGCGCGGGACAATCCCTGGAGGGTTGTGAGCTTAGTATTTATGATATATCCAATGTTGCCTCTACGACCGCGATTGGTGGAGCTGATGATTCAGGCGGTACTGCCGCGAATAAAATATTTGTATCCGGCAAGTATGCCTATGTAGTTAAAGTCCTTGATGATCTTAATAATTGCGAAGGAGCTTTTGACGGGCCGAATGGTTGCGAGCTTGTAATCTATGATATTTCCGATCCGACGGCGCCGGTCGCGGTTGCCGCGGCGAATAGAGCCGAAGGCTTTCAAGATGTCGTCGCCGTTGGTAAATACATCTACGTAGTCAGTGACAAAAATAACACCACTTGTTCCGCGACGACCTTCGGAGGCTGTGAATTCTTGACGTATGAATGGTCAACATCAAGTGTCCCGTATGTTATTGGCGGAACGGAACTCGGCGAGGTGAATGGAACCGGTTTGTCTATAGTCGGCAATCGGGCATACGTCACCAAGAATGCAAAAACTGGGACCTGCGACAGCACAAACCTCACCGGTTGCGAATTTGCTATTTATAATATTTCCAATCCGGCCTCTACCACTCAAATCGCGGGTATCGATCTTTCTCCGAACACCATCCGGAATCCTTACATGGTCGATAAATACGCGTATGTCACACAAGAAACAAACTCCGGAACTTGCTCGGGCACAACCGTGGTTGGCTGTGAATTGATCATTTTGAATACTTCGACCAGTTCTGTGTCGGCGCTGAGTGGTGTGAGTATTGGCGGGACTGCCGGTACTTCGAGCGTGCAGGTTGCTGGCCAATATGCTTATGTCGCTAGCGTAAATTCCTCTGGATCGTGCTCTGGAAGCACGCTGACAGGTTGCGAGGTGGCAATCGTGGATGTTTCTAATCCATTTAATGCCAAGCCTGTCGCTGGCATTAATCGGGATATTCGAACTTTTAAGGCCTGGCCTGTGGGCAAATATCTTTATACCGGAGCTCAAGCGAATACCGGTATCTGCGGCGATAACCTGAATCATTGCGAACTCGCTGTATACGATCTTGGCGGTGTTGAAACCGGTTCGGCTAGGCTAGGCTCTCTTGATGTGGGTAATCAGAATGTTCAAAATAACTCTGACGTCCAGGGTAAGCTGACTGTAAATGGCGACGCGCAGTTTAATGGCAATGTTACCTTTACCGCTTCTACTACCGTGACCGAAATTACCTTCGCTCCATTTGATATTGCCTCTTCGACACCGGCGAAGAATACGTTGTATGCTAATAATATAGTGAAGGGATGGTTGATGTATGATCAAGTCACGGCAACAGCGGCTATCCGAAACGCATTTAATGTTAGCTCGGTAACCGATACCACGACTGGCGACTTTACGGTTACTTGGGCGCAGCCATTCTCTACCGGCTATTATGCCGTGGCTCTGGGTGGCTGGGGTACGGCCGCCGCGGACTGCATTATGGAAATGTATCCGCAAAGCCAATCTCCAATAACACCTTCTTCTGTGCGTATTCAAACGAAAACTATGACTAATTCAGCGGCTGATTGTAATGGCGCAACAGTAACTGCAACCGGATTACAATAGAACAATCAATGACATATTCTATGAAGAAAACAATTCTCTCCATCGCGCTGACTGCATCAGCAATGCCATTTTTGGTATTTGCTGATGTATCAACGCTACCAAATGTCCGTGTTTTTTATAGACCGGATGGAGGTATTACCGTAACTCAATTTGTGGCATCAGCCTGCGTTGAAAAAGAGACACTCGTTGAGTGTATGGATAGAATCTCTGCTCAAAATCCAGGCACGATTGGTTTGCAATACGATGATATTGATCCGGATCAATTACCAAAAGATCGGAAAGATAGGGCTAAGTGGCGCGGCGAAAAAGGAAAAGGAGTGTGGGTCGATGATAAGTTAGTGACTAAGAACGAGAAAATCCAAGAATTACAGCAAAAATTTGATGAGGAGTTAGACAAAGAAGATCCTGATTCTATTAAAGTAGCGAAGCTTCAGAGAAAGATTGAAAAAGCCAAAAAAATTACGGATTCTATTTTAAAGCCAGAAGATATTCTCGCGCTTAGCGATACTGCGCCACCGCCATCATTTATCGCTGCGACCGTGGAAACGGTCAGCGGGTTTTTCGCGAGCATACTGAATGGTATTAAGGACGGCTTCTTGGCATTGAAATCTCTTATAACCGAGAAGCTCCAAATTGGTACGGCCGACAAACCGACCGGCATCACCACGTATGACTTAAATACCCGCCAGCCATTCTGCTTGGTAGTTCGTGACGGCAAAGCCGAGACGATCCCGGGGGAGTGTACTTTTGAGCTTCCTCCGACGACTCCTGTGCCGACCCCTGAACCTGCTCCAATCCCAGAACCAACTCCGACTCCAGAGCCGACCCCCGAACCCACGCCAGAGCCCATTCCGACTCCGGAACCGCCTGTGGTGAGCGAAGCCGAACCAACCCCAGAACCTGCACCTGAACCAATACCGGAACCAGCTCCAGAACCGGCCGCGGCGGGCGAGCCTGCGCCGGAACCAGAACCAACTCTAGAACCTACGCCTGAACCGCAACCATAACAATTTTAAATTTTAAATTTCCAATTTTAAATTAAATTAAAATTTATAATTAAAAATTTAAAATTCAGTATAAGTACATGAAACCCAAAGTAATCATCATAACCTTGCTAGTCATCGGCGGCTTACTTATCATAACCCTCGGTTGGCAGCCAACCGTCGCCGCTTTGAGGCAGATAGTTTATCCCACCAATCGGTTTGATGGTGGCTTAGTCGGCTACTGGTCATTTAATGGATCGGATGTGAGCGGAACCACGGCGACCGATCGGAGCGGTGGCGGATTGAACGGCACTATCGCTGGCGCTCCGAAAAGGCGCGGTGGCGTAGTCGGCCAAGCATTGGATTTTGATGGCGCCGACAATACTGTTTCGGTGGCACATAACGCGTTGCTTAGTCCTGCTTCAGTTAGCGTTGAGTTCTGGATGCTAGCCAACCGGGAGGTAAATTTCCAAGGACCGGTCATGAAAACCTCCAGCGGTACGTGGAATGATGGCTATGGTTTTTATAATCGCTCCACCAACAGTAAATTTACTTGGTGGGTGGATGACTATGACGCCAGCGCTTCTCCTGGTGGCTATGTGACTATTGATATGCCATCACTTGGTCAGTGGCACCATGTCGTAGGTACTTATGATGGCGCGACCGTGACTCTTTATATTGATGGCGCGGTTTCTGGTACGCCGTTTTCTTACGCCACCGGTATTACATATGTTGATTCGACTCTTTCCATCGGTTTACCGCCGAGCGGATCTTATTGGGACGGAGCCATCGACGAAGTTCGTGTTTATAATCGGGCCATGAGCGCCACCGAAGTCGCGGAACATTATAAAACTACCGCGAGGACGGAAGGGGATAAACAGAGCATTTCTCAAAATAATCGTTACGACGGCGGTCTCGTCGGTTTTTGGCCATTCAATGGAGCAGATATTAGCGGTGTAACGGCATCTGACCGAAGCGGGCAGGGGAATAACGGGACTTTAACTAGCGGCCCCACAACCGCTACCGGCGTTGTTGGTCAAGCCCTTAAATTTGATGGCGTGAATGATTATATTACTATAGCTAATCCTGGAGCAGATGACTTCGGCACTGGTCCAATGTCGGTTTCAGCTTGGTATAAAACTGGTAGCCTAGGTTATATGACCCCAATCGACAACAAACAGGCCGGAACAAACCTGGCCGGGTTTAATTTGTATGTAAATACAAACACCAACACAATGAGGTTTAGAATTGCAAACGGTGCAGCGCAAGCCGAAACCGTTGGAACAAAAGCAATAAATGATAATCAATGGCATCACTCAGTGGGAGTAAGAGACGGTGATACCATCACCCTATATACTGATGGCGCGCAAGACGGAACGCCAACGACTGGTGTCAGTGCCTGGGATATTACGAGCGCTAACACTATTCAAATAGCCGCTTATCAATCGCCGGGCGGTTTTTGGAACGGCCCACTAGACGAAATTCGTTTATACAATCGCGTCCTTTCCGCCACAGAAGTAGCCGAAATCTACCGCGCCGGCGCTCCGGAACAAAGAAGCAAGCAAAATATTTCTCAAAACAATCGCTTCGACGGCGGCTTAGTCGGTTTTTGGCCATTCAATGGCCCGGATGTGAGTGGGACGGTAGCAACCGACCGAGGGAGCGGGGGGAATAATGGAACTTTAACCGGCGGCCCAACTGTCGCGTCGGGTGTGGTTGGCCAGGCGTTAAAATTTGACGGGATAAATGATTATGTTGACGTCGTGACTCCTCCAACACTAACAGCCTTTTCTATCAGCGGCTGGGTTAGGATTTCCGGAACCGGCGTACACCCTGTCGTAAATTTTGGAGCGGCCGGCGGCGTACCCCTAGTTTCTCTTTATTGGGATACTACAAGGCATATTATTTATATGGGCGGTTCTAATTATCGTTATTTCAATGCCGATACAAACCTCGCTGATAATAATTGGCATCATGTGGTTTTTACAATTCCCGGCACCGCTGACGCGGACATAACCACTTCCGCCATTTATGTTGATGGCGTTTTACAATCCACCAACGCGACTGTTTCAACCGGAGCGCAAACCGCTAAGTCCATTTTATGGATCGGCAGGACAGCCCAGGTCGCGGCTTATTTTGACGGCCTCCTCGACGAAGTCCGCGCCTACAACCGCGCCCTTTCCGCCACCGAAGTCGCCGAAATCTACCGAGCCGGAAAGCGGGAATAATCAGTAAACATTGACTTATCAACACCCTAAATTTATAGTGGGGTATAATGAAGATAAGGTATAGTAAGCATGCGTTACACCGATTAAAGAAAAGGAGCATCTCCAAAATAGCGGTTAAAGAAGCTTTACTGAAAGGACAAGAGCGGCGAATCCAGGAACACGGAACAATTAAATGCATTTATGTAAAAAATGGTAAAAAATTAGTCGTTATCTATCATCAATACAAAGAAAGATTCACGATTATAACAACCTACTACTTATGAAAATAAAATACGACAAAGAAGCGGACGCGCTTTATATAGAACTTAATCGCAACAAAATTTCCAAAACCTTAGAAAAAGGCCACTTTTTGATGGATATAGACAGAAAGGGAGAGATTGTTGGCATAGAAGTTTTGAACTATACGAAAACTAATCCGGGTAGGGAGCGTTTTCAGGTTTCGGCTGGGCAGAAAAAGATATTAATCCCAGCTTAATCTGGGTATTCCCAAAAACCGGGCTTTGTGCTATATTGGTTAAGTCGCAAAGATTGTTTGATCATAGCCTGTAAAGGGCTATTTTTTATGAAATCTCTTAAATTAAGTGTGTTGGCAGTGATTTTAGCCGGCCTTACTGTGTCGTCGGTTGCTTTCGCGCAGGAAGGTGGATATGTCGGTCTTTTGCCGAGCAATCCCTTCTATTTCCTAAAGGAATTACGACGGGATGTGAGGAAAATTTTGGCTTTTAAGGAGATTCGTAAGCTTGAATTAGAGATCGAAACCGCCAATGAAAAGGCAGCTGAATTGCGCAAAATGGAGGAGATTACCCCGGAGAATCACGAAGCCTTGGCTGATGCTATCGAGAATTACAGTGGCCAGCTCTCGGTCTTGCTCTCCCGAGTAGAGCAAATCAAGGAAACCAGCCAGAATCCAGAGTTAGACCGGCTCTTGAACCTTTTGATAATCAATACTCTCCGTCATTACGCCGTTTTGAACGCGATTTTATTGAATTCGGAGCTGGATGCGGATATTCGGTCCCAAATTTATGATCTTCAAGGCGTAATGATGTCTTTGCTGGGTAATTTGACCATCCGCATTGATTCAATCGAGAAATTCATCGACCGCCTAGAAAATGCCCTAACCGTGGAGAATGGCGGTATCAACGACCTAAAAGCGGCGGAGTTTTTATCTGCCCTGGAAGAAAAGATGGCTGGTGAGCATCGCAATTCCGTATCAGCCTTGAAAGAAGACTTTTTGATCAAGTTAAGCGGTCAGCTGGAAGGTGGGCTGATCTTGTCTGGAGATGTCAGCCTCTTGAGTCTTTTGAGCGTTGATGCCGGTAATCGCCAGTTACGATTGAATGTCCTGGAAGAGTTACGCGAGAGATTGGTTAACAACGATATTAAAACCGAATTAAACCTGCTTCGCCAGCGGCTTTTGGAAGAAATTTTAAAAGAGGAGGGTATTGGCGGAGTTCAGGCCTTGGCTATTATCGATGAGGCGAAAGCCTTAATGGAGCAGTTGGACGAAAAAGTAGGAGAGCGGGAAGGGGATGTGAATGGTTCCGTAAAGCTGTTGATGGAGCGGGCCAAATTTAATTTAATGCAGGCCGAGTCGCTTTACCGACAGGAGAATTTCTCCGGCGCCTTGGGTCAGGCTACTTCCGCGATCGCGATCATCAAAAGCGCGCTTAATCAGCTTTCCGCCTCCAGCGATGGTTGGGCAAAGCAGGCCCAGGTTTTGAAGACGCAGTATGACGAACTTTTAAGGCGGGCGCAGTCTCACACGGCAACTCCTCGTGTCTTGCTTTTACTTAAAAACGCGGAAAAAAAGATCATTGAGCTGTCCGGTGTGATCCGCAACAACGCGACTAGTCCCGAAAGGATCAATGCCGCTATCAAGAGCATCAAGCTCATCTTGGCAACGCTGGATAGTTTGTTAAGATAGGGACTATAAGCTTATTCGGAATCTTATAATTTGAAATTTTCAATTTTAAATTTTAAGTTAATGACACAATGCCAAATGATAAAAAATACGACCTAGAGGATAGAACCGCTAAATTTAGCGATGAAGTGCTTCCATTTGCGCGCAGCATAAAGAAAGACCTTATAAATACGCCACTAGTCAGTCAATTAGTACGGTCAGCGACATCTATAGGCGCGAACTATATGGAAGCCAATGGAGCCAGTTCTCAAAAAGATTTTAAGAACAAGATATACATTTGTAAAAAAGAAGCTCGAGAAACCAAGTATTGGCTGGAGCGGATCGCAAAGGCCAACCCAGAGATAGAAGATGTTGCTCGTAAATTATGGAAAGAGGTACAGGAGCTTACTCTGATATTTTCAAAAATAACCCAAACACTCGAAAGAAAAATTTGAAATTACTCATTTTAACATTCATTTAAAATTAAAAATTTAGAATTTAAAATTTATAACAATGTCTTCTGAAGAAATCAGAAAAAGTTTCCTAAAGTTTTTCCAAGAAAATGGTCACGCAGCGGTGCCTTCTTCGTCTTTATTGCCAGATGATCCATCGGTGCTTTTGACGACTGCCGGCATGCAGCAGTTCAAGAAGTATTTTACCGGTGAGTTGGATTCCGAAAAGGATTTTGGTAGCAAAAACACCTGCTCCATTCAAAAATGCTTCCGCACTTCGGATATTGAAGAAACGGGGGATAAGACCCACCTGACCTTTTTCGAGATGCTCGGCAATTTTAGTTTTGGCGGTTATCTCAAAAAAGAGGCGATCCATTTCGCCTATGAATATCTGACTGGGGTTCTTGGTATTAACCGCGAGCGGATTACCGTGACGGTATTTTCCGGCGAAGGCAGCGTGCCTTATGACCAAGAAGCCTATGATATTTGGCATAAAGAGATCGGTATTCCGGCTGATAAGATTTCTAAGCACGGCCGCTCAGATAATTTCTGGGGCCCGACTGGTAATGAAGGTCCTTGCGGTCCGACTACTGAAATATATGTCGATGGCGTGGAGGTCTGGAACTTGGTTTTTAATATGTATTACCAGAAATCCGACCCTTCGGCGGGCTCAGGGCAAGCAAAGCTGGAGCTATTAAAAACTCCGGGCGTGGACACGGGCATGGGCTTTGAGCGCTTAGTAGTGATGTTACAAGGCGTGGAGAGCGTTTATGATTCCGATATTTTCGCGGATCTGATCAAGAAAATTAATGAAGTGGCGCCAGAATTAAAAGAGCGGGAGGTCCGTATTTTTGCCGATCATCTTCGATCTTCAATATTCTTGATTGCCGATGGCGTCCGCCCATCCAATAAAGAGGCTGGATATATTTTACGCCGCCTGCTTCGCCGAATTTTAGCTTATCAAGTAATTTACGATGTGCACGCGGATCTTTTTCCGATCGCGCACGAGTTCGTGAAAGAGAAGTTTGGCAAAATTTATCCGGAGGTCAAAGATTCAAAGATAATGGAGGTGATGATCGCGGAGAAGAGCAAGTTTGAGCGGGCGATCGCCAACGGAATTTCCGCGGTCAAAAAATATGAAAAGATTTCCGCCGCGGAAGCTTTCTCTATTTATGAAACCTTCGGTTTGCCATTTGAATTAGTTCAGGAGTTGGCGCCAGAAAAGGTGGCCGGTGTTTCTCGAGAAGATTTTCAGAAAGAATTTAAAAAACATCAAGAAATTTCCCGCGCGGGAGCGGAGAAGAAGTTCGGCGGCCATGGCCTGCTTTTAGATACCGGCGAATTGAAGGCGAAGGACGAAGTTGAGCTTAAAAAAGTGACTCGGTTGCACACCGCCACCCATTTACTGCAGGCCGCGCTTCGGAGAGTCTTAGGTAATGAAGTTTCACAAAAAGGTTCAGATATCACCGCCGAGCGGACTCGCTTTGATTTCGCCTTTTCTAGAAAGCTCACGACCGATGAAGTTCAAAAAGTGGAAGATATGGTAAATGATATAGTCGAGAAAGACCTGCCGATGAACTGCGTGAAGATGGATAAAGACGAAGCCAAGCAAACCGGCGCGTTATTCTTTTTCAAGGAAAAATATCCGGACGAGGTGAATGTTTATTTCGCCGGACATTCCCTGGACGAGGCTTTCTCGAAAGAATTCTGCGGAGGCCCGCACGTAACCCACACCGCCGAGGTAGGGAAGTTTAAGATACTGAAAGATGAGGCGGTTGGCGCGGGTACACGCCGTATTAGGGCTACGGTGAGGTAGTAAGAATTTTAAATTTTCAATTATAAATTTTAAATTAAATCAAAATGATAAAATGTTTAAAAATTTGTTAATTTAGTCATTAAATTAAAATTAAAAATTTAGAATTTAAAATTATTTGAAAAGAGGTTAGCTAGATAATTTGTAAATTTTCTGTTAAGCTAGTTCCGTTCCTTAACAACGAGGTGTTTGATGAACAGAGTCTTTTTGGCTGGCTATTATCGGACGCCGATGGTGAAAATGGCGATATCCAGAAGCGAACAGGTTTTAGCTACTCAGAAATGTCTTCTGCGGACTCTTGCTGAGTCAAGGCTCGGAATGACCGACAAGATTGATAGGATCTATTCACTTGGTCCGAATAAGTTCAAGCACAAGGATTTTGGATTATCAAAATCAATCGTGACGGAATCTTGTCAGGACAGACGAGCATTTGGCCTCAACTGGGTTAAGGCCGGGATTGAGAGAATTCAAAATAGCCTGGCGGACATCATTCTCTATACTGGAAATTCCCGGCGGTTACAGCGCAAGCATCTGTTTCATTATGAAAAAGAATGGGCGGACGATTCGATTCAAAAAACAATCAAAGGCAATCATGCCAATATTTTCTTGGAGAGAATCGTTCCGGTTGTTGCGAACGACTACCATTACGTCATAAAAGATGAGCTCACTCAATGGACGAAGGGACGAGTTAGGGTTTTTGCCGCGGCCTCTTTTGCCCTGGTGAGCGAGAAAGCGATAAAAGATTTCGGCATTGTTCCGATTGCCGAATTGTACAATGTTTCGCTGGATCCGAATTCGGCATACGCGGACGCGCTGAAAAAGTCTTTATCTAAGATCAATCCCAGGATGCCCCTCGGAGCTTTAAGGGTTTTTGAGACTGACTGTCATTGGCACAGCCTGAGGGAATTGATTGAAGAGTTGAAAATCCCCAAAGAATATATTAACCGCTTCGGCAACGAACTAGCTTTTGGCGATCCTGGCGATAGGGTCGCGGACTTCGTGAAGATCGGAAGAGTGCTGGATATTCTTAAGAGAGAAAAAAATGACTATGGGGCAGTGATCGTGCTTGGTGATACCAATGCCAACGACGAGATTCTGGCCGCCGCCTGCCTGACGTTAAGGAGGATTCATTTCTGGAATGAAGACACAAAAGCTGCGCTATAGCGCAGCTTTTAATTTTAAGTTTTTAATTTTAAATTTTAAATGAATTTTTCAATGATTTAATTTTAAATTTAGCATTTAATCATTCAATTAAAATTAAAAATTTAGAATTTAAAATTATCTAAAATGTTATACTAAAGGTAGATTATGTTCGGGAAAATCCTGTCGCTGTTTAGGCGTGACGATAGGTTTTTAGTGCTTGAAATTTTTGATAAGTATGTGCGTGGCGCTCTTATCAAGGCAGATCCTGCGGAAAAGCAGGTTCGAGTTTTGCGGTTCAAGGAGGGTAACAGCGTTGACGACGCGAGCTTAAAGAAATTTTTAAAACATTTTGGAAACCTATCGGGCAACAAAATAATTCTGGGTTTGGATTCGCATCTGGCCACCACGGTCTACGCGGCCACGGTTGTCGTACGCGATAATTTTAAAGACCTGATTGACGAACCGAATCTGGACAATCTGATCTCGCAAGCGATCTGGAAATTTTTCGACCGCCAGCGCGCGAGGGTCGCTTCCAAGATGAGCGTCAGCGATATGGATATTGTTTTGAGCGATGTGCGTATTCGCGGCATCAAGCTCGATGGCCACAAGGTGGTAAATCCGCTTGGCTTCAAAGCGAAGAGCGTGGAGATCCAGTTCAGTCAGACATTTTTAACCAGAGATATCGTAAACCGGATCAAAAAACTTTTTCCGAAGAATCAGATCGTTTTCGTGGGGGAGTGCGGCACGACCTGGTCTAACGTGATCGGCCGGGCGACCGAAGCGGAGAATTTCGTGCTAGCCAATTTATTTTTTGATAAAACCTCGGTTTTCATCGGCGATCGCGGTCAGCGGAATTATTGGGACAACTTTTTATGGGGGCAGTACAACGTGATGCAAAGTTTAGCGGAGGAGTTGTTAGTGAGCGCGCCAATCTCAAAAGAAATTATACAGCGGTATCTCACGGACAATATGTCACCGGCTTTAAAGCGTCGTCTGGAATCGCTTTTTATGAAAGAGCTGCACCTTCTAGCAAACAGTCTTAGCGGAGTAATGGCTAAATCTGACACGAAGATGGTCTACATTCACTCCTTATTCGAAGTGCCCAACCTATTTTCTAACAGCTTTAAGAATAAGTTTGATCGGCCGGTGACTTTAGTGCCGGTTGACCTTGACTTAGTTAGTCAAAACTTGGGTTTCAAGATAGAATGTAAATGTGAGGCTGATAATAAGCAGTTATTCGGCCTTTTAGCCCACTTTATCGAGTGGCAGATGTCGCCGTTGGACGACAAAATGAGCCAAATAGCGATGCGGCGGGTCCGCTGGTTAGCGCCGAGCGCAAGCGAATAAATTCTAAACACGAAGCTTGAAACAAATTCTAATGACTAAAATCCAAAATTTTGAAAATTAGCACCTTGAAGACATCGAATTTTAAATTTTTAATTATAAATTTTAAGTTAATTTTAAATGATTTAATTTTTAAATTTGATATTTGGTCATTAAATTAAAATTAAAAATTGGGAATTTAAAATTTCAAAAGCATGCCCAAACAGCCCATTAAAAAACTTCTGGTAAATAAGAGCGACGAGGTGGCTTTGGTTGTGGAAAAAATTATCGACGCCGACGCGAAGGAGGTGATCTTAAACATTCCCAGATTCTCCAAGCTCGCCGATTCGTTGGCGAATTTTCATTTGATCAAAAGAGAGTCCAAGCTTTTAAATAAAAAAGTAATTATTGAATCAGTAGACGACAAGGTTATCGAGCTTGCCGGTTTGTCTGGTCTGGAGTCATTGAATCCAGTTTTTATCCGATCCCGCCGCCAATTTTCTGACATTGTCTCTAGTCGATCCGATAGGTCTGAGGCTGCTGAAGATTCCGTGAATCAAAAGAAAGTCTCCGAAACCGTTCGCGGAAAAGGCCTCTTTGGAGTTTTAAAAGGTATCCGGCCAAAAAGTTTTTTCCCAAAAATCCGTTTACCAGCCCGCGTATCTGCTAAAGCAGGCGAAGGTGGATCAAGTATGTTCCGGAGGATGATGTGGGGTTCCGGCGCGGTAGTCGTTCTTGGCGTTATCGCTTGGCTGGTCTTGGTAATTCTGCCGAGAGCGGAAGTTAAAGCAGTTACCAAGAAAAATACCTGGAATTATAAAGACGCGATCGTGGCCGAGAAATTAACCGCGATCGATTCCACGAGGTCAAAGATTCCGGCGCAGATATTTTCAGAAAGAAAAACTTTAGAATCACGTTACCCGGCTACCGGTAAAAAAGCGGTGCAGAAGAAAGCCACCGGCAAGATCACTGTTTACAACGGGTATAGCTCCGACCCTCAGCCATTAGTCGCCTCCACGAGATTCGTGACTCCAGATGGAAAAATTTTCCGCCTTATAAAGAGCACGACGATTCCTGGCGCTAAGATCGTTAGCGGTAAAGTAATCCCATCTAGCATTGATCTGGCTGTGATCGCGGATAAGCCTGGTTCTGATTACAACATCGGTCCCGTGAATTATTTCAGCGTGCCGGGTTTTGAGGGTACGCCGAAGTACCAGGGGTTTTATGGCGAGTCTAAAGATCCGATGTCCGGCGGCGTGATAGGGGAAGTTCCAGTGCCGACTGATTCGGATATCAAAATGGCCAAGACCGAGGCAGTCGCCAAGATCGAGGCCGAGTTAAAAGCCAAGATTACCGGCAAAATTCCTTCCATCTTGAAAATAATCGATGGCGCGTCGAGCTTCGTGGTGCTTTCACAAAAAATTAACCAAGACACTGACGAGGCCGGTAATTTTTCGGTGACTATCGAGGCCAAGCTGGACCTCGGCGCTTTCAAAGAAGAGGACCTTTTGAAAATGCTGTCGTTGAAGATGCAAAAGGATATCGGCGCTGAATACACATTTAAGAGCCAGGAAATCATCTACGCGAAGGCCCGGCTCGATTCGGATGCCGGCCGATTGAGCTTCCCATTGGACTTTAAGAGCGTGGCCAGCCGAACGGTGGACGTGGATCTTTTGCGCCAGCAGGTTTTGGGTAAGACAGAGGCGGATCTTAGGGCCCTAATTTTGACCTTGCCGGATCTCGACACCGCTCACATCTCGCTTTGGCCATTCTGGGTCACAAAGGTGCCAACGGCTCCAAGTAAGGTTAAAATTACCGTCGAATAATGGGGATTATAGCGGAGTTGACGTTTTTATGAGAGTAATATATACTTGGTACTTACATGCTTGAGAGTAGCGGTAAAGATATAAAGCGAGTGGATGGCAAGGTTGAAGAAGCTCTGCCAGGCGCGAACTTTTGGGTCAGAATCGACGG
This sequence comes from Parcubacteria group bacterium Gr01-1014_3, assembly GCA_007376445.1. GTDB lineage: Bacteria > Patescibacteriota > Minisyncoccia > UBA6257 > WO2-44-18 > VMGF01. The sequence continues at coordinate 120,407 of VMGF01000003.1, read as the reverse complement.
GGACAAGAAAATACTTGCTCATCTTTCTGGTAAGATGCGATTACACCGCATCCGGATTTTGCCAGGTGATAGGGTGACTATGGAAATGACGTCGTACGATGACAATCGGGGCCGGATTACTCGCAGGCTATAAAAATTAAATGAAGGTTCGATCTTCTGTAAAAGTAATTTGTGATCACTGCAAGGCCGTTCGAAGGAGTGGCCGTGTTTATATTATTTGCAAAAAAACGCCGAAGCATAAACAACGACAAGGTTAAAAAATGAGAATTTTCGGTATTAACATTCCAGACAATAAGCGAATCGAGATCTCTCTCGGTTATCTCTACGGCATTGGCCGTTCTTTGGCTACTAAAATCTTGGCCGAAACTGGAGTTGAACCGGGCAAGCGCGCCAAAGAAATTACACCGGCGGAGCTCAACAAGATTCAGGGTTATATTGAAAAGCACTACAAAGTAGAAGGTGAATTGCGCCAGATTATCAAACAACACGTGAATCTTTTGAAAGATTTGGCTACTTATCGTGGCGCCCGCCACTCCCGCAAATTGCCGGTCCGCGGTCAGCGCACCAAGACCAACTCCCGCACCGTTCGCGGCAATGTCCGTAAGACTGCCGGTAGCGGTCGCCGTAAGAGTGAACTGAAATAAAAAATCGTAAAAATATGCCAGCAAAAAAAGCTACAACTGAAGTCAAAGAGGTCAAAGATAAGAAAGCCCCGGAACAGGCCGAAGTTAAAGCCGTGGCCGAGGAGACGGTTGCCGTTGAATCAAAAATTTCCAAAAAGTTGGATAAGGGCCGGGTTTATGTCAAAGCTTCTTACAACAACACCTTGATTTCCATAACCGATGAAAAGGGCAACCTGATTGCCTGGAGTTCCGCCGGTTCATTGGGTTTTGCCGGTCCGAAAAAGGCGACTCCGTTCGCCGCTTCCAAGATAATCGCCGCATTGGCGGAAAAGGTAAAGAAATCCGGTCCATTGAATGTGTCGGTATTCGTGAGCGGTGTAGGCGGTGGCCGGGATTCGGCGATCCGTTCTTTGGCCAATCAGGGTTTCAATATTCTTTCCATCAAAGACGTAACTCCGATTCCGCACAACGGCCCGAAGCCGCCAAAAGTCCGTAGAGTATAAAATAAAAACATGTACGCGCGAACAGAGAAAAAAGAAAGATCACTAGGAATCAAGCTTTTCATAAAAGCCCATCGTTGTAATTCACCGAAATGCGCGATGATGAGGCATCCGAATAAACCTGGTCAGCATGGTGGCGCTCGTCGCCGGGCATTGTCTGAGTTTGGCCAGCAGCTCCAAGAGAAGCAAAAGTTCAAGTTCGCCTATGGTCTTCGTGAGGCCCAGATGCGCCGGGTAGTGGAAAAAGCCATTAAGACTCCTTCCAACACCGGTCCGTTGATCGTGAGTTTGCTTGAGCGGAGACTGGATAACGTGGTCTATCGTCTGGGTTTCGCTCCATCTCGCTCGATGGCGCGTCAGGCAGTCAGCCACGGACACATCATGGTGAATGATCGTAAAGTTACCGTGCCTTCGCTACAGGTAAAGGTAGGGGACACGATCACCATCCGACCGCAATCTAAGGATTACAACCTCTACAAGAACCTTGCGGCGGATCTGGCGAAGTATGAGACTCCGATCTGGCTTGCCCTGGATAAGGATAAGATGATAGGCAAGGTGGCATCTCTGCCAAAAGACTTCGAAATCCCGTTTGACGTAAATATGGTCATCGACTACTATTCTAAATAACAAAACAAAACACATGGAATATCAATATTTAAGCGATAGCGTCAGCATCAAAAAGGTCTCGGAAACCAATACTGAGGGTGTTTTTGAGATTGAAGGCTTGTACACCGGCTACGGCATTACTTTGGGTAACGCTTTGCGCCGGGCTTTATTGTCTTCGCTTCCGGGCGCGGCTATTACTCAGATCAAGATCAATGGCGTCAGCCATGAGTTTAGCACCATCGAGGGTGTCCGTGAGGATGTCGTTGAGATCATGTTGAACTGCAAGAAGATCCGTTTCGCGATCCACACCAATGAACCGCAGGTTTTGACCTTGAAAGTGAAGGGCGAAAAGGATGTCACCGCCGCCGATATTAAGACCAACGCGGAGGTTGATTTGATCACTCCGGACGTGGAGATCGCGCACCTTACCAGCAAGGGCGCCGAATTAGACATGGAAATTACCGTGGAGAAGGGCCTGGGTTATGTTCCGGCCGAAGCTCGCCGCAGCGAGAAGCTTCCGATTGGTGTCGTAGCAGTTGATGCCTTGTTCTCTCCTGTTTCCAAGGTGAACTTCACTGTGGAAAACATGCGCGTGGGTGAACGAGCCGACTACAACAAGCTCCGCTTGGTGATTGAGACCGATGGCTCCATCTCTCCTTCGTCCGCTCTTCATAAGGCGAGCAACATTTTGCAGGATCACTTCGCCAAAGTTTCTCAAATTGAAGTGAAAGAGCAGGAGGTTAAAGCCAAGGGTGAAAAGTCCGCCAAAGGAGGATCCGCCTCTGGAGGAAAAGAAAAAAAAGCCAAGACTGCTAAAGTTAAAAAGGCTAAATAAGAAGTCCAAGCCTAAACACCATGCGTAAATTCAATCGAACACGAGGCCCACGTATCTCTTTTTTTAAGAGCCTCGCTAACAATTTAATAATGAAAGAGAGGATCGAGACCACGATAACCCGGGCTAAAGAAATTCGTCCGATAGTGGAGCGCATGGTTTCGATCGCGAAAAAACAGCAACTGGCTTCTTTGCGTAGCTTGTTAGAAAAACTTCCGGCTCAATCTGCCAAAAAGATGTATTTTGATATTGGTCCCAGGTATTTGACCAGAAACGGCGGGTATCTTCGTATCATAAAAGGCGGCAAGGCGCGCAAGCGCGACGCGGCTTATGTGGCCACTATTGAATTTGTAAAGTAATTTAGCTAAACTCTTCCCGATATATGGAACACGTAATTGACGCTAAAAATCAAACACTCGGCCGGCTGGCTTCGAAGATCGCCCTCATTCTGCAGGGCAAATTGAGTCCTAGCTATAATCCGCGCTTGCCAGGCACCGATAAGGTAGTCGTCAAAAACGCCGGTCAGATCGTAGTTACCGGGCAAAAGGAAACAAAGAAAGTTTACTATCGCCACACCGGCTATATGGGTCATCTTCGTGAGCGCACTTACAAGGAGGCCTTCGCGCGATCTCCGGAGAAGGTTTTAAAGTTAGTCGTGTCTCGAATGCTTCCAAAGAACTGGATCCGTCAGGATCGCATGAACCGTTTAGTCGTGGAAAAGTAATATCATCATGATGACTGCCAAAGTTACAACCAAAAAAGAAGTTAAAGAAAAGGCGATTACTTATGTTTCCGCGAAAGGCGGCCGGAAGACCGCGAATGCCGTGGCTCGCGTTTTCGCCAAGGGTGGAGTGCTTACCGTCAACGGAAAAGACTACAAAGAATATTTTAAATCCACGCGCAACCAGATGGTCGCGATGGCTCCTTTAGCTTTGGTAAAATTGGCGGAGAAAATGGGCGCTTCGGTAATGGTCTCCGGTGGCGGTATCAACGCGCAGGCTGACGCTGTTCGTAACTCCATTTCCAGGGCTTTAGTTCTCTCTGACGCTTCTCTTCGGTTGGTTTTAAAAGGCGCCGGTTATCTGACTCGTGATGCCAGAATGGTTGAGCGTAAGAAGTACGGCCTTAAGAAAGCTCGCCGCGCTCCACAATGGGCCAAACGCTAAAACTGAAATACTTTTTAGCAGGATTACTGCTGGTAATCGCTATCGGTTTCTATTTCTTCAACACGCATTACTCCATTGCCAATCCGGCTCCGTTTTATACCGATTTGATTTTACATTTTCTTGGCGGATTTTGGATCGCCGGTTTGAGCTCCTATCTTTTATTAACCAATAATTTCCGCCTCAGCCGGTCAGCGGTTTTGAACGGACTGATCATCGTCGGCTTCTCCATTTTTATTGGGGTTGCCTGGGAATGGTATGAGTACGTGGTTGCTTCAATTGTTGGCATAAAACAGGATCCACTGGATGACGTCTTTGGCGATCTTTTGTTGGATATGCTGGGCGGAACCGCGTTCGCGCTGTTCTATAAGCTCAAGGCTTTGATTTCAGACTCTAAATAGAAAACTTCACTAATATACGAATAGAGCACCAATATACCAATTTTTGAATTAGTATATTCGCGCTAGATTAGCCATATTGGTGGAGTTTTAAATTTGGTGTAAAATTAAGCCACAATGAAGTTTATTATCCGAGGAGGAAAAAAGCTGGAAGGCGAGATTCGTCTTGCGGGAGCGAAGAACGCGGCGACCAAAATGATGGTGGCTTCTATTCTGACTTCCGAGCCGTGCGTTCTGGAGAATTTTCCGGAGATTGGAGACACTGAGATCACGGCTGAACTTTGCCGGTCTATCGGGTCTAATATCGAAGTCGAAAATCGGCCGGATGGTTCGGTTCTGAAAATTCACACGCCGGAGATTAAAAATTCCAAAGTAATTTCCTTAAGCCGCCGTAACCGCATTCCGATTCTGGCGCTCGGTCCGCTCCTTGCCAGGGTGGGGGAGGCGGAAGTACCGATCTTGGGTGGTGATAAAATCGGTCCACGTCCAGTGGATATTCATATTAACGCTTTGACGGCGATGGGCGCCGAGATCGAAATCCTTGAAGATCGCTATGTCGCTTCGGCGAAGAATGGATTGCATGGCGCGAATATTACTTTTCGTTATCCAAGCGTTGGCGCGACCGAGAACACGATTTTGGCCGCCGTTTTGGCCGTTGGACTAACGGAGATTCATAATGCCGCCGTCGAACCGGAAGTATTGGATCTAATAAAAATGCTTCAGCAGATGGGGGCGATCATTGAAGTGGGCGCTAACCGAAATATTTATATCGATGGCGTAAAAGAGCTGCGCGGAGTGACTTATCGGATTATGCCGGATCGCAACGAAGCGGTTTCTTTCGCGTCTCTGGCGGTCGCCACCGGTGGGCGCATTTTAGTCAAAGAAGCCAGGCATGACGACCTGATCACTTTTTTAAATGTTTTGAGGAAAATCGGCGGCGAGTATGAAATTCAAAGTGGAGGCATAGTATTTTATCGGCCTCCGGAAAATAAAATTTTAAAACCGGCAAATATAGAAACAGATCCGTATCCGGGCTTCATGACCGATTGGCAGCAGCCAGTGGCGGTGCTTCTGACGCAAGCCGATGGCGATTCGACCATTCACGAAACAGTTTATGAAGATCGCTTCAGTTATGTGAAAGACTTGAATTTAATGGGCGCGGAGATTAAAGTATTCTCACAGTGTCTAGGAGGAGGTTCCTGCCGCTTTGCCGGACGCGATCATAACCATAGCGCGGCGATACATGGACCGAGCAAATTGAAAGCCGCGAATTTAGAAGTAAGAGATCTGCGTTCTGGGATCGCTCATATCATCGCCGCCCTGATCGCTGATGGAGAATCGGTGATCACCGGCGCCGAGGAAATTGATAGGGGATATGAGCGGATAGATGAGAGATTGAGAAAATTGGGAGCTAGCATTATTAGAAAAGAATAATTTTAAATTATAAATTTTCAATTTTAAACAAATGATCAAATTTATAAATTCTAAAATTAATTTAAAACTTAAAACTTAAAATTAAAAATTTACGCCCCATGTTCACTCGAAAAATTGGCATAGATCTTGGTACCGCGAATACGATCGTCTTCGTGCCGGGACGCGGTTTTATTGTTAACGAGCCGACCATCGTGGCTTTGAGTAGTCCGGATAATGGTGTTTTGGCCGTCGGTAAAGAAGCAAAAGACATGATCGGTCGCACACCGGACGATATCATCGCGTACCGCCCAATGAAAGATGGCGTAATCGCCGATTACTACATCACTAAAGCGATGCTGAGGTATTTTATTACCAAAGCTACTGGCTCCTTCAACCTCTTCCGTCCGGAAGTTGTTATTTCTGTGCCGGCCGGTATTTCGCCGACTGAGCGGCGCGCGGTAGTTAATGCCGCGAGGGAAGCGGGCGCTAAAGACGCCTATATCGTCAAGGAGCCGATTCTGGCCGCGCTGGGCGCCGGTGTTCCAATCAACAATCATTCCGGAAACCTGATAATCAATATCGGCGGCGGTACTTCCGAGGTGGCTGTAGTAGCTCTGGGTGGTATCGTGGCCCAGTCTAGTTTGCGGGTGGCCGGTAATAAATTTGATCACGCGATCATGGATTATATTAAAAAGAAGTACGGCCTGCACATCGGTGAGCAGACCGCTGAAGCGGCCAAGATCGAAGCCGGTTCCGCCTTGCCGACCAAGGAGCGTCTGGAATTTAAAACCCGCGGAAGGGATATGGTTTCTGGCTTGCCGAGGGATATTGTGATCAACTCCAATGAGATTGCCGAGGCTCTGAATCCATATCTTTTGGACATAGCGGCTTCCGTGCAAGATGTCTTCAGCAGAACCCCGCCGGAGCTGGTGGCGGACATTATGGAAAAAGGCCTGATCCTTTCCGGCGGTGGCGCTCAGCTTCGCAATATCGATGAGTTCTTCAAGCGGATGACGGGCGTGCAGGCCTATATTGCCGATGAGCCGTTGTTCTGCGTGGCAAAGGGAACTGGGCTTATTTTGAACCATTTAGAGGTCTATAAGAGGACTTTGCTGAATAAGCGCTAGGCTGGTTGGGGGTTTCGGGAATCACTTTTCAGAACCAGAATAACCGGCCTCCAGCGGGCCGGTTTTCTTCTCTCTCGGCAGTTTTTAAACCAAGCAAAACTGCCTCCGAGACGTTCCGAAAAGTGATTCCCGAAACCCCCATAAATAGGCTTATTTGAGGGGGGGTGGCTGGAAGGGAAGGAGGGCTTGACAGATTCTGTGGGTATGCTATAATACCGACAGATCCTTAAGGAGGGACAAATGAAGGACAGAAAGCAGGCTTTCAGGGTGTCGACGCTGGCGCTGATCAATCTGGCTCGCCGGCTCAAGGTGGCCGTCGTCAAGGAGACGGTCAAGCGGCGCAACGGCCGCATCGAAGCCGAGATCCGGCTGTAGCTAGTTCTTCCATGGCCTCACTCTTGCGAGAGAGTTGGACATACCATGGGAGTCGGGGATGGCCTGTCGCCATCCCCACCTTTTCTCAGCCCATTACTTGTTTACCCTGAGCTTGTCGAAGGGTGGTAGTGGCCTGAGTGCAAGGTGAGTTCTTTTGAAAATGGAGGAATACGAGATGTTCGCAAACGAGCGTACGTCCGAGGACAACGACAACGAAGATGCGGTCCGTCGGCAGGATCGGTGCAAGGATCCGAAGCCGGTGGATGTGCCGCCGGAGCTGACGGCCAAGTCCGAAGACCACGGCGAGCAGTAGAAAACGCCCGGTCCGAAGATGATGTCCGTTCGATTCTGCCGCCCATCCGGTTGCGGTAAGAGCCTGCGCGGCCGAAGGCGACAGCGGTCTAGCTGGCGAAGCGTGCCTGGCGGCATGGCTAGATTGGATGACAGCTGGGTCTACGGTGCCCCGCTTGGAGGGAAAGAGGGTCGTCTGGAGTTTCCAGAACGATACCTCCCCTCTGAGCGGGGCCTTTTTTATTGGCTTTCTCAAAAATTTCGGTACCCTCCACCAACTCCTTTTCGGAACCAGAATAATCCGGCTCCAGCGGCCGGATTTTCTTCTCTCTCGGCGGTTTGCTGAACCAAGCCAAACCGCCTCCGAGACGTTCCGAAGAAGGAGTTGCTCTCGACCGAAATTTTTGCGAGAAAACAATAACCCCTCCCTTTTGCGCGAAGCGATAAGGGAGGGGTTTCGTGTATAATTGTGATATGGCCAAAGTTGCGGAGTTAGAAAAATATTTTAAACGTTTAATTAAAAGTGAAAAGTTATCCCATGGGTATCTTTTGTATGGCCACACGGGAATAGGCGAACGGGTCAACGCGGTGAATTATTTAGCGAATTTTTTAGAGAATGATAAATGGGAAAAAGCGGAGCAGATATTATTTGATTATAAATTCATAGACGCCAACATCGCCGGCGGTATTGATCTGGTGCGTGAATCCACTCAGTTTTTATGGCAGAAGCCGATAAAGTCGGTTCGTCGGACTTTGATCATCGATAACGCCGATCAATTGACCCCGCAAGCCCAAGGCGCGATTTTGAAGATAGGCGAAGAGCCTCCAGCGCACGCACTGATCTTCTTACTGCTTAAATCTCCCGACGCCATTTTACCGGCCGTAGTTTCACGATTTCAGAGGATTTTTATTTCTGGCGAGATTCCAGAAGCGAAAGCCAACGCCAAAGGCGGGCAAGTAAGCGCCGATGATTTTTTAATGTCCGATCTAAAGGGTAAAAAAGATTTTTTGAGGGACCTAGCGGATCGGGAGAAAGAAGGCGAGGCGCTGATAGACGATTTTGTGTTTGCCGTGATGCGCGATCTCGCTAAAGACCCGGTGAAAAATTTTGAGGTTTTACGGAGGCTGACCTATCGCTGGGCGCTGATTAATCAGTTTAATGTGAATAAGCGCTTGCAACTCGAAGCGGCTCTTCTCTAGTCGAAAGTCTGTAAAGTCTGAAAGTTCGTAAAGTCAAAAAATGAAAAATGCTTTATGGACTTTTAACTTTTGACTTTATAGACTAATGATATGGACAAAGCGTACACAATAATTTTATTCTTGATTTTCGCGGGGGTTTTATTATACTTCCTTCCGATAGTTTGTAAGCCGTAATTAACGAATAACTAATCTGAACGAATATACGAATAAGCGAATGAATTAATTCGTAATTCGTTTATTGGTATATTCGTATGAATTCGTTATTTGTAGATTTATATTCATGGATCAAATCATAAAAGACCTAGAAACATCTCTCCGCGCTTTATCGGATGGATTAAAACAAGAACTTTCCAATATCCGCACTAACCGCCCGAGCGCCAAGCTGATCGAGAACGTTAAGGTGGATTATATGGAGCAGCAATTCACCATTAAACAATTGGGCTCGATTAGCATACTTCCGCCGCGTGAGATCAATGTGAGTTGTTGGGATAAAGACGCCGCCGGTCCGATCGCGAAAGCTATTGAGACTTCCGGATTGGGCGTGAGCGCTTCCGCGGACGGCAGCTTAGTCCGCATTACTTTGCCGCAATTGACCGATGACCGGCGACGGGATCTGGAGAAATTGGTTAAATCCCTGACCGAGCAGGTCAAGATCCGCGTCCGTAATTCGCGCGATGACGCTAATAAAAAGATTGAAGTGTCTTTTAAAACCAAGTTGATTACGGAGGACCAAAAGTTCAACGGCCGCAAAAAAATTCAAAACGCCGTGGATAAAACCAACGAGGAGATGGAATCGCTTTTGAATGCTAAAATAAAGGAAATAGCGGAGTAATCGCTAAATAACCCAAATCCTAATAATTTTAAATTTTTAATTATAAATTTTAAATTAATTTTCAATGATTTAATTTTTGAAATTTAACATTTGGTCATTAAATTAAAATTAAAAATTTAGCATTTAAAATTTAAGTCAATGTCCATTATATTTATTTTAGTTGGTATCTCGGTTTTGATTTTGGCCCATGAGCTCGGGCATTTTTTGGTCGCCAAACTTTTCGGACTTAAGGTTGAAGAGTTCGGATTCGGTTTTCCGCCTCGTCTTTGGTCTAAAACAATCGGAGAAACAAAATATAGTTTGAACTGGCTGCCGTTCGGCGGTTTCGTTCGTATCTATGGAGAGCATGGCGAGCTTCTCGGACGAGAGCATTTACTGGAAAGAAAAGAAGGGGATGCCGCGCGCGATCCGCGCTCTTTCGCGGCGCAGTCTATTTCGCGCAGAGTAGCTATCGTGGCGGCCGGAGTAATAATGAATTTTCTTTTGGGCTGGCTGTTGATCTCGTTTATTTTTATGATCGGTGTTCCGAAGGCAGTGTTGGTGTCGAATGTTATCGATGGTTCGCCTGCGGCGGGCGCTGGAATTCAATCCGGCGATATTTTAAAAGATTATTTGGCTTCACCAGATTTTATTAGTTTTATAGATAAAAACCGCGGGAAGGAGGTCGCGTTGACCGTTTTACGTGGTGAGGAAGAATTGGAATTAGCCGTAGTGCCAAGGGTGAAAACTCCAGACGGGCAAGGTCCGCTTGGCGTGGTGTTGAGCGACACCGGCGTGGATCGTCAATCCTTTTTCGGTAGTTTGAGCGAAGGCTTTCAACAGGCCATCGCCACCATTGGAATGATCTTTCAAAGCCTCTATGGATTACTTTTAACTTTGTTTACCGAAGGCAAGGTGCTGGACGGTTTTGTGGGGCCGGTAGGAATTTTTGGTATCGCCAATCAGGCGGGAAGCCTAGGATTGCTTTACTTGGTTCAACTTCTGGCGCTGATTTCACTTAACCTCGCCGTATTGAACGTGCTCCCATTTCCGGCTTTGGATGGCGGAAGGCTGTTCTTCTTATTGATCGAAAAAATTAAGGGATCGCCGATCGCGCCGGAGCGGGAAGCGTTTGTTAATGCTATTGGTTTTGGATTCCTCTTGCTCCTAATGATCGCGGTAACCGTGCGTGATATCATCATCTTGTTTTAGGCCATTTAAGGGTATAAAGTAAATTCGTTCCTTAACAAATAGAAAGAGGTGACCATTGAGAATATTTCTCTTCATCACCAGCGTCGTTCCATTACTTTACTTACGACAAGATGAACCGAAAAAGCCGATCAAGCCTGATGCCGTTAAGCATGAGACGATCGTGATTACTATTCCGAAATTTTATGAATCCACACCGGGTTCCGGCAGCTGGGAAAACAATTCCCCGAAACTGATAATTCCTGAAGGAATTATTCGGAAATACGCGATGAATATCGTGGATCATCGGGGCTTTTGTATAGAACCGAATAAAGAAGTGGATCGGGAGAAGTTCTATTCGATCATGCATTGTATTCTGCGATATGGTGTTACGGATAATCCAAATGCCTTCACTAATCTCAATGCCTATTTCCTGAACCTGATCAAATATCTGCTCGGTACAGGGATCATTGATGCCGAATCAATCGCCCAGCTTCGCGTTGGCTATATGAACACGAATTGGGTTGAGTCCCTGTATTATCTCGATGAAGCCGTGCCTGGAACGATGTCCGCCGAAGATTGGAAATCATTACACGGATCACAAGGCGGCATGTCGACAGTAAGCGATCCGCGCCGGTTATATTTCGAATTTCTTTGCGAATTAAAAGCCGGTTCGTCAGTTAATTATTTGCTTGAAAATTTGGATAAGCGCTTTGACCGTGGAGAAGTCGATCCAGCCAACCCAATGAGCGGTAAGTCGAACCTTTTTGAGAATTACGCGAAAATGTACGGTACATTAGCCCGCCGTGGAGCAGTGATCCGGCCTTCGGTTATTAAGACTCTCGCCAGCTCTTATCTTTCAATGGACGAGAAGTATGAGTTTGGTTTTATGGCGGCTTCCAAGGCGAGCGGAGTTCAATTTTCTAAAGAGGTTATTGAAGAGTCGCTTTCCGAGCATATCCGCCGCGCTGATAAGCCGATCCCGAATGTGATCACCGATTTCCGTTTATTGAACATGAAGTTCCCCAAAGAATTAGCGGAAGCATATCGCGACGCTCTCCTGGAAGACTTTGGCCAGATTGAAGATATTGAGTATATGATTTCCATTGCCGTGACCGAGAGTGATCCGGAATTTTGGAAGAGGTACGCGAATAACGCCTGGGATTGGTATAAGAGCAGAACCATCCGGAAGGGTATTTATGATCCGGGAGACTATTATCACGCCGCGATCGAATCTTATCGGCGAGTTCAGGATTTTGTGGAAAAAGCGGACGCTCAGCTTGCCCAGAACCACGATGAAGATTTAGCTAAACGCGTAGACAAGCTGAGGATAGCGGATCAGCGGAAGCAGCAGCTGATCAACGCCGGAGAAGATAAGAATGTACGCACCCGCGATCTGATCTTCGCTTATAGCCTGACCGGATTAGACCCGCGGAAGTCTTCTTTTCTTCTAGAAAAACTGGACAAACGGATCGCTGAAAAACAGATCAGCGCCAGCGGAGTTTATTACGACGAGATCGGAGATTATGTCTGGCTCTTAAATGATTTCGGAGATCGGCTTGTGCCATTCGCGGATTCTATAGAATTAGCGGAACACGTTAATGATCCCGTGAGAATTCGTGAGCTGTCGGATAAGGTGGTGATGTATATTTTGGCGAAGATCCGGGCCGAGGCGAATGATCTCGAGACCAGGTTTCAAAGTGATTACGCGCAAACCGAACGCACCTGGGCTAGTACCAAACTTCCTTTTGGGCTAAACGGAAAATTAATCTTGGGCAAATTCAAAGACGCGATCCGGGTAAAGGCTCTCTGTAGCCTGCGCGCCGCCGCTTTCGTGGAGCTGGATGGAATCATCCAGTTATATGAATCCTTAAATTTTCGGATCGGCCTCCGCTCGTTGGCTCACCATCTTTTTGAGTACAGCTTGGATTTGCCGGCTCGCCGAGTCTTTCATCTCGCCGGACTTGGCAAGGAAGCCGAGGAGCAGTGTTTCTCGAAAAAGACAGATGAGTTTTGGCAGAAAAAGCAGGAAGAATTTGTTTACAGAGTTCGTTTGCATGCGTTGACTGAGAAGAAATAACTCCAGGTTAATCCTGGAGTTTTTATTTAAAAATTGCTAAATTTACTATGATGTTGCAATCTAGATTATTTACTAAAACTCTTAAGTCCTTTCCGAAGGATGAAGAGGCGATAAACGCGAAAATGCTCATTCGTGGCGGTTTTATCCGTAAGATGTCCGCCGGTGTTTACGCTCAGCTTCCGTTGGGTTTGCGGGTCTTAGACAAGATTAACCGGATCATCCGGGAAGAGATGAACGCGATCGGCGGGCAGGAAATGCTCATGCAGGCCCTCGTCGCTAAAGAATACTGGGAGAAATCCAAGCGTTGGCATACTGATGTCGCTTACGAATTCAAATCGCCATTTGGCGAAGAGTTCGCCTTGGGCTGGACCCACGAAGAAGTCGTGACGGCTATCGCCACGCATTTTATAAATTCTTACAAAGACCTGCCGCTTTCGGTTTATCAGATCCAGACCAAGTATCGGGCCGAACCCCGCGCCAAAAACGGCCTGCTCCGTGGCCGGGAGTTTATGATGAAGGATCTGTATAGTTTCCACTCTTCAAAAGAAAGCCTGGATGATTTTTATCAGCAGGTTATTAAGGCGTATCAGAAAATTTTAAAACGAGTTGGTTTAAAGGCGCTGGTGACGGAAGCGAGTGGCGGAGCTTTCACCAAAGAGTACACGCATGAATTCCAGGTGCTCGCCCCAGCGGGTGAAGACGTGGTTTTTTATTGCAAGCAGTGTGATTTCGCCCAAAATAAAGAGATCGCGCACGTTCAGAAGGGGAATATCTGCCCTCTGTGTGGCGGTGAGATCGGATCTTCTCCGGCGATCGAGGTGGCGAATGTTTTCAAGCTTGGCACGCGTTATTCCGAAGCTTTCAACCTGACCTACACCGACAAAGACGGCAATCGTCAGCCGGTGATCATGGGCTCCTATGGTATCGGTCCAACCCGCATTATGGCCACGCTGGTGGAAGTGCATAATGATGAAAAAGGAATTATTTGGCCGGAGTCAGTTGCCCCATATCAGATCCATCTGCTGGAATTGAAAAGTAAAAATGGCGCGCTGAAGTTGAACGCCAAAAAGATCTACAAAGACTTAAAAGATTCCGGAATCGAAGTATTGTTTGATGATCGGGACGTTTCCGCTGGAGAAAAGTTCGCGGATGCCGACTTGCTTGGCATTCCGTGGCGCGCCGTGATCAGTGAAAAATCTGGAGCGAAGATCGAACTTAAAAAACGGGATTCTAAAGAGGCAAAGTTGGTAGGTTTGCAAGAACTTCAAAAATTAACTAATAACTAATCTGAACGAATATACGAATAAGCGAATGAATCAATTCGCGATTCGTTTATTAGTTTATTCGCATAAATTCGATATTCGTAGATTTAGATTTGCAAGCGGTTTTTTATTCGTATACAATATAGCTAACAATATAGCTAAAGTCTTTTACGCAATGAAGTCACCAATCGCATTTTTTTCTAAAAATATCGGAATTGACCTCGGCACCGCGAACACGCTGATTTACCTTGCCGGTCGCGGCATCATCGCCAATGAGCCTTCGGTGGCGGCGGTGAATAATAAGACCGGCCATGTGCTGGCGATCGGAGAAGAGGCCAAGAAAATGATCGGCCGGACACCGGCTCATATCAACGTAGTGCGTCCGTTGGTTGGTGGCGTCATTTCGGATTTCGATATGACCCAGGAGTTGTTGCGTCATCTTTTGAAAAAAGTTGTCGGTTCGAAAGTTTTTTATAATTTCAAGCACGCGGTTATCGGCGTACCGAGCAATCTTACCGAAGTAGAAAGAAAATCCGTGGAGGACGCGGTGATCGGGGCCGGAGTTTCAAAGGCTTACGTGATCGAAGAGCCTCTCGCCGCCGCTTTAGGCGCGCGCCTGCCAATCGATGAGCCGACCGCGAACATGATCGTGGATATCGGCGGCGGCACCACGGAGATCGCCGTTATTTCCATGGGCGGCACCGTTACCGCGAAAAGCCTGAAGATCGCCGGAGATAAATTAAATGACGATATTATTAGGTTTATTCGTGATGAATTTCGTCTGGCTATCGGCGAACCGACTGCCGAAGAATTAAAGATCTCGATCGGCTCGGCTATTCCGATGGACCAGAAAATGGAGCTCATGATCCGCGGCCGCGATCTTGCTACCGGATTGCCGAAAGAAGCGGTGGTTAAAGACACCCATGTCCGCGCCGCGATCGTTAAATCTTTGAAATCCATAGTAGAAACTATCAAAGAAGTCGTAGAGCTGTCGCCTCCGGAGCTGGCGGGTGATATTTTGCGCCGTGGTATTTATCTTTGCGGTGGCGGAAGTCTTTTGAAGGGCATGGATGTCTTGCTGGCCCGGGAACTGGGAGTCAACACTACGGTCGTCGATGATCCGTTAACTTGCGTGGCCCGTGGTACCGGTGTGGCGATCGAGAACTTAGAGAAATACAAGCATATTCTGGATAATCCGCTCCGCCCGCGCGATATTAAGATCTAATCATGCGTTATGTTGGTTTTGTAATTCTGATAGGACTGTTGATCGTAATTTTATTCAGCAATATTTTAAATTCCGCCAAGCATTCAGTTTTTGGCTTTGTTTCTGATCCGAGTTTTTTTGAACCGGCGCCGATCGTGAAAAAAGTCGGTTCGCGGCAGTTCGTTCTGGCCCGGCTTTATTCCACGCACCCCTTCAACTACAGGAATCTAGTGGCTATCAGTCTTGGCAGCCGGTCCAGCTCGATCAAGCCCGGAGACGCGGTGACGACCGATGGGCAGACTTTGATCGGCCAAGTAGTGGAGGTGAATCCGGATTACAGCTTGGTTAAAACTATTTTTGACAGCGAGTGGTCCTTACCGGTGCGGATCGGCGCCAAAGCTGCCGATGGATTATTGATCGGACGGCAGGATCCTCTGGTTACCACGATCGAAAAAAGCCAGGGAGTCATGGTCGGAGATCCGATATATTCGGCTGGCCGGGAATTCCCGCTCGGCATGAAGATCGGCGTCATCAAAGAGATCTATGATTCGCCGACGATCGCTTTTATTCAGGCCAAGGTCGGGTTAGATTACAATTTTAATCAGCTCCGTGAATTATGGGTTTTGTCCAATTAACGGGATATAGCCTGTTGGTAGTTCTAGTGGGATTTTTCCAGCAATGGCCGCTTTTAGCCGTGCATGGTATTCGGGCAAATTTCGTGATGGTTCTTTTGATAGCTTTATCGTTTCTGCCGGATAAATTTTATGAATATCTCTGGTTCATAGTTTTGGGCTTGTTTTTTTTGAAGTTTCAATCCGGCTTTGACGGGGCATTGCTAGGCACAGGACTAATTGCCATCGCGGCTTTTTGGCTAGGGAGAGAGATGCCCTGGAACTGGATCTTCAACAACACGGTTCTGATAGTAGTCGGTACTCTGGCTACTTATATTTTGGCTAAACCCTCATTTATTATCGGCAGCTGGCTTGTGGTACTGGGGGAAATAATCTATAACGTTATTATTGGTACATTGCTGTTTTTTGCCTTCTCCTCCGATGAAAGAAGATCTAAATTTTGAAGAATTGGGTTTCGCGCACCGGTCAGAGGAGCCGGATGTTTTAGAGCTGCCTCTTTCCAAAGAAACCTTTTTATTAGCTGGTGGATCAGTGTTGCTTCTGACAATTTTAATTTTCGGTCGAGTGATCGGTCTGAATATTTTTAACGGAGATTTTTATCAGAACCGCGCCGCTTCGAATGTTTACAAAGAGGTGAACATTCCGGCGCCACGCGGCGCTATTTTGGATAGATTCGGTACGCCACTGGTGGAGAACCGCAATTCTTTCAGCGTGTTTTTGGCATCTACAGATCTGGTTAAAATGATTCGTGAGGGTTCTCTGGATCTGGAAGATTATCTCGCGCAACTGGGCAAAGTTCTAGAAGTTGATCCGGAAGAGATCCGCGGCAGGCTTCAGCACGCGAACTTTGAAAAATCCAATCTGGTGCCGATTTCCCGGAACATTACTCCTCAGCAGATGATCGCGTTGATCGATTTAAAATTACCCGCCGTGCAGGTTGGCGCCGACTATATCCGAGATTATACTGATGCCCAGATATTCAGCCACGTGATCGGTTATACCGGTCCCGCCGAAAATGACAACGGTGTGGTTGGTAAAGTTGGCCTGGAGGCTTTTTATGATGAACAACTGCGCGGCACGGATGGCAGCATGATCGCTTACCGGGACGCGCAGGGTAAGATATTGGATAAAAAAGTTCTCTACTTTGCTTCTCAGGGCCAGGAACTTTCGACCACCATCGACGCGGAACTGCAAAGATATTTTTATCAGCGCCTACAGAGCGGTCTCGCCTCGCTCGGCCGGGATAGCGGCGTGGGTTTGGCGATGAATCCGAAAACAGGGGAGATATTGTCCCTTATCAGCCTGCCTTCGTTTGATAATAATAATTTAAAAAAATATCTGAACGCGCCCCACCAGCCTTTATTTAACCGAGCAGTATCCGGATCATACAATCCCGGCTCTACCATCAAGCCGTTGGTGGCGCTCGCGGCGCTCAGGGAAAATGTGGTGACGACGGATTTTTCCGTGCTTTCAATTGGATACATCGAACTTCCAAATCCATTTAATCCGGATCAGCCGAGCCGATTCGTGGACTGGAAGCCGCATGGCTGGGTAGATCTTCACTCCGCGTTGGCCCGTTCCAGTAACGTTTACTTCTACGAGATTGGCGGCGGGTTTAAAGACTTGAAAGGATTGGGAATTGAGAGGCTTGGCGCATATTGGCGGCAGTTTCTTTTTGGAGTAAAGACGGGCGTGGATCTGCCGTCGGAGGGCGAAGGATTTTTGCCAAATCCGACTGAGAAAGAGGCTCGCACCGGTCAGATCTGGCGTATCGGCGATACCTATAACGTCAGCATCGGGCAGGGAGATTTGTCGGTGACTCCATTGCAGCTTTTGAATTTTATCGGCGCTATCGCGAACGGCGGCAAGTTTTATCAGCCGCATCTTCTGCTTGGCGCCCAGCCGGTTGTGTTATCGGACCGTTCCGATCTGGCGGAAGAGATCCGCGAAGTTCAAATCGGCATGGAGGACGCGGTCAGTAAGCCATATGGCACGGCTAACATGCTTTGGAATTTACCGATGAAGGCGGCGGGCAAAACCGGCAGCGCTCAGGTTTCCAATAACACCAAGACCAACGCTTTCTTTGTGGGGTACGCGCCGGTGGAAGATCCGGAAATTTCTGTCCTAGTTCTTATCGAAAACGCGCGCGAAGGCAGCTTGAATGCCGTTCCGATCGCGAAAGATGTTTTAGATTGGTATTACTGGAATAGAATTAAGAATGAAGAATCAGGAATTATTAATTAATCTAATTCTTAATAATTTTAAATACTAAATTTTCAATTTTAAATTAAATTAAAATTTATAATTAAAAATTTAAAATTAAGACCCCTTGTGTTAAACTACGAATATTCAGATGACACTCGGTGAAATCAAAGAAAAAGCGCTGGCCGCGATCGCGAAAGCTCAAAATCTCAAAGATTTAGAGGCGGTTAAGAACGAGTTTTTGGGCCGTCAGGACGGCGAACTTACTACGATCTTGCGCTCCCTTAAAGACATGCCGCCAGAGGAAAAGCGGGAGACGGGAACGGCGGCCAACGCGCTTCGCGGAGAGATCGAGTCCGCGATGAAATCGAGACTAGGCGTTCTTGGCGCGGGCAGTAGCAGTTCTCGATTGGACATCACCCGCCCTGGTGAAAAAGTCCGGGTCGGCCACCTTCACCCGCTGACCTTAATGGAGAACCGGATCAAGGAAATTTTTCTCGGTTTAAATTTTTCTATCGTGGAGGGTCCGGAGGTAGAGAGCGAGCATTACAATTTTGACGCCTTGAATATTCCGCCAAATCATCCGGCTAGGGATATGTGGGACACTTTCTGGTTGCCGGCGCAATATAAAGATAAAGATTCTCGCCAGCTTTTACGAACGCATACTTCGCCGATGCAGATCCGCTATATGGAAACCCATCAGCCCCCATTTCAGATCATCGTGCCCGGCCGAGTTTTTCGTTTTGAGGCCACTGATGCTTCGCACGAGGTGAACTTCCATCAAGTAGAGGGCCTGATGGTCGGTCCGGATGTAAATCTGGCCAATTTCAAATATGTAATCTCCGAATTCTTTAATCAGCTTTTAAATCAGAAAACCGATATCCGTTTGCGGCCGAGTTATTTCCCGTTCGTGGAGCCGGGTCTTGAAGTGGATATTAAATGGAAAGGAAAATGGTTGGAGGTGATGGGCGCGGGAATGGTGCATCCGAATGTTTTTGACGCCGTTAAATATAACCCGCAACAAGTTAAAGGATTCGCCTTCGGAATGGGATTAGAGCGCCTGGCGATGATCAAATACAAGATCGATGATATCCGGCTGTTTTATTCGGGCGACCTACGCTTCGTGGATCAATTTTAAATTTTGAATTATAAATTATAAATTAAATTAAAATTTTAAATTTAAACTTTAAAATTATAACAACATGAAATTCAGCTATAGTTTATTAAAAAAGTTTTTACCAAGCCTAAAGGGTATTGGTACTGTCGCGGAGCTGTTGCCCTTGCATGCCCTCGAGGTAGAATCTTTCACGGGCGATATGATCGATATTAAAATTACCGCTAATCGGTATTCTGATGCTTCGTCTCATTGGGGGATCGGCAAGATGCTTTCCGCGATCTTAGATGCCAAGTTCGATGAACCGAGCCTAGCTTCAATGAAGCCAAAAAAACAGCTGAATCGCTTTGATTTAAAGATTTCCGACAAAGAAAAGTGCTCAAGGTACAGCGGTCTTTATGCCGAGATCAAAAATGTAGGGGAGTCGCCGAAATGGATGCAGGATATTTTGATCAGTTGCGGACTTAGGCCGATCAACGGGATAGTGGATCTGATGAATTATGTGATGCTTGAAGTTGGCCAGCCGCTCCATGCCTTTGACGCGGACTTGGTCAGCGCTGGTATTGATGTCCGGCGCGGAATTTCGGGAGAAAAAATCCAGACGATTGATGGCGCGGAGTATTCGTTGAGCGGTGAAGATCTAGTGATCGCGGATTCACGCGGACCGCTTGCGATAGCGGGTATCAAAGGTGGAAAGCGAGCAGAGATCAATAAACAGACCAAGCGGATCATCGTGGAGGCGGCGTCATTCGAACCGGTGGGAATTTATAAAACTTCCCGGCGCATTAACCTCATCACGGATGCCTCTGGCCGCTTTGCGCATGGCTTGAGCGGAACTTTAGTGGAGAGGGCGATCCAGCGGACCGCGCAATTATTAAAAGAAGTTTATGGCGCCACGATTGGCGATTGGGTAGATCTTAATTACCAAAAATCGGCCAAAGTTTTAATAAAATTTGATATTAAAAAATTCAATCATTTAACCGGCATGGCGCTTAGTGAAAAGCAGGCCCTGGATTATCTGAAGCGCCTGGATTTTGCTATCAAGGGCAAGATGGTTACGCCTCCAAGCGACCGCACGGACATCACTCGATTCGAGGACTTGGCCGAAGAGATAGTAAACCTGCACGGCTACAATAACCTTACGGCAATCGCTCCCATGATCGGCCTACGCGCTTCCGGGCAGGAAGATTTGATCGCGCTGAAAGATCAGGCTCGGCGGGTTTTGACCGGCTTCGGTTTGAGCGAGGTTTATAATTATTCCTTTGTCTCTGAAAAAGATCTGATTCGGTATGGCGAGTTGACCGCTTGGAAGACTGTCCACGTGGCTAATCCTGTCAGCTCAGACCTAGCTTTAATGAGGCCATGGCTCGGTATTAACTTGGTGAAAAATTTGGAGCATAACCTGAAATTCCATGATCAGGTCCGGATTTTTGAGATTGGTAAAACTTTCAACGATATTCAGGGAAAAGTTTCCGAGGAGCTGGTATTGGGCATGGCGATCGCTTACAAAAAAGGTTCACCGACGCTGGAGCTAAAAGGGTTGGCGGAACAATTGCTTGAAAGACTTGGTCTGACCGATTATTTTACTCGTGATCTTGATACCGACATTCGATTTTTGAATCACGGGGAAAGTTTGATTATTGAATCCGATCATCAGATCTTGGGTTACGTTGGTTCGGTCAAAGCGGACTTGCCCGCCTCTGGCGGGCTCAAGATGGCGGTTGCAGAAATTTATCTCGAAAAACTCTTGAAATTGATCGTGGGCGAAAAAGAATTCCTGCCTTTGCCGAAATATCCGAATGTGATGAGGGATATTTCTCTTTTAGTAAAATCGACCGAGCGGGTAGGGCCGATACAGGATCTAATTGAGAATGCCAGTCATTTATTGGAAGACGTGGACTTGGTGGATTGGTATGAAGATGAAAGTTTAGGTATGGAAAAGAAGAGTTTGTCTTTCCGTCTGGTGTTTCGCAGCGATAAAAAAACCCTGACTGACGAGGAAGTAGGGCAAGAGATGGCGAAGATCATTTCTGAACTTAAAGCGAAATTTGAATTGGAAGTTAGATAACAGCGAAAATACGGATTGCTTTTTAGAACCAGAATAACCGGCCTCCAGCGGGCCGGTTTTCTTCTCTCTCGGCGGTTTTTAAACCAAGCAAAACCGCCTGCGAGACGTTCCAAAAAGCAATCCGTATTCCCGCTATAGATTTTTAATAGTTATCAGCTATACTTTCCATAGCTATTTGAGGTGTTGCAATGGCCAAGAAAAGCGAAGCGCCGACTTATTTTTTGAATCTGCATTCTGTCGCCAAAGGACATCTACTGATTGTTAAGGTTGTCGTGATTAAGGCGCGAAAACTAAAAAACGCTACTCCGGAAAGCGAAGCCGTGGATATTTGGCGGGCGTTGATCAGCTACCTTCCACTGAAGACGATTGAAGCGCTGGAAAAACTGATCAAAAAGCGTTTGGACACTTTCTACGCCGCCAAGAGCCATCTGCAAGTAGAGAAGTTAGAGAAAAAGAAGAAAGACAGGCGGTTTAAATACAGATGTCCGGACTGCCACCAGGCAACTGATGGCAGTAAGCATGGTAGTTGCGATATGGTGCTTGGCCGCCGCGGCTGGCGAAAACTCGGTGAGTATGACGGATAGCGCTACACAAACCACCAGTATTTTGGTGGTTTTTTAATTTTAAATTTTGAATTATAAATTTTAAATTAATTTTCAATGATTTAATTTTTGAAATTTAACATTTGGTAATTAAATTAAAATTAAAAATTTAGCATTTAAAATTCAGCTAGCGTTTACAACGGAACTTTTATATTGTAGTATATGCTTAGTATTTTGGAGGTGTCTAATGAAAAGGATCCCGCTTTCTTCGATCCTGCTCGCGCTCGTTTGTGGCGCTGGAGCTGTGACAGTTGTGCTGTTCGGATTGATTGTCACTAGTTATGCCCGCGCTTATGCTCCCGAAAAGGAGTATGCGGTTGAGCTGAGCCATTTTGATCCGAAGGACAGGCTGACTGGCGGATTCAGTTATTCTGCCGCTACCGATCTTTTGGTCATTTATGTGAATGATGGGGAGCGTGTCCGGCCGGTGGTCGTCGAGATGAGTAAGGTCAAGGTTGAGCTTCGGCCCGACAATCGAGACAACTACTCGGTCAAGGTCACGGAAGCGCCATGGGACGGGACTTGTCGCTCGGCGGTCATTCTGATGCCACTCGAGGAAGACATCGAAAAGTTCCATGAGTGGATCCGGATGGGCAAGGAAGAGACTGTGCCGCCAAAGAAGAAGCCTGTTCGGGATGACGCGATTTAGAGACTAATAGCTAGAATCTAGAAGCTAGTATCTAATAGCTAGAATTAAAAAAACAGAGCTCGGTAAATCCCGGGCTCTTTTTAATATTGACGGCTTAAAATGTCTATGCTAATATATCGCCAAGTTCTTTGACGTATTTTTTGGAGGATTCCGGCATGAGGAATGTTGCGCGTGGTGTTGGATTGGCGTTTTTCGGAGGATGGTATCTTCTAAAGAACGTCTTGTTCAAAAACCTGTTGCCATTTGTTCTGTTGCCATGGACGACTGCCCGGCGTTGGTCGGAAAACCTTGATCGTTATTCTGAAGAAAGAGGGTTAGTACGATTTTTCGTGCCCGGCACCTACTCCAGTCTCTTCGTGATCGCTACAGTAATGACTTACGGTTTTTGCGGTGCTAGAGAATATCCGAACACGCTGTTCACCCAGTCCTGGCTGTTCCAGGTCTGGTATCTCACGCTACCGATTGCGGCAGGCATCGTCCTCTCTGGTCTCTATGAGATCGGAAGGGCGTATGCTCCGCCGAAGGTAGAGGACGTTGTGGCCAAGCCGCAGGCAGTTCTGCCAGCGGAAACAAACAAGGAGGTGTCGGTGGAACCCAAAATTTCCTGGCCGCCCGCCACGGCGGGCAAGTCCGCGACGAAAGTCGATGACCCCACGGTTCCGAGCGCGGCCCGGAACGCCTACGAGCACGAGATCAACGGACTCAAGAAGGCGCTCGACGACGACGAGAAGGCGATCAAGCGGCGCAACTGGATCGTCGGCGGCATCCTGACCATCATCATCCTGTTCGGCGCGGCGGTCGGCTACATGCTCGAAAGGGGCGTGCTGATCGTCGAAGTAGACGGTGTCTCAATGGCCCAGGAGCTCGAGAAGGCCCAGGCGGAGATCGAGCGGCTGAAGGGCGAGATTCCGGCCATCGAGGACCTTCAGAAGAAGCTCGAAGAGATGATGGAGAAGGCGAAGGAGATGGTGCCGCCCGGCATCCTCCCGCCCGAGAAGGACAAGGACGACGACTTTTAGTAGAGACTCTAAACCAGCTCAAATGAGCTGGTTTTTTTATTAAAAATTTGCTAGAATTAAGGTATTCACCCCGCACCTTTCATGAGGTATAGGGTGCCGGTTAAGAAACATTGCGCCTCATGAAAGGTGCGGGGTTTATACAAATATGCCAAAGAAAAAAGAACCAAAAGTAGAGAAAAAACCCGCCTCCGATAAAGCTATGGCGGGCAAGGCGGTGGCAAAGTCGCCTGAGGCGACTAAATCCGCGAGCGCGAAGCCGACTTCTTATACCGCTAAAGATATTTATGTATTAGAGGGTTTGGAGCCAGTCCGGAAACGGCCTGGTATGTATATCGGCACGACTGATCTCGCCGGTTTGCATCACTTGATCTGGGAAGTCGTAGACAACTCCATCGATGAGGCGATGGCGGGTTTTGCCAAAAATATCCGCGTGGAATTATTATCGGACAACAAGATTGCCGTCACCGATGACGGTCGCGGTATTCCGGTAGAGGTTCACGCGCAAACAAAGGTTTCCGCCCTGGAAACTGTTATGACTACTCTCCATGCCGGTGGTAAGTTTGGTGGTGAGTCTTATAAAGTGTCTGGCGGTCTGCATGGCGTGGGTGTGTCAGTTGTGAACGCGCTTTCAACGATGCTGAAGGCGGAAGTTTCCCGTGACGGAAATTTATACGAACAGGAATATCACAGAGGAAAGCCGCAGTATAAAGTCCGCAAGGTAGGAAAGTCCCCGATGATCGGCACCGGCACCAAAGTTACTTTCCAGCCGGATCCGCAAATTTTTCCAAAAATTGAATTTGACGTCAAGCGCGTGGTGGACCATTTGCGTCAGCAGGCGTTTTTAACAAAGGGTGTAAAAATTGAGGTAATTGATATGCGTGGTGATGCCCCGGCTTATCATTCTTTCTTTTTTGATGGCGGCTTGCTCTCGTTTGTAAAATATCTGAGCCGCGGCAAGAAGGGGCTCCAGGAAGTTCCGTTTTATGTTCAAAAAGAATCCGAAAACGTGGATGTTGAGGCCACCTTCAATTTCACCAATGAACTTGAAATTCAAGAACTTAGTTTCGCGAACAATATTTACACTCCGGATGGCGGTATGCACTTAACGGGTTTTCGCTCCGCCCTTACCCGTACTCTGAATGATTACGCCAGAGCCGAAGGCTATCTGAAATCGGCTGATGATAATTTAACCGGTGATGATGTGCGTGAGGGCATGATCGCCATAGTTTCCGTGAAAATTCAGGAGCCGCAATTTGAAGGCCAAACCAAAGCTCGTCTTGGCAATACCGAAGCCCGAACAGCAACAGAAGTCGTAGTTGGCGAAGGAATAAAGAACTTCTTAGAGCGTAATCCTGGTGATGCCCGCCGGGTTATTGAACAGTGTTTATTGGCCGCCAAGGCCCGCAAAGCCGCCAAGGCCGCCAAAGATACTGTTTTACGAAAAGGCGCCCTGGAGGGCTTGGCCCTGCCGGGTAAACTGGCAGATTGCAGTTCTCGTAATCCGGAAGATTCTGAAATGTTCATCGTGGAGGGTGACAGCGCAGGAGGCAGCGCTAAGCAGGGACGTGATCGCCGCACGCAAGCTATCTTGCCATTGAAAGGTAAGATTCTTAACGTGGAAAAATCCCGCATAGACAAGATGCTTTTGAATAAAGAAATTAAAGCCCTAGTGGTCGCGCTCGGTACGGCTATCGCCGAATCTTTTGATATCTCCAGGCTTCGCTACCACAAGATCGTCTTAATGACCGATGCCGATGTGGACGGCTCTCACATCCGCACACTTCTTTTGACGCTTTTTTACCGCTACTTCCCTCAGCTGATCACCAATGGCCATTTATACATCGCCCAACCGCCGCTTTATCAGGTTAAAAGTGGAAAGGAGGTCCGATATGCCTATGCTGACGCGGAAAAGGACAAGATCATCGCGGAAATTACAAAGAATAAAGCCCTGAAGGCCAAGTCTAAAGCCAGCGAAAATTCCGAGGAGACCGAAGAAGCAGCCGAGGCAGCCCCAACCGAAGGCGGTGAAGTTAAGGGAATTTCCATTCAGCGCTATAAGGGTCTTGGTGAAATGAATCCAGCTCAGCTCTGGGAAACTACGATGAATCCGGCCAACCGCCTCCTAAGAAAGGTGATTGTTGAGGACGCGAAGGAAGCCGACAGGCTATTCGATATTCTTCTTGGCGATGAAGTGGAGCCTCGTAAGCAGTTCATTCAGAGCCGGGCGCAATACGTGAAAAACCTTGACATCTAGGGTTTTAAGTTATAAAATAGCAATACTATGTTAAGCAAAGTCAAATCATTTTTACAGGAATCCCAGCAGGAGTTTAAGCGGGTGAACTGGCCGAGCGCGAATGAAACCATGCGCATGACTGTTT
This sequence comes from Parcubacteria group bacterium Gr01-1014_3, assembly GCA_007376445.1. Lineage (GTDB taxonomy): Bacteria > Patescibacteriota > Minisyncoccia > UBA6257 > WO2-44-18 > VMGF01. Next base: position 94,670 of record VMGF01000003.1, on the reverse strand, counting down.
CGGTCGTGGCAATGTCGCTCGTAGTGGCGATGTTTTTGGGGGTTTTAGATTATATCTTTACGTTTCTACTTGGTAAATTATTACTTTAATTTTATAAATTAAACTTTTATGGTAGATAAAGCACGTCATTGGTACGCAGTACATACTTATTCTGGTTATGAAGACGCGGTGGCGCGTTATTTAAAGCAGCGCGTTGATTCTTTGGCAATGAACGACAAGATCTTCAACATCATCGTTCCGAAGGAAACCAAGATCAAAATAAAAAACGGCAAGCGTCGCACCGCGGAAGAGAAGATCTATCCGGGGTATGTTTTGGTTGAAATGGTTCTGACCGAGGACTCTTGGTATGTGGTTCGCAACACTCCTCGTGTTACCGGATTCGTAGGTTCTGATTCCACCACGCCTACTCCATTGTCTCAGGCGGAGATCGATGGGCTGATGGGTAGGATAGGCGCCGGCAAGGAGGCGAAATTCAACGTGGATTTACAAGTCGGGGAGACCGTGAAGATCACCGATGGTCCTTTTAAGGATTATGACGCGAAAGTTTCCGAAGTTGACCAGGAAAAAGGCAAAGTTAAGGTTTTAGTAGGCATCTTCGGCCGCGATACGGTAGTAGAGCTTGATTCTTTACAGGTTCAAAAATTATAAGTATAATAGACAAACAAAATGGCAAAGCCTATTAAGACAACTTTAAAGCTACAAATTGACGCCGGGAAGGCTAATCCAGCCCCGCCAATCGGTACGGCGCTTGGTCCGCACGGTATCAACATTCAGGACTTCTGTAAGAAGTTCAATGAAGCGACCAAGGACATGATCGGCGATGTAGTGCCGGCTGTAATTACGATCTACGAAGACCGTACCTTTGATTTCAAGCTAAAGACTTCCCCGGCTTCTTCTTTATTGAAAAAAGCCGCTGGTATTGAAAAGGGTTCCGGCGAACCGAACAAGAAGAAAGTTGGTAAAGTTACTCAGGCCGATGTCCGCGCGATCGCGGAAAAGAAGATGGTAGATCTGAATGCTCACGATATCGACGCCGCGATGAGGATCATCGCCGGCACCGCCCGGAATATGGGCATCGAGGTAATCGAGAAGTAGGCTTCGACAATAATCATTTTTCGGAAACAGAATAATCCGGCTCTAGCAGCCGGATTTTCTTCTCTCTCGCCCAGACATTTTCGCTTCGCGAAAAACCAAGCTGTCTGGGCTCCGACATGTTCCGAAAAATGATTATTGTCTCGCTAGAAAGTGTACTGAATGTACTTGCGAGGGCGGTTTTTATTTTGTACAATCCCAGAAGTTCTTAGGAGGTTTTATGAGCGACGCCACGGATAAGCCGAGCTGGGACGAACTTTTTCTGCTGATGGCCACGGTCATGTCTTCGCGGGGAAGTTGCGATCGTTTACGGACTGCCTGCGTTTTAGTGAAGAACAATAAGATCGTCGGCGCGGGATATAACGGTTCGGTAGCGGGCGCGGATACTTGTGATGACGTCGGTCATCTGATGATCGAAGGGCATTGCAAACGCACTCAGCATGGCGAGCGGAACGCGATTGATAATTCGGTCGCTGACATCAATGGCGCGACGGCTTACGTGGTGGCCACGCCCTGTATCGACTGCGTCAAAAGCATGCTCCAAATGGGCGTGAAGCGGATAGTTTTCGTGGGGTCATATCGGAATTCTACGAACTCTGCTTACAATGATTTCGTAAGGGGTTTGTGTGAACGAAAAGAGGTCGAGGTGGTGAATCACCCAGACCCCAAAATCCTGCTGGATATTCTCGTTAAAACCTTGTCTCGCCTGCAGGGCCCCGGCGGAGTGCTTTCGAAAATGGAAAAAGTGGATATCGTTTATAATAAGATTTAACCGGTCATTTGACTGGTTTTTTTATTGACAATCAATAAATTTTTCGTTAGTTTATGGTTAGTTGTTTAAGGAGTTTCCATTGGGTTTGAAGCGACCTCTGGTGATTTGCGCCAGTCAAAGATATAAGGCTTCGATTGATAGTTTTGTGAGCTATCTCCAAAAACGCGGGGTTCTGGTTTTTCAACCGAATTTCCGACGCCATCGGAAGAAGTTCATCCGGAAGCCGGAGCGTCTTCGCATGAAATCTTCAGCCTACAAGGCGAAGGTGCCGGGTATGGTGCTCAGCCATTTCAGCAAGCTGCGCAAAACCCGTACCCTGGGCGGCCTCTGCCTTGTTTTTAATCCGACTGCGCTGGAAGGCCAGTCCAAGTCCCATGGCTATATTGGCAGCAACACGCAGGCGGAAATTTCTCACTCGCATGCTCTCGATATCACCGTGCTTCTCTTGAAGCCGCATGAGGAAGAGTGGATCATGTCGATTGTCGAGAAGGAGCAGGTCTTCACGATGGAGCGCCCACAGGGTGATCCGATGGACTTTGACGCTGTTTACGAATGGCTTCGTCCCTGGATCGGGGACATGTAAGATTCGAATCCCTCCGTTTACAACGGGGGGATTTTTTGTTAATTTATTGTCAGTAATTTGAAGGAAACCAAAATGGCTAAAAGCCCGGTGCCGGATTTCACGTCCTGGAAATTAATCGAAAGAAAGTCATTTTTCTACGCCCCTAATAGACCCGACTTTCTCAAAAAATCTCCCGATGAAGGAGACGGCGAAAATCCATTTTGGTGCGGTTATGAAACTACATACGAGGACCCTTCTGGAAGCGCGGATGGCATAGCGATTGAAATTTTTGGATATGGCCAGGTGCTAAAGATATGGGGATTAAAAACGGAAGAGTATTATAATGGTTACGCGATCTTACGCGGCAAGGATTGGGAATTTTTTTCCGGTAAAGATTATGTGGGTGTACTGACTACCGTTTTCAGAAATAAGGACAAAAAACCCATTAGCGTCTTCGCGTGCGCGGTGAGGATCCTGGATCGGAGAAGGGCTGACGCTGAGGTTATCCGCGTTGTCATTCCGAGAGATTTGACCGGTTTACCGCCAACAGATAATAAATAAACCCCGACAATATGTCGGGGTTTTGATTTTTTACAGCGCCATGTAGACCCGGTGCGCTACCTCATAGGCCGGAATCTTCGTGGTGTCGATCACGACGTCGTAATGCCGAGGATCAAGGAAGTCTTTGATGTTATAAAGGCTGTTGTATCGCGCCCGTTCGTCATTCGCGCGCTTGATATTGTCCGCCAACGTTTGCGTCAGCGACTTGCCTTTCTTTTCACGGAGCATAGTACGCCGCGCGCCTTCTTCTGGATTAACAGTCAGGAGAACACGCTTCATGTCGAATACTGTCTTTTGAAAGGCGGCCATCCGGCCGTCCACGATCAGGTAGTTTTCGGAGTTCATCCGCTCCGCCTGACGGAGATCGATGGCCTTTTCACCATCTGGATCCGCTTTCATCTGCGCGTAGAAATCTTCAATCGATAGTCCACGCTCCTCGGCCATATCCCGGAAGATCTGGCCGGTGTAAGAATAACTGTAATTAAGCAGATAACGCTCCCTTAGAATCTTACAGGCCGTGCTCTTACCCGAGCCAATGTGGCCGCCAACGGTAATAATCACTAGCTGCCTCCTTGGTCGTCTCTGGCGACCTTTATCAAAGAGTTCATCTATTTTATACTAGAAGCAATGAAATATCAACCCACAATCGGCTTGGAGATACACGCCGAACTTAAGACCGCGACCAAGATGTTCTGCGAGTGCTTGAATGACCCGATGGAAAAGCACCCCAACACGAATATCTGCCCGATCTGCTCCGGCCATCCGGGGACTTTGCCGACGATCAACAAAAAAGCCGTGGAAGCAGTTTTGAAAGTTGGCATGGCATTGAACGGAGATATTCCACAGTTTTCTAAATTCGACCGCAAGAATTATTTTTACCCTGACCTTCCGAAGGGCTATCAGATTTCTCAATATGATCTGCCTCTGATTTTCGGCGGTTTATTAAATGGCGTCCGCCTGACCCGTATTCACTTGGAAGAGGATACTGGTCGGCTACTTCACGCTGATGATAAGAAATCTTCGCTCGTTGATTTGAACCGAGCGAGCGTTCCTTTGATGGAATTGGTGACCGAACCGGATATCAAGAATGCCGAGCAGGCGGTGGCCTTTGCCAGGGAATTACAGCTAATTTTGCGCTATTTGGGCGTTTCTGACGCGGATATGGATAAAGGGCAGATGAGGGTGGAGGCCAATGTTTCCATCAGTTCTGGCAGTACGCTCGGCACTAAGGTAGAAGTAAAAAACATCAATTCTTTTAAAGCCGTTCAGGGGGCGATTGATTATGAGATAAAACGGCAAGAAGAAGTTTTAGAGTCCGGCGGCAAGGTAGTGCAAGAAACCCGCGGCTGGGATGATGTCCATAATAAAACCGTTTCGCAGCGCCTGAAAGAGTCGGCGCATGATTATCGCTATTTCCCGGAGCCGGATTTGCCACCGCTCGATATGAGCCATTTTGATTTGAAATCTTTAAAATTAGATATTCCGGAGTTGCCATCCGCGAAGCGTCTTCGGTTTGCCAAGGAATTCGGATTGAAATCGGAGCAGGCGGATATTTTAGCCGCGGATCGGGCGATGGCGGAGTACTTCGAGGAGGCAGTTTCAGAATTAGCCGCGGACTTGCCCGCCACGGCGGGAGATTCGGCAAAATTGCCCGAGAAGACTCAGCTTTTATACAACTATCTTACCAGTGATCTCCGTGGAATTATGTCGCAAACAGACACTTCCTTTTCCAATCTCAAGATTGACCCGGAGAATTTTGCTGATCTTGTCGAGCTGATCGCCAATGATAAACTCTCCAGCCGGGGCGCGAAGAATGTGCTCGCGAAGATGTCTGAAACCGGCCTGGATCCGAGCGCGGTGATGGAGCAGGAGAATCTTGGCCAAGTTTCCGACGAGGGAAGCATCCGCCCGACCGCTGAGCAGGTCCTAACGGAAAATCCGAAAGCGATCGAAGATTATAAAAAAGGCAAAATGAACGCCCTGCAGTTTTTGGTGGGCAAAACCATGGCGGCCTTGAAGGGGAGGGGGAATCCGGAGGTGATCCGGAAAATCTTGCAGGAGCTTCTGGCAACGAGGTAGACTGAAAGTAGTTCTCCAAAAGAGGTGGTCGATGAGTAATCAGGACAAACAGCCGCCGGATTTTTCAAGCTGGAAAGGCTATCCGAAATTAAACGCTTTTTGGAATACCGACGAGGAAAGACCTATCCCGTCATACAAAGACAAAATCGGATCTTTTCCGTGGTGGGGGCATTTTTACTTCTATGAGCATCCCACTAATCCGGATATTTGCGGCGTGGCTTTTGAGCCGTTAGGTAAGGAGGTTGTCCTTAAGACCTGGGGTTTCAAGGATGAAGAGAACAAAGCCGTATCCGCCTTAATTGACGGGAAGTGGCGGGTACTAGATGATTCTCGAGGTGAAGATATTGAGCTCGAAGCTGAAGTCCAAAATGGAAAAGTCATCCGGATCGAATTGAAGCTGATTCGGGCAGATAAGACCGTGATCGGCAAAACTGTGATAACAATTTAGAACCCCGCCCTTGAAAGGACGGGGTTTTTCTATATATAATTTCCTTTATTTAACAAAGCGGAGGCCAATTAATTTTTCGGAACATCCCGCCACGCCCCGCCAACGGCGAGGCTCCGCTTTTAGCGGGGCCGTGGGGAGGCGCGCCGGCTGGACTATCCTATAATCGGTCTCCGACTTAAGTCGGAGCGGCGCGCCGAGGGCGAAGAAAAAACGGCCGCTGAAGCCCTTATACTAACTTCTTTAGGAGATCGGCTATTGTCATCTTGCCCTGATCACCCTTGTGACCTTCACGCACGCTGACAGTATCGGATTTTTCTTCTTCATCGCCCATGATTAAGACAAATGGAATTTTTTGCATCTCCGCGGCGCGGATTTTTTTACCCATAGTTTCGCTTTCGCCGGCAATCTCTACTCGATAATCTTTGAGTTGAGCGGCGACTTTCTTGGCGTAATCCAGATGCCGGTCGGCGATAGGGATGATGCGGATCTGCACCGGCGCGAGCCAGAGAGGGAAGTTGCCGCCAAAATGTTCTATCAAAATTCCGAGGAAGCGTTCTGTAGAGCCGAGGATGGCGCGGTGAATGACCACGGGCCTTTGTTTCTTTCCGTCTTCACCGACGTACTCCAATTCAAATCTTTCCGGCAGGTTCATGTCCAGCTGAATGGTGGAGAGTTGCCATTCGCGGCCGAGAACGTCTTTGAAGATGAAATCCAGCTTCGGTCCATAGAAAGCCGCTTCGCCCACGCCGATTTCGTGTTTCCAGCCGCGATTTTCGATTAGCTTTGTCAGAGTCGCCTCCGATTCTTCCCAGATTTTCGGATCACCGATGTATTTCGTCTTATCTTTCGGATCATGAGTGGAGATGCGGACCCAGAAATCCTTAAAGCCGAATTTTTCGTATACTTCCGCGATCATATCCAGCATAAGATTTATTTCTCCGGAGATCTGATCGGGCCGGGCGAAGACATGGCAGTCGTCCTGGGTGAGCGAGCGGACGCGGGTTAAGCCGGAGAGTTCGCCGGATTTTTCATAGCGATAATTGGTGGTAGTGCTGGTCCAGCGGATTGGAAGCTCTTTATAGGAATGCGGCAGGGTTTTATAAAGCATCATGAAGTGCGGACAGTTCATCGGTTTCAGATAATAATCCGCTTCGTTCTTGAGCTTCATCGGCGGGTACATGGCGTCGTATTTATCCAGATGGCCGGAGATCTTATAAAGCTCGCCTTTGGTGATGTGGGGAATCCAGATCGGCTCATAGCCGCGTTGTTCCTGAAGCTGAATAATATAATTTTCTACTAAGCGGCGGAGAAGCGCGCCTTTTGGATAAAAGAGGGGAAGGCCAGGACCAATTTCATCAATGATCGAAAAGAGCTCGAGGTCTTTACCGAGCTTGCGGTGATCGCGCTTAATAGCTTCTTCGCGCATTTTTACATATTCTTCGAGCTCTTTTTTCGAGGCGAAAGCCAAGCCATAGATACGCTGGAGTTGTGGCTTTTTCTCATCACCGCGCCAATAAGCGCCGGCGAGTTTGTCGAGCTTGAAGGATTCGGCGTTGATTTCCGATGTACTTTCCACATGACCGCCGCGACAGAGATCCATAAAGACCTCGCCGGTTGAATATACGGTCATTGGTTTTTTATCCTTAGCGAATTCTTTTATGAGATCTAGCTTGAATGGCTGATCTTTGAAGAGTTTTTTGGCTTCCGCGGCGCTGACTTCTTTGCCAGAGAAAGGGAGCTTCTGATTTACCAGATTCCTCATCGTTTTCTCAAATTCTTTGAGATTTTCCGGGGTCAGAGCGGCTGGCAGGAGGAAATCATAATAAAATCCATTCTCAATCACCGGACCGATGCCGAGTTTAGCGTCCGGGTATTTTTTCAAAACCGCCGCCGCCAAAAGATGGGCGAGCGAGTGCCGTATATTTTCGAGAGACCCATTCTCTTTCATATGTAGATTATTCTAACAGGGAACTCCGCGCTTTGAAAGAATTTGACATAGTAAAATTTTTAATTTATAATATGAAACGCAATTCGCATAGGAGGCACTTTGCAAAAAATCATTACCCTCAAAGAACTTGAAGTTATGGGTGCATGCGTAGAAGCCCGCGCCGATTTCTTGGAAGCTTTCGGTGCGTCGGCGTCACTCGAAGAAGTAATTATGACCATACATGATCGAAAACGAGAAGACTGGGAAGTCTGGCTTTTGACCAGAAATTCCGAGCTGACCGAATTCATTTTAAAAAACGGCGCAAACGTACACGCTCAAAACGACTATGCTTTAAGCTGTGCGGCCAATGCGGGTAATTATGAGCTTGTGAGAATATTGCTTTCCCATGGCGCCGATCCTCGTGCCGGGGACAGTATTGCGATTTTTTGGGCAAAAAAGGGTGGGTATGATTGCGTTGTGGGTTTGCTCGAAGAAGCTCTAAATAAAAAAATGCTCCGGTAATTACCGGAGCATTTATATTTCCACCGCGCTATTACAGATGAGTTTCTGTTCGCCGTTACGCCAGCTCATTTTCCCGCTTACGACCAGGACTTTATTTTCCAGCCACTATCACATGTGATAGTGGCTGATTGATTGAGGCCTTATTTTCGCCTTCTGCGATATGTATGATTCGCGGCAACGTCCGGCGAGCTCAATAGTCCTATACCCCTATATCTCGGAAGCAAATCGTCAATAAATTCTAATAGATTGAAGTCTTCCCAAAAAGGTTTTTCGTATTTTATATCCGCGCTCCATTTTTTCGGCCCGCCATAAAATTTACGATAACTCTTATAATTTCCATCATTTCCTAAAATGTTCTTTTTGATCGTGCTGATGGTATTGGGGGACAACCATAGAATTTCACTGATTTCTTTATAAGACTTGTCAGATTTTATTAGCGCAATAACACCGAGTCTTTTTGCGATCATCTTTTTCTCATCAGCGCTAAGTAGGTGCTCAATCAGTTTTCTCGTGGCCTCTTCATTATTTGTTTGACTAACTTTTTCTATTAACTTTAGCCAAAGTTTCTCGGTCCAATCTTCTGCTGATTTACCAATCAGCTTTTTATTGTTGATTATCATAAGTAATGAATATTATACCACCCCACTATCACATGTGATAGTGGGGTGGGATGATTTGACAAATTCAAGGAAATTGGTTAACATATCCAGCAGTTAGTTTACAACCTTTTTTCAGCCCACGCCGATGGCGGGGCAAGGAGGCGGCAAATGTCTGATGATGTAGAGGTCGGCGATCAAGGTATGACGATGGAGGAGTGCGAGCATTTGATTGAGGGACTTAAGGCGAAGAACGGAGAGCAAGAGGCGGAGCTTGTGAAGCTTCGCCGGCCGAGTATTTTTAAGAGGATTTTTTCAATGAAGCTTCTTGCGTCATTGGTGCCAATACTCATTATTGCTGTTGTAGTTTCAGGGCTGGGACTTGCCATTTATCAGGCCTATGATGAGGACTGCATCAAGCCTCATCGGCTAGCCGATGAGGCGGCACAGGGACCAACGCTTACCGACGAACAGCTCGTGAGCTATGTGAACGCGAGAGTGAGTGCGACATACGCATGGGATAAGAAGCGAGTTCTTCGTGTTTATGTTGGTCAAGGGGAGGATGTTCGTTACATTCACCTTGACCAAGAGACTTATGATTTGATTAAGACCATCGGTCGTGTTGATGTGGTTCAGCTTCTCGCGCTTCGCGAAATGAAGCGGAAGTTGAGAGAAAAGGCCGAACCGATTCAAGGGAAGCCTCTTCCGCCAGCTCAGGACAAGGCAAGAGCGGAATACTAGAATAGTGACTAGCAAGCACCCAGAAATGGGTGCTTTTTTATACTTCAGTCGCGCTATTGCAGATGAGTTTCTGCTCGCCGTTGCGCCAGGACATTTTGCCATTGATGACTAAGATCTTATTTTCTTGCCAGATGTCGGGGTTTTTCGCGAGCGTGTCGGAGAAGACGACGACTTCCAGCGTGGTATTCATATCTTCCACCTTCACGAAGACCATCGGTTGGCCGAGGCGGGTTACTATTTTTTGAACTTTGGAAACTAAGCCGCCGATCTTATACATCGTATTCGGCGTGGCCGGATTCGCGCTGGTCATTACATCTTTAATATCGCGGATTCCCGCCGAGCGGAATTTTTCTTTATAACTATTCAGCGGATGATCGGATAAGTAGAGGCCGAGCAGTTCCTTTTCCCAAAGCAGGCGCTCTTGTGTGCCAGCCGCGGCGGCGGGAGCGAGTTTGAGTGATTTACTGGAGATGGTATTTCCAAAAAGTCCCATCTGGGTGCTTTGGCCGGTTTTCTTCACGAGTGAGCTGAATTTTACGATATCTTCGAGATTGGCGACGATCTGGTTGCGTTCAATATTGAGCGAATCAAAGACGCCACACTTCGCCAGACTTTCCAGCGATTTTTTATTTAAGTCGCGATTCTGCACGCGCTGAAGCAGAGAAACGAGATCGGGGAATGGTCCACCGCGCTGACGCTCCTCAATCAGAAGCTTCACGATATTTTCACCCACATTTTTAATGGCCGCTAAACCGAAACGAATATTTTTGTCTTCAGGCGTGAATCTAGCGGAGCTTTTATTGATATCTGGCGGGAGGATCTGAATGCCCATCTTTTGGCATTCGGTAATTAAGAAAGAGATGCGGTCAGTGTCGCCGGAATCGGCGTTGAGTACGGCGGTCATTAGTTCAACTGGATAGTTAGCTTTCAGGTAGGCGGTCTGATAACCGATCAGGGCATAGCAGGCGGCATGGGAGCGGTTGAAGCCGTAGCGGGCGAATGGGGGGAAGAGTTCCCAGATGGCCTTGGCCGTGGCGGGTTCAATTCCATTAGCAAGCATACCTTTAATCAATTTTTCTTCCTGCTTATCCAGGAGTTCTTTAATTTTCTTACCGATGGCTTTACGGAGAGTGTCGGCTTCGGCGAGAGTGAAGCCGGCGAGGTCGCGAGCGATACGCATCATCTGCTCCTGATAAATACCCACGCCGTAGGTCGTTTTCAAGATCGGTTCGAGTTTCGGATGAAGATATTTAACCTGCTTGAGGCCGTGTTTGACTTGAATGTAATCCGGGATCAGGTCCATCGGGCCAGGGCGGTAGAGAGCCACGAGAGCGATCAGATCTTCAAGCTCCGATGGCTTGATCTCTTTCATATATCTCCGCATACCCGAAGATTCAAATTGAAACACGCCGGTCGTGTCGGCGGCCTGAAGCAGCTTCTCGGTTTTTGCGTCCCATTCCGGAAGTTTATGTATATCAAGATCCACGCCGTGATTTTCCTTGATCAGAACTAGGGCATTCTCGATGATGGTCAGGTTTTTTAGACCGAGCAAGTCCATTTTTAAAAGTCCGAGGTCTTCTACGGTGTGCATTTCAAACTGAGTCAAAATAGAATTTTCGTCTTGTGGCGCGCGCTGGAGCGGGAGCTGATTGATGAGCGGTTCATTGGAAATCACGATACCGCAGGCGTGCATGGAAGCATGGCGAGCCACGCCCTCCAATTTTTTGGCGGCGTCGATGATGCGTTGCGCGTCTGGGTTGGTGCGATAAAGCGTGGCCAGCTCACTGGTGCTTTTAAGGGCTTCGTCCAGGTCTTGGTTGAAAGGGATGAGTTTGGCTAGCTGATCGCAAAAGGCGAGGCTGATATCTAAAGCGCGGCCTACGTCTCTAATAGAAGCGCGGGCGGCCATGGTTCCGAAGGTGATGATGTGGGCGACGCGATCGTCTCCATATTTCTGCGTGAGATAGGCGAGTACTTCACCTCGGCGATGGTCAGCAATATCAATGTCGATATCAGGCATCTGAATACGATCCGGGTTCAAGAAACGCTCAAAGAGTAGTTCATATTTGATCGGGTCGACGTCAGTGATGCCAAGAATGTAGGCCACGATACTTCCCGCGGCCGAACCACGGCCCGGCCCCACCACGATGCCACGATCTTTAGCCCAGTTGATGAAGTCTTGGACGATCAAGAAATAATCGGCAAAACCCATCTTTTCAACGACGCTAAGTTCGTAAGATATGCGCTGCTGTACGACTTCATTTAATACGGCGTAGCGTTTACTGGTGCGTTCTTCGATAAGTTGCTTGAGATAATCTTGCGCGCTCTTATCGACAGGCACGGCGAATTTTGGGAGTTGGATCTTGCCGAGTTCGAGTTCGATATTACACATATCGGCGATCTTGGCGGTATTTTCAATAGCTTCCGGGATGTGAGTAAAGAAACTGGCCATTTCTTCCGGGGAACGCATCGAGAAGTCATCGTCTTTGAGAGTCAGCCGATCGGGGTCATTCAATTTATTTCCAGTTTGGACGGCGAGGAGAATATCATGGTATTTGGCGTCCTCTTTTTTGAGATAGTGGATGTCTTGCGTGGCGGCGAGAGGAATGCCGGTTTTTTTAGAGATCTCTATCAAGCCCGCGCCGGCTTTTATGGTTTCTTTGATGCCGGGGTGATGGCCGACTTCGAGATAGAAATTTCCCGCTCCAAAAATATCCTGATATTCCAGCGCGATCTTTTCTGCTTCCGGCATTTTATTTGCCATGATCGCTCTGGAGACTTCTCCGGCGAGGCAGGCAGAAAGCGCGATCAGGCCCTCGCTGTGTTTGCGTAAAAAGTCCTTATTGATGCGCGGCTTATAATAGAAGCCCTCCAAATTAGCATGAGTGATGAGTTTCAAAAGATTTTTCCAGCCGGTCAGATTTTTACAAAGAATGATCAGGTGATAATAGCGTTCTGTCGTAGTCGAATTACCGTTGGTGTTGGGCATTATGTACGCCTCCACGCCCAGAATTGGTTTAATTCCGGCGGCCTTGGCCGCTTTGTAGAATTCGATGGCGCCATAAAGGTTGCCGTGGTCGGTGACCGCGAGCGAATCCATGCCGAGTTCCTTGGCGCGTTTTACGAGATCGTTAATTTGGGTGAGGCCATCAAGCAACGAATAGTGGCTATGCGTATGTAGATGAGTAAAGCGAGGCATTGCTAGAATTTTACTAAATTTTTCTTGCTCGGACAACTACTTTCTGGAAACAGAATATATAAAATTAAAAAAATCCCCATCTAGTGGGGATTTTGCAAAACCTTTTCTAAAAATCTTTGAATATATTTCGCGGGAAGAGCGTTGATCCGGTTCGAGCTCGTTTCGTCGATGCTGGCGGTCTTCATCGAAATGTTCATGCCGATGATCTGACCGTAACGGTTGAGTAATGGGCCGCCGGAACTGCCATGGCCGCCCCAGGCGGAATGCTGAATATGCTTGGCGACGTTTTTATAGTTGCGATAGTTCCGACTTAACACTTTTCCGGTGGAAAGATGCCAGTCGTGTCCGGGCGGATTCCCGATGGATATTACTGGATCATCTAATTCAACCAAGTCGGAGTTCCCGAACTTGCCGATATTGCCGCGAAAATCGAAGGCGTCCGAACCGATCTTCAGGATTGCCACGTCATAGTCATTATCTATCGCGAGAATTTTGGCGTGATAGTAACGGTTCGTCTCATTTTTCAAAGTTACACGGAGAGGTTCGGAGATGATCTGTCCGGGTTTTTTGATATGCCCGGCGGTAACTATATAGTAGGTGTCGGCGTATTGAAGCAAAAACCCGGAAAGCTTGAAGGATTGAAAATCGCCATCGGCGTACCGGCTTCCTTCAATCATCACGAAATAATCAGCTTCGTCGTAGATCTGCTGGGCGGTTTTGACCGGCAAATTCGCTAGGGGATCGGGTAGTGGCTGGATCTCCGCGGGAGTACAGGCCTGACAGAAGATCAGCGCAAGCGTGATCGAGAGAATTTTCTCCACCAATGAGCCCTTTCAAGTAACTACCAAGACTATACAACACCAATTATCAATTTCCAATTACCAATTTTCATTCAATTTCCAAATTTGAAAATTGCAAAATTGAGAATTGAAAATTAAAAGTCCCCGCATTTGCGGGGACGATTGTTTACCTAACCTCCGGCTTGACTTTGATGGTCAGGACGGCTGGATTCTTCATTTTGGTATAAGCGGTCTTGTACACAGCCATACCTTTTTCATTGGTTTCAACAATCTGATAACCGGTGTATTGCCGCAGAACCTTAAATTCCATTTCGGTTCCGGGTTCGGTCTCGAAAAGCGCGCGCTTGGCGATCTCGCAGGTGCGGTCGTACTTTTTACCGTCGCATTCCAGGATCAGATCGCCCTTTTGAAGGCCCGATTTCGCGGCCGGCGAATTCTTTGCCATCAGGAAAACGATCAGGCCATCTCGGTCGGGAATTGTCACCTCGCGCTGTTCGTAGTCCAACGGATTGAGGTCGCGCGTGTCCCAGAGTTTGAGTCCGAGATAGGAATGCTCAACAGGTCCGCCTTTTCTGGTACGCATGACCACAGATTTCACATCATCGATCGGTATCGCGACCGGCATAGTAGTGACTATCGACGGACGGAACGGAGAGAAACCCCCGCTGATGCCCATCACATTGATGCCGACTACTCTTCCATACTTATCAACCAGCGGTCCGCCGGAATTTCCTGGATTGATCGTGGCGCCATGCATGATGATCTCCGGCTGGAGAATTCCGTCATGATCCATGCCCTGCTCGATCTTTCCGATGATCCCTTCCGAAAAGTAGTATCGGAATCCGAGCGGAGACCCAAGCGCGTATACTTTTTGCCCAACACTCAAGCCGCTAGAACAGCCAAGTACCGCGTATGGGCCATCGTAGACGAACTTCGGATCTTTGAATCGGAGCAAGGCAAAGTCCAGGAAATTATCCGAAACAACGATCTCAACTTCTTCCGGCCTCTGATGGCCCTGGCTGAAGTAAGCATAGATTGCCTTGAATTTGACGTTGGTCGTGTTAACGTGGCCCGCGGTCAGAATGTGCGGTTTGTTGTTGTATTTCACAACGAATCCCGCCGCGCTTCCGGCCTCCCGGCTTAATCCAACCACCAATTCAAGATGAACTACGTTAACGCATTGATAGATTTCTTCGGCAGTTTTTTCAGGCTTGGCTAAGCCATCCTTGGCGTCGTCACATCCAAACGAAGTGTCTTGGTCCAACGCAAGATTTTCAGCGAAGTTGCTATAGGTCGGCTTCAAGAAACTTGGGATGCATCCGGTCATAATAGCAACACAAACAAGCAGTCCGGCGACAGCCACGATTCGTCTCATTAGAGACCTCCTTTATTTCAAGGTTCCGAAAACTTCACAAAGAATAAACCCTCCCTCGCGAAATCGCAAGAGAGGGTCAGGTTTATTTAAAAAACGGCATCAGGGGGGCTTTAAGCGTCAGGGTTTCTCCGTCCCGTTCGATCAAGAGCTCAACGCTGTCCGGCAACTCTACGTCGGTCATGATCTGATGAATGAAGCGGCCGGCATTAACGATTTTTTCTCCGTTCACCTTCAGGATCAGATCGCCAACCTTAAAGTCTTTATATTTTTCGGCGAAGACAGCGGGAATCTTCATAATTACCAGCCCGGGTTTATCCGGGGCTTTCAGTCCCAAGCGTTCATAGCCGTATGGAGTGATGTCCCAGCCGTTGAGGATCGTCATCGGCAGGATCATGTGCGGCCAGTCCGAGCCGACGGCCATGATCTTCGGGATAAGATTTTTAATGTCATCGATCGGCACCGCTTGAGCGCTCCAGTTGCCGGGATTGCCTCCGAAGATTCGGATATTGATACCTACCAATTCGCCATACTGATCCAACAAGGGACCACCAGAATTACCGGGCCTTACCGTGGCGCTATAGAAGATCAGTCCGGGATGGTCCGTGCCTTCATCCATTCCAACGAAAGGATTTTCGATCAGGCCGCCGGAAAAGCAGTCCGGTATCTGATTTGGCGCTCCGAGAGCGGCCACTACATCGCCCTGCTTGAGCGTCGCGGATTTACCGAAGTTGGCAAGCCTTCCTTTATATTCAAACTTTTCCTTGAAACCCAAGATGGCGACATCTAGCACCCGATCATAGGCCACAAATTCAGCTTCCAGATGTTTTTCGTAATATTCTTTGTCTTTCAGTCTGACCCAGACGCTTTGAATCTCGCCAAATGGCGGTTTGAGATGGGCCGCGGTCAGTACGTAAAGATTTTTTTCGAATTCAAACAGCGAGCCGGAGCCGACTCCTCGCCGGTAGGTGGCGGGGTTTTTCGGGTCAAGCAGGAATTCGATGGTGATATAAGCAAGATAATCTGCTTCTTCAAAAATTTCGCCAGGAGTTTTTGGTTGAGGCGGTAAGGGTTTAGGAACCGAGTTAACCACCGGAACACTCGCGATAGGAGTTTGCGGTATTGGTTTTTTCGAGCAGGCTACTATTAATGAAGTAAATATTAAAGCGAGGTAGAGTTTGCTGCTCTGCACGGTTGATCTCCATTTCAAACAACTCCCTTAATTTTACGCCTCGGTGTATTTGAAAGTCAAAGTTGACGAAAATCTGAAATAGCTATATAATCTAACTAATAAATTTATGGGAGGTGTACCAACAAAACATCATTCAAAAGGGAAGACGGGGCGCAGGCGTTCGCATATGGCCCTCAAGAAGCTGAATATTTCCGTATGCCCGAATTGCCAGGGTCCGGTTTTGTCGCACAAAACCTGCCCACAGTGCGCCCACTACGGATCCTCTAAGTAATTTTCAATTTCCAAATACCAATTTTCATTCAATCATCAAGACCTAAGGATCAATGGTTTTGAAAATTAATTCATTGTAAATTGATTGAAAATTGCAAAATTGATATTTGGAAATTCAAAAACAGGTATTTGAAAATTGAGAATTTTTCTGTAATAATAAAAACATGGCTACTCGACAACTAGCGCGTTCCGTAGTCCTACAATCTTTGTACGAGTGGGATTTTTATAGTCAGAAGAATGACCTTATCAAGATCGTTGAGAGGAACTTACTGGAGTTCGCTCCGGGTATCGATGAGCCGGATTTTGCCTGGCGTTTAGTAAAGGGGATAGTTGAACATTTAAAAGACCTGAACGAGATAATCACGAAGGTCGCGCCGGATTGGCCGCTTGAGCAGATCGCGATTATTGACCGCAATGCCATTCGTATCGGACTTTATGAGCTGATGTATGCCGATCATGAGGAAGTTCCACCGAAGGTGGCGATTAATGAAGCCATTGAGATTTCGAAAAATTACGGCGGTCCGAATTCCGGTAAATTTATTAATGGCGTGCTTGGCACGGTTTATAAGCAGATGATCGCCTCAGGCGACTTGAAAGAGGAGCCGAAGAGGGAGAAGAAAGAGAAAGCGGCTGAAAAATAATTTTCAATTATAAATTAAAAATTTTAAATTAATTTAAAATTTCAAAATTAAAAATTTAAAATTTGTCTGATGTTACAAAATATTAAAACGTTTGAAAAAAACGTAGATTATGTTTTTAAGAACAAAGACCTTTTGAAGGAGGCTTTGACGCACCGCTCGTATTTAAATGAAAACCCAAAGTGGGAAGTACCTCACAACGAACGGCTGGAGTTTTTGGGCGACGCGGTGCTGGAGCTGATCGTCACCGAGGAGCTATATAATAGGTACCCAGATTATAAAGAGGGCCCGCTGACCGGGATCCGCGCGGCGCTGGTGAATTACGTGATGATGGCCACGGTGGCGAAATCCATTGATCTTGAAAAATACGTGCTGATGTCCCGCGGAGAAGCAAAAGATACCGGCCGCGCCAGGGATGTGATCTTGGCGAACGCGATCGAGGCGGTTATCGGCGCGATTTATTTAGACGACGGCTACGCGCCGGCTAAGAAATTCGTAGTGACTTTCGTATTGGAGCATCTCGAAGAAGTTTTCAAAAAAGGACTGATCAAAGACGCGAAAAGCAACTTACAGGAAAAGGCGCAGAGCGAATTCAAGATCACGCCGATCTATAAAGTTCTCGAAGAGAGCGGTCCAGATCACCAGAAAGTTTTCCGGGTTGGCGTGTATATCGGTGAAAAGCACTTAGCTACCGGTAGCGGGCAGGCGAAGCAAGACGCGGAAGTAGACGCGGCCAAGCAGGCTCTGACGAAATGGGAGGAGTAGGCTATTTTTCATCGGTCATCGTCATATTGTCATTGTAAAATTCTGTGTTCTAGTGCTTTGACCGAGGCTAAAGTTAGTGTTTGAATTGTAAGGTTCATTGAAAATGAAAGGAGATGGTACGTGGAAAATAAACCGCCTTCACCGCTGAGAGCTTTCTTACGGATATTTTTTATAGCTTCGCTGATCATGATAGCCCTTTCGATGATAGTTGTGCGTGTTCCGATTACGGAAGCAGCGCGGGACATCACGGTCACCGAGCTTTATAAGGCAATCAATGATGGAAATGTTAAGTCGTTAGCGGTTAACGTGGAGTCGGCCATCGCGACAGGCGAATATACAGACGGCAATAAATTCCGGTCTACCGTTTTTGACGTGAACGATCTCGTGGAGAAAGCGGTCGCTAAAGGCATACCCGTAACTCGCCAAAAGACCGAAGCTGCCTGGTGGGGCTGGAGTATTATCTTCACCCTGTTGTTTATCTTTGGTCCGATTTTACTGCTGATCGCCGCGATGCTCTGGATCAATAAACGTCAGCGGCAGATGGCCATGGATCAGACTAAGATCGGCGAAGCAAAGCGACCGAAGGAGAGATATTCTGACGTGGCCGGTTGCGATGAAGCGATCAAGGAGTTGAAAGAGATCGTCGATTTTTTTGATAATCCGACAAAGTATACTGACGTTGGCGCTAAGGTTCCGCGAGGAGTTCTTCTAGTTGGACCTCCTGGTAACGGCAAAACTTTGCTGGCCAAAGCTACGGCCGGGGAATCCAATATGGCTTTTATCAGCATGGATGGCTCTAAGTTCGTGGAAATGTTCGTTGGCGTTGGCGCTGGCCGAGTCCGTGAAATGTTTGAGAAAGCCCGCAAGAGTCAGCCCTGTATCATCTTCATTGATGAATTGGATACTGTTGCTAGCACTCGGACAATGCGCATGACGCATGAGGAATACAATCAAACTTTGAGCTCGCTTTTGACCGAGATGGATGGTTTTTCCAGTTCTGACCGAGTGGTAGTTCTGGCGGCGACGAACCGCCCAGAATCGCTTGACGAAGCAATTGTCCGGCCTGGCCGGCTAGATCGAAAGATATTAATTGCTCGTCCCGACGTTAGATCAAGAGAAGCAATTCTCTTGGTTCATTCTAAGGGTAAGAAATTAGCTCCGGACGTGAGCCTGCAAAGAGTTGCTAAGGGCACTTCCGGGTTTTCTGGCGCTGACTTGGCCGCGGTTATGAACGAATCGGCAATTGCCGCGGTTGGTAAGAAAAAACCCGCGATTGATAGCGCGGATCTGGATGAGGCGATCATTAAAGTGATGATGGGCGCGGCATCGAAGAATTTTATTCCCGACCGGGAAAAAGCTATTACGGCTTATCATGAAGGCGGCCACGCTCTGATCACCACGCTTTTGCGGAATAAAGGATCAAATCCTGTCCGCATCGTGACGATCATTCCGCGCGGACCATCGGGTGGCGCGACGTGGATGCTTCCGGACGAAGACGTTCATATTCAAAGCAAGGAAATGATGTTAGCGCAGATGGCGGTGATGATGGGTGGCCGAGCCGGTGAGATGTACAAGTTCAATTCCGAAAGTAGCGGCGCTTCATCTGATTTCCGCGAAGCAAGCCGAGTTGCGAGAGCTATGGTGTGTGAGTATGGCATGAGCGACAAGGTCGGAAAGGAAGTTTTTGTGACTCGGGCGGCGTTCTTGAACATTACCTCCGACACGATGAATTGTTCCGAAGCGACTAAGCAGATCATTGACGCGGAAGTGAAAAAGCTTCTGGACGAGGCTTATGAGCTAGCAGTGAAGTTGATTAAAGATAATCAGGATAAGCTTGAAAAAATAGCGAAAGCTCTTCTGGAAAAAGAAACGCTGGATGGACGAGAAGTCGAAGCGATAGTTGACGGAGCCCCATAGGGGCTCCTTTAATTTTCAATTCTCAATTTTGCAATTTTCATTGAATTTTCAAAGAACCAATTTTTAAACCGTTTAAAGTTTGGTTATTGCGTATTGAATGAAAATTGATAATTGGAAATTGGAGTTTTGTGTTTTAGAATTAAGGTATGCTACTTAAGCAGTTAGAGCTGGTGGGTTTTAAGTCATTTGTTTCCAAAACCACGCTCGATTTTCCGGCTGGAATCACGGCTATTGTTGGTCCGAATGGTTCTGGTAAATCGAATGTCATCGACGCTTTGCGTTGGCTTTTGGGTGAACGCGAAGCGAAAAATATCCGTGGCGCCAAAGCGGAAGATCTGATCTTCGCTGGCACGCCGGAGCGCCCGCGTGTTGGTATGGCGCAGGCGACCATTGTTTTCGACAACAGCACCCGGTTTTTTCCCATTGATTACACCGAGATCGCGATTACCCGCAAGATTAGCCGCGATGGCACTTCGGAATATTTATTAAATGGCTCGGAGGTCCGCTTAAAAGACATTATCGATTTTTTTGCCAAAGCCCGCCTCGGCACAAAAGGGTTTTCTATCATAAACCAGGGCAGTAGCGATCTATTCGTGCGGGCTAGCCAGGAAGAACGGCGCGAGATGATCGAAGAGGTACTCGGCCTTCGTCAGTATCAGCTCAAAAAGCATGAGGCGCAGAATAAACTGAAGAATACCAAGATCAACCTCGATAAGGTGGAGGCGATGGTGCAGGAGATACTGCCACATCTTCGGTTATTAAGACGCCAGACCACGCGTTGGGAAAAGCATGCCGAAGTCGAAAAAGAATTGCGAACTTTGGAGGAAAATTATTTCAGCGGAAGACTCGGCGTGATCGAATCGGATTTTTCCGCCATTGAACCGCAGATCCAAAAAATAAATCAGGAAGTAGGAATCAAGAATCAAGAATTAAGAAAATTACAGGAAGAATTACATAAAGTAGAAAAAGCTCAGCCTTCCGACGACAAAGGATTCAACGATTTTAAAAAACAGCAGAGCGATGTTCTAAACCGGAAATCTTTACTTCAAAAAGAACTTGGCCGTTTGGAGGCGCAGATGGAGTTTTTGGCGGCTCAGCCGAAGAGCGAAATTAAAGCCGCGGAGGCGGTGAAACTGCTTGAGGAAGTGAAGGGCGCGATTGGCGCGGTATTAAATGAAGGCGATTTTGGCGCAGTGAAGTCGCTTTTGCAAAAGCTGATCAAGCGTATCGATGACAGCTTGCAGGCAGATAATTCCGGCCGGGATGAAAAGATCGCTGAATTGGATAGTGCTAAGAAAAAGGCGATGGCGGATATTCAGACGGTGGACGCTGATTTAAATAAGCTTAGGGAGGCGGAAAGCCACCTCAACGACACGCTCAAGCAGTTCACCGGCACTTTCCGGAGAGCCTTTGAATTAGTCGAGCAGAAAAAAGATGAGATGGCGCGTCTGGATACCGAGAAGAATAAAATTTTATTTGAAAGAGAAAGAGTAGAGATCCGCCGGAAAGAACTGGAAAACCTGGCGATGCAATCTGGCCGCCGATTGCATGAATTTTCCTCCCAACGAGGATCCGCCTCGGGCGGAAAGACTAGCGATTTCGCCGAGATGGAGAAGCGGATGTTCAAGCTGCGCGCGGAGTTGGCTGGTATTGGTGATCTTGATCCGGCGCTAGTTAAAGAAGCGCAGGAAACTGAATCACGCTACAATTTTTTGTCCGCGCAAAATGAAGATTTGAAAAAAGCTTCAGCCGATCTCGCCTTACTTATTAATGACTTGGATGAGAAAATTCACGGAGAATTTAACAGCGCGCTCAAGTCCATCAACGAAGAATTCAATAAATATTTCAAACTGCTTTTCGACGGCGGATCAGCAAAGCTAACTCTGGTTAAAAAAGAAAAGAAAATTATAAGTGAAGCCGAGGAAGCGATGGTGGAGGACCTGCCTGCCGGTAGGCAGGGGGCGGCGGAAAGGGAGGAGGACCATAAATTCGACCACGGTGGCATTGAGATGGGCATCAGTATTCCTCGCAAAAAGATCAGTGGCCTCGAAATGCTTTCTGGCGGAGAAAAGGCCTTGGTGTCCGTGGCGGTTTTGTTTGCCTTGATTTCCGTCAGTCCACCGCCGTTTTTGGTGCTTGATGAAGTAGATGCCGCCCTGGACGAACGCAACGCGCGAAAGTTCGCGGAACTGGTTAAAGATTTTTCTTCCAAAACTCAGTTTATTATTGTCACGCATAATCGCGCCACCATGGAATCGGCGGATATCATGTATGGCGTTACGATGGGAAGCGATGGAACTTCGCGATTACTCTCCGTAAAACTGGAATAGAAAATCCACCACTACGCCTTCTTCGGAACCAGAATAAGTTTGCTCCAGCGGCAAACTTTTCTTCTCTCTCAGCGGTTTTTTTAACCAAGCAAAACCGCCTCCGAGACGTTCCGAAGAAGGGTATTGGCGGATTTTTTAGGGTGATAGTTGAAAATAATGTAATTTTGTGTTTATAATATCAAGCACATTGATAGGCTAGATCAATCCAATGTGGATTGATCGCCCGATCAAATCACTGATTTGAGTTAGGGAGGCAGCGTATGAATTTGCGTGAGTACGTTAAGGACGTCCCCGGATTTCCTCAGCCGGGCATTATGTTTCGTGATGTGACGCCGATGTTGCAATCGCCGGATGCTTTTGGCGAAGTTACCAAGTGTTTGGCGAAGCCTTTTTGGCCGGAGCGGACTGACAATCTGTGCGTGGTCGGAATTGAGGCGCGCGGCTTCATCTTCGCGGCTGCCTTGGCGAGAGAGTATCGCGCGGGCTTCGTGCCGGTCCGGAAAGCCGGTAAGCTTCCCCGGAGGACCATCAAGGAGTGTTATAGCCTGGAATACCGGGAGAGCGATGTTCTCGAAATTCATGAAGACGCGGTCAGGCCTGGTCAGCCTGTGTTGGTAGTGGACGACGTGCTGGCTACCGGCGGCACCGCGATTGCTGCTTGCAAGTTGCTGAAGAAATTAGGCGCGCATCTTCTTGGCTGCACGTTCGTGATCGAGCTAGAAGGTCTCGGCGGACGCGCATCCCTTCGCGCGATGCATGTCCCGATCCATTCGGTGATCAAGTATTAACAAGCACAAGCCCCGTTTGACCCCGCACCTTTGTAGGACTTTAGCCACCCGTATGGGTGGCTTTTTGTTTCCCGAGCGGTCCTACAAAGGTGCGGGGTTTGACGGGGCTTTTTTATTTTGCTATGATATCAATCAATGTTAACTATCAAATTACAGAGGGTAGGTAAAAAACACCAGGGAAGTTTCCGCTTGATTGTCGGCGAAAAGCGCCACAAATTGCAGGGGAAGCAGGTGGAGGATTTGGGTTGGTACAGTCCGCGTTCAAATAAAATGGAAGTTAAAAAGGATCGTGTGGCCCACTGGCTCAAAAATGGCGTGCAGGTTACCGATAGCGTTCACAACGTCTTAGTTACCGCTGGGATAATTACCGGCAAGAAGATCGCCGTCCACAAACAGCCCAAGAAAGCCGAAGGTGGAGCAGCCGCTCCAACCGCAGCTCCAGTAGCGGAAGTAGCAAAGTAAAAATAAAAATCCGGGTTTGACGCCCGGCTTTTTATTTGATATAATATCAATAATTAAAAACCAGGAAGTGAAAGTTCGATTTCTCGCTTCGCGAGCATTCAAAGCGATCGAACTTCTACTTCCTGGAAAAAGGTCGCGATTTCAGCAATTCAGAATATTCAAATGGCTAAGAATACGGACCAGGAGTTTCTGGAGTATCTCGTAAAATCTATCGTGGATCATCCGGAAGAAGTGAAGGTTGAACGCAAGGTAGACGAGATGGGCGTCTTACTTTCTTTGAAAGTACACGTTCAGGATATGGGCCAGGTTGTAGGCCGTGAAGGTTCTACCGCCAAGGCTATCCGCTCTCTCTTGAGGATCGTCGGCATTAAGAACAATGCCCGCGTGAATCTGAAGATCGAGGAACCAGAGGGTTCGACCCATGTCCCTCGAGCGGCTCGCGCAAGCGAACCAGAAGCTCAATAAAAGTTTTCCAACAATCAAAAACCCGTCCGCCAGCTGGCGGACGGGTTTTTGATTTGACTCTTCGGTTTTTTCATGATAAGATAACGCCAGTTCTTAATGGAGGTAAGATGACGATTTTCGAATTGGCGGAACTGATTGATGCTGATCTTGTCGTGACCAAGACTGATGAAAACGGCTATTATGCCAAATTTGAGCATGGAGAATTGACCGACGGATCTATACTAATGTCAGAATGTGGCCGCGGTAGATCGCCGAATGGCGCCATTCGTGAATACATACAAAAGATTCGCGGCCAACGGCTCGTCATAGACGCCTATAAGGAAACTCGCAGAGAATTCGTTATACCAGTAACCTTGGTTTACAAGCCTTGGACACGGCGCGAGAGCACGCCATTCATGAAAGCGAGGAGTGTCTAAGATGCCCATCGAAAACGCTCAGTATTTTCTCTGTACCGTCCCTGGCCGCCATAAGACACAAGTGATTTCTAGGCGGAAGAGATGGAGTCCGTATCCAACTAGAAAGACAATTGATCAGATTCGTTGGTGTGAGGCATGCGGCACTGTTTTTATCGAAAGATTACACGAGACCATCAAGGGCATAGAGGCCGTAGATTGCAAGGTTTATCAGCCCGCATCAGCACCGCGTCGACCCAGATTCTTTAAGGGCCTCCAAAAAAAGTAAAAAATTTAAAAACCCCACCTCAACGTGGGGTTTTAGTTTATGAAATAAAAAACCTCGCTAGGCGCGAGGCTTGAAGTAAGGCTTAAGACGCTTGACGGTGTCGGACCAGAGCTGACGATCGAGTTCCGGACTCATGTTGCGCCAATTTGCGCGTTCAGGCCGCCCGAGCAGTTTCGCGATCACTGTTCGCAGATACTGCATCGGCGCCGGTGGATCCCAGCAAATATACGGCGTGCCGCTACCGTCCATCCAAAAAAGATAGGGTTCCTTAGTTTTTTCATACATTTCCCACAAAGAGTCCATATGATTTGTGGGGAAGCAGTCCACTTCAGCGACGAAATCTTGCCTAACAGTCGTGGCAATTTTATCAGCGATATTTCCGGTGGGTAAGAGATGGAGATGGGCGTGCTTCACTGATTGGCCAACGATACCATGCTCGAAGATCAACACTTCCTGGCCGTATTCTTTTTCGATAGCTTGCCGAACTTCATCAACCAAATTCAAGAAAGGCCCAGCCTTAGTGTCGTGCATATCGGCGATACAGGGCAGGTGATATTTCGGAATAATCAGAGCGTAGCCGCCTTCAGTGATTTGGCCAAGTGTGGCCACGACATAAAAAAGTTCGGTTTCCGAGATTAGCCGCTCTTCAAACTTGGAGCGATCACAGAAAGCGCAATCTTCCGCCATAGCTCTACCTCCTGTAGAATTAAAAGACTACGATCAATATATATGAAATTCGATATTATTACTATATTCCCAAAAATCTTTGATTCTTATTTCAACGAATCAATTTTAAAGCGCGCCCAAGAAAAGCGGCTGATTAAAATTACTGCGCATAATTTGCGGGATTTCGCGATGGACAAACACCGCAAGGTTGATGACAAGCCATATGGCGGGGGGCCGGGGATGGTGCTTAAGGTTGAACCGATTTTTAAAGCAGTCGAAAAACTAAAAGTTAAAAGTAAAAAGTTAAAAGTTCGGACAATCCTTTTTTCTACCCGAGGGGAAAAGCTAACTTCTTCGGTAGCTAAGCGTCTAGCGAAATACGACCAGTTAATTTTAATCTGCGGACGCTACGAGGGCGTAGATGAGCGCGTGGCGCAATATGTGGCCGATGAAGAAATCTCGATCGGGGATTTTGTGCTCGCTGGCGGAGAGCTACCGGCGATGGTTTTGACGGAGGCGGTTTCCAGATATATTCCTGGCGTGCTGGGTAAATATGAATCTCTGGAAGATATTAAAGGATCTTATGTTTCCTATACTCGCCCGGAAGTTTTTGTTCCAAAACTTAAAACTAAAAACTTGAAACTTAAGACTAAAGTTTGGAGTGTGCCGAAAGTTTTGATCACTGGCCACCACAAAAATATTGATAAATGGAGAAGCGGCCGTTAATTGACGCAGGGACTTAAAAATCGTAGAATCTGGGCAGTTGTTTGATTTAAGGAGTTGTCCGTGATCAGTAAAAGAAAAAAGTGGGCCCTCCCTGACCCGCTCCACTAGTATATGACTGGCCTTCGAAAATTTCGGACGGTTGATGATAAGCAAATTCGTATCTGGCTTGTAGAGGCTAAGAATGGTCGTCAAGAAGCGATCAATCTAATCGTTGGGGCGATGATGCCGCTCGTTGTCCATATTGCTGGTACGCGAACCTTGATTCATCCGAATGTAGAGTTAATGGATCTCGCGCAAGATGGCGTATTTGGAATTTATAAGGCAATTAAGAAATTCGATCTTAACCGTAAGACAAAGTTCACAAGCTATGCTTACTGGTGGATCAGGCTTACGATTAATCGCGCGAATCATCCGTCCAGGGTAATTTTGCACGAGAATCACCAAAACGCTCTTAGTCGCGAACAAAATCCGGCAAGGATTGTCATCGACAAAGAGCAAGAAGATCTATCAAAATCAAAGGCAAAAAAGCTATTAAGCTGTTTGCCGCCTCGCGAACGTCAGGTTATATCTTTACGATTTGGTTTGTTGGGCGAACCGCCGAAAACCCTCCAGTCGATTGGCGATATTCTGAACATAACCCGAGAGCGTGTACGGCAGATCGAATTGAAGGCTGTAGAAAAATTAAAAGATTTTGCCGATAGCCACTATCACATGTGATAGTGGCTATTTTTATTACTTGACCTGGCGGTGATTTTTTGTTAATATCTTCTCAGTTTTTTCACAGGAGGTTTTTATGTTGCTCGCGCTGATGAGCCTACCGGTTGCGGTTGGAAAGGGTATTGGACGTTGCTTCGTTGGCTTACTGCTTTGTGTTGTCGGTATCGCCAAGGCTGTCGGTTGGACAATGCTTTATTTACCCGCCTGGCTAATCGCTATTCCATCGACCGTTGAAAGGTTGTGTGAGAGCGAAGGAGGCAATGCGAGCAATCCTCAATGCGCGGGTGTCGTCTTTAGCGGTTTAGTAGTCGCTATCCATGCCATATTTTTCTTGCTGGGATGCGTGAGCGCAAACAGAGAGAGTATCTCGGTAGAAGATCGTTATTGGTTTACGCTTTTTAATACACCGATATCCCACTACATTTTGATTGGTTTACTTAGCACCAATCTCTTGAGCCTCTTCTACGAACTCGGTCGTAAGAAGACCGCGCCTGCCAAGTCCAAGACGGATGAGGCAGAGAAGCAGGACGACGGCACCAGCGACTTTCTGACCATGTTCGACAGCATCCGGAGTTTTGAAGCGATTTCGCCGGAACAGGCGGACCAGCTTTACCGGCGGATCATCGAACTTCTCGGCGAGAAGAAGATCACGCCAGAAGAATCTAAGAAGCTTTGGGACATCGTACATAACGGTGTTCGGAATAACCTTACCTAAAAACTCAATACCCGACTTGACATAAGTCGGGTATTTTTTATATAATGAACGCCAAGGTCCGTAGACAAGAGGTTCGCGAAAGCGATAAATCCTCTCGAGGAATAGCTCCGTTTGCGACCTAAAGGTCGCAATTTTTATTTAAAGACCAAAATGTTAACTAAAGCAGAAAAAAAGGATCAGATCGATCTTGGCGCGAAAAAGATCAAAGAGAGCGAAAGCTTGATTTTTGCCGATTTCACGGGCGTTCCCACCAAAGACGTTAACCAGTTGAAGAGCGATCTTCGCAAGACTGGCGCGGCGTTCAAGGTGTTTAAGAAGCGCTTGTTGAATTTATCGATGAAGCAGGCTGGATACGACTTTGATCTGTCACAATTTGACGCTCAAGTCGGCACGGTTTTCGTAAAAGGCGATATCTCTTCTGTAGCCGCTCCGATCTATAAGTTTGCAAAGGAGTTGGCGAAGAGAAAGAAGAACTTCAAAGTTCTTGGCGCGTATGATCTGGCTAAAAAAGCCTATATGCCCGTCGAAGAATTCACCGTCCTCGCGAAATTACCGTCCCGCGAAGTCTTATTGGCGATGCTGGTTGGAGTTATGTCCGGTCCGATCCGCGCGTTCATGTACGTTTTGAGTGAGCTATCCAAAAAAACAGCTGGTTCGACGCCGGTTGTTATGGAAGAAAAGGTCGTTACATAATAATAATAATAATTTTAAAATTTCAAATTATAAATTTTAAATTAAATCAAAATTTAAAATTAAAAATTGAAAATTACAAAACAATGAATACAGAAAAAATGGACAGAATAATGAAAGAAATCGGTGATTCTACTGTTACCGAACTCGCCGAGTTGGTCAAAGCGATGGAAACCAAGTTTGGTGTTTCCGCCGCGATGCCGATGGCCGCTGGTGGTGGCGCTGCTGGCGCCGGTGAAGCGGAAGAAAAAACCGCTTGGAAGGTAATGTTGAAAGAAGGTGGTGGTCAGAAGATCCAAGTCATCAAAGCTATTCGTGAAGCCACCGGTCTTGGTTTGAAAGAAGCCAAGGATCTAGTCGATGGCGCTCCGAAAGTTGTGAAAGAAGGTCTCAAGAAAGAAGAGGCCGAAGAGATGAAGAAGAAGTTGGAAGCCGCTGGCGCCGTAGCCGAGTTGCAATAGATTTTCTCGGCGAGGTATGAGCCGGTAGAAAATCATTGTCCCGCCAACGGCGGTGGCAATAAGCGCTATAGGTAATCAAAAACCGCCCGTATTGACTTATGGGCGGTTTTTGATTATAATGTTTTTTAGTTATTTGGAGGAACTCTTTTATGCCGGAGGATTTGAGGCTTCAGGATCGTTGCACTTCCGGACCATTGGCCGTGAAGACAGTTGAAAGATCTTGCCATTCACACAGAATACCGATAGCCAGCAAGAAAAAGAGATTGTGCAAGCGCTGCAAGGCGCCACTTAGCTCTTACAATCATAGCAAGAGATGTTCATTGTGCCGGGCGAGAATCGCTGGCTAAAACTCACACCACCCTAAGCGGGGTGGTTTTTTTATTTTTTGTGGGCATTACAGGGATCGAACCTGTGACCTTTCCGATGTGAACGGAACGCTCTACCACTGAGCTAAATGCCCCCGATCGAACTTATAAGCAATTTACACGGCTAATTTAAAGCGGTCAACCCGCTAAATTTAAGCCTATTTTAAGTGTGGGGAATTATCCACAACTTCAGCTTTACCTTAAGAGGAGGAGTGGGGTATATTGATGTTAAGTGGTGAAAGGTGGATAAAGGTGGGGATAACAGCCGTTTCTGGGGATAACTTTTAAAATAATAAGCTCAAATGTTCATCGGCGAATATACACATAGTTTAGACAATAAAGGACGCGTAGCTTTACCGGCTAAATTTCGGCCGCAGCTTGGCGATGGAGCAATTATCGCGCGCGGATTGGATCACTGCTTGTTTGTATTTACAAAAGAAAGCTGGGAAAAATTAACCGCCAAAATTGCCGGCATGTCTTTTATGAAATCCGATTCTCGGGCATTCGCTCGTTTGATGCTCGCGGGCGCGAGCGAAGTTGAGTTTGATAATCAGGGAAGAATTTTAATTCCAGAATACTTGAGAAACTACGCGTCTTTAAAAAAACAGGCAATCTTCGCGGGTCTGTATGACCGAATCGAAATCTGGGATGAGGCAAGTTGGAAATCTTACAAATCAAAAACCGAAGCTTCATCCGACGATATCGCTGAGAAGCTCGGAGAATTAGGAATTTAGAATCAAGAATTATGAATTTTCAAAATCACCCCAAACAAATAAAACTAATCAACCATAATTCCTTATTCATGATTCCTAATTCTAAACATGTTCCAGTTCTGCTCGACGAGGTTATTAAAGTTCTGGATCCGAAGCCGGGAGAATTTTTTATTGACGGCACAGCCGGAGCTGAGGGCCACACCGCGGCACTGCGGGAAAAAGTTGGTCTCACCGGGCATGTATTGGGAATAGACTGGGAAAAGACCGGCGAGAATTACGCCGACCTTCCGGCGATTTTGGAAAGTAAAAAATTACACAAAGCCGATGGGTTGATTTTGGATCTGGGATTTTCTTCCGAACAGATCGGCGGAGGCAGGGGATTCAGCTTCCAGTCCGACGAGCCGCTGATCATGACTTATAGCGCCACTTCAAAATCAGTCCAAGAAATTTTAAAAGAACTTTCCGAGGCCGAGCTTACGAAAATCATCAGCGAGTTTGGCGAAGAGAGTTACGCGCCAAAGATTGCCAAGGCCATTAAAGCGGCGGGCAGAAAGAAATCTATCGAGACTACCAAGCAGCTGGCCGAAATAGTTAAGGCGGCAGTTCCGGAAAACTACGAACGCGGGCGTATTCATCCGGCCACCAGGACATTCCAGGCGCTCCGCATCTACGCCAACCGGGAATTAGAGAATCTACAGCAAGCTTTAAATAATCTGGAAACAATCCTGAAGCCAGGCGCCCGGGTCGCCATTATCTCTTTCCATTCCCTGGAAGACCGGATCGTTAAAAACTCTTTCCGTGACCTCGAAAAATCCGGGAAACTGAAAACCCTGACAAAAAAACCCATTATTGCCACCAACCCAGAAATTATGACCAACCCAAGGTCGCGCTCGGCTAAGTTACGGGCGGCACAGCTTATCTAAAATGACATTCATCGAACCAAATAAACAAAAATTCAGGATCAATCTCTTTGCGGCCTTTTTCGCCGTCCTTTTCCTCGCTGAAGCGGTATTTAGCATCATTGCTTATAGCCAGAGCGTGAGCTTGGATCATTTGATCGCTAAACAGCAGGAGGCGGTGGAAGAAATTCGGACTAAGAACGCGTCGCTCAAAAATCAGGTTTACAGCCTGCTAGACCTTGAGGACGCGGACCTTTTAGTTAGCAAGCTGGGATTGGTTAAAGAACGTCGACCAGATTATCTAGCCAGAAATTAATGTTTAGGTACTGGATAATTATCGGCCTGATCATCGTCAGCTATTCCGCGCTGGCTTTTAATATGTATGATCTTCAGATCGATAAGACCGGATACTATTTAGCAAAAGCCGCGGCCCGGGGAAACTTGGGCAGCATACTGAACCCCGAACGCCGGGGAATTTATTTTACTGATCGCAATGGCAACGAGATTCCAGTGGCCCTCAACAAGGAATATCCGGTGATCTACGGCGTGCCAATAGAAATTGATGACGCGGCCGAAGCCGCCACCGCGCTGTCTCCAGTTTTAGGGATTGAAGTTGGAAAGTTACAAACCATTTTATCTAAACCCAATAGCCAATACGCGCTATTAGAAGCTAAGGCCACCGATACCCAGGTTGAGAAAATTAAGGAATTGGGCATTCGAGGAATCCATATCGAGTCCGAGATGTTCCGCTTTTATCCTTTTGAAAATTTAGCCGCCCAGCTTTTGGGATTCGTGGGATCTAGTGACAAAAATGACGGCATTGGCGGCCGCTATGGCTTGGAGTCTTACTACAATCAGAAGTTGCAAGATGACGATATTCACTTAACCATCGATCGCAATATCCAATCGCAGGCGGAAAAAGTTCTGGAGGATACTATCAAAAAATTCAACGCGCCGAGCGGAAGCGTGATCGTGCAAGATCCACGCACCGGTAAGATCTTAGCGATGGGGAGCTACCCGAATTTTGATCCGAATAACTATTCCAAATCAAATATTAAAACCTTTTTAAATCCGAATATTCAGAGCCTGTACGAGCCTGGCTCGGTCTTCAAGGTGATCACGATGTCGGCGGGTATTGATAGCGGCAAGATCACTCCGGACACAACCTTTTATGATTCCGGCTCGTTGATCGTAAACGGAAAAACTATCAGGAACTGGGATTTGAAGGCTCACGGTAAGCTTACGATGACGGGTGTTATCGAAGAATCCGTGAACACCGGCGCGGCCTTCGCGGAACGGACGACGGGCCATGATATTTTTTATAATTATCTTTTGAAATTCGGCCTTGACGAGCCGACTGGCATTAAACTGCCAGGTGAAATTTCTGGTAATTTAAGGAACTTAAAAACTAGTTCTCGGGACATTAACTTCGCTACCGCTTCTTTCGGTCAGGGCGTGGCCGTGACTCCGATCCAGCTTATCTCCGCGATCTCCGCGATCGCTAACGATGGTATCCGGATGCGGCCATATCTGAACCAGGATGAAATGCCGCTAGCCATGGAGAATGTTATCAGCGCGGAG
Organism: Parcubacteria group bacterium Gr01-1014_3; assembly: GCA_007376445.1. Classification (GTDB taxonomy): domain Bacteria; phylum Patescibacteriota; class Minisyncoccia; order UBA6257; family WO2-44-18; genus VMGF01. Next base: position 62,958 of record VMGF01000003.1, on the reverse strand, counting down.
ACTGCCCATCAGGTGACAAATATGATGATCTCGGCGGTGGACAAAGCGGAGATCGCGCACATTCCAAATTATCGAATAGCCGGGAAAACCGGAACTGCTCAGGTCGCAGATTTGATAAAAGGCGGTTATGGCGATAATTTTATACACACATATGTCGGTTTTGCCCCTGCTACTGATCCGAAATTCACCGTGCTGATCAAAGTTGATAAGCCGCAGGCTAGATTAGCCGGCGCGACCGTAGTTCCCGCGTTTCGTGAATTGGCCCAGTTTATTTTAAACTATTACAATATTCCGCCGGATGTTCCGATTGCCCAATAAAATATGAAAGCGCTTAAATTAAAATTTTTAAAATGGATATTGCGTACTCTAGCGATCTGGACGGTGAAGAAATATCAGCCGGGCGTGATTGGCATAACCGGAAGCGTTGGCAAGACCTCCACTAAAGAGGCGATATTGGCGGTGATGCGAAGTATCCGCCGGGTGCGGGCTTCCAGTGGTAATTTCAATAATGAGATCGGGCTTCCGCTCACGGTTTTGGGTGATTGGGATCAGACTGGTGGTCTTATTTTTTGGATCAAGGTGATCTGCCGGTCATTTTTACGGCTGATGTTTTCCGGTACCTATCCGGAGATATTGATCTTGGAGTACGCCGCCGACCGGCCGGGGGATATTAAGTATTTATTGGAGATCGTAAAACCACAGATTAGCGTGGTGACGGCCATAGGAGATATTCCGACGCACGTGGAGTATTACAGCGGTCCGGACGCGGTGGCTCGGGAGAAGTCTCGTTTAGTGGAAACTTTGCCGACGATTGGATTCGCTGTTTTGAATTATGACGATGAGGCGGTTTTTGATATGAAAGACCGGACTCGCGCTAATGTGGTGACTTATGGATATGGCGACGGGGCGCAGGTACGGATTACTAACTTTGAAAATCGCAGCGAGAATCGCCGACCGCTCGGCATCACCTTCAAGCTTGAGCATGGAAGCAACTTTGTGCCGGTCCGGATGGAGGGTGTTTTTGGCAAAACCCAGGGTTATGCCGCCGCCGCCGCGGCGGCAGTCGGCCTGTCTTTCGGAATGAATCTGGTGCGGGTAGCCGAAGCTTTGAGCTACTATCAAGCGCCAGCGCATCGGATGAAGATGATCCCGGGCGTGAAGGGTTCATATGTAATTGACGACACCTATAACGCCTCGCCCCTTTCCATGCGCGCGGCGATTGAAACAGCGAAATCTCTCCGGGCCACGCGCAGGATCGGTGTGCTGGGAGATATGTTGGAAATTGGTAAATACACCATCGAAGCGCACGAGATGATCGGCCGGTTGTCGGCGAAAGTTTTTGATATTTTAGTGACGGTTGGAGCTAGGGCAAAGTTTATTGCCGAAGCCGCTCATAAAGCCGGACTTCCAAAGAAGAGTATTCATATGTATGAAACAGCCGATGAAGCTAAGCTCGCTGTTCAGCAGTTGATCAAGAAAGGGGATATGGTTTTGGTTAAAGCTTCCCACGGAATTCAGCTGGATAAGATCGTTGAAGAAATCCAGCAAATTTAGTATAATACGCGAGTAATGGTCTTATCGTCTAGCGGCTAGGACGTTGCCCTCTCACGGCAAAAACACGGGTTCGATTCCCGTTGAGACCACCGGATAAATTGGTTATAATTATTTAGTACTTTAAAAAGAGAGGTGAGTCGTGGGCCGATACATTCGGAACGCACAGCGATATGTTGGCTAGTGTTGGTTTTTGCTGAAACATTGGTTGCGTACTGAGCCGGCAAATTTTGAGGCCAGCTTCTTTTTGTCGATAAACGCCTGGCTGGCAATATCTGGATGGTCCTTCCTGGCCTTGGCTATGCTGGACTATGCCGGTGTGTTCGCGAAAATTCAAGGCCACGGTTTTGGCATCATAGATCTAGTCACCTCCGCTTTCAAAGAAGAATTGTCATTCCGTCTGCTACCTCTTGGTCCGTTAATCTTTTTCTGGAAAAAGATTTATATTCCGGTTCTGCTGTTGATGTCCGCGATTGCCTCGGTCGCGTTCGGCCTCGGGCATGGACATACCTACAATATTCTTCTCCAGGGTTGTGGCGGATTTATTCTCTGCTTGTTCTTTATCAAAGCTTGCTCGGTGGACAGCTACCGTAGCCGGATTTTCCAGCTGCGAGCGTTGGTCATCACGACTTTTGCCCACGCTCTCTATAATTTGGTTACTGCTAAGATGCTTGATTAATATTTAACCGTCCCTTTACAAAGGGGCGGTTTTTTAGTATAATATGCGAATACTATGGATGCCTCTAAAATTGCTCAAATTTTGAACGCCGGAGGGGTAGTTATTCACCCAACCGAGACCGTTTATGGCCTATTTTGTGATGCCACCAATCCAGTGGCAGTTTTGAAGGTTTATCGCATTAAAAATCGCCCGATCGGCAAGTCTTTCCCGCTTCTGGTCAAAGATATCAACATGCTCATGGACTACGCGATCGTGACCGATAAGCCGAAGAAGATCGTGAAGTCCGCGAAGGTGCCGACCAACTTTATTTTCAAAGCTAAGAATCTTTCCCCGCTGGTTACCCAAAAGAAATCCGCGGCTTTCCGCATTTCCAAGAATGCTAAAATTAAAAAGTTATTCCAGCATTTCGATAAACCGATCGTGGCTACCAGCGCGAATATCGCCGGCCAGAAACCGATCAGTGATCCTCGTACCTACAAGGAAGTTTTCGGCGAAAAGGCCAACTTAATTGACGCGGTCATTTTTGCCGGTATTAACCGTAAGACCAAGGGTTCCAAGATCGTGGATTTAACCAAAGTGAAACCGGTAGTGGTTAGGAAATAGTTTTTTCTGTTACTCAATAATTTAAAATTTGAAATTATAAATTTTAATTTAAATTAAAATTTCAAAATTTAAAATTGAAAATTTACATCTATGGGAATCTTTCAAATTATTAAAAAATCAAATAGGACTCGAGCAAGATTAGGCATTATAAAAACCGCGCATGGAGTGATCCATACGCCGGCTTTTATTCCGGTTGGCACACAGGCGGCCATCAAGGGCCTGACCGTGGATCAACTTAAAGAAATCGGCTCTGATTCTTTGCTTTGTAATACCTATCATCTCTATCTCCGCCCGGGCGATGAGATAGTTAAAAAAATGGGCGGACTTCATAAGTTTATGAATTGGGACCGGCCGATCTGGACGGACAGCGGCGGTTTTCAGGTATTCAGTTTAGGCGCGGCCCTGGAGCATGGCGTGGGTAAAGTTGCCAATATTTTCCCCGGAGAAAAGACCGGGGTCTTACGCGAGGGCGAGGCGGAGCACGCGATTCCTAAAAAAGAGAAACTGACCAAGATCAGCGAGGAGGGCGTGGAGTTCCGCTCGCATATCGACGGCTCGAGCCATTTCATCAGCCCGGAAAAATCTATCCAAATTCAGGAAAATCTTGGCGCTGATTTAATTTTTGCTTTTGATGAGTGCACCTCTCCGCTTCACGACTATGAATATACCAAGCGCTCTATGAAGCGCACGCATCGCTGGGCGGTCCGTTGTCTGGAAGCTTTCAAACACAAAAAGCCCGCCCATTCTGGGCGAGGCTCGCCCAATCCCATTGGGCGGCAGGCTTTATATGGCGTGATTCAGGGTGGTGTATTTGAGGATCTGCGCAAAGAATCAGCCAAAGTAATCGGCAATTTAGGTTTTGATGGTGTGGGTATTGGCGGCGCGATGGGCAAGATCAAGTCGGATATGTATAAAATCCTGGACTGGATTATGCCGCTTTTACCAGAGGAAAAACCTCGGCATCTTTTGGGCATCGGCTCTCCGGAGGATATAGAAAAAGCCGTAATGGCCGGCGTGGATACTTTTGATTGCGTGGCCCCGACCCGGCTGGCCAGGAATGGCGCGGCTTTGGTGGAGGGTGGAAGATTTAATTTAAAACTCGCTAAAAATCTGGAAGACAAAAATCCGATCGACAAAAAGTGCGGCTGCTATACCTGTAAAAACTATAGCCGTTCATATTTGGCTCATCTTTTCCGCGCAGGGGAGATGCTTGGCCCGATCTTGGCTACCGCTCATAACCTTTGGTTTATGGAAAATCTATTCCGAAAGATTCGAGAAAAGTTAGCCAAGTCCAAATAAAAAACCGCTCACTGAGCGGTTTTTTATTTGGACTTCTCAACTCTTTCTGTATATTGCCCCGTCGCGGTATTGATCCTGATAATATCCCCAGTATTCACGAACATAGGAACGGTAACTTCCGCGCCGGTTTCCAGCACCACTTTCTTATCACCGCCAGTCACGGTATCGCCTTTGCCGCCCGGAGGAGCCTCTTTGACCATTAACTCAACTTTGACCGGTACCTGCACGCTGATGATCTCATCTCCCATCTTGTTGGCCGTAACTTCGGTATTTGTTTTCAAAAATCTAACCGCCGGTGGCAAAGCCTCTTCTTTTATTGAGAAGCGCTTGGATGAATCCTTCGGCTCGGAGAACCAGTATTCTCCGCGGCTATTATACATATATTTGATCTGGTGCTTTTCGATCTCCGCTTCTTCAAAGGTTTCGTTTTGATGGAAATTTCGTTCCAAAATTTTACCCGTCACTAGGTTTTTGATCTTGGTCTGCGCCACTGGTTTACGCTGTTGCATGCGCAAAAACTCGAATTCCAAGACTTCATACGGCTGACCCTCATACATGAAGACAGCGCCAGGTTTGAGTTCATTATAAGTAAGCGACATATGGAATAGTGTATCGAAAAGTTCGCCGCTAAGCAATCTTTTGACAATTTATATTTAATATGATATAATTTGCACAGAACTTAAAAAGGAGGTCATATGGGCTGGGATTGGTCAGAGTCGCTGTGGTGGCTCATGTGGGGCTACACCACCAACTTTTTCCTGATGGCGGTTTATCTTATCGGATTCGATTATAAACAACAGGATGAGCTGGCTAAGCGGGTCGGCTTTGGCTTAGAGTGTCGTTGGGATAATCAAACAGGCTCGACTCTCCAGGCCGCGATTATGTCACTTTTCTGGTTTCTGATTGTGATGGACATAAAAAAGATCTGGCCATTCAACGAGAACACGAAGGAACAATGATCTACCTCTACATTTCCCTGGCCTGGTGGCTGTGGACTGGCGCATGGTGTGCCGGAAGGCTTTGCCGTTATCTGCATGCTTCCTTCCGACAACAACCAATAGGGTCATTTGTGCTTTTGATATTAATGACTGCATTCGGGCCAGTTACCGGATTAGTCATGATTGATCTCTGTAGGCAAGACGAGAAAGAACGTATTCAGAGAAAGCCAGAAGTGGGCTCTCCTGGTGCCACGCAACACGAACCGCCCCAATAACGGGGCGGTTTTTAATTTTGCCAATTTGGAAAATTTATCGTAAAATATATTCCGTGAAGAAGAACTCTAAGCAAAAAATAGTTTACCCTGAGCGACTCGTGGTGAGCGTAGCCGAACCAAGCCGAAGGGTGTTTGTAGGTATGTCAGGCGGCGTTGATTCGTCCGTAGCCGCGGCATTGCTGAAAAAGGAAGGCTACGATGTCGTGGGAGTTCACTTGAAGTGTTTCAATGTGGATGGTTGTGCCGCAGAGGACGCCGAAGACGCGCGCCGGGCGGCGGAGCATCTGAATATCCCGTTTTACGCTTTTGATTACGAGCAGGAATATAAAGACCTAGTGGTGAAGTATATGGTGGATGGATATAAAAAAGGGATCACGCCGAATCCGGATGTGATGTGTAACAAGGAAATTAAATTCGGTTTATTTTATAAAAAAGCCCTGGAGATGGGCGCGGACTTCGTGGCGACGGGGCATTACGCGCTACTGCGCGAGTTAAAAGTTCCAAGTTCAAAGTTGAAAGTTAGAATGATAGCGATCGCTAAGGACAAGAACAAGGATCAATCTTATTTTTTGTGGACACTCAAGCCCGAGCAGTTGAAGCACTGTTTGTTCCCGGTTGGGGATTACACAAAGCCGCAGGTTCGAAAACTGGCTGAAAAGTTTGGCCTGCACAATGCCACGAAAAAGGATTCGCAGGGCATCTGCTTTTTGGGTCAGGTTTCTTTGCCGGATTTTTTGGCGAAATACATTAAGCCGAAGAAGGGAGCAATCCTAGATATTCACGGCAACGAGATAGGAGAGCATCACGGCGCCCATTTCTATACGATCGGCCAGCGCCACGGCCTTGGCGTCGGCGGTAGCGACAAGCCGCTTTATGTGGCCAGTAAAGATATAAAGAAAAATATCGTGGTCGTCGCCGAAGGCGAAGACAACCCGGCACTTTACCGGAAAGAAGTCGTATTAACCGATGTTAATTTATTTTTCGAACCCCTGTCATTGCGAGGCGCAAAGCGCCGCGGCAATCTTACAGCTATTCCGGTTTCCGCCCGCGTCCGCTACCGCCAGCCTCTTCAACCCGCTGTTCTAACTTTAAACTTTAAACTTAAAACTGGTGAACTAAAATTTCATCGTCCGATGAAATTTGTAGCCCCCGGCCAATCGGCAGTTTTTTATGATAAGAAAGGTACGATGCTTGGCGGGGGAATAATTAAATAAAACTCAAATGGATATAAATAATAAGGCATTACTAATTGAATATGCTGAAAAATACGACAAGAAGGCCAGCGTTAAGGACAAGATGATTGAGGCCGAACTAAAAAAGATTTTATTCAATCGGCGATATTTGAATATCGATGAGCTAATCAAAATCGGACATTGGAAGGCACCGCGTATAGTTAGGCATTGTAAGAATAATGATCCGGAGGCAGTCATAGAGATTACTAAATTTAGCTTATCAGCCAAAACCGAACAGGCTCGCATTTCCAGCTTGCTTGGTTTAAATGGAGTTTCCTGGCCTATGGCGTCAGTAATTTTACATTTTGCATTTCCGGAACAATACCCAGTTCTAGATTTTCGAGTCCTATGGTCTATTGGCTGGGGTAAGCCTCCGGCTAGTTATACTTTTCAATACTGGAAAAAATATTTTATTTATATTCGTGAAATATCAAAAAATGTTGGCTTGGATATTAGAACAGTTGATAAGGCTTTGTGGCAGTATTCTAAAGAAAATCAAGATTAATTTATTTAGAACTAATGCTATAATGTAAAGATACATGGAAATAAAATCTACTGGTTTCGATAAAAGGTTTGTTGGCTCAACTATCGCCTTGGCCGTGGGCATATTGGGGATTATCAGTCTGGTTAACGTTGTTAATGGGTCATATCCTGGCAATACCCCAATAATTGGCTTCATCATGACCTTAGGTTCCCTTGCATATAGATCGGCGAAGAAGCGAAGGTTAGGCTTAGTTCAAAGCACGCCTCTAAGAAGAATTGGCGAAATATTGGCATTGCTGGTTATTGTTTGGTGGGTGTTCGGCCCGATTGTCCTTGTTTCTGATGGGATGTATCTTTGGGCTAGCAGGGCAGTGAAAGATCCATTAACTTTTGGGATTGTGCCAGTTTGGGCACTGACAGCTTACATTTTAATAGGAGGTTTTCGTAGAAAGTAAAAATGAAAGATTTAGAGGCTAAAATTTGGTATCGCGTCCTCAAGGTTGTATATATTGGAGCCTACGTTTTTTTGGCAATTTGGGTTTTTGGTTTAACTTTAGCTCTTTGGGAGGAGGGAATTTTGTTGGCTATGGGGGCGATTATATTCGGTGGTGGTATTGGAGCTGTTATCATAGAACTTATAAAGCGCGCGATCCTCTATATTGCTATTGGGAATAAGAAGTAATTTTTGACTGTTTGTGGTTTAGCTGGCTATACTTGCCGCAATGAAACCCGGCTCTATATTTTTCTATTCCTCCAGCTTATTTTTGATTGGGGTATTTCTGGCAAGCGTGTTTCAAGAATGGGGAAGTAGGTTCTGGATAATTATCGGAATCACGCTTTTACTGGGCGCGCTGTTTTTACTTCTGGGACGTTATTGGATGGCGGCATTAAGCATTTTTCTGGTCATTGGTTATGGTCATGTTGTCATCGTCGACCAGTTCCGCCTGTCCAGTAATTTACCGGTCGGACAAAAGGCGGAACTGACCGGGTTTGTGGCCAAAGCCGAGCAGGGAATGGAGAGTCAGGAGTTAATTATGGCGATTCGCGAGTCATATAACGGCAGGCTTAAAATATTCACCTCGAAATACCCGGCATATAAATATGGCGATGTTTTGAAAATTGATGGCAAGGTAGAAGAGATTCCGGAGGAATATAAAAATTCCTATCTGAAAAATGGCATTGTGGCGCGAATGCGGAATCCGAAAATTACGCCAACCGGGGAGAATGAAGGTTTTTGGCTGAAGCGGGGATTGTTTTCGATACGGGATTTTGTGCGGGATTCATTTTATAAAGTCCTCTCGCCAGAGCGGGCCGCTTTTCTTTCCGGGTTAATTCTGGGCGATACCTCCGGCTTCACCAAAGAATTCCGGGAAAAGTTGAGTTTGACTGGCACTTCTCATTTAGTCGCGCTCTCCGGGTACAACGTGGCGATTATTATTGACGCTATTGGCCTAGCTCTAGCGGGCCGGGTCTCGCGGCGGACGTTTTTCGTCCTGACCGTGGTGATCATTCTTGGCTTCGTGGTGATGACGGGAGCCGAAGCCTCGGTGGTGCGGGCGGCGATCATGGCTTCTTTGCTTTTACTCGCGAACCAGATCGGGCGGATCCACAATTTCCGGAACGCTCTCGCGCTTGCCGCGCTCCTGATGGTGCTCGCGAATCCGAGAGTGTTGGTGTGGGATATTGGCTTCCAGCTTTCCTTCGCTGCGCTTTTAGGAATCGTTTATCTGGCTCCGGCATTACGAAAGCTTGTCCGCGCGAAAGAGGAGCCGGGAATCCTGAACTGGCGGCAGAATCTTTTTGCCACCCTTTCCGCGCAGCTGGCCGTGCTCCCGATTTTATTAAGTTCATTCGGCACAGTTTCCGCGATGGGTTTGTTGACCAATATGCTTTTACTTTCCGCCATACCGCTCACGATGTTTTTTGGATTTATGGTGGCTTTCGCGGCCGTGATCTCTGGCTGGTTGGCGCAGGCGTTAGCTTGGCTGGTCAGCATACTCCTTACTTACGAGTTGACGGTCATCGACTGGTTTTCTAAGCTAGGCGGAGTATTCGAAGTAGTGAACTTTAATTGGTTCTATGGCGTGCTTTATTGGGCCGCGCTTATTGGACTTGTCTATTATGCTGAACAAAAATTCCAAAGCAAAAAAGTCTAACTGGGTTTTATATATTGTAGCGGCGTTATTATTGCTGGACGGAATTGTCTGGTATCAGATTATCCAAGCAAGCACTATCACGCGTGATAGTGCCAGAATTTATTTTCTGGATGTCGGGCAAGGGGATAGCCAGCTGATTATTTTTCCTGGTGGCCCGAAGTTATTGATCGATGCTGGGAATCCGGATGGCAAAGTGTTAACGGCGCTGGCCAAAGTCTTACCGCCCCAGGACCGGTATATCGATATGCTTTTGATGACCCATCCCCAGTTAGACCACTTCGGAGGGTTTATTGATGTGCTGAAAAATTATGAAGTCGGAGCGTTTATTGGGAATGGCAGAAAAGGCACTGCCGGAGCTTATCAGACTCTAATCAACGAGCTTCAGAATCGGGGCGTTCCGTATATTCAATTAGCGGAGGAAGATCGGATAATTCACGAGGATACGGCCTTAGGCATTCTTTCTCCGAATAGCGGTGATCTATTAAGTAGCGAGCTAAACGACACCAGCTTGGTGACTATGCTTCGCGACAAGAACTTCAAGATCTTATTTACGGCAGATATTGGCTTTAATGTCGAAAACGAGTTGATGAAAAGATACGATCTATCGGCGGATATTTTGAAGGTCGGGCATCACGGTTCTCGATTTTCCAGCGGCGCGGAATTTTTAGCCGCGGTAAAACCGAAGGCCGCGATCATCGAAGTTGGCAAAAATACTTACGGCCACCCCACGCCGGCAGCGCTCGCTCGTCTCAAATCCGCGGGGGCGCAGATCTTCACTACCCTGGAGAAGGGGACGATGGGTTCGAGTTGGAGCGGCGGAGTTTTAAAGTTAGTAAGGCAGTGATATAGTATTTTCAGTTCTTAAGGAGAAACGACATGGGTTACTGGTCTCCCGATCAGGATTTTTTGGAATTTATCGCGACCGACGCGAAGGGCGAGCTGGGTATTCAGATGGGCGGCGGAAGCGTGCTGGATGAGATCAAGCGGGGAACCGCCCTGGGTAAAGAAATGTATTTCCGGCTTTGGAATAACAAATCGGTCCAGAAACGATATCAGAAATGGAAAGCGAAACATAAGAAGTAGACCCCTAATTGGGGTCTTTTTTATCGGCTTTGTCTAAAATTCCAAGCTAAAAGCGAAGGAATTTTAGTTACAAAACGATAACCCCGTACTAATTTTGCAGATATATAAACAGCGATACGCGGGCGGCGAATAGCCGTGATCCCTAGCGTATCGCTGTTTTAATTTAGATAAGACTTAAAGATATAAAAGTTTAAATATTGAAAAAGCAAAATTAGTGCGTGGGTATTTTGACGGAGATGTTTTGAAAAGATATGATTGATTTATGAAATTCGAGAAGCCGGAACTGCCTAGGGCTGAAAAAGAAAAAAATATCGAACAGGTAGATTTACGTGAATTAGTAAACGGGGATCGCGTTTCGATAGAGACGACTGGCGGAAACGACAAAACTATTTATAAGATCACCTTAATTGGCAGAGAAAAAGGACGACCGTTGGTAAATGTAAAAGATGAATGGTTCCACTCGGGTAATCTGGAGAAATCTGAAGAATTTATAGCTCGCTGGGTAGCCGGCGATTTTGACATGAAGAGCTATAGCAATAATGCGGGTCGGGGTTTGTCAAAAGAAGAAAAGGAAGATTTGCGGAATTTAATTAAAGTCGGGGACAAGTTACTTTTTGAAAACGTGAAGGACAAAGACGGTAATACTAGAGAGCGAGCGATGGTAAGTGAGGTTATTTCTGGAATTTTGGAAGTCATCAAAAAAGAGACAAAGTAGCGATTATTTGATAAACTCATTATCAATGCGAACTCTTATCAGAGACTTAGTAAATAAAGTCGGCGAGCAGGTAGAAATTTCCGGCTGGGTGCATGTACGCCGGGATCACGGCAAACTTATTTTTATTGAACTTCGGGATCGGAGCGGCGTGGTTCAGGTCGTCTTTTTAAAAGATTTATACGAGCAAGCTGACAAGCTTCGCCCGGAGTGGGTGGTGAAAATCACCGGTCAGGTCAACGCTCGCCCGGCGAATATGGTCAATCCGAATATTTCTACCGGCACGATCGAGATATTGGCAAAAGAAGTATCAGTTTACTCCGAAGCGAAAACTCCACCGATCGCGGTGGATACGGATGGTTCGGAGATTGGCGAGGAGGCCCGGATGAAATACCGCTATGTAGATTTACGCCGAGCCAGAATGCAGAGGAATTTGCGCTTGCGAAGTAAAACCCTCGGCTTTATTGATGAATATATGAAAGGCCAGGATTTTGTGGAGGTGGAAACTCCGATTCTTTCAAAGTCTACGCCGGAAGGCGCTCGGGATTATTTAGTGCCGTCTCGATTGTACCCTGGCAAGTTTTACGCGCTTCCGCAGTCTCCCCAGCAATATAAACAGCTTTTGATGGTGGCTGGATTGGAGCGATATTTTCAGGTGGCTCGTTGCTTCCGGGATGAGGATACCCGCGGCGATCGCCAGCCGGAGTTTACACAGATCGATTTAGAGATGAGCTTTGTGAATCGCGAAGATGTTTTGGCGGTGCTCGAGGGTTTGATGATCGAGTTGGTCACGCGTGAATTTCCGGAAAAGAAAATCCAGCAAGCTCCATTCCCGCGAATTTCCTATAAAGAAGCGATGGAAAAGTATGGCAACGATAAGCCGGATTTCCGAAAGGATAAAAATGATCCTAACGAACTAGCTTTCGTCTGGGTGATTGATTTTCCGTTCTACGAAGAGGTGAAGGACCCTTCGGCCACCGCCGCGGCGGGGCAGGCGGGCTCAGGGCAGAGAAAAAAATGGGACTTCGGCCACAATCCGTTCAGTATGCCATACGGAGAAAAACTGCCAGATATGACCAATGACAATGACTATGACAAATTGAAAGATGTGATGGCGATGCAGTACGACCTTGCTTTGAATGGTTTTGAGATCGCCGGTGGGAGCATCCGTAACCACTTGCCGGATCTTTTGAAGAAAGCGTTTACTTTACTTGGCTATGAAGAAAAGGTGGTGATCGATAAGTTCGGCCACATGATGGACGCGTTCTCTTATGGCGTGCCTCCGCATGGTGGAGCGGCAATCGGCTTTGATCGCTTGATGATGATTCTGTTGAATGAACCAAACATCCGCGAAGTGATCGCGTTTTCCAAAACCGGCGATGGCCGAGACCTGATGATGGACGCCCCATCCGATGTTGACGACAAGCAGATGAAAGAGCTACACCTGAAAATCACCAAGTAGCGAATAACGAATCGGGCGAATATACGAATAAACGAATCTATGATTAAACAGGCTTCGGTTTTAAAAAGAGATGATCTTATTTATCCAGAGTTGAGCTATAAAATTATCGGCCGGGCTTTTGATGTGTTCAATGAAATCGGACCGGGTCTGCTCGAGAAATATTATCAAAAGGCACTGGCTCAGGCATTAAAAGGTTCTGGAATATCCTTTCTTGAACAAGTTAATTGTCCGATAAAGTATCAAGACGAGGTTGTTGGCAGAAAGTTTTTAGATTTTTTAGTCGATGACAAAATCATTGTAGAAATAAAGCGTGGCCTACGATTTTCTAAGTCCCACATTGATCAGGTTCTCGAATATTTAAAATTAAATAATTTACGGCTTGCAATTTTGATTACATTCAGTAATGATGGCGTGGTATTCAAGAGGATTATAAATCAATTATAATTCGATTATTCGTTAATTAGTATAAATTCGTTATTCGTAACCCTATGAAGCTTAAACAAGAACAAACCTTAGTATTAATAAAACCCGATGGTGTTCAGCGTGGTCTTATCGGAGCGGTGATTGGTCGCCTGGAGAGGGTTGGCTTAAAGCTAGTTGGCATAAAATTAGTCACGCCGAACGCGGAAACGATCGGTCAGCATTACGCCAAAATGAAAGACCCAGTGCTCGGACATCTTAAAAGGCTCATGACCAGCGGGCCGGTAGTGGCAATGGCTTGGGAGGGCGCCCACGCGATCGGCATAGTTCGAAAGCTGATTGGCGGCACCGAGCCACTCTCTTCGGACGTTGGCACGATTCGTGGCGACTATACCGTGGACTCTTATCAACTCGCTGACGCCGATAACCGAGCTGTGCGGAACATCGTTCATGCTTCCGGCAACGCCGAGGAGGCTAAGGCGGAGATCAATCTTTGGTTCAAATCAGACGATCTCGCGCGTTACCGCCTTGTTTCAGAGGCGATTCTATACGACGTAAACCTTGATGGTATTTTAGAGTAGTTTGAATTTAATGTTTTATTAAAACCCCCGGTCAATTGACCGGGGGTTTTGGTTATGGTATTCTATGCGAAGTATTTTGAAGGAGGATCGGATGAAAAGTATGCCTGGGCGGCACAGCGCTAATCAGCGAAAAACTTTGAAGATGGCCTTAAGGACAACTAAGAGTAAGATTCGCCGGGATTCTCGGGTTGTTCGCTCTGTCGAGGCCGCGATCGTGGATTTGAAAAGCAGACTGAAGCTTTTTCACGATAAGGTGAATGATAGCCAAAATCAGCAATCGCGGATTGAGGCGAATCTGCTACTGTTCCTGGATTTTTCGCCAGAGTTCACGGCAAAGAGAAGCGAGCTGCTGAAATTCGCCGCCGATATGGAGAGAAAAGATATCACGGTGAAAGAGGCCGAGGACGCCGCATCGCGATATGATGAATGCCAGAAAGTATTCCAGGAGGAGTACTGCCCTCACCGCTTCTTGGTAGGATATTCCGCGTACGAAGGATCATCGTCCAATGATTATGATGACGCTTATCCAAGCTACCGAGCTTGCGCGATATGCCAAACATCAGAAAATGACTATAAGAACTTTAAGCTCCTTAACCTAGCGGCAGGAGATCGTCTTCTGTATCGCGTCAGCGGACGCAGTCTCGATAAAGAAATGACTGACACGCTCAAGAATCTAGCCGACAAACCCATGAAAGTCATTATCGACTTCTATCAGAACACGATCGCTAACGATTACTGGAGGATCGATCGAAGCGAATCCAAACCGGCTTAAAAGCCGGTTTTTTTATATAAAAAAACCCGGTCGATGACCGGGTTTTGGTTAATAAGGAACAATTGGAGTTTTAAAGTTTCTGATTCCGCCGCGGGGATTTTTTACATCTCCTTTGCGGCGGGGGAACAGGTGAAAGTGGCAGTGTGGGACAGTTTGTCCGGCGTCCGGGCCGCTGTTATGCCCAAGGTTAAAACCGGTAATCGATGGATCGTAGTGCTTAGTCATGCCGAGTCCGGCTTTGATCAGCTCCGGGATTTCCAGCCAGGCAGTTTCGGGAAGATCCAGGCAGCCGGGCAGATGTTCCTTGCTAACGATAAGCAAGTGATCTTGAACCACCGGAAAGGCGTCTTTCATCAAAAAAAGATGTTTAAAATCGATGATCATTCTTTTCCTGTCGCGGACAACTTGGCAGAAAACACATTCGCTCAGTTCTTTTTCCTCTGCTTTTCTGCGCAGAATCAGCTGGGCCATATTCATATCGGCCGCGTTCGCGACATCAGGATCGATCTTTTCGCGCCTTTTTTTCTTACTCATTGGTCGGCGTCCCCAGGCAACCAATCGGCGAACCAACAATACCAGCAGCTTTCATCGGCAACTCGCGGACTCGCTTAGTAACTTCCCAGGCATATCTGGCGCCGGTCAGTCCTCGATGCGGCAGTGGCTCTTCGTTCATACCCAGGAACTTGGCCACGGAATTTAGGCCGTAATTTTCCAGCTTGTATCCTTTCGCACTCAGAGTGGCGAATGAATGAGTCCAGACATCGAGTGAATGATAATCGATCTTAACTTTGACCATATGCTGAATGCAGGCGATCTCTAAGATCGTGCGGTCAAAGGTTGGATTTTGCGAAGCGAACAGGCAGCCACCAGCGCTTTCCATTAGCCGGCCGTAAGCCTGCAAGGCATCGGCGATATCACGCGAATGTTCCCAGTCTTTTTCGTCATACCCATTAACTGCTTGCGCTCGCGGATCGAGCCGAGCTGGGAACCGGAGAGTTGTCTTGGCTTCAAATTCTTCGATAATTTGGAGGTCGGGGGTGGCTACGACAATTCCAATCTCACAAATCTCCGCCCACGGCGTGAGGTCTTCTCTGGCAGGATTCAATAACTTAAAGTATTTGATATCGGTGGTTTCTATGTCCACGAATGCGATTCGGTTTACATGGGGGTTCATATTTTCTCCTTTTCAAGGTACGCCGCAATCTTATAGAAAAATAATGACCTTGTAAACCAGGCAGTGAAAGTTCGCCCGATGAGCCCAGAGGCCCTAATGGCCTTGGCGAACTTCTACTGCCTGGAAACAAAAATCCCTCGATAAAGAGGGAGCTTTGTAACCCCGCCTTAGACGACCCAGCGAAAGCTAGGTGGGTGGTCTCAGCCGTCAGCCCAAGGGCTGGAGCGATTCGACCTCCCGTGATCAATTATTTGATCTGGAATCTAAAGGTGGGATTACTCTTATTATACCACCGGAGGTTTTTCCGGAAGCTCCTTGGGTGTGGAAAACTTATGAAGCAGATTACGGATAAAATTCTCAGCCGGACCCTGATGTCCGCGCACGATCATGACTGAAGTTTTGGCTAGTTTTACAATCATCTCGGCATCCGTGCCGAAACGGATCTCTTTTAAAATCTTTGGTAGCGAAGCGCCCACGATGATCAGATCTGATTGCTTCTGCTCAGCTTCTTTGAGAATTCCGCTGACTACGGATTTTTCGGAGGCATAAATAATGTTGGCGAAATCTTTACGCTTCATTTGTAAGCGCTTCAATGCCATGGTCGGATCGGGCTTGAGATAAGCCGGCACATTTTGCGCGATCACGCTGAAAAGCTCGATCTTGGATTTGTAGAAATCTATTAAGCCGGTAGCAATCTCGCCCATGAGTTCCAAATACGGACTCTTGGCTGATGGATGTATAGCGAGCAGGATAGAGTTGATTGGTTTCGGATTTTTAATAACCAATAAGTCACACTTGGCTTCACGGAGGACGCGGTCAATACGGCGGCCTAAAATGGCGCCTTTCGCCTGCGTGTAGCCCTGCCAGTTCATCATCAGAAGATCGCAATCTTCCATTTTAATTACATCCAAGATCACATCCACCACGTCGCGGCCGATCAGGATCAGGCTGTGAAAATTGATGTCTTTTTTCGCCGGACCGGTTTTAACGTTGTACTCGGTGACCAGATCCTGGAGCTTTTCAAATAATTCTTTTTCCTGGTCCAGCGTGGTTTTGCCCACCGCGTTCGGGTGTAGGGCCATGGCCGGCGGAACCTCATGCACGCGAACGATAATTAATTCTCCATCGAATTTACTCGCGAGCGCGAAAGCTACCTCGCTCAAATTTCTAATTTCTTCCCAAGCTAAACCAGGGGCGAGCGGCAAAAGGATGCGCTTGCCGGTCTTGGGGCCGATTCGGACAGCTTCCTCATAAACGATTCCGGTTTCAAAATCTTCGCGGCTACGAGTTTCAGTGTAGGCGAAATAATTCACGAATCCCAGCAGAACCCAAAAAGCGGTGACGGCCCAGGCGACCAAATTGACGCTCAGCATCGTAAAGGCCAATAGAATGTAAAAAGCGGTGGCGATAAGAGGAGTGGCCGGGAAAAATGGGATCTTATAATACCACTTGGTATCTGGCCATTTATAATGAATGCTGATGCCGGCGATGTTCAGCTGAAGAAATAACAAAATAAAGAGCAAGCTGGCCATGCTAGCCACGTCGATCAGCGGAAGGGAGACCACCATCACTATCATTAAGAGTACTGAGCCGATGACCGAAAGATGAGGCGTGAAGTTGGTTAAGTGAATTTCAGCGAGACGAGACCAGACGTTCTTATCGCGAGCCAGAGCAAAGGAAACTCGGCTGGAAGAATAGATAGTAGCGTTAAGGGCGGCTATGTTGGCAAGCAGGCCGCTTAATACCAGCAAGAACCGGCCGAATGGCATGAACTTGGCCGCGGTTTCCACGATGGCGCTTTCACCATAGCCCGATACCGTTTGCCAGTTTTCCACGCCTACGATAATCAGCGCAATCAGTATGTATAGCGCGGTAACAACTCCCCAGGACATAAAGAGGCCACGCTTGATAGTTTGCTGGGGATTTTTCGTTTCTTCACCTGCCTGTACTTGAATTTCAGAACCTTCAAAAGCGATATAAAACAAACCGGCCGCCATGATTATGCCCAGCATTCCATTTGGCAAAAGCGGAAGATAGTTTTGAAGAGGTTGATCAAAGCTTAATATTTGCGCGCTACCAAAAAGTACGTAGGCGCCGAGGATGGCGAGAAGAATTACGGTGATGATATTTTCCGTACTGCCGCTCATTTTTGATCCCCGCCAGTTTAGGTATCCGAAAATTAAAATAACGGCGATGGCGGTGATTTTTTGGAGCAGATCCTGGCTGATGCCAATGTCGATTCGGAAGGTAGTGAGTAATTCATGGACATAAAAACCGAAACCTAGCGCGTAGAGACCTCCGGCCGCAAGATGCGCGAACCAAGAAAGCCAGCCAGCGAGGAAACCCTGGAAATTGCCGAGACCCTTTCGGACCCAGAGATAACCGCCTCCGGCTTCGGGGAAGGTGGTGCCGAGAGCCACATACATCTGAAGGTTCAAAAGAGCGATCAAGCCGCCCAAAATCATGGCGATAAACATACCCGGACCGGAAAGTCCGATGGCGGGACCGAGGAGAACGTGAAGACCGCCGCCTAAAAGGGCGCCTACCCCCAAGAGAACGATAGAGCCCAAACCTAAAGTCCGGGCTAGAGCAACTTCACCTGTTTTTTCCATATAAAATAGGTCTTTTAGACCCTAAGGATATAGTATATAATAAGGTGTCTTTATGAACCAGTTGACTAGTCACATCAGGAATTTCTGCATAATCGCGCACATAGACCATGGAAAGTCCACTTTGGCGGACCGGCTCTTGGAATCCACTGGCACGATTGAAAAGCGGCTCATGAAGCCGCAGTTTTTGGATCAGCTGGAGTTGGAACGGGAGAGAGGAATCACCATCAAAATGGCTCCAGTCAGAATGTCCTATACCCTAAACGCTATACCCTATGTCCTGAATCTGATTGATACGCCAGGGCACTCTGATTTCGGTTATGAAGTTTCGCGCGCGCTCGCGGCCGTGGAGGGCGCGGTTCTTTTAGTTGACGCCACGCAGGGTATCCAGGCGCAGACTTTGGCGAATTTTGAGAATGCCCGGAAGTCCGGACTGACGATCATCGGCGCGGTGAATAAAGTTGACGCGGCCGATCCGGATCAGATCGAAGCGGCCATAAACGATTTGAGTTTATTATTAAATTTGGATCCTGAAGAAATTTTGAAAGTATCCGGAAAGACGGGCATTGGCGTGGAAACTCTTTTGCAGAAAATCGTGGAAAAAATTCCGGCCCCGAGCGAACCGCAAACTATTGCCGGATTATCCCGCGCTTTAGTTTTTGATTCTTATTACGACGAACACAAGGGCGTCCTGGCTCATATCCGGGTTTTTAATGGATCCTTTAATGAAAACGACAACATCTTTTTAAACGCTACCAACACCACCGCCAAAGCAAAAGAAGTAGGATACTTCGCGCCGAAGCCAAAACCTTCTAAATCTATTCAAAGCGGGGAGATCGGCTATATCGCCACGGGTATTAAGGATTCCGATAAGCTGAAAATCGGAGATACGCTGCTTTCCTCGAAGCAACCGCTTTCCGCGGAAGTAAAAAAGATGGCTTTGCCTGGTTATCGCGAGCCAAAGCCGGTGGTTTTCGTGTCATTTTATCCGGAAGATACCGATCAATATGACGAATTGAAACTAGCGCTATCAAAGCTACGCCTCACTGACGCTTCGCTGAAATTTGAAGCGGATATGAACGAAGTTCTGGGCCGGGGATTCAAGGGCGGATTTTTAGGACGGCTTCATTTTGAAATTACCGCCGAGCGTTTGGCGCGCGAGTTTAAGATCGAAACCGTGCACAGCTTCCCATCCGTGGCTTATCGAGTGAAAGAAAAGGGTGAATGGAGGGTGATCACCAATCCGAAAGATTTTCCGAACGACGCGGAGGCGGTGGAGGAGCCGATCTCAAAGATCGAAATATTAACTCCGACAAAATATCTTGGCGCGATCTTACAGCTAAAGGAAATTTTCCGATTCAGCGAAATTGAAACCAAGAATTTCGGCAACAATATTTTAATTTCCGCGAAACTGCCGCTCGCCGATCTGATCAGTGATCTCGACGACAAATTGAAGTCTGTTTCTAATGGTTTTGCCTCTTTGAGTTATGAGCTGGTCGGATATGCTCTGGCTAATGTGGCGAAGCTGGAGATCCACGTGGCCGCCAACGCGATCCCGGGTTTAACCAGAATTATTCCAAAAAAAGAGATCGAACGGGAAGGCCGGATGACTGTGGAGAAATTAAAGACATTGTTGCAAGCCCAGCAGTTTACTCAAGCCTTGCAGGCGGTCGTGGGCGGTAAAATTGTGGCGCGCGAGACGATTCCGGCGCTCAAGAAAGATCTCGGTGATTTCGGAAAAAATGGCGGTGATCGCACCCGCAAGATGAAGCTTTGGAAGAAGCAGCAACGTGGCAAGGAGCGCTTGAAAGAACGCGGTGAAGGCTCTCAAATAAAAATTCCCGCGAACATTTTTAAGGAATTGTTAAAAAAGTAGTTTCGTGCTTTAATTAGGCCAGCTTTTTGAGAGGACAAAGAATGGACCTATGGCTTTGGGTGCTGATGGCGGGCCTATATCTATTTATGACATCGGCTTATTTTGGTCATTGGATTTCGAGAGAAGTTCGATCGGCAGATCAAAGATATGATCTCAAACGAAAATATCGACAGACTTCCGGTTCAAGCGGAGCGTTTGAGAATATGCTTTCACTGCCCGTACTGCCAGTGGTTACATCCGTCGAGAATCTGATCTTTATTTTCCGTAATTTAACTTATTACCTGAATGGCGGAAGACAGAAGCAGATTGATTATGCTCGGCAATTTATCGATTCAACAATTCAAAGACTGAAAGATATCGATAAAAAAAATGCCGAGATGATCGAGGCGCTTGTTCAAGAAGGCCACGATAGAGCTAGCCTGGCGCACGCGCCAAACCCTGATGCCTGGTTTGTAAATGGCAGGAATCATCGTTGGGATTTGCGGGATGTTCAGAAAGATAATAACTACGAGAATTTTAGTAATGACTGGTTAATGACTCCGCTTGGCTTCTGGGTTGTTTCCGGTTTTAGCGCTTTAGGGCTTCTCTTCTGGCCAGTTACGCTAGCAGTATGGTGGCTGATGTTGGTCGTATTTATCAGCGGAATATTCCTTTGGTTCTTGCTGTTTACGCCATTATATGTGATTCGCTTCGTCCGTGACCGAAAGAAGAATAAATCAGATCCTAGTTAGATGAATATCAAGAGCGCGAATAAGCGCTCTTTTTTATTTCCCAAAAATTCTCTAAACTTAACGTATGCGGCTATTCATCTGGGCGGCGGCGATACTCTTTGTGGGGTTCTTGTCGCTCCAGTTGGTTCGCTTGTACGGCCATAACAATGAGCTGGATGCCAAAGCGAACTTGCTCGGCAATGAGATACAGGTTTTGGATGATGAAAACACCACTCTGGAATCGGATATTCATTATTTTGCCGAGTCGGAGAATTTAGCCAAAGAATTAAAAGCCAAGTTTGACTATAAGCGGCCGGGGGAGAAGTTAATAAAAATACAGTAATTTACGATGACAAAATGACTATGACAATAACAATAAGGAATGAAAACTAACCACTACTTTATAATTCTACTTTCAATTTTGTTTTTAGGCCTTGGCGGATACTACCTTGTTCATTTTGGTTATTATCCGGTGGCGTTCGTGAACGCGAAGATGATCCTGGCGAGATCAATGAATAACGACTTTGTGGCGGCTTATCAATATTATGGAAATATTCTTGGAGCGCAGGGGACTGATGTAAAAAGCGAGGGCTTTAAGCGGGAGCTTCATCGCCAGCTTTTGAACCGCGCGATCGACAATATTTTAATTAACGGCGGACTCAAGACGATCGTGGGCAACGATCTCGCGCAGTTGGTGGAAAATAAATTAAGCGCTCCGAATCTGCAAAGTCCTGAGTTGGCCGAATCAGTAGAGAGTCTTTATGGAGTGAGTTTGTCGGAGTTTCGGAAGATGGTTTTGGTGCCTCAAGCGGAGAGGGAAGTGCTGGAGGGGCGGCTAACTCTTCAGAAAAAAGAATTGGCAGTCTGGCTAACCGATGCCCGCGCCTTAGCCCGCGTGATGATTTTATTGCCAAGTTTATCTTGGAATGGTAAAGAAGTAGTGGTGAATAGCGAGTATTAAGAAGCGGGTATCGTATAACGGCTATTATGGATCCTTCCCAAGGATCAGACACGGGTTCGACTCCCGTTATCCGCTCATTATTTTCTTTGAAAAAATCCGCAAAATGTTATAATATGACCTAGTATTTAAATAAAGAGAGACGCCGATATAGTTCAGTGGTAGAACACTACTTTCGTAAACCCCGCACCTTTTCTCGATCACGTATAAAATTTGCCAGAGTAGCTCAATGGCAGAGCAATCCCTTCGTAAGGGAGGGGTTGGAGGTTCGACTCCTCTCTCTGGCTCTAATCGAGAAAAGGTGCGGGGTAAAGTAGAGACGTGAGTTCGCCCAGTCATCCGACTGGGCTGTCCGGTCGTATGACCGGACGATTCTCGTCACCTGCTCTTATTTTCTTTGGAAAAACTCGGGAAATGTTATAATATAACGTCAAAGCCACCTTAGCTCAGCTGGTAGAGCAGTGCTTTCGTAAAGCAAAGGTCCCCGGTTCGATTCCGGGAGGTGGCTCCATGATCATAGACGCGCACACACACATAACAAAGCTGGAAAATACTCCGTTCGCTAAAAAGTCCTATGAAGAAATAAGAAGCGCTCTTTTAGCGGAGATGAAGAAGAATAAAGTGGATCACGCGTTGGTGATCGCGAATTGGCGAGGCGAGGATGGCACTGGTCCCTCCACGGACACGCTTATCAAATTAACCGAAGAACTTTCAAATCTGCATGTGATTGGTTCTTTGAACGTGTCTGAATACACCAAGCAAGATTTGGATCGGCTGGAGGTTTTGATCCGGCTGAAAAAGATCGTCGGAGTTAAACTTTACCTCGGTTATCAGCATTTCTATCCAGGCGATTCGGTCGCGCGACCGATCTATGAAATGTGCGACCGACTGGGCGTACCAGTAATTTTCCATACAGGAGACACGCTCGCCTACAAGACTTTCGCGAAAGTGAAATACGCGCATCCGCTCGGTGTTGATGAGGTGGCAGTAGATTTTCCGAATCTAAAGATAGTGATAGCGCATCTTGGGAATCCCTGGATGATGGACTGCGCCGAAGTTCTGTATAGGAATCCGAATGTTTATGCCGATATTTCCGGTTTGTTTTTGCATGACGGGTTTAACTCGCCTTATGGCAAAATGACGATACAGAAGATCAAGGAGCTGATCGCGTATTCACAGACGCCCCGTAAACTTATTTTCGGCACGGATTGGCCGCTCGCTGGTCCGAAAGAATATATTAAATATGTGAAAAAGCTGGGAATTTCCAAGACGGATATGGAATATGTAATGTATAAAAACGCCGCGAAACTTTTCAAAATCAATGTTTAAGCCCCTGACAGGAAAATATGATCACGGCCCAGTCCACTTAACTATTCACGCCGGCGTGGGCGGGGATGACGCCAAGGATTGGGCGAATATGCTTTTTAAGATGTATTTGAAGTACGCGGAAAAGCGGGGCTGGAAAACTTCGATCGTGGATGATCGCGCGATGGAAATAAAAGGTGAATTTGTCTATGGAACGCTGAAAAAAGAAATGGGCGTGCATCGGCTCGTCCGAATTTCGCCATTTTCTTCCAAAAAACTCCGCCATACTTCGTTTGCCCTGGTGGAAATAGTTCCGATCTTTCCGGACATTGAACATCGTAAGCTCGTGATCCCGCCGGAAGATTTGAAATTGGAAATGTCGCGCTCCAGCGGGCCGGGTGGTCAGAATGTAAATAAACGCGAGACGGCCATGCGCATTGTTCATTTACCGACTGGCCTGGCCGCGGCTTCGCAGGCTGAGCGTTCACAGCCGCAGAACCGGGAAAAGGCGATGCAGCTTTTGAAATCCAAGCTATTGGCGTTGATGATCGCCAATCAGAAGCAAACCCTTTCCGAGCTTCGCACCAAAGTAAAGCCGGAGTGGGGGAATCAGATCCGATCTTACGTGCTGAATCCATATCAGCTGGTCAAAGATCACCGCACAAACGTGGAGCACCGCCAGCCGGACCGGGTTTTAGATGGAGAGCTCGACAAGTTTGTGGAGGCAGAGCTACAGTTGGAGTAATCGCTAATATTGCGAATTTATGAACAAAATATTGCAAATAGAAAAAGCTGATAAGGTAATTTTACCGGAGCTAAGTTATAAAATTGTAGGCGCTGTTTTTGATGTTTTTAATGAATTAGGTTGGGGATTTACAGAAAAGGATTATCAAAGAGCTTTAGCTGAAGAATTGAAAACACAAGGCCTAGAATTTAAGCGGGAAGTTTATATTCCGCTCGAATACAAAGCTAAAAATATAGGTAAGTATTTTGCGGATTTTATTGTAGATGACAAAATTCTCTTGGAGTTAAAAGTCGTTCAAAAGTTTGGTTATGTGCATACTCAGCAGGTTTTGACTTATTTACGAAGCGCTGGTCTAAAGCTAGGAATTCTGCTATATTTTACGAGAGAGGGAGTTAAATATCGACGTATTTTGAATTCGTCGGTAGCTTAATTCGCAATATTAATCTTTTATTTGTATATTTGCGATTACTACTATGATAGCTTTCCACGGAGTAACCAAAAAATACGGCAATTCGATGATTTTGGACGACATTTCCTTTAAAGTCGCGCCTGGCGAGTTTGTTTCTTTGGTGGGTAAGTCCGGCGCCGGTAAGTCCACGATCGTAAAGCTCCTTATTGCCGAAGAAAAACCGAATCAAGGCAGGGTTCTTTTCGGCTCTGCCGAGGTGAATAAACTAAGCATGAGAGAGCTACCGGATCTTCGGAGGAAGATCGGTATCGTGTTCCAGGATTTTAAACTACTTCCAACCAGGACGGCGTATGAAAACGTGGCCTTCGCGATGGAAGTTAATGGCTGTCCGGAGCACGAGATCGAAGAGCTGGTCCCGCAGGTATTGGATATGGTTGGCCTAAAGGATAAACAGCATAGCTTCCCGCACGAACTTTCCGGCGGCATGAAGCAGAGGGTGGCGATCGCCCGCGCCATGGTGCATCGCCCGGATGTGATCATCGCCGACGAGCCGACCGGCAATTTGGACCCGCATAATACCTGGGAGATCGTGAATCTGCTTTTAAAAATAAATGAACTTGGCACCACGGTGGTTTTAGCGACACATAGCAAAGAAATCATCAACAAGATTCGCCGCCGCGTGATTACCCTGGATAATGGTAAAATTATTAAAGATGAAGAGGGTGGGAGATATATACTAGATTAAAGATATGGCAACTACACTCGCGAGAATAATTAAGTTTGGACTTCAAAGCTTCAGCCGCAATGGCTGGCTTTCGATCACCACCATCGCTGTCTTAATCTTGGCTCTGATAGTTTTTAACGGACTGATCATTTTCAGCGCCATTTCCCGCGTGGCGGTGACTTCAATTCAGGACAAGATTGATATCAGCGTTTATTTTAAAGATGTAGCTAAAGAGGATGAAATTTTGAAATTAGAGCGGGCGATGGAAAGTCTCGTCGAAGTAAAAAGCGTGGAATATATTTCTCAAGAAAAGGCCTTAGAGATATTTAAAAACGACCACAAAGATGATCCGACCGTTTCCCAGGCTCTCGCGGAATTGCAGGCCAACCCTTTGCTCGCAGCGTTGAATGTTAAGGCGAATGATCCTGGGCAGTATGCCAACATCGTGGAATATTTGGACAATGAAAATCTGGCTTCGATTATTGAAAAGGTTAGCTATACAGAAAACCGCCTGGCGATTGATCGCTTGGCGCGCCTGATCGATACCTTCCAGAACTCTGGCTTGGTAGCCACGATGTTCTTGGCGCTAATCGCCGCCTTGGTGACTTTCAACAGCATCCGCCTCGCTATCTATTCCAACCGCGAAGAGATCGGCATTATGCGTCTGGTGGGTTCCTCTAATATGTATATCAATGGGCCTTATCTGGTGAACGGCATTATTTACGGAGCTATTGCCGCGGTAATTAGCTTGATGATCGCGGCGCCGATAGTTTCGCTGGCCTCGCCTTATGTCGGCGCGTTCATTCCGGAGATGAATCTGACAAATTACTTCTTTGGTAATTTACCGATATTGTTTGGCTATCAGCTTTTATTTGGTATTTTTCTTGGCGGAGTTTCTAGCACGATTGCGGTGCGAAGATATTTGAAAGTTTAAATGTTCTTTAATTCTCAATTTTCAAATACCAATTTTCATTCAAGGGTCAAGACCGAAAGTTCAAACTATTTGAAAATTCATGCTTGGAAATTGATTGAAAATTGTAAAATTGCGAATTGAAAATTTATATTGTCAAAAGCAAGTTATTATTGTAATATCTAGTCGGAACTTTAACTATTTGAGGAGGTGGCTGTGAAGCCAGAGAAAGATGATCGCGCGGTTGGTAATATGAGCTTTAAGCTGCTTTTGAATTGTATGGATGCGCTGGTGGATCAGGGCATGGAAGTGAAGCACCTCGAGAGATTGGCGACCGATAAGATGTACGCGAAAAAGGTTGCCGAGTGCATGATCCGTGGCGGAGTGGATATGCCGATGGACTACAAGGTCGTGAAAGCCGTTATGGCCGAGAACTTCTTCGGCGTGGAAGATTGGGAAAGACACTTCCAGGTGAAGTTTAATAAGACCATGCTTGCCGCGGCGGCGAAATTCCCATGGGACGCGGATGTTCTCAATTCATCCTGCCCCTTTGTGAAAGGCAAAACTATTCGCGAGACGCATATCGCTTTTCTGGGCCTTGATAGCGATGGCCAGCACCCCATGAAGCCCAGGCGTGTATCTATGCTTTACGCGTCATTTGGTTTTGTACATTTTGGAATTCAGCCAGATCGTTTGCAGAAACAGACCTGCGATCTTCGCTGGTATCTGATGCCGATTCTGCCGCATTTGTGGGTTGGCGGCGGATATGATTGGAAATCGCGGCTAGACCATTTACCCGACGGATATGAGCAATCCTATTTTATCGAAGAATTGGTCAAGGTGTTTATCATGCGCACAAAAGGGATTTCAGTTCTTGAGGAAAAAATCTCTTATGGCTGTATGGACAAACTTGATCATAGTCAGGTGGCCGAGTTGGTTGTTTCGATTGAGCTCGATTTAAAGCTACTTCCGGCGTGGCCAGCAAGCCGGAAGTCGTTTGCGGCTGGTGATAGCGCCCCATTAACACCCCCATTCGCCGTCGGCGTTTCCAGAAAGCTTCCAAGTTAAAAAAACCACCCGGTCATTCGACCGGGCTTTTTATTTAATAAAAAACACCGCCTCCTTCTCAGTCTCAAAACTTTTTACATAATGCGAGTCAGAGGAGAGGTATTGGAAGACCGCTGGATTTTCTTTTTTAGTCAGCACGACATATTTCGCGTTAAAATCATTTTTCAAAACACCGTAGGTATCCACGAGTTGATCCGAGGTGCATTCGATAGCACCGCAGGTTTTTTTGGTAACTTGGTCAGTAGAAAGATAGTGGAATTTCCAGTAAAGACTTGGGTCATAGGAGTACTGGAAGATCGGATCCAGGCCACCAACATAATAATTATTCCGATTCCAGAAAAAGAGCGGCGAGAAGTCGGCCCAGTGAAGATTAAAAACGATCTCGCCTGGCTTGGAGTTGCTCTTGAGCCAGAGGGAGACTTCCTGGAGTTCATTTGGCGCGTAACTTTGTTTCAGGGCGTCGATTATTTTAATACCCGAGAATAAGGCCAGGAAAACCAGCGCGGCCCAAAGGCCGATCATAAGATTGTTAGCGAGCGATTGGAGACGTAGGTGAGTGGAGTTCCGGACAATAATCGAATAGGCCATGGCGATGGCGAGCACGCCAAAAGCGACCCAGAAATCATAGGCTCGGCGCGCCACTACAATAGAAAGCAAAAAGAAGATCGAGGAGATCGCTATACTGGTCCAAAGAGTTATCTTTTCTTTGGCTCCCAACTGAAATCGGCTGGAACGCGAACTCATCCAGGCGGCAACGCCGATCACGGCAAGCCAAAGGATTAGGATAATAAGAAAATTGCCGAATAGAATCGAGGCTGGGAGGGGGAGGTTTTCTTTGCCAAAAAGAAGCGGTAGGCCACCCTGCTTCTCAAAGATTTGCTGGAAGATCTGGATATAAAAAAGATTGGCCGCGTTCCAGAATTGTGGGCGGGCGACCCAGCCCAAAAGTACGCCGCTCAGCACGGCCATAGCCGGTTTCCAGTTAAAAGATTTCTCGAAAAATAATTTTGCCGTCATCACGATTACCAAAAGCATTATCGGCACCCAGGCAAAGTTAAGATGGAACCAGGCAATGCCAAAAGAAGCGAGGAAAACCAGCCAGGATTGATTATTAAGCAGGCCGGAGAACAATAAAAAGCTCAGCGGCAAGGAGATGATCTGCGGGCGCACCATCAGGAAGCGGGAGAGGATATTGGGAGCCGAAAAGAAAAGCAGAAATGGCCAGAAAAGCGGCATCACTAAATCTTCTCGCCGCGATACATAATAGTAGGCGTAAAGCGCCAGCGAACCGAAGATCAGGCCGGCAATTTTAATCGCTAGCAATTGGTCCGGTAGCAGGGAAAAAGGGAGCATCACCACTCCAAACCCCCACCAGAGCGAGGAAGAGAATGTGTGGATGGTGGAGTGGAAGATCCAAGGGAAATCCACGTTGAAAATACCCTGTTCGCTATAAAGAGCGCCGAGGCCCATATAGTAGAAGCTGTCGGATTCGGGGATATTGGGTGAGACGAACTGGAAAAAAGCGATTATCGCCAGCAGGGCCAGGAAAGGCACGCCCCAGCTTTTAAGACTAATCATTGAGTTCTTGGCGCAGGCGGAGTTTGTAATCCGAGAAGCCGAGCTTTTTCCAAAAGGCGATACCGGCGGAGTTGCGGGCGTCCACGCTCAACTCCAGGTGTTTAACTTTTTTGGTGGCGAACCATTTTTTCAGTTCTTCAAAAAGCTGTTTTCCGATCCCACTTTCGCGCGCGTTATCTTCCACGAAAGCGTCAAAAACCACGCCGATCTTTTTCGGTTTGATGTACTCCGGCGCCGATTCCACTACGCCGCGGATATAGCCTAGAGTCTTTCCATTTTCCTCGGCGATTAAAAACACGACATCTTTATCGTTGAGGTCGGCAGTCATCGTTTCCTCCAGATTTTTATAGTCCGCGGATGGCTTGTAGTACTTATCCAGCGAATGATGATAATCGATCATCTCCGAAGCCATTTTGAGGATCGAGGGAAGATCTTGTTTATTTGCTATCCGAATAGTCATCTTATTCAAGATAATATAGGAATGCGTGCATTTTATCCAGTTTTATGGTAGACTATGGGCGTGAATGAATCTTCCGGTTTTTACAAATTAGGCATCGCTCCCAATATCTTAGCGTTGCTAGATAAGCTCAATTTTACGACCCCAACACCGATTCAGGAGAGGTGTATTCCGTCTGCCTTGGAGGGCAAGGATTTGATGGGTATCGCGCAGACCGGCACCGGTAAGACGCTCGCTTTTGGTATCCCGATGATCCAGGCCGCGCTTAAAGGCAAGTTGGGCTTGGTAGTTTTGCCTACTAGGGAATTGGCTTATCAAGTTCATGAAACTTTTGAAAAGATCGCCGGCCCGCTTGGTTTGAAATCCGTGATCGTGATCGGTGGCGACTCAATGAGCCGTCAAATGAGCATGCTAAAGAAAAATCCGAACATTATCATCGGCACTCCGGGCAGGATCGTGGATCATATTCAGCAAAGGACCGTCTCGCTTTCTGGTGTGGAGGTCTTGGTATTGGATGAAGCGGATAGAATGTTGGACATGGGTTTCGCGCCGCAATTAAATCGTATTCTTGCCGTGGTACCGCGTGAGCGACAGACCATGCTTTTCTCCGCGACGATGCCGGAAAGTATCGTATCGATGGCAAAATCGGTGATGAGGTTGCCACTTCGCGTGGAAGTAGCTCCGCAAGGCACCGCCGCGGCTAAAGTTACTCACGAGCTTTTCTTTTTGGAAAAAATGGACAAAGTCCGTCTTTTAGAAAAATTATTGGGCGAATATAAAGGTTCAGTCTTGGTGTTCACTCGCACAAAATATGGCGCCAAAAAGATCACCGTGTCAGTTCGTACCTTTGGGTACACGGTAGCAGAGCTGCATTCTAATCGTTCTCTTGGCCAGCGCCGGGATGCCTTGGAGGGTTTTAAAAATGGACGTTATCGGATTCTGGTGGCCACGGATATCGCCGCTCGCGGTATTGATGTAAAAGGCATCGAGCTGGTCATTAACTTTGATCTTCCGCAAAGCGCCGAGGATTATATCCATCGCATTGGCCGCACAGGCCGGGCCGGTGAAGAGGGTCACGCTATTTCTTTTGCCGAGCCGAATCAGAAGGGTGATGTCCGGGATATCGAGCGTCTGATGCGTGGCGCTTTGCCGCTTTCTAAAGTTCCACAGCTTCCGCCGCATCGCGCGCCGGTTAGGTTAGCTCGGCCAGCCTTTGAAGGTGGTCGGCCAGGTTTTGGTAGCCGTCCCGGTTTTGGTCGCAGGCCAGGCTTTGGTGGTCCCCGCCACGGCGGGCAAGCACCCCGCCCAGGTTTTGGCGGTGGACGCCCATCTTCTCGCCCGAGTGGTTTTTCCGGCCCAAGCAAGCAGTTTGGAAGAAGGAAGTGGGGGAGATAAAAAAGACCCGGTAGCTATCGGGTCTTTTTTATTTTAAATTTTGTTTAGATCGTGCCTGATTTCGCCCGATGCTGTCAGAATACCAATAGCATTGGATAATAGCCTTCTACGATGATCCAGGGAGTTAAATTCTTCTTCAGTCAAATCTCCGTCTGAATTCCAAACCCAGACAGTTTCCCACTCTTCTTTGCTTCTTTTGTTTAACACAATTAAATCATCGTAAATTCTCGGCAAAAGTGACTTTGCCTTCTCTCTGCCCTCGGCTTCAAAAATTGCCTCAGCCTCAGTAAGTGCTTTGGTCACGTTTTCTATCCGCTCTTTTTTCAAGGGGTCTTCAGGAGGGCGCTCTTGAGATTGTGGATTAAATGTTTCTGACATTATTGAATTATATAATGCTCTTAAGCAGTTTGGAAGGAGAAAGTGGGGGGGGATAGAATTGACTGTTGCTAAAAAATAAGTTATAATATTCCAAGAATTGAAAGGAGGCCCCGTGGCGAAACCAGGATATGTTGAATGGATCGCGACGCACTGTAGCCGGTGTGGTGGCGAGTTGGACGGCGAGGGTTGGTGTCCTAGCTACTGCACGGCGGATGATCCACCGCAGGTGAAAGTCGAGGTGGAAGAGCCGCCGAAGACGAAACTGCCGGAACCCGCAGCTGACAGATTTTGCAGTCACTGTGGCAACGCACTCGCCCCAGACGAACCCAGATCGGCTTACTGCCGCCAGTGCGTGGATTCTGTTTGAATCACGAAGACCCGTTCAAGGTAAAACCTTGCGGGTCTTTTTTATTAATTTTATTTTTTTATCGCGGCGCCAGCTTTTGATTTCGGCTTCACGCTTTTGAGCTTCGCTTCTTGTTTTAAATTGCTCGGTATATAAAACTTTATTTACTTTTTTGGCCCTGGTGTACGCGCTTCCTATTCCCAGACTATGCTCTTTGAAACGGCGTTGGATATCGGTAGTAATTCCGGTGTAAAGCGTTTTATCCTGGCACTCAAGAATATAGACATAGTACATAGTTTTTTTGCCCACGCCTATGGCGGGGCATAAGAGTTGCTAAGCTCGTTCCTCGCTAAGCCAACTCTATATGCTGCGGGACTTGGAATCGAACCAAAATTTTCGCTTTCAGAGAGCGACGTCCTACCATTAGACGATCCCGCAATATTGCGGGATCGTCTAATGGGACACCCCGCAAGTTAATGAGCAATTGCCCATTAAGCAGATTTATATTACTATAAAACCACTATGATGAGCAAATATCAAAATTGGGTAATTGGAGCGGTAGTTTTGGTGATGGCGGTAGTTTTTGTTGGGCCGAAATTAAAGGGCGGATCTAACGGCACCGCGAGTACCGTGAATGTCGCGAACTTGCCTTGCTTACTCCCGAATGTGCAGCTGGCCCTACACTGGCATCCAGTGCTGAAAATTTTGGTTGATGGCGAAGATGATCCGATTCCGGCCGACCTTGGCTTGGAGGGTAGCTGTCACCGTCCGATCCATATGCATGACACCACCGGAACTATTCACATTGAGGCGCAGGTTGCCCGCGACTATCTGCTGGGAGAATTTTTCGGCCTTTGGGGTAAAACCATTGAGCGAGAGGGATATGATGTAGTAATGACCGTGGATGAGAAGCCAAGCCTTGAATTGGGTAATTTAGTAATGAAGGATGGGCAGAAGATAGTTTTAAACTACACGAAAAAGAAGTAATATTACGAATATCGAATCAATACGAACAAGCGAATAAACGAATTACGAATCCATCATTCGATTATTCGTATATTCGTTCAAATTAGTTATTCGTTAATTTATGAGACAAGATTTTCAGCCGGAAGAGCAAAAGTTCACCAAAGATTTAGACGGCATGACCTTAAAGATGCTTCAGGAGCATCATAAGCTTTACGCGGGCTACGTCCGGAAGGTCAATGAGATTCAAACTAAGCTCGAGGCGGCGGATAAATCCGAGGCTAACGGCGTGTTTAGCTTCATCGGCGAATTAAAGCGCCAGGAGACTTTCGCGGTCAACGGGATGAAACTTCACGAAGTTTATTTCGGCCACTTGGGCGGCAATCCTTCGGCGGGCTCAGGACAAGTCGGCCAACCAAAAGGGGAGCTGGTCAAGATGATCGAGCGGGATTTTGGTTTATTGGAAAACTGGAAGGTGGATATGATCGCCACCGGCCTCGCCGCGCGTGGCTGGGCGATATTAGCTTTTGATTATAAAGACAATAAACTCCACAACTACGGCTCCGACGCCCACAACGTGGGCGCGGTCTGGGGCGCGATTCCGATCATCGTGCTGGATGTTTATGAGCACGCTTATTTTATGGACTACGGTGTAGACCGGAAGAACTATATCAATTCTTTTTTTAAGAACTTAAACTGGGGATTCGCGAACAGGCTTGTCAAAGAATACGGTTTGGAGAATCGCTAAATAAACGTTGTTTTTGTAAAGTAAAATTAAAGCCTATTTGTCCCGGTTGCTTTTATAACCGTACGGTTATAAAAGCAACCGGGGGGGGGGGTGATATTTTAAAAGGCGGTGACTGGATTTTTACCGGCCACCTGGGTGGTTTTCAATTTTAATTTGCCATCTACTATTTCTGCCTCGAGAAGCTTTACTCGTTTGAGCCCACCCTTCGACGGGCTCAGGGTAAAGGCTCCAGGTTCGGGGTTAAAGGCGCGGATCTTGCGCTCGATATCGATCGCTACTTGTCCACCGAGATTCTTCGCTTCGCTCAGAATGGCAGGGTCAATCTTCGCGTCCGCGGTTTCGAATTTCTTAGTCAGAGTCGCTTTGGATTCGTCTTGTGGTTGCGGGGTGATACTGCCGGTAATGAATTTCGGCAGAGTTTCGGCCAGTAGTTTTCCGGAGAGCCGCGCAAGCTGATGTTCCAGCTCTTTGTAACTCGGGTTTTCGATCGAAAGAGTTGTCTGGGATAAAATCGATCCGTGATCAACTTTTTCATCAATTAAAAAGAGAGTAGCGCCAGTTTCTTTTTCACCAGCCAGAATCACGCTTTGAATCGGCGTGGCGCCGCGGTATTTCGGAAGAAGCGATGGGTGAACGCCGATGACGCCAAGCGACGGGATTTCAATCACATCCTTTTTTAGGATTGTGCTATACGCCGCCACCACGAAAACATCAGCCTGAAATTCTTTTAATTTTTGGATCGCGCTGGCGTCCAGCATTTCCGGCTGGAATACTTCGAGGGCATGTTTTTCCGCCAAAACTTTTACCGGCGGGGGAGTTATGATCCTTTTCTTGCCGAAAGGGCGGTCTGGATTACAAATCACCGCGACGGGTGGCATTTTGGCTTCAATTAACTTTTCTAAAACTCCGGCGGCAAAGTCCGGCGTGCCGAAGAAGACATACTTCATATGAATTTTAAATTTTTAATTATAAATTTTAAATTAATTTTCAATGATTTAATTTTGAAATTTAGCATTTGGTCATTAAATTAAAATTAAAAATTTAGAATTTAAAATTACTTTGGCATAGTTACTTTCTCAACCTTTTTGGCAATGTCTGTGAATAATTGGCCGTTTAGGTGGCCGACTTCGTGCTGGAATACTCGGGCGAGCAATCCCCAAGCTTTGATCTTTACTGCTTTGCCGGTCTGATTGAAGCCGGTGAGCGTGACTTTCGCGGGACGAGTAGCCATACCATAAACACCCGGCACGCTCAGGCAGCCTTCATCAAAATCTTCTGTATTCTTGGAGATTTGAATCAACTTGGGGTTGAAAATGGCGTAGAACTTATTTTCTACCTGCGCCACGAACATATTAAGATTGAGGCCGATCTGATTGGCGCTCAAACCGATGCCGTCGGCGCGCTGCATGATCTGCCTCATCGCTTTCACTAACTCGCGAATCTCCGTTTTGTTGAATTTCTTAAAATCAAAATCGGCGGTCTTTTGCCGTAGGAATTTAGTTTCCTTTTTATCGTTAACGGTCCAGATATGCATTATTCGGATTTGGCGATTTTTTTAAGTCCTGATTCTTTTAGTACCTTCATGAAATAAGCCCCGGCGTTTTGGACATTCCGTTTCTCGGCTATGCCCTTAGCGATACTTATTAATTGCACAGGGTTATATTCTTTGGCTAGCTTAATATAAAGCGCCTTATGTTTCCAGTCCCGCAAAATCACCGCGATTTCCAAGCCGAGGAGCTGATGCTGGGAATAAACCTTGGATTCCGTGGAGCGTTTCTTGAGCTCATCGAAATAAGAACCGCTGGAATCGCCGATCGGCTTCATCTTTCAATTATATACAAATAAACCATATCGTAATAATCTGAATCCATGCGACGAAGAGTTTTTATAGCGATTAATCTACCCAAAGAAGTCACGGCCAAAATAAGCCGGAGCGTGGAAGAGTTGAGCGCACTGTTCGATGAGGACGCGGCCCGTTTCGCGCCGGCGGAAAATTGGCACATCACCGTAAATTTTCTGGGCAGTCAGGACGAACAGGATATAAATCTGATCCTACAGGCGATGCAGACGGTGGCGGAGGAGTTTACCGTGCCGGAAATCCAGTTAGAGAAAATTGCTTACGGACCATCCGATATGATCTGGCTAACCGGAGACCATGCAACTTCCAAAGCGCTAGGGAAGCTACAGAACCGGCTCTGGGATGTGCTGAATGGCTTGGGTGTCCGCTTCAAAGAAGACCGGCGGGCTTTTAACGCGCACATCACGCTCGGGAAGATCACGAAATTCATGGAAGTTTTGCCGGATGTAGAGAAAAAAATCAACGCGGAATTTGAGCCGCTGACGATGGATCTGATGGAATCAACGCCAGGAAACACCGGCAGCCAGTATGATATTCTTTCATCTTTTGCTTTTAAAGAGAGCGTCGACTAAAATTAAATGAATGGCAAAAAAGCTTCGCATTAGCCCTTTTTTAGTTAGAGTGGCGGGCGTGGTACTCGGCGTCGGACTTTTGGCGTCCGGGCTTTTTGCTTTTGGTTATAAGCTCGGATCGCTGAATCCGCAGGTGATCACAGTGAAGGGTTTAACGAATCTCGGTGATGACGATGTGACCGCCGACTTCGGCGTGTTCTGGCAGGCTTGGCAGTTATTAAAGAGTGAGCACGTGGACGGCGACAAGGCCAATGATCTCAATATGGTTTATGGCGCCACGGCCGGATTGGTGGATTCTTTAAAAGATCCTTACACGGTTTTCTTTACGCCGGAGGACGGCAAAAAGTTTCTGGAAGACGTCAGTGGCAAGTTCGGAGGCATTGGCGCGGAGATCGGTATTCGAAATGAACAGCTGGTCGTCGTGGCGCCACTTAAAGGCACTCCGGCGGAGCGCGCTGGTTTGAAAGCAGGCGACAAGATATTAAAAGTGGACGATAAGGTGGTGATCTCGATGCCGGTCAATGAGGCGGTCAAGATCATCCGCGGTGATCCAAACACGAAAGTAGTTTTGACTATCGCGCGGAACGGCTGGGACAAACCAAGAGAATTTACGATTATTCGCGAGGTGATCAGTGTGCCGACCTTAGACTCCGAAACTAAAGAAAGTAAGATCACTTATACTGATTCGACCGGCAAGGTAGTTACCGAATCCAGTGAGTTCGCGCATGTCAGATTATATTCTTTCAACGAAAATTCCGTGCCACTTTTCTATAAGTCTGTTATTCAGGCGTCTTCTGATGGCGCGCGTGGTATGATTTTGGACTTGCGCAATAATCCGGGAGGCTACCTGGAAGTGGCGGTGGCGCTGGCTGGTTGGTTCTTGCCGAAAGATAGCGTGGTGGTGACCGAAGATTTCCGTATCGGTAAGGACGAAGTCTTTAAAGCGGCTGGCAACGCCGCACTGGCAGATTTCCCGGTCGTTATTTTGATCAACGGTGGTTCGGCCTCAGCCTCGGAAATTTTGGCTGGCGCTCTCCGGGATGTTCGTGGCATCAAGTTGGTTGGTGAGAAGAGCTTTGGTAAAGGAACGGTACAGGAGTTGAAGACTTTGAAGGACGATTCCACCTTGAAGCTCACGGTAGCGAAATGGCTGCTCCCGAAAGGAGCGACGATCGACAAGAATGGTCTCGTTCCGGATTTTGAGGTGAAGCTGACTGATGAAGATATCGAGGCTAAGAAAGATCCTCAGCTTGATAAGGCTATCGAAGTATTGAAAGAGGAGATCGCCCGGAAAGTTCGAAGTTTGTAAGTTGATAAGTTTTAAGGTAGGAATAAGCATAAGGTAATATGCTATTAAATTCGTAAACTTCTAACTTTTAACTAATACCTTATAAACTTTTTTATGAAAGTACTACTTTTGCAGGACGTCCGCGGTGTCGGGCGTAAAAACGAAGTCAAAGAAGTCAGCGATGGCTATGCCCGGAATTTTTTGATCGCCCGTAAACTGGCGGTCGCGGCCAATGAATCGGCGATGAAATTCAAGGCGGAAGTAGACGCCAACGAGCAGGCGGCGATCAATAGATATAAAGCTTTGGCCGAGAAGATCAGCAAAGAATCCTTTGAATTTTTCGTGAAGACCGGCGCCAAGGGCGAGGTGTTCGGTTCGGTGACGAAAGAAGATGTCCGAAAGCATTTATCGGAAAAGGGTTTTTCCGAAGTAGAAGTTGTCTTACCAAAGCCGATCAAATTCACCGGCGAACATATGGTAGAAATAAATTTCGGGAAGGGGATCGTGGGGAAGTTGAAAGTTAAAGTTTCGTCAGCGAAATAAAAAATACCCATTATTGGGTATTTTTTTTGTATTGTTCTCCGTAGTTTTCTAACCAATTCAATTGATTAAGAATATCATCAGTATACACATTTTTAGATGCGCAGCTTGAGCAGGCAGCATCATTTACTGTAGCTGGCGCACCATATCCTGGATATCTGTTCTTAATTTCTTTAAGAACTTCCTGGATCTTTTTTACCGTTTCCGGATTAGGTTTTCGTTCAGGTACTGACCACACGGCGCATCTTGTACACCAGCCATTGCCGCAATTCGCGCAAATGACATCATAGCAATGATTAGCCATACGGCCTCCTTCTTCAAAGAACTATTAGGGATAGTGTAGCAAATAAACAAAAATCCGCCAGCTGGCGGATTTTTTAAAAACTTTCATTAATTTAACAAAGCGAAGGACAACTAATTTTTCGGAACATCCCGGAGGCACGCCGGCTGGACTATCCTATGATAGGTCTCCGACTTATGTCGGAGCGGCGTGCCGAGGGCGAAGAAAAAACGGCCGCAGGAGCCGTTTTATTCTGTTTCCGAAAAGTGGTTGTCCGAAGCCCTTATGCTTTCTTGGCTGGAACTGCGCTTTGGACTACGCTCACTTTTTTGATGTACCGCCTGGTACGATCAAAGCGGGTTTTTTTGCTGTCTGAGAACTTCACGATACCGGCAACCGCGGCGTAGAGAGTGTCGTCATCGGCGCGCTTTACGTTGGTGCTCGGGACGTATTTGGTACCTCTTTGGCGAATGATAATTTCCCCGGCGCCCACTGCCTGGTTGTGATTGATCTTGATTCCTAGCCTTTTACCGGCTGAGTCGCGGCCTAGTTTAGTAGAGCCGCCTGATTTAGTATGTGCCATATTTGTCTAAATTTTATTTATAAAATTTAGCTACAAATATGAGCATGTCGCCGGAGCTTCAGCGCAGGCGACGGCCATACCTATAGCTAATCTTTCAATAAAGCTTATTATATATTAAAATACCCCCGTTAGTCAACTATGACGAATAACTAATGACCGATGAAAAAGATACAAAAGATTAAAGAGTTAATTCAGAAATATAAGCGTGAAATCGTGATTTTTGTCTTATTTTTCCTGATCAGCACGATCAGTTTTGGCCTTGGCTATATGGTCGCCAGCGAAACTAACCGCGCCCCAATTATTATCGAGAAGAATTCTAACTAGCCAAGCCGATCGTTTTTGATGAAGATCCTAAGACCCTTAAACCAAGTTTTAATAGCCTGCTCAAGCGGCATTATAGATAAGAGGTAGTTCAGCTCAACCAAACCCTTTATAAACCAGCCGAGGAAGCCGGAAATCAGGATCGGGCCGATCTTGGCGATGGCGTATTTTCCGCCGATAGGAATTACATACGGATAGTCCATTGGGCGGAAAATATATCGCTTGACCCTGGTCGCTTTATTTTCCCGCTCCAGAATTTCTCCAATGATATTTTTGGCGGCGATGGTGGCTTGCGAGATAGCCGCGCGAGCGACACCCGGCATGGCTTTCCCGGTTTTCGGGTTCATAAAGCAGATCGCATCGCCGATGCCATAAACTTTTCCATAGAGTTTAAGGTCTGGCGTTTGCGGGAGGCAGTTCATTTCATTTTCTACTACCACACGCCCCTTGGGTTCAGTTTTGAGTGGCATTGTTTCCATAAGCGATGAGGATTTAACCCCGCCGGTCCAGACCAGAAGATCAAAAGGAATTTCTTTGCCGTCTTCGAGCGTGGCCAATTGCGGTTGGACTTTGGCTATATGGGAATTGTTGACGATCTCCACACCGAGTTTAGTTAATCGTTTTGTAGCTTTCCGGCTGATCCTTTCCGAAAATGGCCCAAGTATCCGCGGTCCGGCGTCTACTATACTAACGGCGGCATTACATTGCGGAGAGAGCTCCTTTTTTAACTCTCCCAGCCATTGGCGGATCTCACCGGCCAGTTCAACTCCGGTCGAACCGCCTCCACCAATCACAATTTTGATATGCGGTTTTTCCGCGAAAAGTTCCAATACCCGGTCGCGGATTTTGATCGAATCATAAAAAGTTTTGAGTGGGAGGGAGTTTTCTTTGAGGCCTTTGATATTGAAGTAGTTCGTCTCCGCGCCGAGAGCGAGAAGGAGATATTCGTATCTTATCTGCTCTTCTTGATCTTCCCGGGCGAGATGAATGTCGCCATTCATTAAGTCTAATTTAGTGATCTCGCCTTTAATAAAATTAACAGGTAATCCTTTTATGGCGGTTTGGACCGGGATCGTGATGATCGATTTTAGATCGAGGTAGTTGGCGGTTTCTTTGGAGGTGGTTGCCGCTTCGTAGAGCGTTGGGGTGTAGGTTTGAAAGTCATTCCGATCAACCAGGATGACTTCATATTTATCATCGAGCTTATAACGGCGAAGCTGCTTGCCGATGGTGATGGCGGCATGGAGTCCGCCGAATCCGGCTCCGAGAATAACGATTTGGGATTTCGTGGCCATTAGTATCAATTATACACCTCATTGTTTTTTACCGAAAAATCGTCTAAGATTTATCCGGTTGTTTGATAATTTCTAGTACTTAAGGAGAACGACCATGCTTCCGGCTAAAAAGCGATGGTTGAATGAATTAAAAGAATTTTTGAGCCTTGCTTCAATTAGCACCGATCCGGCTTATCGAAAAGAAATGATTAAAACCGCTCAGTGGTTGTCCCGGCATTTGAAAAATATCGGGCTTTCGTCTGAATTAATCAAAGGTAGCGGACATCCGCTTGTCTACGCGGAAAAGATCATTGATGCGCGGGCGCCCACGTTGTTGATCTGCAGCCATTACGACGTCCAGCCGGTGGACCCGATAGAGCAGTGGGAAACTCATCCTTTTCGAGCTAACGTCCGAAAAGGGAGAATCTATGCTCGTGGTGCCTCGGATAGCAAGGGGCAGTTGTTCGCCTATATTAAAGGCGCAGAAGAGGCGATCCGGTCCGGAAAGCTTGGAATGAACGTGAAGTTCATTATTGAAGGCGATGAGGAGGCGAATGGTAAATCGCTCGCTGAATTTTTAGCTAAAAATCAAAAGAAGTTATCGGCAGACAGCATTATCTACGCCGGTGGCGCGATGATAAATAAAGATACGCCAGCGATTTGCTACGGAGTTCGCGGCTTACTTGCCCTGGAGATTGAAGCGTGGGCATTTAAGGATAATCTTCATTCTGGTTCATTTGGCGGAGGATTTGCCAATCCGGCTGAAGTTTTGGCGCAATTATTGACCAGCGTTAAATGGAAAAATAGGCAAATAGCTATCGGTCACTTTTATGACGGAACAACTGAATATAGCGATTCGGATTTGGAATCGCCTTATTCCGAGAAAGAACTGCTCAAAATGACTGACGCGATAAAGCTGGTCGGAGAGAAAAGATTTTCGACCATTGAAAGAATTTCCAGCCGGCCGACTTTTGAAATCAACAGTTTCGCAAGCGGCTATACCGGAGAGGGTTTTCAATTCATCATTCCGAACCGAGCCGTCGCTAAAGTCAGCTTCCGATTAGCTCCAGGACAAACGCCAAAACGGGCTTTTGGGCAATTTAAAAAGTTTATTAATATGCTGAATCCTGGCACGGTGAAAATCTCAATCCGGAAAGTTGATGAAGCGATGCCCGCGCTGATGGCAAAAACTTCTCTAATCGCGATAGCGGCCGCCAAAAGTCTACAGCGGGTTTTTGGACGAAAAGTTGCCTGGTATCGTGATGGCGGTGCCGTGCCGATTATTCATGACTTCCAGCAGATCACTGCGAATGTGATTATGGTTGGTTTCGGGCTTTTAGATGACAACATCCACGCGCCCAACGAAAAATTGGACCTGAAAAATTTCTTCCGTGGCGTTGAGTTCGCGAGAGATTTGTTGATGGGAAGCTAAAATGATAAGCTAAAAAAAGTAAATTGGAAAAGGTGTAAATATGGCGATAAAAACACAAACTCTCAAAATAGTTCCGTATGAGCAATCTCGCGCCGGGTTTTGCGGACCGGCGGCGCTAAGAATTCTTCTATCTTATTTCGGCGTTTTGAAATCAGAGAAGTTTTTGGTGGGACTTTGCGGCGCTACCGTGAGCAGGGGAACGCGACCGGATAGGTTGGTACGAGCGGCTAAGAGGCTGGGATTTAAAGTGAGATATGACGAGAATGGAAGCTGGAAAATTTTGAATGATTACATAAACCAAAAGCGATTACCGGTTTTAGTGGATTGGTTTATGGTGAATGATGGACATTATTCCGTGGTTTGTGGCTTGGATAAGAAAACGATTTGGTTAGCCGATCCAAGTTCCGGAAAAATAATCAGTATGTCATGGAAAGTTTTTAGGCGTGTATGGTTTGATTTTGAGGGCGACTTTCTGCCCGTAAAAGAAAAATTGTCTTTGCGTTTGTGGATGGTGATTGACGCATAAAGCTCTCGGCTGGTCCGGGAGCTTCTTTTTTTGTGATATAATTTCTAAGTCTTTATGAAACTTTTAAGCAAACTCAAAAAACTTCCCTGGAAAACTTGTCTCTTGCGCGTGGATTTTAATATCAATCCTACTGACGGCAAAAATGCTTTTCGGTTTACTTCATCTTTGCCAACGATAAAATTACTTTTGAAAAAGGGAGCGCGGGTGGTACTGATGAGCCATCGCGGGCGGCCCAGGCAGGAATTAGGAATTAGGAATCAGGAATTAGGAAAGAGGGA
The DNA here is from genome assembly GCA_007376445.1 of Parcubacteria group bacterium Gr01-1014_3. Lineage (GTDB taxonomy): Bacteria > Patescibacteriota > Minisyncoccia > UBA6257 > WO2-44-18 > VMGF01. The sequence goes on along the minus strand of VMGF01000003.1, from coordinate 21,407 downwards.
GCTTTCACTAAAACCATTTGCGGATTTATTACAAAAAGTTTTAAAAAAGAAAGTTAACTTTTTGGAAAATATTCCGGAATCAATTCCGGAGGCGGGGGAGTTATTTTTACTAGAAAATCTAAGGTTTGATGAACGCGAGGAGAAAAATTCGGTGGAACTAGCGATGGAGCTGGCCAAGCTTGGGGATTTTTATGTAAATGACGCTTTTGCCGTGTCGCATCGGGCGAATGCCTCGGTGGTTGAACTGCCAAAACTCCTACCAGCCTTTGCCGGGCTACTTTTAGAAAAAGAGATAGAGCATTTAACCAAAGCGATGAAGTCGCCGAAAAAACCGCTGGTGCTGATCTTTGGCGGAGTGAAGATTGAAGATAAGGCTCCCGTGATTAAAAATCTTCTTTCCAAAGCAAGCCAGGTTTTACTTGGCAGTGGAGCGTTGAATGATCGCCGCGCTTTGCCGAAGTCTCCGAAGATCATTTATCCGACCGACTGGCTTTCTGAGGAGAATAAGGCGATGGATATCGGGCCGCTGACCGTGGAGGAATATAATGAGGTCATCAAAAAAGCCAAAACCATCATTTGGAACGGCCCATTAGGTTATTTTGAGAATGTGAAATATGCCGGTGGCTCAAAGGCGATCGCGAAATTAGTGGCGCAAAGCAAGGCGCACACGATCGTGGGTGGCGGCGAGACGACCGAGCTGATCCTTTCCATGAAACTCGAGAAAAAGATTGATTTTCTTTCCACTGGCGGCGGCGCGATGTTGGATTTCTTGGCGGGAAAGAAATTGCCGGGGATTGAAGCGCTTGGGTAGGGTATAGCGAATAGCGTTTAGGGTTTTAGTTCAACTCAGTCTTTCTCTAATCGCTATACGCTAAACGCTATTGTATACTATTTCGTATGGCAGGACTTATCGAAAAACGAAATGGCAGCGATAGATTAGTTGATAAGAAAAAGAAGATCGTGGTGCTTTATCACGGCAATTGCACCGATGGTTTTACGGGCGCCTGGGCGGCCTGGAAAAAGTTCGGCGATAAGGCTGAATACATCGGCGTGAAGCATTCGGTTCCGCCACCGGCTGGGATTAAAGGAAAGGACGCGGTATACATGATCGACTACACCTATCCCTGGAAATATCTTTCGAAAATAATCAAAGACAACAAGCGGGTAACTTCGATCGATCATCATATCTCCGCCAAAGAAAACACAGAGAAGACTTTTCAATATTCTTACGCGCTGAATAACTCCGGCGCGGTGCTGGCCTGGAAATATTTCCATCCGGAGAAAAAAGTGCCGGTGCTTTCCAGGCATGTGGAGGATATAGACATCTGGAAATTCAAACTGCCGAAGACGCGGGAGATTTTCGCCTATATGGATCTGTTTGATTACGATTTTAAAATCTGGGACAAGCTGGCGAAAAAAATGGAAAATCCGAAAACTAAAAAGCAGGTAATTAAAGACGGGGAGATCGCCCTTTTGCATGAAGACCGTTTAGTGGATCGGCTGGTGGCGAATAACGCCGAGTTGGTGAAGTTTGAAGGCATAAAGGCTTACGCTATCAATTCTCCGAATTTTCCATCTCAGCTGGGCCACAAATTAGTCGTGAAGTTGCCTCCGATCGGAATCGTCTGGCACGAGAAAGCCGACAAGATCAATGTATCTCTTCGTTCAGACGGGAAAACCGATGTATCCAAGCTGGCCGCGAAATACGGTGGTGGCGGTCATAAAGCGGCTTCGGCGTTTGTTTTGCCCAAAGGTAAAAAGCTTCCGTGGAAATCTTTAGCTAGATAAAATGGCTAAGACAAAGACCAAGTACTACGCGTATTTAGTGCCCGGAAAAAATATTGCCGGTGTGGCTTCGAATTGGAAGGAGTGCGAGAAGATCGTCAAAGGCACGCGGGGCGCGAGGTATAAGGGATTTGATAATAAGACTGATGCCGCTGCTTGGTTGAGCGCCGGCGCGGATTATGGCCCGTCAAAAAAGTCCGTTAAAAGGAAACCAGCCAAGCTTCTGCCGGGGATTTATTTTGACGCGGGAACCGGGCGAGGTGAGGGGGTGGAGATTAGCGTGACGGATGAAAAAGGAAAAAATTTACTTGAGCATGTGATGGTGGATGGCGAGATCAATAAACACGGCAAGCATCTGATCGCGAAAAATGTGACGAATAATTATGGCGAGCTCATGGCCTGTAAGTTCGCGCTGAAGTACGCGATGAAGCGCAGAATCAAAAATATTTTCGGCGATAGTAAGTTGGTCGTGGATTACTGGTCCAAGGGACATATTAAAAATACCGTGGAGCAGGATACGATCGATCTCGCGCATGATGTGGCGGTGTTGCGGAGCCGTTTCGAAGAAGGCGGGGGAGTGGTAGGGCGGATTTCTGGAGATGATAATCCGGCGGATCTTGGGTTTCACAAATAGAAATCCCCACCCGGTTAATAACCGGGTGGGGATTTAGTTGCTACGCGACGATGTACTGGATCGTCACCATGACGTAGCAGGTGTGTGGGTCGACGGCGACGATTTTGGTGTCGACTCGGTCGATCACCGATGTTGCTCTTTTTTCGAGTTCCTTTGTCCACCGTTCCACTTCAGCGTTTACAGAGCGGGCTGCGATTCCTGCCTCTCCGCTTTCCACAAAAATCTTGACGCGCCTTCTCATAAACCCTCCTAAATGTTCTTCCTGAATTATACACTATTTTACGATACTTGTCAAGTCCTTTAAAGTATGCTATAATGAGCTTGGTTGGTAATCCTGACGACTGCTCTGATTAAGTTCAGAGAGGAAAGTCGGGACTCCCCGCCAGTGCGTAGCACTGGAAATATCAAATCACAAAATCCAAATCACAAATAAATTCCAAATATCAAATTCTAAATTCAAAACGTTTTGGTAATTGGAACTTCGATGTTATTTGAGATTTGGTGCTTGGATATTGGTGCTTCCAATGCTGCGCATTGGTAAAAGGTAGCAGCTAACGGCTGCCATCAGTAATGTAGAGGTGCGAGCAGAAACGCTCCGACCCGAAAGCGCCGGAGAAGCCCCATCCCAACGTAGAAGGCTTAGTTCCGCCATAGGGATAAAAAGCGGAAATGAAACGGCTAAATCCTTACCGGGTGCAAGGCTGTGTCAAGTACATAACTTGTTATGTACTTGAAATGCCGCTCGAGGTTGATAGCGATATCGATCCCAGACAAATAGTCGTCTCGTCAGGTAAAATCTGATCAGACAGAATCCCGCTTATGGATTACCAACCCAGAAACCCCGCCGAAAGGCGGGGTTTCTGTTTGGATTGATCCTGTTAGAGGTCTCGCCCGCGCTAAGCGCGCCCCAGGGGGGGCCTTGGGCAGGCTACTTCTAACGGGATTGACAAGCAGGCTAAGGTATGATATAATTCCAGCAGTTCAGGGATTTGATTTAGGGAGAGGATGATGAATGGGAACGGAAGGGCGGTTGAGATCAAGGTAGAGAGGGTGAACGCCGAGCGGACCAATGTGCGGTTCAAGGTGTACGCCGGCGGGAAGATCTGGCTGGGGGTTTCCTTCGTAAAGGACGGCGACGGACGGGTGCATTCCCTGTTCAAGTGCCGCGAGTTTTACAATGAAGAGGGAGTGCTGGTGAAAACGGGAAACACCGTGATCATCCCCCAGAAGACCTTCTGGGCGCTCCAGACGAAAGCAAAGGCAATCCTTCGGTAGCCGATCAATGGTAGTTGGTATGGTATGCCATCCGGATCACAGACATGTGGTTCATCCAGACTGCCATGGCCAGCGCCATTGGGCCTCACACGAAAGTGTGGGGCCTTTTTAATTCCGGTCTAAATTTACAATCCGAAGGGGATGAAAAATCAGGTATCTTTTTGAAAGAATAAAATTTGTGCTAAAATTGTAGGTAATGGTAACAAAAGCCAAGGTAGATAAAAAAGACCCATCCTCCGCTAAAGCTTCGGAGGGCAAAGGAAAAATTGAGGATGAAAAAAAGATCACCAAGTCTATTATTCAGGATTCGGAGACTCAGAAAGAACTCGCGAAGAGCAAACCCTCGATTATTCATCTCGTTGATTCGCTTATTTTAGACGCTTATAAAAACCGGGCCTCAGATGTTCATTTGGATCCGGAACCGAGCGATCTTCGGGTGCGTTTGAGGATCGATGGTATTTTGCATGAAGCCTTTACTTTTCCAAAAGAAATTCATTCCGAGGTTTTGAGCCGCATTAAAGTTTTGTCCGGTCTCCGTACCGACGAACACCAAGCCGCGCAAGATGGCCGTTTCAAGCTAACCTTCGACAAAGTCGACGTGGATGTCCGCGTATCCATTGCTCCGACTTTTTATGGCGAGAACGCGGTCATGCGTTTACTGGCTGAGCAGGCGGAGGCCTTCACGCTGGAGGGCTTGGGCTTTATTGATAATGATCTCGTCAAAATTCAGAAAGCTATTAAGAAACCATACGGCATGATCTTGGTGACTGGTCCGACTGGTTCGGGTAAAACCACGACTCTTTATACGATCTTAAAAATGCTGAACACGTCGGAAGTTTCCATTATTACTATTGAAGATCCAATCGAATATTCCATCACCGGCATCGAGCAGATCCAGGTGAATTCTCGCACCGGCATTACTTTCGCGAGCGGTCTTAGGTCAATTTTGAGACAAGACCCGAACGTTATCATGGTCGGCGAGATCCGCGATGAAGAGACAGCAAGTATCGCCGTGAATGCCGCTTTGACAGGCCACTTGTTGCTTTCCACTTTACACACTAACGACGCCCCGACGACTCTGCCGCGGTTATTGGATATGAAGATCGAGCCGTTTTTGATTGCCTCCACTGTGAACATCGCGGTCGGCCAGCGTCTTGTCCGCATGATCTGTAAGGATTGTAAAACTAAAAAAACGATTACGGATGCTGAGTTAAAAAGCCTCTCCGACATTTTACCGCCGAATGTTATCGGAAAAAATCGTGAATTCTATTATGGTAAAGGCTGCGCCAAATGTGACAATAGCGGATATCGGAGTCGCGTGGGTATTCACGAAGTGCTGGATATCGATAACGATATCCGGGAAGCGATCGTCCGGCATGCTGACGCGAGCGAGATCAAAAAAATCGCCATTAAGAATGGGATGACCACGATGCTTGAGGACGGATACAAAAAGGCCGCGGCCGGCGTAACTACCATTGAAGAAATTCTCCGCGTGATCCATGAATAAACCAAAAGAAATAAAAATCGAGAAGGGAGATAAGAAGGCTAGTTTGGGCGACAAGATCAAGCGGTATCTTAAGAATTTAACCATGCAGGTTTCTATTCAGGACCAGGTCATTCTTGCCAGGCACTTGGCAATCATGGCAAAAGCCGGCATTCCGCTGCTCGACAGTCTGAAAATGGTTCAGAAACAGGCCAGATCCAAAGCCCTGGTGAAAATTTTAACCGATCTGATAGATGAGGTCAGCAACGGACAATACCTGTCTACCGCGCTAGAAAAATATGAAAGTATTTTCGGCTCTTTATTTATAAACGTTATCCGGGTCGGCGAGGTTAGCGGTATTTTGGCGGAGAATCTGAATTATCTGGCGGACGAGCTGAAGAAGAAACAGTCGCTTCGTAAAAAAGTCATCGGCGCCATGATCTATCCGTTCGTGATCTTGGTCGCCACCTTTGGCGTTACAGCTTTACTTGTCCTTTTTATCTTTCCGAAAATTTTGCCTGTCTTCGCGACTCTTCGCGTCGAGCTTCCTATTACTACCAGGATCTTAATTTATATCAGTAATCTCCTGACCAACCACGGTTTTACCGTGGTTCTGATAGCTTTTATCGCGCTGGCGTTGTTCTGGATTTCGCTCAAGTTTGAAAAAGTCCGGTATGTTTTTCACCGGTCATTATTGTATGTGCCAATTTTCCGGAAAATTGTGGTGGCCATCAATATGGCCAACTTTTCCCGCACGCTTGGTTTGCTCCTGCGAAGCGGCGTTAAAATCGTGGAAGCGATCATTATTTGCGCGGCTACCACGCCAAACCTCGCGTATCGTAAGGCGCTTAATGAATTAGCCGAGAGCGCGCGGCGCGGCGTTTCTATTTCTAAATTCTTAAGCGACCACAAAGCGCTGTATCCGGCGATGGTGTCGCAGATGGCGGAGGTTGGGGAGGGCACCGGCAATCTTAGCGAAACCCTGCTTTACGTGGCGGAATTTTATGAATCAGAAGTGGATGAATTTACTAAAAATCTTTCAAATATCTTAGAACCGATTGTCATGGTACTCATGGGATCGGTGGTCGGTTTCGTGGCAATTTCGATCATTACTCCGATCTATGCGATCACAGAATCCGTTGGCAATATTCGTTAAACAGGCTGGCTTCACTTTACTTGAGATGCTGCTTGTCATGGGTATAGCGGCAATTATTTTTGCGATTGGTCTGCCGATCAGCTGGAATTTTTATCTGGACTATCAATTAATTTACGAACAGAGAGCCTTGACCACCCTGCTTGGCCACGCTCGGAATTTGGCTATGGTCAATGTTAACGAGAAGGTTCACGGGGTTTATATCGATAGCGACAATTTTGTGGTTTTTGATGGCGACAGCTACGCGGCCCGAGAAGCGGTTTATGATAAAACTTTCCCGAGGTCTAGCGCGATCACAATTACCGGTCCAAGCGAGCAGGTTTTCGCGCAATTATCCGGCCAGACTTCATCGAGCACCTATAATATTTCTAATGGTCGTAAAACTTTTACTACATATGTAAATAGCGAGGGGAGAATAGAATGGTAGAACTATGAAGAATTTTCAATTTTCAATTTTCAATTTTCAAAGATGGAATACAGGTCAGTCCCTTGTTGAAGTTTTGGTGGCGATGGGCGTGTTTGTGATATCAACTACGGCCGTCTTCTTTTTATTTTACGGCGGGCAATCACTTAATATCGACGGCATTACCAGCCAGGAAGCTTTAAATATCGCCAACGAAGGCCTCGAAGCCACACGGGCGATCCAGGGCCGCAACTGGTATGAATTGGAAGATGGCGTTCACGGATTAGTTTTTCAAAATAATGAATGGATGTTCGGTTCTACGTCGGTAAGTGATGCTGACGGGATCTTTATCCGGACGGTGACAATCTCCACGATCAATGAGAATACCAAGCAAGCTAGCACCACTATTACCTGGCAGACCGAGGCCGGACGAACACAGGAGATCGAGCTCGCCGCGCAATTCACTAAGTGGACGGCGCCTGTGCAGGGTTGTGTGAGCGATCCGATCTCTGGCAATTGGGCTAATCCGCAAGTACTTGGTTCGGTGGATATCGGCTCCGGTAATGAGGGCACGGACGTGGCAGTTAAGTTGCCGTACGCGTTCGTGAGCGGTGTCAGCACCTCGGCTGCTAAGCCGGATCTGTTTGTTTACAATGTTTCCAATCCAGCCGCGCCGACTCTCGTAAAATCAATTGATATTGGCGCCGGAGGCATAAATTCAATAGTTATTCTTGGGGATTATCTTTATGCGGCATCCGGCAATGACAGCAAGGAGCTGATAGTTTTTAGCATCATTAATCCAGTGAATACCGCGGAGGTAGGTTCGTATAACTTGACCGGAACTACTGACGCCTATTCCGTAGCCGCGTTCGCGAGCTCGACAGCTATCGGCCGAGGTAGCGCCGCCGCTTACGAACTCGCATTTTTAAATGTTTCGAACCCAACCCTGCCAACGCTGACTTCTCAGGTAGCGATTAACGGCAGCGTGAAGGATATTCAAGCAACTCTTACTAAATTATTTGCTGTTGGCCAAGAATCCGATGAAGATATTTGGGTTTATGATGTCTCCAATGAATCAAACCCCACTTTATTGGGAACTCACGATATAGCGGGAACTACCGAAGATCTTTCAATATTTATCACAGAAAACGGCGGTACCACGATTTTTGACGGTAATGAACAAAATGAACTGATCACAATTGGCGCAACCAACACAGCGCAAATGTATGTGCGGGATCGTATTAATGTCGGTGGCGATGTCAACGATATTACTTGTGTCGAGGGAAGTTTGGTGTTTTTGGCGACTAGCAATACAACGAAAGAGTTTTTGATCGTTAACGCGACTGATCCAGACAACCTAGTTGAACACGCTTCTTTGAATTTTCCGCAAAAAGGAACCGGAGTTGAGTATGTGCAAAATAAGGTTTATATGTCGGTTAAGAGCAACGATGGATTAAGAATTGTGGGGCCGGGGTTATAATCAGTTAAAAGTTATAAGTTTAAAGTTAAATGGAAATTCTAAATAAGAAAAATTCTGGGTTCACGTTAATAGAGACTTTAATGTATAGCGCGATCGTGACGGGTTTTTTGACCTTCGCGCTGATCATCAGCTATCAGCTGATAGATTCCTCGGACCGGTCTACGGATCTCGTGGAGCTCAATGAAAATCAGCAGTTCGTCACGGAAAAGATCGGGTGGGTATTGAGTAGTGTCAGCGCGATCAACATTCCTGCCAGCGGGGCTACCTCGGCATCGCTATCGGTAAATCGGCTTAATTATGGCGGGAATCCGATCGTGATCAGCCTTTCTGAGGGCACGGTCATGTATTCGACCAGCAGCTTACCGGCCGTGCCGCTAACCAACAGTCATGTGACGGTTTCTGATTTGAATTTTAAAAATCTGAATTTTGAAGGAAGGGTAGGCATCCAATTCAGCGCCAATTTCGCTAACAACACTTCGTCGACTTCATTAGAGAACACCTTTATCGTAAAATAGTGGAGTAATCGCGAATATACAAATAAAAGATTAATATTGCGAATGAAAAATATGCAAAAAAAGAACAGAGGCTTTATAGCCATAACAACCGCAATCATACTTTCCATACTTACTCTAGTGATTGCTTTGTCGTTAGGCCAAAGCTTACTGATCAGCCGTGGGAATAAGCTGGATTACTATCTCAAACGAAGTACGCACTTTTTAGCGCAAACTTGTTTGGATACGGCCCTCTTGGAGTTATCGAAGAATAAGTCTTTCGAGGGAAATGCCACGACTACTCTGGATGTCGGTCAGGAGTGCGGGATTTTGCCCGTGGAAACCTCCGGATTGAACAAGATCATTAAAGCTCGGGCGGAAATCAATGGCATAGTGACCAACCTCAAGCTGACCGTGGTAACGGCTACTTTATCCACAGTCTCCCTAGAGGAGGTTTCCGGTTTTTAATCCATTTGATATAATTAACTTACACTTTTGAAAGGTCGCAATAAACAAAACACAAATCCACAAATGAACACTAATGCCACAAATATTCGTGTCATTCGTGTAAAATTCGTAGATTAGTGTTATATATAATTTATGAAGAAAATCTCTGGTTTTACTTTAATTGAGTTGTTGGTCGTTATCGGCATCGTCGCTATTTTGGCGGGTGTCGTTATCGTGGCCTTGAACCCGGCTAGGCAGTTCGCGCAAGCGCGCAACACCCAGCGCTGGTCCAACGTGAACACGATCTTGAACGGCGTTGGCCAAAGAATGGCTGATAATCGTGGTCTCTGGAATACCACTTGTGGAGCCGCCACCGTGGCTATGCCAGGTTCGGCCACCAATATTGGTTCAGGCGTTGGTTTTGTTGACTTGGCATCTTGCCTGGTTTCGGACTACGTGTCTACGATGGTTATGGATCCAAGTACCGGCTCATTGTCCGATACTAAATACACTATCTTTCGTGACGCGACGACTGGTCGCGTAACCGTTGCAGCAGCAGGTGAGCTTAGCGAGGTGATTTCTGTTTCCCGCTAGTGCTTAAAAATAAGCGCTGCTATCGCGCTTGAACTTGGTTCGCTCGGCCGATATGAAATAAATTTCACCCCGGCCTCGCTGCCAAATATAAAAAATCCGCCTACATCCGTAAGGGTGTGGCGGGTTTTTTATTTAAACAAAGAGCGTGTATTTGACGATGACATAAAGAGCTTGGACTCCATCGGTCCACCGGATTTTTTTTCCTTCGGCATAACCGCGCCCATAGTAAGAAACACCAACTTCATAAAACCGCCAGCCTTTTTGTCCGAGCTTAATGGTGACCTCCGGTTCAAAGCCGAAGCGTTCTTCTTTCAATGGAATCGAGAGCAGGGCTTCGCGAGTAAAGGCTTTGGCGCCGGTTTCGATGTCGGTCAGGTTCAGATTGGAAGCCAGGTTGGTCAACAGCGTGATGACTTTATTGCCGAGATAATGCCAGAAGTACATTACCCGGTGAGGTAGTGAGCCGATGAAACGGGACCCATAAACTACGTCGGCGTTGCCGTTCACGACCGGCGTCAGTAGTTTCGCGTACTCTTCGGGCGAGTATTCGAGATCAGCATCCTGGATCAGAATAATATCCTGAGTCGCTTCCTTGAATCCGGTATGGAGAGCCGCGCCTTTACCGCGATTTACAGAATGGCTGACGATCTTCACGTTGTCGGCTTGATAGGTTTTCAAAAACTCTTCCGTACCGTCGGTTGAACAGTCGTTGACGATGATAATCTCTTTTTTTAATCCGAGCGACTTAAGATCTACAGCCTGAACTCTCTCGAGAATCAGCGGCAGAGTCGCTTTTTCGTTATAGACTGGAATAATAATCGAAACACCCTCGAATTTGTGGGGAGATTTCATCCGAGATACAATACTATACTTTAGGCTTAGCTTCAACCTTCTTAGTTATCGGCACGATCTTATAGATGGTTTCAGAGACATTATCAAACGCTTTTTCAAAGCCTTGAGCAGTCTCAAGATAATCATGAAGACGGGGATTGCGCCGCTTCTCCACGACAATATATGAGGCTTTAAAGTCTTTGGTGAGTACGTCATAAGTAGATTCGGTCATTTCTTCGGTACAACGGATCTCGCCGCAGGTACGATCGGTCGCCTTGTCGATGGCTAGGAAATGGTTTTTCCAGTGGAGCGCCGGATCGAAAGAATATCCGAAGATTGGATCCATGCCGTTGATGTAGTAGTTATTTTCGTTCCAGAAGAAGAACTGGGCGAAGCGGTCCCAATGGATGTTGAAAACGATCTCCCGTGGTTTAGCGTTGAGTTTGAGCCAGGTCATCGAGTCCTGAAAAGCGGCCGGCGCGAAGGCATTATCAATATAAGTGTCATAACGATAGAGCGTTTTGATCGGCATATAGCAAAGCAGAATAATGGCAACAATGACTACCACGCTGTTTTGCCAGGCGGCCGCGGATATCTGCCGGATCTCATTGGCGATATTTTGGTAATGCGTGAACAGTAAGCCGATGAATAAAACACCAAAAGCCACAAATATCTCGTTAGACCGGCGGGCGACGGTGAAGGTGAGCACCGCGAAAGCAGCCCAGATTATCAGACTGGTCCAGATCGCGGTCCGGTGCGCGACCGGCAGAGTCCAGCGGTCATTTTTTAAAAGCAGCCAACCCATGTACACCAAAGCGACCAAAAGGAGCATGGCGATCGGCCAAAGCTGGTCAATGAAATTTTCCCAGACGAATGGAGTCAGCTCCCGGCCGAAGCGGAGAGGAATATCATTCTGCTTTTCCAGAAAAAATTTAACTACCTGGACATAGGCCAGGCCGCCGGCGCCAACCGGATTAGGCCGCAGGAATAAACCGGCCGCTAAACCAACGCCCATGGCCATCAGACGGCTTAGTTCGAGATTTTCTTTTTGTAAAAACCGCACGCCGGTAATTACCAAGGCGATGAAGATTGGAACCCAGCTTAGGGAGAGGTGGATCCAGGAAAAGGCCAGTGAGGACCCGAATACGATCCATTGTGATTTACGTGAATTTTCTCCGACCAGATAAGCGAATATCAGCAGAGTAAGACCGAGAGAGATCGGATGCGGCCGGAACATGTTCAACCGGTATAAAAGATCGGCGGAGGCGAAATAAAACAGCAAAACCCAGAGGAACGGCCAGCGGATATTAAGTCGTTCAATAGCCAGATAGACGAGAGATAGCGCCGCGAAGGTCACAAAAATTCCGCCGAACTTCATCCCATCCAGGAGGTCGCCCATGGCCGCAAAGGGGATGGATAAGATATGAAATCCATACCAGATATCTGAAGAAAGAGCGTTGACCATCGAATACTGCGTCCAAGGGAAGTCGCTTTGAAAAATTCCCTCCTGAAGATAAACCCAGGAATGCTTAATATGATAAAAACTATCCGTGTCTAAGATGCGGACAGTGCTGAACTGAAAGATGATCGCTAAAACCAAAAAAATAAAAAACGGAGCAGCTTTCTGCGCGAATTCCTCTTTATTCATTCGTGTACTTTATATTATAGCGTGGTCTGCCAGGAAGTGAAAATTCGATAAATTCATTGCGCTATTCCTTATAAATTTATAGAATTAGAGCAATGGTCAGAACACAAAACATCCCGCCAAATAGCGAACATGAGGAATTCGGTCCTGGAAAAAAAGGATACATACTTTGCCCGGAAGGCAAAGAAGTTTATTTTAAAAAATCCTGGCATCCTAATTTGGAATCATTGCCGGAGTTAAATGCCGCCCATAATTGGGGCGAGCCTCGCTCAGGGGCTGAGCGGGAGGAAAAATCTGTTAAATTTGAGCTTTGTCCGGCGCATCAGATGCTTAAAGATAAGCAATACGAAGGCGAGGTGATCGTGGAGAATTTGAATGAGGCCAACCGTGAAGAGCTGACCAATCTGATCAAAAACCGCGGCGAAGAAGCGGAGCGGCGTGATACCTTGCACCGGATTTTAAAAATTGAACAGCAGCCAAAAGGCATCCGCGTGGAGACTTCTGAAAATCAATTGGCGCAAAAGATTGGAAAAGCGATCGGATCTCATTACAAAAAAGCGGATCTAAAGATCCAGCCGGGCAGCGGCACTTCCGACGTGGGCAGAGTACGGATCATTTTGCCTTAGGAGTAATCGCGTAAAGGTTGCGTTTATGACCATATGGACAATAAAAGCAACCAAAGATAAATTATGAAAATCGTTATTTACGGCGGAGCGTTTAACCCGCCTCACGTCGGTCATGCTATAGCGATTGAAAATGTCCTGCGGCTTTTTCCTTGCGATGAGATCTGGGTAATGCCGACTGCCGACCGGCATGATAAGAAAGTTGGCACACCAGGCAAGCAGAGAGTGGCGATGCTCGATCTGATGGTCAAAGAATTTTTTCCGTATACCACGACTCCGATAAAGATTTCGGCGATGGAGATAGAGCGGCCGAAGCTGACCACAACCTACGAAACCAAACAGGAACTTGAATCCCAGTTTCCCGGCAACGAATTTCATTTTTTAGTTGGCTCGGACATTTTAGGGGATATTGAAACCAAGTGGCATCAAGGGAAGGAACTTTTTAATTCCGGAAAATTTTTAGCCATACAGAATGCCACAATTCCATTACCCGACAATCCTCCGAAGCATGTTACGTTGCTCGACAAAGACGCGATCCGAGTCGGTATTTCCAGCACTTTTGTGCGTGGATTGTTAAAAAATGGCTACTCAGGGATCCCATATATTTCAAAAGGAGTAGCGGATTTTATCCGCGAGGCGGGATTATACAGGTAGTCCTTTTGCTTTGAGAAAAGGAATGACCGAAGCGATCTTGAGGTCCACCGAGCCATTTTTCTGATGTTCTGAAATAAAGTTAAAAAGATCTTTCAGGGGAATCGTGAAGACTTCAATATCTTCCGCGGCTTCCAGTTCCGGTTCTTGGACTTTTTTCGCTCCGAGACCGAGATAAATAGCGATTTCATCCTTTACCAGTCCAGTATTAAACGGTCCATTGGTCAGCAGTTCCACTTTATCAACGCCATATCCGGTTTCTTCAAGTAATTCGCGGATAATAGCTTCTGTTTCGCTCTCGCCGGGCTTATCCATCAGGCCCGCCGGTAGTTCGTAGATATACTTTTCGCACGGGATCCGGTAGATTTTCTCCATAATTATCTCGTTTTTATCAGTGATCGCGGCAATCGCGACGATACGGCCAAAAGAGTTTCTTTTCACCATGTCCCAGGTCCGGTCAACACCATTACGGTCGGTAAAATGGCGGCGCACGGTCTGGATATATTTGCCGTCGTAAACTAGCTCATCTCTATTTATTTTTAACTGCATCTTATCTAGAACCGCCGGACAATTCTTTTAGTTTTTCGTAAGCGATCGGAAGCTCATGAAATCCATACGTATCGTTAATATGACCCGCGTGCGGGAGCATAATTAATTCCGCTCCGATTTTTTCTCTTAAATTTTCGCCTTGATGTATCGGCACCCACGGGTCGTCGTTGGAGTTAATCACTACTATTTTGTTAGCGGTGGATTTTACTTTTTCATAATCCAGCGGCGTATTAAAGAAACTTTTAATTTCCGGGACATTGATCGAGTCGCAAAAACCAGCCACCAAGATGATGCCGCCTGCCCGTGGAGTCTCAGGGACAGCTTCCAGATAACGCAGAATAGCCATCGATCCGAGACTGTGCCCAACTAAGTAGGTGTCTTCGTCCAGATGTTTTATTTCGTCATATAAATGTAGAAGCCAGTCATTCATATCCGGATTGCTTGAATCCGGCATCCTCGGAATTTCCGCTGTAAATCCTATATTCTCGGCTTGTTTTTTGAGCCACGGAAACCAGTTGGAATGCGGCTGGCCGCCCCAGCCATGCACGATATACAAGCGTTTATTTTTTTTGCGATTGAAAAACCACATGCACCCATTATAGTATTTCTGACTACGATTTGACCAGCTCATATCTTTGTCGTAGAATCATTATTAATGAGGACACTTCTTGCGTCATTTTTGTTTTTAATCGTTACTGTGGTTATTTTGGTGGTTGGCCAATTTATTTTTGATAAAAATAATGACGCCTACGCCAGTACGCGGCCGTGGGTGGACATCATCGCTTCTAAGGTTTTTCTGCTGAATACCAAAGACGGCGTGGAGATCCGCGAACTCAATACCGGTGACGAGCTTTTGCCGAATATGCGAATTAAAACCGACGCGACTGGTTTGGCCGAAATTCATTTCGCCGATGGATCGGTGGCTAGGCTTGATTCAAATACCGAATTGATTTTGGAAGATGGGCGATATGATATCGAAAACCAGAGCTTGGTGGTGCGCATCAATTTGTTATTGGGTAGAGTCTGGTCCAAAGTCGTTGGACTTTCCACTCCCGAATCGGCTTGGGAAGTTAAAACCAGTAATGCCGTCGCTACCGTACGCGGGACGGCTTTTGGTATGGAGTTTACTGATGGTATTTCCAGCGTGATCGGTTCAGAAAATCAGGTAGCCGTGACTCCGATCGATCCGGATACCAAGAAAGCCATCAAAGAAGCGGAGGTGCTGATCACGGCGGAAAAATTCGTGGAAATCAGCGCGGCCAAGATCAAAAGGATCAAAGAACACGTAGCTCTCGGGAGAGTTAAGCAGGAAGCCTCCGCGGTAGTTTCGGCCGCTGGCGAACTCTTGATTGCCGCCGAGAAAGTGCCAGCTCGCGTGGCGCAGAAGGTTTGGATCGGACGGGGCAAGAAGGCTGACAGAGACCTGGAAGACAGCGTAAAAGAGCTGAAAAAAACCGGAGCCAACGAACGCGAGATCTTTAAAGAAGTCCCAAAGACTTTAAAAAAGATGATGAAAGCAAAAAAAGTTCGCCCGGCTATTAAAGAACTAGAGAACGAGGTTGAAAAGGAACTGATTCGGCGTAGTGATGAAATTAAGAAAAAAACGGAAGCTTCCCGGGAATCAGACAGAGATGACGACAAAGAGATCGTAAAGGAATTGGAGACGGTTGAGATAGATGTAGATGATGATGTGGAATTGTTAAAAGAGGAGATGGAGATTGAAGAAGCGATTATTAAGGCTGAACCGGTAGAAAAGATCGAAACTCTTCGGATAATTGATGATACTAGATCCACCCTTCGGATTGAGTAATGCCCACGATTAAAAATATTTTAGTCAGTATCGGAATCGCCACGCTTGCCGGCATTATTGTGTCGGTTTCGTTTTCTAACGGATTATTTATCGGACTTGAGAATTTCTTTGAGGATATTCTGGTATCCTCAAAGCCAATACATAAAGACTTAGTTTTAGTGGCGATAGACAATGAATCGATCGCTAAGATCGGCCAATGGCCATGGCCAAGGCAGATTTTCGCGGACGCTCTCTGGAAGCTGACTAAAAATCCGCCTAAAGCGGTTGGTCTGGATGTCGTTTTATCAGAAGCTTCTCGGCTTGGTCCGACCGATGACCTTATCCTAGAAAATATTTTACAGAGTTTGAATTACCCGATCATTTTGCCCGCGGAAGGCGAGAATCTAACTATCAGCGAAACCGCGGCGCCGAAAGCCAGAACTTTTTTAAGAACTCTGCCTAGATTTACTAAAGCTAAAATGGCTATTTCCGCGCACGTGAATTTAATCTTGGACGCTGACGGAGTAGTACGCCGGTTTCCGCTGAACATTTCCGGAGTGCCGGCTTTCGCGTACGCGCTAATCACTAAAGCCGGTATGGGAATCCCATTAGAAAATCTCCTTGGAGATATTAATCGGATAGTTTTTTCCGGTTCCACCGGAAGTGTCCGACGAATACCTTTCTGGCGTTTACTAGAAGGGGATGGGGCAGAGTTATTGGCGGGAAAGATCGTTGTGATTGGCGCTACGGCCGCTGATTTGCATGATGAAAAACCAACTCCATTTTCCCGTGGTACCCAGATGCCGGGTGCGGAGATCCAGGCCCAGATCGGGAATATGCTTTTGTCAGGCTACCGGCTTTTGCCGCTGAAAAAACCTTTGATGATCGGCTGGATATTGATTGCCTCGCTTTTCCCGGCGATCTGTTTCCTTTCGCGGTACAGATTTTTGCGGCCGTTTTTGGTGATTTTAGGTGTGGCGGCGCTTCAGCTGGTAGCAACAATGCTTTTCTTTGACCGCGGCGTGGTAATTAATATTTTACATGTTAATTCGGCCTGGATTTTGTCGTCTTTGAGTATTTTTGCTTATCGCCATTTCACGATCGAGAAGGAAAAACACGAGCTTCAGGGTATATTTTCCCGGTATGTGTCCAAGGAGGTTTTGGATCACATTATGGAAGACCCCAGCAGGGTCCGGCTTGGCGGAGAAGAGAAGGAAATTACCGTATTTTTCTCGGATATCCGGGGCTTTACGACACTTTCCGAGAAGATATCGCCTACAGAATTGGTGTCGGTTTTAAACCGCTATTTTTCGCTGATGACGGAAGAAGTTCTGAGGCATGGGGGTGTTCTGGATAAGTATATCGGGGACGCGATCATGGCTTTTTGGGGCGCTCCGATCGACGATCCAAACCAGGCAGATAATGCGATGAAAGCTTCACTTGGCATGCTGGAAAAATTGAAGTTTTTAAACAAAGAATTGCGTGATTCTGGGAAGCCGGAAATAAATATCGGCATAGGGTTATATACAGGCACCGCGGTGGCCGGAAATATCGGATCAGAGTCCAGATTGAGTTATACCGTGATGGGGGATACGGTTAACGTCGCGTCGCGTCTGGAGGGGTTAAATAAAGAATATAAAACCCAATTAATCATTGGTGAAACTACAAAAAATAAATTGCAAGGAAATTACAAATTAAAATCTCTTGGCTCGGCATCCGTGAAGGGCAGGGTGGAGCAGTTGAATATTTTTACCTTAGAATAATAAAGCGTAGACCAGAAAACCCGCCATCGAAAGCACGGCAACTAATTTTATAACAGTGCCGGCTAGGAATCCGAGAAAAGTTCCGAAAGCGGCGCGCATTGATTCTTTTTCCGTTTTTCCAATTAGAAGTTCGCCAAGCATTGCTCCGATAAATGGACCAACTAAAATTCCAATCGGTCCCAAAATAAAAATTCCAAGCAGCAGACCCAAAGACGCTCCTAGGATGCCGTATTTACTGGCGTTATATTTTTTGGCGCCAATAATTGGCGCGATAAGGTCAACAATCATCGTAAATATTGTGATGCCCAAAAAAATCAAGATCAGGGTTGTGGATAACTCTAAGAAGTCAGTGTGATAGGCATAGAGCAATAGCCCGGCCCAAGCAACCGGCACTCCGGGCAAAAACGGCAGGAAGATTCCTATCAAGCCGATAAAGATTAACCCAAGAGAAATTAAGATAATAATCAAATCAATAAGCATAGGCGTATTTATACTATAGCAAATCTAGTGAATTTTACGAACAAATAGGAGGGAATAGTTATCCACAGCATCTATATTATAGCGAATGGTATAATAATTGCAGGTAGAGATAAAGAGAAAATGAGCTTCAATAGAGCGAATTTTTACGTTAAAAAGTTTATCGCGTTACTACTCATCGTAGGCTTATTCTTTTCATACTTTTCACAATTTATTTCTAGCAATGTTTACGCAGCCGCGGTCCCGACTATTCTTGGCTATCAGGGCCGTCTAGCGAATGCCAGCGGCGACCTTCTCGGGAGCTCATCTGGTACAACCTATTATTTCAAGTTTTCGATACATAACGCTTCTAGCGATGGCAGCCAGCTTTGGCCGACAACTCCGACTGAAGTAGCCGCCACTGTTCGCTCTGGTGTTTTCAATGTGAACATCGGTGATGTTGGTAATGGATATCCGGATGTTTTAAATTTGGATTTTAGTTCCAATCCGAACTTATATTTAGAGGTTAAGGTTTCATCGTCGAGCGGTGGTTCTTTTCAAACTCTGTCTCCTCGTCAATTAATTTCTTCCGCCGCCTTCGCGCAACTCGCGAACGCGGTTAGCGGCACTTCTTCGCCGTCGATTTTTGGATCTACCACTCCGATAGATTTCGCGCAGGTCACGATCGAGGCTACGACTTCAACTGCAATTCCAATCGCGATTCGCGCTGCTGCCGGTCAGACTGCCGATCTTTTCCAGATCCAAGAAGCCAATGATGGAATAAACCAAATCGTGATCGATAGCGGATTCCGGTTTGGTCTTGGTACTAGCTCTGTCAGCAATACTCTCGGCGCGTTCAGTTTCGGAATCGAAGGCGCGGCGAATATCGGCAATTATTTAAACACTTCTTTTATCACTGCCACTTCCACCACTGCGACCTCAACTTTTAAAGGCGGCGTTAATTTGGCGCGAGAAGCTGGCAACGTTGGAATTGGAACTAGTTCTCCGGTAGTGGCGCTTTTAGCGGTCGGCGGCAATGTTTATTTCTCTGGCGGCTTCAGCGTTGGACGTACAGCAACGACCACCGAGGGACATATTGGCGCTACTTTTCTACACTCTGATACCAAGATTGTTGCCAGAGGATTATTAGATTGCGACACGATTGATACTGACTCCAACGGTGTTTTCAAATGCGGTAATGACCAGACGAGCGCGGGCGCTGCTGGTGGCTGGATTGATGATGGTACGGTTGTAAGGCTTGATGCTTCTGCTGATGTTGTTGAAATTAGCGATTTATACGCGACCAATTCCGACATTTTCATTGGCAACGGCCTCCAGGCGACCTCCACTATTTCTGGTGAATATGGAAAAATCGGTTTTGGTTCTACCACACCATTTGGGCAAATTTCTATCGAAGCAGTTCAGGGAATTGTTGGTTCTAACACCCCGATCTTCGTAATCGGGGATAGCGGTTCGTCCTCTCCAGTTTTCTATGTTTCTGGCAGATCAAGTGGAGACGATCCGCTCATTGGTATCGGTACCGACACACCCAGCGTCTCTTTGGAAGTTCTCGGTTCTGGTATCTTTACCTCCAATCTGAATATCGGGGGAGTGATTGATGCTCAGGGTGCCGGAACTTCGACTTTCGATGGAGGTATTAACATAGTCTCCGCCGGCGGACTCTCCTCGGCTCAAGGCTTGACGATTTCTGGAGGTGATATCCAGTCTTCGGGAAAATTCACTCAGACCGGATCCGCTACTTCTACGATTCCGAATCTGAATATTTCGACTCTGGGAAGTCTCGGTTTCCTATTCGTCTCCGGATCCGGCACTTCGACTGTCATTGACGCTGGCCAATTGATCAAGGCATCCCTGGAAGTAAGGAACGGCCTCGTCTTAGCCGGAGATCTCATCTCTACCGGCGCCTTTGATTTCACGGGAAGCGGTACTTCCACGGTCTCTAACTTCTCGGCCACTAATATCAATACCACCAGCCTGACGCTGACGGGGGATCTGAACGTAGAAACTACCGGCACCTCTTCCATCCCAAATCTTCTTTCCACCAACCTCGTCGCTACTTCGTTAACGTTATCCGGCACCCTAGAAGTGGAAACCTCCGGCACCTCTACTTTTGTGGGAGGTATCAGCGCCACTAGCTTGATCCTGACCGGAGGCCTTCATGTTGATACCGGAGACGCCATCTTTGATCAGAAGATATCTGTAGGTTCTGGCACTTCTACTTTTACCGGAGACATCAATGCCAACCTTTTACACTCCGACACCCAGTTAGTCTTAGCCGGTCTGCCAAGCTGCACCGGAGACTTAGAAACTGACGCCAATGGCGTGGTGAAATGCGGCACTGATCAGACCGGTGGATCAGCAGCCGGCTCCAGTGGTGGCGTCCAATTCAACAATGCCGGCTCCTTTGGCGCCACTTCTGCTCTCATTGTTTCTGGCGTCGACACCTTTATCGGCGGCGATCTGAATGTTTCAGGCGGAGATTTCAATATTGGCAACGGCCTTCAGGCCACCGGCACCATCTCTGGAGAATATGGAAAGATCGGTTTTGGATCATCAACCCCTTATGCCCAGGTAGCTATCGAAGTAGCCGGTACGATCGTCGGTTCAACCACCCCAGTCTTCGTGGTAGCTGACACCGGCACTAACTCACCGCTCTTCTTGATTACTTCCACGGGTAGAATTGGTATCGCCACCAATACCCCGACTGTAACCGCTAACCCAGCCGGAGCCGCTTCTGGTCTTTCCGTCGCTACCTCTACATATATTGATGGAGGTCTAGGTATCGGTGGCGCCACCTCAACTAATGGCGGTCTATTCGTCAAAAATTCCCTGGATGTTTATGAGGGGATTACGTTGAGGAGAGGACGGCTTGAGGTATCTGGTACCGCCACCTCCACCCTGCCTAATCTCAACGCCTCCACGATCAGCTCTACGGCCCTTCTCTATGTCTCCGGCGCCGCCACCTCCACCCTTGAAGGCGGCCTCAAAGTGAATGCCGTTGGCGGTATTACTTCCATGTCTGGCTTAACGATCTCCGCCGGCGATATCCAATCTGCCGGAAAATTGACGATCACCAGCTTAGGCACCTCCACCTTACCGGCCCTGACCGCTACCGATATCAATACCACCAGTCTGACTTTGGGAGGCACCCTGGAAGTGACGACCACCGGCACTTCGACGTTCGCGGGAGGAATCTCCGCGGCTGGCTTAACTAGTACGGCTGGACTTAACATTTCTACCGGAGACGCGATCTTTGCTCAGACGATCGATGTCGGAGCCGGCACTTCCACCTTCTCAGGAAATATCAAAGCCGGACTCCTGCATTCCGATACCC